>JAXDPE010000029.1:0-149498 GCA_034668565.1 Sphingomonadales bacterium | reverse complement strand
ATGGCGGACCATGTGGATCCTATCCTACGCGACGCTCAGAAGGCGCTGGACAAGGCCAATGTGCCCAGCAAACTCAATTTGAATCGAAATTATCCCACCTTCGCTAAGGAACTGGTGTTCGGCAACGACCAAACGATGCGGCTTAAGCGGTCGGTGCTAAGGGTTGAACGCAGTGCCGGGAAATTCAAGGTAATGGCGCAAGGGATAGCTAGCCCCCCTGAACCCGTCGAAACTGATGCAGAAGGCGTACGCGCTGCAATCCGCACGGCTTTCCAAATTCTCTTCGAGGATTGGCGGGGTGTCCACAAGCGGGCGTAATGGCACTAGGCTGATAAACCTAGGAGTCGAGTAACCCCTTCTCGATCAGTCGCCGGATCGCTTCGGAGCGCGACGGCTTGGGGTCTGGCTGGCTATCGATCCAGGCCATGATCTTCGCTTCCAACTCGACGGGGATGCGGACGCCCTACGTCGGGGACTCGCCGGTCCGCGGGCGGCCGCGGGGTCTTTTTTCGAGATCGGCTATTGACCCCCCCCCTCCCCCCGCTTTGGGCAGATTATCATCGCTATTGAAAACTTCGCCCACTCGCGCTATACGGAAACCTCTGCGAAGTGGCATAGGTCGTTGACCTTCGTCAAACGAGCCCCGGTCGTTGCTGCGGCCGGGGCTCAATTCGTTTGGGGGCCGGTTTGCTGCCCGGCCCCCGCCCGGCGCACCTACTTGGAGCGCGACACCTCCACGACCTTGAGGATCAAGGCCGCAAAGGCGCACATCGCTCCAAGCGCGATGCACGCTTCTGCGAAGGTCATAGGCATAGTCCCTTCGTAGGCGGACGAACCGACGGGCCGCCATGGCGCGCGGCGCCGCCGGCTCGGACTATGCAAGGCGGGAAAGTCCCTGCAACCGCAGATACTTAATATGCAAAATTAGTATCTTTCGGCGAAACGAGGATCGCGGCGGCTAGCCGGACTGAAGCCCCTTATCGATCAGCCGCCGGATCGCTTCGGAGCGAGAGGGTTTGGGGTCGGGCTGGCGGTCGATCCAGGCGATGATCGCCGCTTCCATATCGTCGGACCAGCGAACGGTCCTTACTGGATCGCTGCCGGTGGCCGGGCGGCCGCGGCCTCTTTTTTGTATTTCGGCTATTGACCCGCCCCTCAATTATCCGTAACACGGGAAAACAAGAGAAACCGAACCAAGGCGCCCGCCTCGCTTCGGCCCTGACCAGCGAACGACTCCCGATAAAAGGAGGCGAAGGATGGCTGACGGGCAGCATAAGCTGTCGCGCTCCGGACCGCCAGCGGTCCGTAACCCGTGAGTCGCGGCGGGCAGAAGGTCAGCCGCAGGGCGCTGCTGGGCGCTGTCTGCGTTTCTCCGGCCCTTTCCGTCTTCCCGGCGAAAGCCGGGACCTCGGGGAGACCCGCTCCGAGCCCTTCTCCTGGAGGTCCCGGCTTTCGCCGGGATGACGAGTGGGCGGAAGCCCTCGCCCGCTTCAACGAAGTCCAGGCCGTCGTCGACAACGCCGTGTCGGAGCCCGATGAGGACATCTACGACCGCCTGCTTGACCGCCACGCCGAAGCCCTCACCGCCCTCCTCGCACTCCCCGCCCCCGATCTCCCCGCCCTCGCCGCCAAGCTGGACGCCATCACTGCCCACCAGGCTTGGGAAAACACCGGCAGCGAAGACTGCCTCGAAATTCTCCGCCGGGACGCCCACCGCCTGGCCGCATCGGCCGGTTGAGATTGGGTTCGCACAAAGAACACCAAGATCACGAAGCCTGTCCTGAGCAACGTCGAAGGGGCGCCGTGCGGCTTGAGCGCGAAGCGCTCCCCCTCGAGGCGGGTTCGGGCTCGACGCGGCCGTCGGAAATTGCCTGCGGCGCAAGCCGAGGCTCAGCCCCTTGGTGCCCTTGGTGATCTTCGTGCGAACCAAAAAAAGACTGCCCACAGGCACAGCGGAACGCGGGGAAGGAACCGCCTCCCCCCTAAGGCGCCACCGCGCTCAGCGGCAGCCGCCGGCGCAGATGGTCGACGATCAGCCGCCCTTCCCCCTCGTCCAGCCCCGCCGCCGCATGGATCGTCCGGGCGCCGTAGCTGAACTTGACGCTGCCCGTCCTCGCCCAGTTGAGGAAGGGCGGATAGGCCGAATACATCCGGCTGAAGGGATCGCCAGCGCCCTGGGCGGCCAGCCCGCTTATATCCGAGCCGCGGAACAGGCGCCGGCGGGCGAAGCCGGCGATGCCGTGGCCGATCTCCAGATCGGAGCCGATCACCCGAAGGGTCTCGGCGCCGGTCAGCTGCCACGCGATCGTCGCCACGACGAACAGCCAGGCCACCGCCCAGAAGGCGAGCCAGATCAGCATGAACGGTTCGAAATGGGCCATCAAAGCGAAGAGCGTCGCCCCGCCCCCCATCGTCCACCCGGCCAGCCAGAAGAGAAGGAAGGCGATCACGAGCCAGTTGCGCCGGGCCCGGATCCGGATCCGCTCAACGCCGTCGACGGTCTCGACGACGAAACGCGCCGGCTTCGTCGGTTCGTATTTCCTCGCCACCCCGCTGTCTCCCCCGATCGCGGGCGATGATGCGCTCGGCGCACCAGCCGCGCAAGCGATCGCGACGCCGCCATCTAGCCTTTTCTTCGACCCCTTCCCTCCGAAACGGAGCTAATTCCTATTGATGAATAGGCTTTTTCCTGTCAAGTCGAACACGTGGAACAGAACCAGAATAGCGAGCCGCCCCTCGACCCCCAGGCCGAGGCCGCGCTCCTGGGCGAGACGAGGCCCCTCCCCCTCCTCACCGACCACATGCCCGCGCTCGTCGATCCCCTCGAATCGCGCGATCTCGACAACAATTTCTCCGAGACCCGGCACTTCCGCCACGACGGCTGGACTCCGCAGAAGAAGCGCCTCTTCCTCGAACGCTTCGCCGAATGCGGCGTGCTGATCGAGGCCTGCGAGGCCGCGGGGATGAGCGCCAAATCCGCCTACAACCTTCGCGACCGCGATCCCCTGTTCGCCGCCGGCCTCGACGCCGCTTGCGTCAAGGCTCGGGCGCCGCTCGCCGACGAGGCTTATTCGCGCGCCCGCAACGGCGTCGTCGAGCGCATCTACAAGGACGGGACGGTCGTCGCCGAGCGCCACCGCTACGATAACCGGCTGACCATGTCCGTGCTCGCCCGGCTCGACTCGCGGATCGACCGCGCCGAGGAGAAAGGCGCGGCCCACCTCGCGCTCGTCGCCCGATGGGACGAATATCTCGACGCCGTGGCCGAGGACCGGCGCGAGGACGGCCTCGCCTTGCTCGCGCCGCCCGAGCCGCCTGCTCCGGCCGTGCCCGAGCCGAGCCAGGACGGATTTTCGCGAGACCATGAACTTCATGAACTTCACCTCGGCGGAGAGGCCGAAATCGACGACGAGGATGGCCTCCATGTCTGGGAGGTCGACGGCGGCTGGTGGACCGATTTCCCGCCGCCGCCGGGCTTCGAAGGCGACGAGGACGGCGAATATGGCGATCGCGACTACCGGCGGACGCTGTCGCCGGCCGAGCAGGCGGTGATCGACGCCGATCTGGCCGAGGACGCGGCGGAATCGGCGGAGGAGCTTGCCGCCGAGCGGACCCTCGCCGAAGCCCGGCGCGACGCCTTTTTCTTCGGTCTCGATTCGCGCGACGATGAAGACGGTGGCTGACGATCCCCTTTCGCCGGCCTCCGGTTGAAGAGCGACAAAACCGTTCCGATCGCCCCCAATTTGCACCCAGGCCCGAAATCGGGCATAAGGTCCGGGCTAAAGTCGCATGCGACGGACATTTCCTTCTTCGGTTGGTATTTCCTTCTCTCAACGCTTCTAAAGCCCGGCGCGGCCGTCTCCGGTGCCGCCGGCACTTATACCAAAGGAAAACACCATGCCGATCGGCACCGTAAAATTCTTCAACCTCGACAAGGGCTACGGCTTCATCCAGCCCGAGGGCAGCGGCAACGACGCGTTCGTGCACATCTCGGCCGTCGAGCGCGCCGGCATGACCACGCTCAACAAGGATCAGCGCGTCAGCTACGATCTCGAGCAGGACCAGCGCGGCAAGACCAGCGCCGTCAACCTGCAGAGCGCCTAAGCCCTAACGGTTCCCAAAAGAGGGGCGTCGCTTCGGCGGCGCCCCTTTTTCGTGCGCGGCCTTGTTTTTCGTGCGCGGCCGTGCCGGAAACCCGGTCCGGTCCCGGCACCGATTCGCCGCCTTCGCCGGCCCGGGACGCAACTTCGGCGCTACTTGCTCATTCACCCGCTGCGGCGCCGGCGCCGCATCCCCAAGAGGAGAGTGAGCATGAGTATCTTCGGCGCGATCAAGAACGCCATCTTCGGCCACAAGGCCACTCCCGCGGCGCAGCCCGGCCAAGCCCAGACCCAGGCCCAGTCCCAGGCGATGCCGCAGATGAACCAGCCCGCCGCGGCGCCCCAGGCCCAGGCCCAGGCCCAGCCGGTCGACGTCGACGTCGACGCGGTCCTCGCGGATCTCGCCTCCAGGAAAGGCGAGAAGCTCAACTACGAATCCTCGATCGTGGACCTGATGAAGCTGCTCGACCTCGACCCGAGCCTCGCCAACCGCAAGGAGCTCGCCACCGAGCTCGGCTATTCGGGCGCCAAGGACGGAAGCGCCGAGATGAACATCTGGCTCCACAAGCAGGTCATGGCGGAGCTCGAGAAAAACGGCGGCAAGGTCTCCGCCGCGCTCAGGGACTGACCCAGGTTATGGCGCCCGCCGGGCCTTTCGCGACACGGCCCGTCCCGGGGCGGGCTGCGAAGGAAAGGCTCGGCGATGCGCATCCATCATCTCAATTGCGGCACCGACTGCCCGGTCGGCGGCGCCCTGTTCGACGGCCGCAGCCTCGGCCCGCTCGGCCATCTGGTCTGTCACTGCCTGCTGATCGAGCATGACAGCGGCCTGATCCTCGTCGATACCGGCTACGGCCTCAAGGACGTCGCCCACCCGCACCGGCCGCCGCACCCGCGGATCACCCGGGCGATGCGCACGATGCTCAACATCCGGCTTCGCGAATCCGAGACCGCGGTCCGACAGATCGAGGTCCTCGGCTTCAAGGCCGCCGACGTCCGCCACATCCTCCTCACCCATCTCGACTTCGATCATGCCGGCGGGCTCGAGGATTTCCCCAGGGCCATGATTCACGTCATGGCGCGCGAGTTCGAGGAGGCGACCGGCCCACGCCGCGGCTTCGTGCCCCGCAACCGCTACCGACCGTCCCAGTTCGACGAGGTCCGCGACTGGCAGCGCTACGCCGGCCCGTCGGGGGAGCCCTGGTTCGGCTTCGAGGCGGTTCGGGCCCTGGCCGGCCTGCCGCCGGAGATCCTGATGGTGCCCTTGCCCGGCCATACCTGGGGCCATGCCGGAATCGCGGTCGATCGCGGCGCCGACGGCTGGCTGCTCCACGCCGGCGACGCTTATTTCTATCGCCACGAAGTCCGCCGCGCCGACCGCAAATGCACCCCGGGCCTTCGCGCCTACCAGACCATGATGGAGGTCGACCGCGAACGCCGTCTCGCCAACCAGGCCCGGCTCCGCGCACTGTCGGTCGAACGGGCGGGGCAAGTGAAGCTGGTCTGCGCCCATGACGCCGCGGAGCTCGAGGCCTGCGCCGCGGGCCGGCCGCTGTAGGACCTCCCGCGGTTCCGGGGGAGGCGCCAACGTGGTAAGGGCGGGCGGCGACTGCAGGAGGAACCGATATGCCCCGCTACATGGTCGAACGCACCTTTCCCGACGGTCTCCATGTCCCCGCCGACGCGACGGGGCGCAGGCGCTGTCCGCGATCGTCGCCACCAATGCCGAGGAAGGCGTGAGCTGGGTGCACAGCTACGTCTCGGCCGACAAGACGAAGACCTTCTGCGTCTACGACGCGCCCTCGCCCGAGGCGATCCGAAGCGTCGGCGCGAAGAACGGGGTTCCGGTCGACGCCATCCACGAGGTCCGGGTGCTCGATCCCTATTTCTATCATTGAGGCCGGCCGGGCTCTCCCGGCCGGCGCCGATCAATTGGGGTCGACGTTCGTCGGCAGGGTCGCCGTCTTGCATGTGATCGTCGTGGTGAACCACATTTCGGGTCCGGCACTCTTGCCGGGACTGCCGATCCAGTGGGCAGAGGAACTCACCCCCGCGAACGGCTTGGGCGTCGGAGCCGAGGGCCAGCCATTGCCGCTGGTGGTGTTGGCACCGAGGTCGGTCGGCGTGAACTTCGCCGGCGCGAAGGCGGGAATGACATTGTTGAAGTAGGGCACCGAGGCGATCGGTCCTCCGGTAAGAGGAGTCGAAACGGGTTGGCGGTCGGACACCCTCCAATAACCGTTCACGCCGGTGAGCAAGCTCGGCCCGCCGTTGGCGAAGCGGCAGCCGCGATGATTGGTCAGGTGGAATTCGCCGAGAAAGCCTGTCGGCCCCCCGCCTATGTCGCGCACCCAGACATGCAGGTAATAGGTGGTCGCGCCGGCATAGAGATACAGGTCGTCCTGGAACCGCACGGCCCAGCCCGCGCCCTGTGCGAACTCTATCCCGGCAGTGGTGGGGCTGGTGCTGATGAAGACCTTGAATTCGTCGTCGCTGTAGATGTTGCTGGTGACTTTCTGGGCCTGAGCGGTGCCGGCCGCGGCGGCCGCGATCAGCAGTCCTGACCTCAGGACGAACCTCATGCGGCGGCGCGGCCGCGCGGCGCCTGGAATCCCATCGATCTTGAGCTTCGACATCTTCATTCTCCTTCGCGGGCTCGATCCCCTTCCTAGGGCGAAGCCGGCACGGCCGCCGTGACGGCGGTCACACTTCGCTTCCGGTTCCAACTTGAGACGGGATTCGTCACCCAGCGCTGGACTTCGCCGCCGATTCCGAACAGAAGGCGCGCCATGTCCAGCCAGCTCGAATTCTATCTGGCCCGAGCCGCCGAGGCGCGCGCCGACGCCGAAGCCGCGACCCTCGACAATGTCCGCGACCGCTGCCTGCGCGCCGCGGCGGCCTGGGACGCGATGGCCGCGAGGGCCCATCGCGGCGACGCGATGCGCGCCCGCCAGGAAGCCGACAAGGCCGCTTCGGCCGAGGCCAATGCGGCGGCCCCGGCCGAATAAGCTGTCCCGCTCAGGGTCGCCGATACCGGTTGCCGCTGCTTATGGCAGATGCTAGCTACCGGGCTCGGCACGCCGTCGAAGGAGCGACTTTCCTTCGCCTCCCGCGCTGAAATATGCGCCGGCTTTCCTGCCGGCCACCAAGGTTGACGCTGCATGAGGCATATTTCCCCCCACACGCTGCCCTCCCGAACGGAGCGGGGCATTGCGGCCGGGGCATTGCGGCCGGGCATTTCCGCCGGCCTGCCTGACGCAGCAGAGGCGAATTTTTTCTTTTCAACCCGGACAGTGAAGGCGAGCGCCAGCGGGCGCGCGCCTTCGTCCATATTCGAACGCGCGCCTGGCGCCGCCGCCGCAAGGCCGGCACGGCGCGCGTGGAGTGACTTCAATGACAATGCGCATGTTGATCGACGCGCGCCACCAGGAAGAAACCCGGGTGGCCGTGGTCAAGGGAAACCGGATCGAGGAATTTGACTTCGAATCCGCCGAGCACAAGCAGCTCAAGGGGAATATCTATCTAGCCAAGGTGACCCGCGTCGAACCGTCGCTGCAGGCGGCGTTCGTCGACTATGGCGGCAACCGCCACGGCTTCCTCGCCTTCAGCGAGATCCATCCCGATTACTACCAGATCCCGCGCGAGGACCGCGAGGCCCTGCTCCGCGAGGAGGCCGAGCACGCCGCCGAAGAAGAGCGCCTGCGCGCTGCCGAGGACGCGCGCTACGAAGATCGCGACGATCACGACGACGACGAGCATGACCACGCCCGGGGCTTCACCGACGGCGGCGGCCAGAACGGCTTCGCCGACTCCGACGACGAGGGCGAGGAGGGCGACGAGGCCGCACCGGCCCAGCCCGAAGCCGCCGAGAGCGCGCCCGAGGAGAATGCCGCCGACGAGCTTCGCCGCAAGCGCCAGAATCTGCGCCGCCGCTACAAGATCCAGGACGTCATCCGCCGCCGCCAGGTGCTTCTCGTCCAGGTCGTCAAGGAGGAGCGCGGCAACAAGGGTGCCGCGCTCACCACCTATCTCTCGCTGGCCGGCCGCTATTGCGTGCTGATGCCGAACACCAGCCACGGCGGCGGCATCAGCCGCAAGATCTCGAACGGGGCGGACCGCAAGCGCCTCAAGCAGATCATGTCGGACCTTTCGCTGCCGAACAGCATGAGCTGCATCGTGCGCACCGCCGGCCTGTCGCGCACCAAGACCGAGATCAAGCGCGACTTCGACTATCTCGCCCGCCTCTGGGACGAGATTCGCGACCGCACCCTCGGAAGCTCGGCGCCGGCCCTGATCTACGGCGACAGCGACCTCATCAAGCGGGCCATTCGCGACATCTACAATCGCGACATCGACGAGGTCATCGTCGAGGGCGAGGACGGCTACAAGGCCGCCCGATCGTTCATGAAGCTGCTGATGCCGAGCCACGTCAAGCGGGTGGCGAATTACGTCGACACCGTGCCGCTCTTCCAGCGCTACGGCGCCGAGGACCAGCTCGCCGCAATGTACCAGCCGGTGGTCCAGCTGAAATCCGGCGGCTATCTGGTGATCAACCCGACCGAGGCCCTGGTCTCGATCGACATCAACTCGGGCCGGTCGACCCGCGAGCATAATATCGAGCAGACCGCCTACGCGACCAATATCGAGGCCGCCAACGAGATCGCCCGCCAGCTTCGCCTTCGCGACATGGCGGGCCTCGTCGTCATCGACTTCATCGACATGGAATCGAACGGCCATATCCGCAAGGTCGAGAAGGCGATGAAAGACGCGCTGAAGAACGATCGAGCCCGCATCCAGGTCGGCCGGATCTCGTCCTTCGGGCTGATGGAAATGAGCCGCCAGCGGCTTCGCACAGGCGTTCTCGAGGCCTCGACCCGGCCCTGCCCGCATTGCGAGGGCAGCGGGCTGATGCGCACCGCCTCGTCGGCGGGGCTATCCGCCCTTCGGATGCTCGAGGAGGAAGCCGGCCGCGGCCGCGGCAGCCGAATCGTCCTCCGCGCCGGTCGCGAAGCGGCGGTCTATGTGCTCAACCGCAAGCGCGGCGAGATCGGCGAGATCGAGGCGCGCTACGGCGTGATCATCGAAGTCCTGATCGAGGAAAGCTTCGAAGGCGCCAAGATGGCGGTCGAATCCTTCGGACCGCCGCCGGCGGCGCGGCCGCGGGTCGAGCGGATCGTCGAGCCCGAGCTCGACGAGGAGGAGTTCGCCGAGGACCTCGCCGACGAGGAAGAGGAATTCGAGGAGCCCGAGGAGGCGGAAGCCGACGAGCGCTCGCGCCGTCCGGAAAGCCGCGAGAGCCGCGAATCCCGTGAAGAAAGCGACGACCGCGGCCGCAAGCGCCGGCGCCGGCGCGGCCGTCGCGGCGGTCGCCGCAGGGAGGGCGAGGAAGGCGCCGAGCCGACCGAGCGCGAGGATGCCCGGGGGGCGGCGGAAGTGCCAGAGACCGATCAGCCCGAACGCCAATATGCGCCCTCGCCCGAGGTCGTGACCGCCGAGATTGCCGAGGCCGTCGAAACGGCCGAGGCCGCTCCCGAGCCCGCGGCCGAGACCGAGGAGAAGCCCAAGGGCCGGCGCCGTCCCCGGGCCCGCCGCAAGGACGAGGCTCCGGCGCAGGCGGCGGAAGCCGCTCCGGCGCCCGAAGCTCCGGTCACGGCCGTCGAAGCCGAACCCGTTCCGCCGGCAGAGACCCCGGCCGCGGCCGAAGAGGAAGCGCCGGCCAAGCCGAAGCGGACCCGCCGCAAGAAAGTGGCGGAAGCCGAGGCTCCGGCCGAAGCTCCGGCCCCCGAGGCGGCGAACGACCGCGACGGGGCGGCGGCGGAAGCTCCGGCCGAAGCCAATGACGGCGGCGATGCCGGCGACGGCGGCGAACCGCGCCGAGGCTGGTGGCAGCGCACTTTCGGGGCCTGACGGACTAAACATGGGCGCGCTTGCATCAGGCCGGCGCGCTCATGTCAGGTTCAGCCCCGCAAAGGGATAGGATGCGGCATGGCTGAAGCAAGTGTTGCCCTGAGAAGGTGGAGCGTCTTTGCCGCCCGCCTCGCCTTTCTCCTGATATTGAGCTTCGGCCTGGCGGCCCGCCCGGCGGCGGCGCAGTCGGTCCTTCGCGACGCGGAGACCGAAGCGCTGTTCAAGGACATATCGCGGCCGATTCTGATCGCGGCGGGGTTGAGGCCGGAGAATGTCCAGATCGTTCTCCTCCAGGACAAGTCGATCAACGCCTTCGTCGCCGGGGGCCAGATCGTCTACATCCATTCGGGGCTGATCGCCGCCGCCGACAACGCCAACGAGGTGCAGGGCGTCATCGCCCACGAGGTCGGCCACATCACCGGCGGCCATGTCATCCGGATCCAGGAAGGCGTCAAGGTCGCCACCGGGATCATGCTCCTCTCGCTGGTCCTCGGCGCGGCGGCGATGGCGGCCGGAGCCGGCGAGGCCGGAATGGGCGTGATGGCGGCGGGCCAGCAGGCGGCGATGGGCAAGTTCCTCGCCTACAGCCGAACCCAGGAATCGTCGGCCGACGCCGCCGGAGCCAGCTTCCTCGCCAAGTCCGGCACCAGCGGGAAGGGCATTCTCAGCTTCTTCAAGAAGCTTCAGAACCAGGAGTTCCGCTACGCCATCCCCCAGGACAATGGCTATATGCGCACCCACCCGCTGACCGGAGAGCGCGTCGCCGCCCTCGAGCAGACGGTGAAGAACGCCCCCGGCTGGAACACCCCGACCGATCCCAGGCTCGAAGCCCGCTTCCAGCGCGTCAAGGCCAAGCTCTTCGGCTATGTCGAAGACCCGACCCGAACCCGGACCGTCTATCCGGAGAGCAACAAGAGCGTTCCGGCCCGCTACGCCCGGGCTTATGCCTGGCACAAGAGCGCCTATCCGGACAAAGCGCTGGCCGAGGCCGACAGCCTTCTCATCGAAGCGCCGAACGACCCCTATTTCCTCGAGCTGAAGGGCCAGATCCTGCTTGAATCCGGCCGGCCCGGCGAGGCGCTCGGGACGCTGCGCCAGGCGGTCAAATACGCTCCGGACCAGCCCCTCATCTCCGCTTTGCTCGGCCACGCGCTCATCTCCACCGAGACGCCCGAAAATTATGACGAGGCCAAGCGGGTGCTTCGGGCCGCGATCAGCCGCGACAATTCGAACCCCTTCGCCTGGTATCAGCTCGGAATCGTCTACGACCGCGAGGGCGATCCCGGTCGCGCCGCGCTCGCCACGGCCGAGCGCTACAACCTCCAGGGCGAGCCGCGCCTCGCCTTGGTCAATGCCGAGCAGGCGCTGAAGACGGTCCCTAGCGGAACCCCCGACTGGCTTCGTGCCCAGGACATCGCGATGGTCTCGCGCACCGAGGTCGACAAGAAGAAGCACAAGAATCGTGACGACTGAACCGGCGCCGGCCCGAACCGCCTCGCGCAACGGTTTCGGAGGCTGGAAGACGGCGCTCGCGGCCGGCCTGCTCGGAGCGGTCGTCGGCGGCGGAGCCGTCGCTTACGCCTCGCGCCAGTCGGTCCGCGACTATCTGCTCGAAAATCCAGAGGTGCTTCCCGAAGCGATGGACAAGCTTCGGGAGCGCGAGGCGGCGCGGATGGTCTCGGCGAATCGCGCCGCCCTCGAGACGCCCTTCGCCGGCGCCTGGGCCGGCGCCGCCAATGGCGACGTCGTCCTCGTCGAGTTCTTCGATTATGCCTGCGGCTTCTGCCGGAAGAGCAATGCCGACGTGGATCGGCTGCTCCGCGAGGATCCGAAGCTGAAGGTGGTGTGGCGCGAATGGCCGGTGCTCGGGCCGGACAGCGAAGCCGCCGCCCGGACCAGCCTGGCGGCCGCCCGGGCGGGACGCTTCAAGCCCTTCCACGACGCCTTGTTCGCCGCCGGCCGGCCCAGCCCGGAGGCCGTCGCCAAGGCCCGGGCCGCCGTCGCTTTGGCCGGCGACCTTCCCCCCGCCGCCACCGATGGCGAGCTCGGGCGAAACTTCCAGCTCGCCCGGAGCCTGGAGGCGAGCGGAACGCCGACCTTCGTCGTCGGCGACCAGATCTTCCAGGGCGCGGTCGGCTTCGAAGCCCTCCGCGACGCGGTCAGGAAGGCTCGGGCGAAAGGCTGATCGTCATCCCGGCGAAAGCCGGGACCTGGTTGAGCAAGGGCGCCTCTTTCAACCTGGGGTCCCGGCTATCGCCGGGATGACGAACGGCGCGGAACCCGCCATAGTCCCCCCATGCAGCCCTATCTCCAGCTACTCTCCCGAATCCTCGACGAAGGCGCCGAGCAGAATGACCGGACGGGGGTCGGCACCCTCGCCGTTTTCGGCCACCAGATGCGCTTCGACCTCGCCGAGGGCTTTCCCTTGCTGACCACCAAGAAGCTCCATCTTCGCTCGATCGTCCTCGAATTGCTGTGGTTCCTTCGCGGCGAGACCAACATCGCCTGGCTGAAGGAGAACCGGGTCCGCATCTGGGACGAGTGGGCGGACGAAGGGGGCGAGCTCGGCCCCGTCTACGGCAAGCAGTGGCGCGACTGGGAAGGGCCGGACGGAGCCCATGTCGACCAGATCGCCAATCTCATCGCGCAGATCAAAAGCGATCCGGCCTCCCGCCGCCAGATCGTCTCCGCCTGGAACCCGGCCGAGATCGAGCGCATGGCCCTGGCGCCCTGCCACTGCCTGTTCCAGACCCAGGTCGCCCGCGGCCGGCTCAACCTCCACCTCTATCAAAGGAGCGCCGACGCCTTCTTGGGGGTCCCGTTCAACATCGCAAGCTACGCTTTGCTGACCCACATGCTCGCCCAGCAATGCGGGCTCGAGCCCGGAGTGTTCGTATGGACGGGCGGGGACTGCCACCTTTATTCGAACCACCTGGAGCAGGCCCGGCTTCAGCTGACGAGGGAGCCCAGGCCCCTGCCCCGGCTCAACATCCTGCGCAAGCCCGAGGCGATCGACCAATATCAGTACGAAGATTTCGAGATCGTCGGCTACGACCCCCACCCGCACATAAAGGCGGAGGTGGCGGTTTGAGCGTGACGATCGTCGTCGCCCGCGCCGCGAACGGCGCAATCGGGCTGAACGGCGGCCTGCCCTGGCGGCTTCCCGCGGATCTCAAGCATTTCAAGGCGGTGACCATGGGGACCGCGATGGTGATGGGGCGCCGCACCTTCGACAGCCTTCCCGGGCCGTTGCCGGGGCGGCGGCACATCGTGCTGACCCGCGACCCGGCGTGGAGCGCTCAAGGGACCGAGACCGCGGACTCGGTGGACGAGGCCCTGGCCCTGACGGCCGGTGAGCGGGTCTCGGTGATCGGCGGAAGCGAGATCATCGCGCTGTTCCTGCCCCGCGCTGACTCGGTCGAGCTGACCGAAGTGCATGACGAGCCGGACGCCGACACCTTCCTGCCCGACTTCGATCCCGCCGAATGGCGGGAGGCGTCGAGGGAGGACCATCCGGGCTACAGCTTCGTCAGGTTGGAACGAGGCGTCCCGTCGCCGTCACCCTGAACTCGTTTCAGGGTCCAGTCCTCCAGCCGCGCGGCGGCTCGGCGCTGGATGCTGAAACAAGTTCAGCATGACGGGCTGGGCGGGTATAGCCCTCCGAAAGCTCCGGGGGGATCATGCGCAAATTCATCTACGGGCTTCTTGCCCTCCTCGTCATCGCCGTCGGCGCTTTCCTCCTCTTTGGCCCGGGCATCGTCGAAAGCGGGATGAACAAGGTGGCGGCGACTCCGCTTCCGGCCCTCTCCGCCCGAGCCCGCGCCCTCCACCCGCGCCTCGCCATCGCCGACATGCATGCCGACACCTTGCTCTGGCAGCGCGGGCTGCTCGACCGGTCGGGGCGCGGCCAGGTCGACCTGCCCCGGCTCGAGGCGGGCAATGTCGCGCTCCAGATCTTCTCGTCGGTGACGAAGACTCCCAAAAACCAGAATTACGATGGCAACGGCGCCGATACCGACAACATCACGACCCTCGCCATCGCCCAGCTGCAGCCGACGCGGACCTGGAATTCGCTCCTCCAACGCTCGCTCTGGCACGCCGAGAAGCTTCGCCGCGCCGAAGCCGGCTCGAGCGGGCGCCTCAGGATCGTCAGGAACGGCGCCGACATCCGGCGGCTGCTCGCCGACCGCGCCGCCGGCCGCAAGGTCACCGGCGCCCTGCTCTCGATCGAGGGGCTCCAGAATCTGGAAGGCCGCCTCGACAATCTCGGTCGGCTCCATGCGGCGGGCTTCCGGATGGCCGGCCTCGCCCATTTCTTCGACAACGAGGTCGCCGGATCGATGCACGGCCTGAGGAAAGGCGGCCTCACCCCGCTCGGCCGCCAGGTGGTGCGCGAGATGGAGCGGCGCGGGATGATCGTCGACCTCGCCCATTCCAGCCACGCCACCGTCGCCGAGGTGCTGGCGATGGCGCGGCGGCCGGTCGTCTCCAGCCACGGCGGGGTGCAGGCGACCTGCAAGGTCAACCGCAACCTCACCGACGAGGAGATTCGCGGGGTGGCGCGAACCGGCGGAATCGTCGGCATCGGCTATTGGGACGCGGCGGTCTGCGATCTGAGGCCCGCCGCGATCGCCGCCGCCATCGCCCATGTCCGCGACCTGGTCGGGATCGACCATGTCGGCCTGGGGTCCGACTTCGACGGAGCGGTGACCACGGGCTTCGACGCGTCGGGGCTGATCAACGTCACCCAGGCCCTGATCGACCGCGGCTTCACCGACGAGGAGATCGCCAAGGTGATGGGCGGGAACACGCTGAGGTTGCTGGCGCAATTGCCCTGACCGTCATTGCGAGCGAAGCGAAGCAATCCAGCGGCGCCGGCGCCTGAAGCTGGATTGCTTCGTCGCTTCGCTCCTCGCAATGACGATTTACCGCCCCCTCCCCCTCTCCTATACGGCGCCCATGGAGCGGCTGGACGGCGGCTCGGCGGTTCCGCAGGCGCTTCGCGGGGGCATCGTCGCGCTCGGCAATTTCGATGGATTCCACTCCGGCCACCAGGCGGTGGTCGGACGCGCGGTCGAGCGCGGCCGGGCGGAGGGCCGGCCGGTCCTGGTCGCGACCTTCGATCCCCACCCGGTCCGCTTCTTCCGGCCCGAGACCCCGCCTTTCCGGCTGACCAGCCTCGACCAGCGCCAGCGCCTGTTCGCCGCCGCGGGCGCCGACGCCATGATCGTCTTTCGCTTCGAGACCGCTCTGGCCGCGACTTCGGCGGAAGCCTTCATCGCCGGGAACCTGATCGAGCTGATCGGAGCCGCCGGGGTGGTGACCGGCGAGGACTTCACCTTCGGCCGGGGACGCGGCGGCAATGTCGAGATTCTCGCCGAGGCGGGAGACCGACTTGGCTTCTCAGTGGATTCGGTGGGGCCGGTTTCCGACGGCGAGGGCCCGATCTCGTCGAGCCGGATCCGCGACGCGCTCCAGGCCGGCGATTGCAGGGCTGCGGCGCGACTGCTCACCCGTCCCTTCGCGATCGAGGGCGTGGTCGAGCATGGCGACAAGAGAGGCCGCGAAATCGGCTATCCCACCGCCAACATCGCGCTCGGCTCCTATTTGCGGCCGCGCTTCGGAATCTACGCGGTGAGGGGGCGGCTGGCCGACGGGCAGCTTCTGGACGGCGCCGCCAATCTGGGCGTGAGGCCGACCTTCGAGCCGCCCAAGGAGCTGCTCGAGCCCTATTTCTTTGATTTCGAAGGCGATCTTTATGGGCGGACCATCGAAATAGAGCTGGTCGACTTCCTTCGGCCGGAGGCGAAATATGACAGCCTCGACGCTCTCAAGGCTCAGGTGGCGCTGGATTGCGACGAGGCTCGGCGGAGGCTTGCACGATGAAGATCTGGCAATGGGCGGGAACCGGAATCGCCGCCTTCGCGGTGACCGTGTCGCTGGTCAATGCGTCCTGGCTCGCGCCTCGCCTCAGCGCCCCGCTGATCCTCGTCGCCCATCGCGGGGTCGCGCAGCAAATCCGGCATGGAGGAATCACCGACGAAACCTGCACGGCCGAGCGGATGCTTCCTTCCGACCACGATTTCATCGACAACACGCTTCGCTCCTTCACCAACGCACGGCATTTCGGCGCTGGCGCGATCGCGCTCCAAGTGCACCCGACCCGGGACGGCCAAATGGTCGCCTTCCACGACTGGACCGTCGATTGCCGCACCGAGGGACATGGCGCCGTCCGCGATCTCACTTTGGCGCAGCTCAAGAAGCTCGACGTCGGCTACGGCTACACGCCGGACGGCGGCAAGACCCACCCGCTTCGCGGCAAGGGCGTCGGCGGCATGCCAACGGTCGAGGAGGTGCTTCGCGAAGTTCCCCAGATGCGGCTTATCTTCCAGTTCAAGAGCAAGGATCCCGACGACGCCGATACGCTTCTCGCCGCGCTTCGCCGCGCCGGCGCGAAGATCGACGATCGGTTCGGCTTCTACGGCGATCCCCGCGTCATAAGCCGGGTCAGGCAGCTCGCGCCCGGCGCCTGGGCCTTCACCGTCCAGGATACGAAGGCGTGCCTGACCGATTATGTGAAGTTCGGCTGGACTACCCATATCCCGGCTTCGTGCCGGAACACGACGGTGATGGTCCCGCTCAACTACCAATGGGCGATCTGGGGCTGGCCCAAGCGCTTCCTCGTCCGGATGCAGGGAGCCGGCACCAAGGTCATCCTCACCGGAGACTATGAGAAGAAGGGCGCCCTCGGCCTCAACCGCCCCGAACAGCTCGACAAGGTCCCGCGCGACTTCCGCGGCTATCTGTGGATCGAGGATTTCTACAACGTGGGACGGGCTTTGGAGCGGTAAGTTCCCCGGCGAAGGCCGGGGCCCGGTTCGGCGCCTTGCCTGGGCCCCGGCCTTCGCCGGGGAACTGGGTGTTCCCATTCCCCGCCTTCCCGGCTAATCCCCCGCCAATGTCCGAAAAACCCGATTACCGCGACACGGTCTTCCTTCCGAAGACCGACTTTCCGATGAAAGCCGGCCTTGCCGCCAAGGAGCCGCTCCTCCTCGCGCGCTGGGCGCAGATGGGGCTCTACAAGCGGCTTCGCGAGGCCCGCGCCGGCCGGGAGCGCTTCATCCTCCACGACGGCCCGCCTTACGCCAACGGCGATATTCACATGGGCCACGCCATGAACAAGATCCTCAAGGACATGGTGGTCCGATCTCAGTCCCTGCTGGGCAAGGACGCGCCCTACGTGCCGGGCTGGGACTGCCACGGCCTTCCGATCGAATGGAAGATCGAGGAGCAGTATCGCAAGAAGACGCTCGACAAGGATGAGGTGCCGCCGAAGGAATTCCGCGCCGAATGCCGGGCCTATGCCGAAAAATGGGTCGCCATCCAGTCCGAGCAGTTCCAGCGCCTGGGCGTGATGGGCGAATGGGACGACCCCTATCTGACGATGAAGTTCGAGGCCGAGGCCAAGATCGTCGAGGAGCTTTTAAAGTTCGCCGAAAGCGGCCAGCTTTACCGCGGCGCCAAGCCGGTCATGTGGTCGCCGGTCGAGAAGACGGCCCTGGCCGAGGCCGAGGTCGAGTATGAGGAGATCACGTCGACCCAGATCGACGTGGCGTTCGAAATCACAGAGAGCCCGATCGAGGAGCTGGTCGGCGCTCATGCGGTGATCTGGACGACGACGCCCTGGACGATCCCGGTCAACCAAGCTTTGGCCTTTGGTCCCGACATTGACTATGTTCTGGTGCGCTACACGAGCAGCTTTCGATGGGGTGACCCTCAGGTTCCTGAAGCTCAGAACAAAAACAAGCTCCTGGTTGCAGAGCCATTAGTCGGAGCACTGGGCGAACGGGCCAACGTTGAAGGTGCCGAGGTTATCGCCAGATTCAAAGGCTCCGACCTAGCCGGCACCGTCGCCCGCCACCCGATGCACGCGCTCGGCGGCTTCTTCGCCAAGCCCCGCCCCTTCCTGCCCGGCGACTTCGTCACCACCGAGCAGGGCACCGGCCTCGTCCACATGGCGCCCGACCATGGCGAGGACGATTTCCTGCTGTGCAAGGCAAACGGCATCGATCCTGTCTTCGCGGTCGACGGCGGCGGCTTCTACCGGGGCGACTGGGAGTGGCTGGGCGGGCTCGGCTCCGTCATCAACGCCAAGTTCAACGCGCCCGACGGGCCGATCTGCACCGGGCTTCGCGAGGCGGGCGGGCTGCTCGCGGCGTCGGCCGACTTCCGCCACAGCTATCCGCACAGCTGGCGGTCGAAGGCGAAGGTTATCTTCCGGGCGACGCCGCAATGGTTCATCCCGATGGATGGTCCAAAAGCCCCTCTCCCCTTCAGGGGAGAGGAAGAGCCGCGCAGCGGCGAAGCAGAGGGGGAAGCGGTGACTTCACAGGCCCGCTCCCCAACCCTCTCCCCTGAAGGGGAGAGGGGGCAAGGGCTAAGAGCCACCGCCCTCCGCGCCATCGACGAGACCCGCTGGGTGCCGGAGAAGTCGAAGAACCGGATCCGCGCCATGGTCGAAGGGCGGCCGGACTGGGTGATCAGCCGCCAGCGCGCCTGGGGGGTTCCGATCGCGCTCTACGTCCATCGCCAGACCGGGGAATATCTGAGGGACGCGGTGGTCAATTCGCGGATCATCCGGGCCTTTCACGAAGGCGGCGCCGACGCCTGGTTCGGCGCCGACCACCGGGCGATGCTCGGCAACGGCTACAGCTTCGAGGACTATGAACCGGTCACCGACATCCTCGACGTGTGGTTCGACAGCGGATCGACCCATAGCTACGTGATCGAGGCGCGCTACGGCGAAGGCGTTCGCGCCGACCTCTACGTCGAAGGCTCCGACCAGCATCGCGGCTGGTTCCAATCGTCGCTGATGGAGAGCTGCGGCACCCGCGGCCGGGCGCCGTTCGAGGCGGTGCTGACCCACGGCTTCGCGCTCGACCAGAACATGCGCAAGATGTCCAAGAGTCTCGGCAACACCGTCGATCCCCTCGCCATCCTCAAGGAAAGCGGCGCCGACATATTGCGGCTGTGGACCGCCTCGACCGACTATTTCGAGGACGTACGGATCGGCAAGGAAGTGCTCGCCACCACCACCGACGCCTATCGCAAGCTCAGGAACAGCTTCCGCTATCTGCTCGGAGCCCTTGCCGGCTTCGACGAAGCCGAAAGGGTGCCGGCGGCCGCGATGCCGGAGCTGGAGCGCTGGGTGCTACACCGCCTGGCCGAGCTCGATGTGGAGCTGAGGGAAGCGATCGAGGGCTTCGAATTCAACCGCTACGTCCGGCTCATCTCCAATTTCGCCAATGACGATCTTTCCGCCTTCTTCTTCGATATCCGCAAGGACAGCCTCTATTGCGACGCACCTTCGTCGCCCAAGCGGCGGGCCTATCGAACCGTGCTCGACACGGTGTTCCACGCCTTGGTGCGGTGGATGGCGCCGATCCTGTGCTTCACCACCGAGGAAGTCTGGCAGACCCGTTATCCGGACGAGAACGGCTCGGTGCATCTGCTCGAATGGCCAGAAATCGACTCGGGCTGGAGGGACGAGGCGCTTGGAGCGCGCTGGCATCGTGTTCGCGAAATTCGTTCTGTGGTGACCGCCGCCGTTGAGCCAATGCGGAGGGATAAGAAAATTGGCTCGAGCTTAGAAGCTCATGTCCACATCGGATTGCAGGACCAACACGACATCTCGCTCTTACACAGCACAGACTTTTCCGAGGTAGCGATCATCTCGGGCTGGGACTCCAAATACGAATGGAGCCTCGGACCTGGGGTTCACGACGGCGTGCGAGAGGGTACTTCTGATTTAGCTGTCGTCATCGCTGATACGACCTCCTTCGATAAATGCGGTCGCTGCTGGCGATATCTTCCAGAAGTTCAAGACGGGGGCCTTTGCGCCCGCTGCGAGGGGGTTGTGAATGGTTGATCTGTTGAGCGATTCGGAGCGGCTGAGGAGGAACCGGACCGCCGGCCTGTCGGTGGCGGCGGCGGTATTCGTCGTCGACCAGGCGGTGAAATGGGTGGTGACCTACCCGCTTCAGTTGCCGCACCGCGCGACCGTCGAAGTCTTGCCTTTCTTCACGCTCAGGTGGCTGAAGAATACCGGAGTCTCGATGAGCCTTCTCAACGCGGAGAGCGAGATCGGGCGCTGGCTCCTCGTCGCCCTCACCGGCGCGATCGCCGCCTTCGTCGCCTTCTGGATGTGGCGCGAGAAGCGTCGCGACGATTCGGTGGCGCTGGCTTTGGTGCTGGGCGGCGCGCTCGGCAATATCCTCGACCGGGTGCGGCTGGGCTATGTCGTCGACTATGCCGACCTGCATTTCGGCGACGTTCATCCCTTTTTGGTCTTTAACGTGGGCGACGCTGCCATTACCATCGGCGTCCTGCTATTGCTGGTCCGGGCGCTGCTGACGCGCGAACGGAAGTCTCCCAAGGAGGATAAGTGAACATGCGTATCGTGAAGCTCGGCCTTGGCGCCTGCGCGGCCACCCTGCTGCTGGCCGGCTGCGGCACCGGCGGCATCGCCGGCCGCGAGCGGCCCGACGAGTTCGCCGTCACCCGCAACCAGCCGCTGGTGATCCCGCCCGATTACGCGCTGACTCCGCCCAGGACCGGCGAGCCGACGCCGGTCGGCGCGGACGCGCGCACCCAGGCGCTCGAGACCCTGTTCGGCGGCCCTGCGCCGCGCAGCCAGAGCGAGCGCTCGATGCTCAACTCGGCCGGAGCCGACCGCGCCGCCATGGGCGCCCGCTCCGTCGCCGGCGATCCGGCGACGACGGTCGTCGACAAGGGCGCGGTCACCCAGGCCATCGTCGCCGCCCCTGAGGGCGCCGGCCGCGACGCGACGGTGACTACTCCGCAGTAAATCCCGTCATCCCGGCGAAAGCCGGGATCTCGTGGGGTGAAAAGCGCGGCGCCTGTACCGCGCCGAGGTCCCGGCTTTCACCGGGATGACGGTTAAACCCTTCCTTAGCCCTGCGGCCTTATCCTGTCGGGGATGACTCAGCAGCAGCCGCCTTTCTATGCCCCGGGCCTGGCCGACGCCGGCGCCCAGATCGCCCAGCTCCGCCAGGTGCTCGCCCTGGTCGAGGAGATGGCCGGGCGAACTTCGCTTTCGCCGAGGGACGAGCTGCTCGACGAGGCCGCCCGGATCAGCGCCGCTTATGCGCGCGCCTTGCCGATCGACCAGAAGAGGTTCGACTCGCTCGCCGCCGAGACCGCCCGCTGGGCCTCGGCCGGCGTCGGCGCCTTGCTCAAGCTCGACGAGGCCGGGATGCCGGTCAGGGCGGCGGCGGAGCGGCTTGGCGAGGAGCTGGAGAAAGGGCTGGCCGAGTTGGGACGGAGGCTGCCGGATTAGCTTCTAATTCCTCCCCCGGTTTTCCGGGGGAGGGGGACCGCGCGAAGCGCGGTGGAGGGGTTCTTCTGAGCCAGCAAGGCCCCTCCACCATGCTTCGCATGGTCCCCCTCCCCTGCAAATGCAGGGGAGGAATTTAGCCCGCGCCTTCCGGCATGCCCGGCCAGTCCTTTATGTGAAGGTCCCGCTGCGGGAAGGGCAGGTCGATGCGGTTCTCGCGGAACAGCTCCCAGACCCGGTTCAATATCTCGGAACGGACGCTGCCGACGCCCTGTTCGGGGTCGCTGATCCACACCAATATCTCATGGTCGACGCTGCTTTCCCCGAAGGCGGTGAGCCAGACCTGGGGCGGCCGGTTCTTCATGACCCGCGCCGATTCACTCGCCGCCTGGATCATGAGCTTCTGGGCGAGCGGGAGATCGCAATCGTAGGCGACCCCGACGGGGATATGAACGCGGACGTCGCGGCTCGAATAGGACCAGTTCTCCACCTCCTGGGTCATCAGATTCTCGTTCGGGATCAGATGCTCCTTCCCGTCGCGAGTGACGATCGAGACGGCCCGGACCCCGATCTTGCTGACATGGCCGAAGCTGTCGCCGACGACGATGACGTCGCCCGGCTTGATCGATCGGTCCATCAGCAGGATGATCCCGGCGATGAGGTTGCCGAAGGTCTTCTGGAGCCCGAAGCCGATGGCGAGGCCGAACGCGCCCGAGAAGACGGCGAAGGCGGTGAGGTCGATCCCGAGGAGGTCGATCCCGACGAAGAAGGCGGCGACCAGGATGGCGACGCTGGCGAGCTTCTGGCCGAGCAGCTGCTGGGTCGCGTCGAGGCCGGTGGCGCGGTGGATGGAATGGCCGACGATCCGGTTGAGGAGCTTCACTACGGCGTAGAGGGCGACCACGGTCACCAGGACCTGAAGCGCGGTCAGAAGCGACACCCGGGTCGAGCCGGCGGTGAAGCCGACACGGTCGAGAGTGTCGGTGATCGGCCTCAGCCCGCCGACCGCCCGGGCGAGGAGCGAGAAGAAGGTGACGGCGCCGAGCAGGGCGGCGATCCAGCGCGGCATCCGAAGCCCGCGGACGAGGCCGGAGACGAGCATCGCCGCCCAGGCCGCGAGCGCGGTTCCGAGCACGATCGCGGGGAGCGGCCGCCACGCGTCGGCGTTCAGCGCGAGCGCGGCGATCACGGCCCCGATCAGGTGGCGGGTAAGATCGCACATGCGGATCGCGAGCCCCTCCCCGCGATGGCCGGCGCGATGCTCCCAGAAAGCCGCGAGGCGGGGGCCGAGCCAGCGGCCGATCAGCCAGGCGAGACCCCAGGCCGCGGCGACGAGGCCAAGGGCGACCGCCGCCGCCATCCAGTCGCTGTAGGTCGGCCAGGTCGCTCCGAACCGCTCGAACAGGCCTTTCATGCCGGGCCTCCCCACCGGGCGAGGCCCGCGGCGAGATCCTCGATCAGATCGTCGGCATCTTCGAGCCCGATCTGAAGCCGGACCAGCGGCCCCTTCGACGTCCAGCGGGTCGCGGTTCGAAGGCGGTCGGGATCGGCCGGAATGACCAGGCTCTCATAGCCGCCCCAGCTGTAGCCGAGCCCGAACAGCTCCAGAGCCTCGATGAAGCGGGTCCGGCCGGAATCGCCCCCGCCTTTGAGGACGAAGGAGAAAAGCCCCGAGGCGCCCTTGAAGTCCCTCGCCCAAAGCTCGTGCCCGGGACAATCGGGAAGCGCCGGATGGAGCACGGCGGCCACTTGCGGCTGCTCGGCGAGCCAGCGGGCGATCCTGAGCGCGCTCGCCTCATGCTGGCGCAGGCGGACGGCCATCGTCCGGAGGCCGCGGGAGCAAAGCCAGGCGTCGTCCGGGCCGACCGTCTGGCCGAGATCCCAGCTCGTCCGCTCGAGCCTGGGATACCAGTCGGCGTTCGCCGTCACCGAGCCGAGCATGACGTCGGAATGGCCGCCGACATATTTGGTCCCGGCGAGGATGGAGAGATCGACTCCGCGGGCGAGCGCCGGGAAGAAGAGCGGGGTCGCCCAGGTGTTGTCGAGCAGGGTCGCCACTCCCCTCGCTTTGGCGGCGGCGCAGATGGCGGGGACGTCCTGCACCTCCATCGTCAGCGAGCCGGGACTTTCGAGGAAGATCGCCCGGGTGCGATCGCCGATCAGCTCGGCGATGCCGGCGCCGGCGTGCGGGTCGTAATAGCGCGTGGTCACACGGTAACGCTTGAGGAAGGCGTCGCAGAAGCGGCGAGTCGGGCCGTAGACGCTGTCGGTCATCAGCAGCTCGTCGCCCGCCCCCAGCACCGTCAGCAGCGCGGCCGTCACCGCCGCCAGGCCGGACGGGTAGAGCATCGTGCCCGCCGCCCCCGGCTCGAGCTCGGTCAGCGCTTCCGAAAGCGCCCATTGGGTCGGCGTGCCATGGAGGCCGTAATAATGGTCTCCGAACCGCGGCGCCGCCGAGCGCATTTCGGCGACGTCGTCGAAGAGGATGGTCGAGGCGCGATGGACCGGCGGGTTGACCAGCCGGCCGCGCCATTCCCTGCGCCGGCCGCCTTGGACGATCCCGGTGTCGGTCCGACGGCCCTTCACGCCGGCCCCGTCGCCTTGGGGGTCGCGGGATCGGCGCCCCATTCGGACCAGCTGCCGTCGTAGAGGCGGGCGTCTTCCTTGCCGAGCAAATGGGCCCCGAAGATCAGGACGCAGGCGGTGACGCCCGAACCGCAGGTCGCGACCATCGGCCTGGCGAGGTCGACCCCGGCGGAATCGAACTCCGCGCGAAGCGCCTCGCCCTGCTTCCAGCTGTTGTCCGGGTTGAACAGCTTGCCCTGCGGCAGGTTCTTCGACCCCGGTATGTGGCCAGAAGCCATTCCGGGCCGCGGCTCCGCTTCGGCGCCGGTGAAGCGGCCCGAGCCTCGCGCATCGACGATCTCGTGGTGCTCGTCGCCGAGCAGCCCGGCGACCGAATCCTTGTCGGCAACCGCCGCCGAGTCGAACCTCGGGCTGAAATGCCCGTGGCGGAGCGCCGGCCGACCGCTTTCGACGGGCCGGCCCTCGGCCTTCCATTTCTGAAGGCCGCCGTCGAGGATCGCCACGTAGTGGGCTCCGAAGCTCTTCAGCATCCACCAGGCGCGGGCGGCGCTGTGCAAAGGGCTGTTGTCGTAGACGACGAAGCGCTGGCCGTCGCGAAGCCCGAGCGAGGCCATGCGGCTCGCAAACTTGGGCTCGGGCGGGACCATGTGGGGCACCGGGTTCGAGCTGTCCGACACGTCCTCGAGGTCGAGGAAGACGGCGCCCGGGATGTGCCCGGCTTTATATTCGGAGCGGGCGTCGCGCGGCTCGCCGGGCAGGAACAAGGTGGCGTCGATCACCTTGAGATCCGCGGCGCCGAGCGCTTTTTCCAGCCATTCGGTCGAGACGAGAGATTCCATCGTGGCTCCTAACGCTGGATCACGCCGAGCCGCTCCAGCGCGGCCAGATAGGCGGCGACTTCCTCCACTGGCGCGGGGCCGACGCTGGCGGCGAGGGCGTCGCGGATCTGCTGGACGTCGCGCCGGCCGTCGACGAGGTTGAGCGTCTCGTACCCATAGCTCGGCCCGTCCCACAGCGCCTCGCGTGAAAGAAGGGCGGGTTTCCCAAGACCGGCCTTCTTCAGATGATCGTCGAGCCAGCTGTATCCGAACCCGTCCATGGGGCCCTTCACCCGCGGGTTGCGGCGATAGACGGTCCGCCAGGCCGGGGCGCTGCCAGGGAGAGGAGCCAAGGCCGGCACGTTGGGCGGGCCGAGCCATCCGTCGGGGCCCGCGAAGCCGAACGGGGCCAGCGAGGCTTCGATGCCCCTCTCATAGGCCCATTCCTGCTGCATGAGATTGTCGCGATCGGCCTGGGCAAGTCCGCGCCCGGTGCGCAGCGGCGCGTTCATCCGGTCCATCATCTCGGGCGCGATTCCTTCCGAGAGGCCGCGCAGACCGGTCTGGTCCAGGTTCGCAAGATACCAGCCCGAAGCGGCCGCGATGAACATCGCCCGCTTCATCTTGGTGGCATCGAGATTGCCCGGAACGTCCTTGTTGGTGTGGATGTAGATGTCCGGCCAGTCGGCCAGATAGATAACCGGCACCCGCCAGCTGCCCTCGGCCCAGACCTGGTGGTCCGATCCTTCCGAGAAGCCGCCGATCTTGGCGTGAAGCGGGTTCTTCGTGCCTTCCGGATCGAGCAGCGGAAAGGCCGCCTGGCCGGTGTCGGCATAGCGGCTGGACTGGGCATCGACCCAGCGGCCGATGGCGAAGCCGACGTCGCCGACGAAGCTCGGCAGGCTAGGCGGGGAGCCCTCCACCTTGAGCGTGCCGTGGGTGATGTCGCTGTTGCCGCCGATCATGTCGAGATGGATCGTCGCCAGGGTGCGGCGGGCGAATTCCGGGCGGGCGTTGAGCAGGGAGATGGTGCACTCGACCTCGCAGGGCCAGATGAAGCGGAGGGTGCGCGCCGGCTGCGGCAGGCGTCCCTCGGCGATCAGCCGCTTGAGCGTCCGGGCGATCTCGAGGATTCCCGAGCAGCCGCTGGCATTGTCGTTGGCGCCGGGCGAAGGGTGGTCGAGGTGACAGGAGAAGACGATCTCCTTCGACCGGTCCTTGCCGGGGATGATCGCGGTCGGGATCAGATAGGCGCCCGGCGTGCGCCCCGCCTTGACCTCTGCGCGCAGCCGCACCGTCTCGCCCTTGGCAAGCCGGGCCTGCCAGGCATGGGCCCGCGACGGCGAGACCATGAAGGCGAAGGTCGGGTCCTCCCAGGTGTCGAGATGGCCCCAGCGGATCAGGCTCTCATCCTCGCCCCACCAGGCCGATTTCTGGTTCTGGGCCCAGGAGACGATCCCGGCCGCGCCCCGCTCGGTGACGGCGAGATGCGCCGCTTCGCCGGGCTGGGAAGAGGTCAGGACAAGTTTGCCCCGCACCTCTTTTCCCGCATAGTCCGACGCGGACGTGCCGGCGCCGACGTCGACCAGCTCCGCCTCGGCGCGCCCGGAGACGCTGTCCTGGGCCAGAGTGATCGGCTGGTCGGCCCAGGAGGCGACCCGCTCCGAATCGGCCCAGCGGCCGCCCTCCTGCCGGCGCTCCCAAAGCTCGGCGAAGCTGGCGTTCCAGGCCGGGCGGGAGCGCTGGGTCCCATAGAAGACCTTGCCGTCCGCCGGCAGCGACAGGATGTCGACGTCGTTGAGGCCATAGTCGCGGAGCCGGTCGCGGATCAGCTCCGCGGCGGCGCGATAGCCTTCCGAGCCGCGCATCCGGTGATCGAGCGAAAGGGCCTGAACCGTCCGCTTCGCCGAAGCTCCGGAAAGCTCGCCGGCCAGCGCCTCGGTCTCGGCCCTGGTCAGTAGGGGCGCGGTTTCCTGGGCGGCGACCGGTGCGGCGAGCAGGAGAAGGGCGAGGGATGGCGCAAGACGCATCGGTTACTCCGGCGGCGAGGGGCCCCCTTCTCTTGTCCCGCCACCGACGCGATGTCCAGCCGCCGGGTCAGCGGCCGCCGGCGGTTCGCCGCTCGAGCACGGCGAAGGTGACGAGCGCCGCCGCGACGGCCAAGGACAGGACGACATGCACCGCTTCGCGCCCGGTCACCGGCTCGAACATCTCGACGACGTAAAGCGCGACGCAGGCGGCGACCGCGACCCAGAAGCCGACCACGAATCCGGCGGTGCGATGCTGCCGGGTGAGCTCGTCATTGAGGAGGCCGCGAAGCTTGCGGTAGCGCAGGAGCCCCCCGCCGGTCGCCAGCAGCAACAACAGGAGCAGGACCCAGACCAGCCACGCGGAAAGCTTGACGGCGCTTACCGCCCGCATCGGATCCCCCGGCGGGCTGGAGAAGAACAGTCCCTGCCAACCCAGGAACAGGGCCGCCTGGACGAGGAACAACCGGGCCCGCTTGCGGCCGACCCGCTCCGCTTGCTCGACGTCTGAAGTCTCGCTCATCCTCTCGCTCCTAAAGCCGGGTTGCGGCGACGAGCGCCTCGAAGCTGACGGCTCGGACGCCGCCCTGCTCGACAATGCGGATCGAGGCATGCGCCTCCAAGCCGCCCAGTTGGTGGAGGGAGACGAGCGGCGCGAGCACCAAGGCGAGCAGCGCCAGCGCGGCCAGGGTCCCGATCATTCCGCCCCGCCTTCCAATTGCGCGGTCATCCACCTCGGGAAGCGCCTTATCGCGCGCCCGATCCCCCCGAGCCGTCATCGAAAATCTCCTCGATCGGGACTTCGAACAGGCGGCTGAGCTTGAAGGCGAGCGGCAGCGAAGGATCGTATTTTCCGGTCTCGATGGCGTTGACCGCCTGGCGGGAGACTCCGAGCCGGCCGCCAAGCTCCGCCTGGCTCCAGTCGCGTTCCGCCCTCAAGACCTTCAACCGGTTCTTCACCTACTCCTCGTCCACCGCCCTCGCCTCGTCCCGCCGGCAGCCTTTCCGCCGGCAATGGGAGATGAATAAGGCGAACCTGACACTATGTCAAGCAACCATTACATATTGTCAGTCCGAGGGCGCATAATCGTCACCCTGAACTTGATTGCCCGATCCCCTTCGTCATTCCGGCGAAGGCCGGAATCCATGAACGCCGCCGCCTCCAGTCCGGGCAGGGCCGTGTTCATGGATCCCGGCCTTCGCCGGGATGACGGAGTTCGTGACGATCCGCTCCCCACGCCCTCACCGGCTCCGGATGAACGCCCTTATGTCCCCCGACAGCTTCGCCAGATCCTGGTCGCGCACGTACATCATGTGGCCGGCGTCGTAATAATGGAACTGGACGCGGTCGCCGGGGATGCCGGTGCGGTTGAGCGAATATTCCGCGGCGAAGAAGGGCGTGGCGAAATCGTACCAGCCCTGCGCGACGAACACCTTGAGGCCGCTATTTTCCCGAAGCGATTCGCCGATGAAGGGCGCGACCGTCATATAGGTGTCGCCGTCGCGCGCGCCCTCGACCTTCATGTCCCAATCCTTGACCCCGCCGATGGTGACGTATTGCCGTTCGCTCGAGAAGCCGAGATCGCCGCGCGCATAAGCGTTGAGCGCCGCCGTATAGGCGCCGTCGATGGCGTAGAAGCTCGGATCGTTGTCGACCCCCTCCCCGGCATTGTCATAATCCTTGCCCAGGAAGCGCGTGTCGAGGCGCCCGATGGTCTGGCCGCGGTCGCGGAGCAGCTCCTTGAAGAAGCGGCCCGGCGAGACCCTCAGATTCGCCTGGTCGAGATAGGTTTGGGAAAGGCCCGTATAGCGGGCGAGCCGGCGCCGCACCTCGGCCCGCTCCTCAGCCGGGAGGCTGTTCCCCTTGGCCAAAGCGGTAAGATAGGGGCCGGTGGCGAATTCACGCGCCTCCTGGGCGAATTGCTCGACGCTGCCGGGCGGGTTGGCGACCTTGTGATGGTAGAAGGCGGTGGTCGCCATCGAGGGAAGGTTGACGACATAGGCCATCTCGTTGCCGGGCGCTTCCGACTGCAGGCCGAAATCGAGGATGGTCGAGATGAGGATGATGCCGTTCAGAGCGACGTCATTATAGCTGCCCATCAGCTCGTGGGCGACGGCGGCCGACCGGGTGGTGCCGTAGCTTTCGCCGCCGAGATATTTGGGCGCGTTCCAGCGGCCGTTCCTGTCCAGCCAGAGCCGGATGAAGCGGGCGACCGACTTGGCGTCGGCAGTGACTCCCCAATATTCCTTCGGCTCGGTCTTGCCGAGGGCGTGGCTGAAGCCGGTCCCGACCGGATCGATGAAGACGAGATCGGTGACGTCGAGCAGCGAATTCGCGTTCTCGACGATCGGGTAAGGCGGCGCCCCGTCGTCGAGCGCCTCGCCGCCCGGGATCACCACGCGTTTCGGTCCGAAGGCGCCCATGTGCAGCCACAGCGAGCCGGAGCCGGGACCTCCGTTGAACAGGAAGGTGACCGGCCGGTTCGGGTCGCGCGGCCCGTCCTTGACGTAGGAGACGGAGAAGATGGCGGCCTTGGGCGTGCCGTCGTCGGCCTTCAGATAGGTTTCGCCCGCGGTCGCGGTATAGGCGACGCGCCGGCCGCCGAAGGTGCCGCTGTGGCGGGTGACGGAGACGGTCGGCTCGGGGACCGGAGCATCGGCCTCCTTACTGGCAGGTGGCGGATTCTCGCCAAAGGCGGGAACGGCGAAGGCAACGAGCGAGGCAACGAGCGAGGCGGCGAGCGAGGCGGCGAGCAGGAGCTTCTTCATGGCGCGAGCTATGGCATGCCCCGCGGCGCCGAGCAAAGCCGCTTCGAGGTGACCCTCCGCGAAGCGGCCCAACCCCTGTTTCTACGTCGCGCCTTCGCGCCGTCTCTAAAAAAAGCCGGGCACTTCATTGTAGGACGAACGCCGGATGCGCGGCCTGGCACTCGGCCCCGCGCTCCCGCTTGACCGCCGACCGGTTTAGCACCCTGTTTTTTGAGAGAAGGCGCAAAGGCGCAACGTAGGAGGGGAAGGAATGCCGCTTCGCGGGGGAGAACGGGAATGGGACGGTTCGTCTTTCCCTGCCGTTCGGCCTTCCCTAAAGCGGCGGCATGGACCTCACCCATCTCGGCCGTTCCAGCCCGCCGCCCGCCTCGCCGGACGAGGCCAGGCTCGACTACGTCGCCAATCCGCGCCCCGGCCGGCCGTATCTCGTTCGCTTCACCGCGCCGGAATTCACCTCGCTCTGCCCGGTGACGGGGCAGCCCGATTTCGCCCATCTCGTCCTCGATTACGCACCCCGGGAGACGATCGTCGAATCCAAGTCGCTGAAGCTGTTCCTGACCGCCTTCCGCAATCATTGCGGCTTCCATGAGGACGTCACCGTCGGAATCGCCGAGCGGCTGGTCGAGGAGATGAAGCCGCTCTGGCTTCGGATCGGCGGCTATTGGTATCCGCGCGGCGGGATGCCGATCGACGTCTTCTGGCAATCCGGGGCGCCGCCAGAGGGCCTCTGGGTCCCGGCCCAGGACGTCCCCGGCTATCGCGGGCGAGGCTGAGCCATGACGGCGTTCACGGTCGAGCAGTTCCCCGGCGAAGGCCGGGGCCCAGCGTCCACCTCCGCGTCGCTGGGCCCCGGCTTTCGCCGGGGACCAAGGAGCGGCGATCGTGACTGTTCCTAGGGTCGCGATATTCGGAGCCGGCTCGGTCGGCTGTTTCGTCGGCGGCGCTTGGACGGCGGCGGGGATACCGGTATCCTTCGTCGGGCGCGACCGGATCGGGCGGGAGATCGAGGCGAACGGGCTGACCTTGACCGACTTTTCGGGCTGGCGGGCGCGGCTGGGGCCTGAGCAGGTCGACTTTTCGACCCGCCCGGCGGCCCTCGCCAAGGCCGATATCATCGCCTTGTGCGTCAAGAGCACCGGCACCGCGGCGGCCGCCAAGGAGATCGCCCGCCACGCCAAGAAGGGCGCGCTCGTCGTCAGCTTCCAGAACGGGGTGAGCAACGTCGAGCTGCTGCGCTCGATCCTCAAGACCCGGTTCGAGGCGGTGGCGGGGATGGTGCCCTACAATGTCGCCGCTTTGGGCCATGGCCGCTTCCACAAGGGCGTCGCCGGCGACCTGCTCGCCGAGGACGTGCCGAAGCTTCGCGCGCTCGCCGATCGGATCGGCGGCGGGCCGGCGCGGCTCAAGCTTTCCGCCGACATGGCGGCGATCGCCTGGGGCAAATTGCTCATCAACCTCAACAACGCCGTCAATGCTTTGTCGGGCCGGACCCTGCTCGAGCAATTGAAGGCGCGCGACTATCGCCGGGTCGTCGCCGCCTCGATCCTCGAAGCGCTCGGACTGCTCGAGGCGGCCGGGATCGAGCCGGCCAAGATCGGCCCGGTCCCGCCCAGGCTTCTTCCCCATGTCATCGCGTCGCCCAACCTCATCTTCAACAACCTCTTCCTCAAGATCCAGAAGGTGGACGCCCGGGCGCGCTCGTCGATGGCCGACGATCTCAAGGCCGGCCGCCCAACCGAAATTGCTTATTTGAACGGCGAGGTCGTCGCGCTCGCCCGGAAGCTGGGCCGCCAGGCCCCGGTCAACGAGGCGATCGTCTCCCTGATCCGCCAGGCCGAGGCCGGAGTCGAATTGCTCTGGGAGCCGGCGAAGCTTCGCGCCCACGTCCTCGAAGGCCATAGGACGGCACCGATCTTCGGCTACTGAGTTTACAAGTCACAAGCGCCCCCGCCGGAGCGCCGCTGCCCCCGACCGGAGTCCTTCATGCGCCTATTCGCCACCGCCTCCCTGATCGCCCTCGCCTTCGTCACCGCCCAGGCGAGCGCCGCTCCGCCCAAGGCGAGCGCCGCGCCGGCGGCTCGGATCCCGACCCAGCTGCCGACGAACGTGAGGCCGCTGCGATATACGATCGCGGCCCGGCCGGACGCCGCCAAGCTGCGCTTCTCGGGCCGGTCCGACATCGACATCCAGGTCCTTCAGGCCACCGACAGCATCACCCTGAACGCCGCCGACCTCGCCTTCGACAGCGTGTCCCTAGGCGGCGGGAGCTCCGGCGCGGTCGCGCTCAACCCGCGCAAGATCGACGTCGATGCGGACGCGCAGACCGCCACTTTCCGCTTCGCCCGCAAGCTCACGCCCGGCCAATATCGGCTGACGATCAAATATAGCGGCAAGATCTACACCCAGGCCGCGGGGCTCTTCGCGCTCGATTATGAAAGCGCCGGCGGCCCGAAACGCGCCCTCTTCACCCAGTTCGAGGCGCCCGACGCCCGCCGCTTCTTCCCAAGCTGGGACGAGCCCCAGTACCGGACGCCCTACAATCTCAACGTCACCGTTCCGGCGGGCCAGGACGCGATCGGCAACATGCCGCAGGCGGCGGTCCAGACCAATGGCGACGGCACGAAGACGGTGACGTTTCAGACCACGCCCGCCATGTCGAGCTATCTGCTGTTCCTCGCCGTCGGCGAGTTCGACCGGATCACGACAACGGCGGCCGGGACCGAAATCGGGCTCGTCGCCAAGCGCGGCGACGGCGAGAAAGGCCGCTGGGCGCTGACCAGCGCGGCCGCGATCCTGCCCTGGTACAACGATTATTTCGGGACGCCCTATCCGCTGCCGAAGCTCGACAACGTCGCCGGCCCGGGAAGCAGCCAGTTCTTCGGCGCGATGGAGAATTGGGGCGCGATCTTCTCGTTCGAATCGATCCTGCTCGTCGACCCGTCGATCACCACCGAAGGGACCCGCCAGCGCATCTTCGAGGTGGCGGCGCACGAAATGGCGCACCAATGGTTCGGCGATCTCGTCACCATGGCCTGGTGGGACGATCTCTGGCTGAACGAGGGCTTCGCCTCGTGGATGGCGACCAAGGCGACCACGGCCCTTCATCCCGAATGGGATCCGGAGCTCGGCACCGTTTCCGGGCGGGAAGCGGCGATCAACCTCGATTCGGTTTCGAGCACCCATCCCGTCGTCCAGCGGATCAGCACCGTCGAGCAGATCAGCCAGGCCTTCGACGCGATCACCTACCAGAAGGGCGAGGCGGTGATCACCATGCTGGAAGACTATGTCGGCGAGGATGCCTGGCGGCGCGGCGTCCAGGATTATGTCCGAGTCCACAAATTGGGCAATACCCAGACCGACGACCTCTGGCGCGCAGTCGAGCGGGCGGCGGGCAAGCCGGTCACCGCCATCGCCCACGATTTCACCCTCCAGCCCGGAGTGCCGCTGATCCGGGTCGAGGATTCCGCCTGCCGCGGCGGCAAGACCGCGGTCACCCTTCGCCAGGCGCAGTTCAGCCGCGACCGCCAGGATCAGCCGGCCAAGGCCTGGCGGGTGCCGGTGATCGCTTCGGCCGTCGGCGGGCCCGAAACCCGCACCCTCGTCGAAGGCGGCACCGGCACCCTCAGCGTCGCCGGCTGCGCCCCGGTGATCGTCAACAGCGGCCAGACCGGCTATTACCGCACCCTCTATTCGCCCGCCCATCTCGACCGGCTGACGGCAAGCTTCCCGCGCCTCAAGCCGATCGACCAGATCGGCCTTCTCGCCGACAATTGGGGCCTCGGCCTCGCCGGCTACCAATCGGCGGCGGAGGCGCTCGACATGGTCGATGCGGTCCCGGCCAACGCCAATCCGCAGGTCTGGAGCCGGGTCGCGACCATCCTCGGCAACGTCCGCGAAATGTACGAAGCCGATCCGGCCCACCAGGCGATGCTTTCGCGCAACGCTTCGAGGAAGCTGTCGCCCGTGCTCGCGCGGATCGGCTGGGCCCCGAAAGCCGGCGAAGCGCCGACCGTGCCGGTGCTCCGGGCCGATCTGATCCAGACCCTGGGCGAGATGGGGGATCCGACGGTGGTCGGCGAGGCCAATCGCCGGCTCGCCGCCGGCGATCCGCTTGCGACCGCGGGCCCGCTGCGCAGCACCATCCTCGCCGTCAACGCCCGCAACGCCGACGTCGCCGGCTGGGAGCGCCTGAGGGCCCAGGCCCGGGCCGAGAAGAGCCCGCTGGTCAAGGCGCAGCTCTACCGCCTGCTCGGCACCACCCGCGACCCTGCCCTGGCGCAGCGGGCGCTGGACCTCGCACTGACCGACGAGCCCGGGGCGACGACCGGCTCGGCGATCATCTCCGCGGTGTCGGGGGAGCATCCGGACCTCGCTTTCGACTTCGCGGCCCGCAACCGCGAGAAGGTCGAGGCGCTCGTCGACGCCTCGTCGCGATCGCGGTTCCTCGCCGGCCTCGGCGGCGGCTCGGCGGATCCGGCGATGATCGGCAAGCTTGAAGCCTATGCGACCCGCTACATGACCCCGCAGTCGCGAGGCCGGGTCGACGTCGCCATCGCCTCGATCAAGGACCGGGTGCGGGTGCGCACGACAAGGCTTCCGGACATTACGCGCTGGCTCGAGGCGAAGGGCTAGGTTCCATCTCGTCATCCCAGCGCAGGCTAGGATCCCAGGGGATGAAAGGCTTCAACGCCTTTCACCCGCTGGGGCCCCAGCCTTCGCTGGGGCGACGAGTCACCCCGCCAGCTTCGCGCTTCGGCGGTACAGCCACCAGGCCAGCAGGGCGAAGAGCAGCGCTCCGCCCCAGACGGCGACAGGGCGGAAGCCGTCGCCGACCAAAGCGAGCGGGCTCGCGTTCGAGGTGGCGACGACGAGGCCGGCGAGTAGCACTCCGAACAGGCTCTCGCCGACGATGAGGCCGGTCGCGGCGAGGACTCCGGTGCGGCGATAGGTTTCGGGATCGCGCGCCCTGGGAGCGCCCTTGTCGTAGAGCCAGCCGGCGATCGCCCCGGCGATCACCATCAAGGTGGCGGACATGGGCAGGTAGATGGCGATCCCGACGGCGAGCGGCGGCAGGCGCAGGAGCTTCGCCTTGCCGAGACCGAAGTCGAGGAGGATGAGCCCCACTCCGAGCAGCGCGCCCCACCCGATCATCGTCCAGTCCATGTCGCCCCCGAGCACGCCCTGGGCGAGCGTCGAGATCAAGGCCGCCTGCGGCGCGGGCAAGGCGTCGGGACCCGCTCCGGCGACGCCGGCGAAGCCGTAGCCCTGGTTGAGCAGGTCGAGAACCGGCGGAATCACCGCGGCGCCGAAGACGACTCCGAACAATAGGGCCACCTGCTGCCGCCAGGGGGTCGCTCCGACCAATTGCCCGGTCTTCAGATCCTGGAGGTTGTCGTTCGAGATGGTGGCGACCCCGAAGACGATGCCGGTGACGATGAGGGCGTAGGCGACGAGCGGCTTGGAATCCCCGCCGCTTCCCAGCAAAGCGACGAGAAGAAGCGAGGAGCCGAGGATCGAGAGGATCCCGATGCCCGAAACGGGGCTGTTGGAGGCGCCGATCAGCCCGGCCATGTAGCCGGTCACCGCGGCGATGAAGGCCCCGGCGACGAGGACGAAGACCAGGCTTCCGGCGATGACGAAGGCGGTGCTCGGGCCGGCGGCGGCGCCAAGCTCGCTCCAGAGCAGCCAGCCGATCGGGACGAGCGTGGCGACGACCCCGAGCCCGACCAGGCCGATCGGAATGTCGCGCTCCTGAAGCGGAAGGGCGCCGCCTTCGCCTGCGCGGCGGGTGCGCGACGCGGCCATGGCGGAAGCGAGCCCGCGAACGATCGGCCCGAGCACGATGAGCAGGGTCCAGACGGCGGCGACGCCGATCACTCCGGCGCCGAGGAAGCGCACCTGGTGGACCCAGACGTCGCCCGCCCAATCCTCGAGCCCGACTCCCGCGGCGGCCGGACTCATCGCGCTCAGCACGGGCACGGCGATGCCCCAGGCGATGAACGTGCCCAGCGCCATCGCCACTCCGACGGAGATCCCGACCAGGTGGCCGACTCCGAGAAGCGCGAACTGGAAGCCCGGATTGATCCCGCTCACGCCGGAGCCGACCCGGAAGAAGCCGGCGGCGTCGGCGGCGGCAAGCTTCGTCGCGGTGAGCAAGGCGAAGCCGGCCGACAGCACCGAACCGGTGATGATCGCGAGCAGGCCCTTGTCTTCGCCGGCGCCTTCACGGTTGCTCTCGCCGACCCGAAGCACCTCGGCGGCGGCGACTCCTTCCGGGTAAGGGAGCGGGGAATCGGTGACGAGGGCCCGGCGCAGCGGCACCGAGAAGAGTACTCCGAGCACTCCGCCCAGCCCGGTGATCAAGGCCGTCGTCCAGTAGGGGAAGCCCTGCCACCAGCCGATCATGACGAGGCCGGGAAGGACGAAGCAGATCGCCGCGAGGGTGCCGGCCGCGGAAGCGACGGTCTGGACGATGTTGTTCTCGAGGATCGAGGAGGATTTGAACCAGCGCAGCACCGCCATCGAGATGACGGCGGCCGGGATCGAGGTCGCGAAGGTGAGGCCGACCTTGAGGCCGAGATAGACGTTGGCGGCGGTGAAGATGAGGGTGATGAGCCCGCCGAGCAGGACGGCGCGGACGGTGAGCTCTTTCATCGGTGCTTCAGCCGCCATTCGAATGCCCTCTCATTGCCGAATGCCCTTCTTCGCGGAGGCAAGGGAAACCGGCAAGGGGGTTGCGACGAGTAATTCCTCCCCTGCATTTGCAGGGGAGGGGGACCATGCGAAGCATGGTGGAGGGGCCCTGCTGAGTCCGAAGAACCCCTCCACCGCGCTTCACGCGGTCCCCCTCCCCCGGAAATCCGGGGGAGGATTAAGATCGCTTACCGCCCCCTGAACAGGCCGCCCAGCAATCCCCGCAGAAGCTGCCCGCCGACCTTGCCGGCCATCTGGCGGCCGACCGAGCTCGCCGCCGAGCGCGCCGCGGACTGGACGAGCTTGTCCGTAAAGCTGGGCTTCGCCGCTTCGCGCGCCTGGCGGGCCGCTTCGCGTTCGGCGACGACCCGGGCGCGCTCGGCTTCCTTGGCGGCGCGGGCGGCCTCGCGCTCGGCGACCAGCCGGTCCTTCTCGGCCTGCTTGGCCTCGACGGCGTCGAGCTTCGCCTCCTCCGCCTTGGCCTTGGCCTCCGCGGCCGCGGCCTGTGCCTCGCTCGACTTGGCGGCGAGAAGCTCCTCGGCGGATTCCCGGTCGATCGCCTCGTCATATTTGGTCCCGATCGAATCGGTCTGGATCAGAACGCCGCGCTCCACCGGGGTAACCGGCCCGACCCGGGAGCCCGGCACCCGGATCAGGGTGCGCTCGACGGGCGAGGGCGAGCCGTCCTCCTGGAGCAGCGAGACCAGGGCTTCGCCGACCTTGAGCTCGGTGATGGCGGTGGCGACGTCGACTCCGGGATTGGCCCGGAAGGTCTCGGCGGCCGAGCGCACCGCTTTTTCGTCGCGAGGCGTGAAGGCGCGAAGCGCGTGCTGGACCCGGTTGCCGAGCTGGCCGGCGACGGCGTCCGGAATGTCGATCGGATTCTGGGTGATGAAATAGATTCCGACGCCCTTGGAGCGGATCAGCCGCACGACCTGCTCGATCTTCTCGAGCAGGGCCGGAGGCGCGCTGGTGAACAGCAGGTGCGCCTCGTCGAAGAAGAAGACCAGCTTGGGCTTGTCGGGATCGCCAACCTCGGGAAGCTGCTCGAACAGCTCGGACAGGAGCCAGAGCAGGAAGGTCGAATAGAGCTTGGGCGAGGCCATCAGCCGGTCGGCGGCGAGGATGTTGACGATGCCGCGGCCGCGATCGTCGAGGCCGATGAGATCGTCGATGTCGAGCGCGGGCTCGCCGAAGAACTTGTCGCCGCCCTGCGAGCGGAGCTGGAGAAGCGAGCGCTGGATGGTCCCGACGCTGGCCTTGGAGACGTTTCCGTAGGTCACCGTCAGCTCGTCGGCGCGGTTGGCGCAGTCGGCGAGCATCGCCTGGAGATCGTCGAGGTCGAGAAGCAGCAGGCCGTCCTTGTCGGCGACGTGGAAGACGATGGCGAGCACCCCTTCCTGGACTTCGTTGAGGTCCATCAGCCGGGACAGCATGAGCGGGCCCATTTCGGAGACGGTGGTCCGGATCGGATGGCCCTGCTCGCCGAGCAGATCCCAGAAGATGACGGGATTGTCGCCATAGGCCCAGGCGGCGTCGCCGATCTCGGCGGACCGCGCGGCGAAGGTTTCGTGAAGCTTGCCCATCGGCGATCCCGCCATGGCGATCCCGCTGAGATCGCCCTTCACGTCGGCGACGAAGACCGGCACTCCGGCTTTGGAGAAGCCTTCGACCATGCCCTGCAGGGTGACGGTCTTGCCGGTGCCGGTGGCGCCGGCGATCAGGCCGTGCCGGTTGGCGCGCCTGAGCATGAGCCGCTGCGGCTTGCCGCCGCCGAGGCCGATGAAGATGCTGTCGTCGTCCATGCCTCGCGCTCCCTGCTGCGGGCGCAAAGCCTATCACCGATGTGAAGCGGGGCGGCAAGCTGGTTGAAATCCTCCCCCGGTTTTCCGGGGGAGGGGGACCGCGCGAAGCGCGGTGGAGGGGTTCTTCGGAGTCTGAAAGAACCCCTCCACCATGCTTCGCATGGTCCCCCTCCCCTGCAAATGCAGGGGAGGAATTAGAAAACTTACCGCCCGGCCAGGGTGATCCCGAAATAGGCGGGCTGCTCGTTGCCGTGACGGATCAGCAGCAGCACGCTGTTGCGGCCGGCGGAGCGGGCGGCGGCGACGGCGGCCGCGGCCTCTTCCGGGGTCCGGGTCGCGCGCTGGTTGATCGACAGGATGATGTCGCCGGCCTGGACGCCTTTGGCCGCGGCATCGCTGCCCGGATTGACCGACGCGACGACCACGCCCTTCTGATTGACGTCTCTCAGGCGAAGCGACCGAGCGATGTCCGGGGTCAAAGTCTGGACCGTGACTCCGAGGCTTTCGCGAGCCGATTTCTGGCTCGTGGACTGCTGGGCTTCGGCCGGCTCGGTGACCGGGGTCTCGTCCTCGATGCCGTTGAGCCGGGCGAGCTCCTCCTCGGTGGGACGCTCGCCGACGGCGACGTTGAGGGTCTGGCGCCGGCCGTCGCGGACGATCTCGATGGGAACGCGCGAGCCGATCGGCTGGCGCGAGACGAGATAGGCCAGCGATTCGTCCGGAGTGACCGGCCGCCCGCCGACGCTGACGACGACGTCGCCCTGCTGGACGCCGGCGCGCGCCGCCGGGCCGCCGGCAGTGACTGCGCGGATCAGCTCGCCCTGGTTCTTGGGAATTCCGAGCGAGGCGGCGATATCTTCGTCCAGGGCCTGGAGGCTGACCCCGATATAGCCGCGCTGCGGGCGCTGGCCCTTGCGGAGCGACTCGATCACCGGCGCGACCTGCTCCGCCGGGATGGCGAAGCCGATTCCGACATTGCCTCCGGTCGGGGAGATGAGCGCGGTGTTGATGCCGACGACGTTGCCGTTCAAGTCGAACATCGGCCCGCCCGAATTGCCCATGTTGATCGAGGCGTCGGTCTGGATGTAGCGGTCGTAGGTGCCGGCGCCGATATTGCGGTGCAGGGCCGAGACGATTCCGGCGGTGACGGTTCCGCCGAGGCCGAACGGATTGCCGATCGCCACCACCCAGTCGCCGACCCGGACCTGCTTGGAATCGCCGAAGCGGACGAAGGGCAGATTGTCGCCCTTGATCTTGAGCAGGGCGAGATCGGAGGCGGTGTCGCGGCCGACCAGGGTCGCCTCGTACTCGCGGCGGTCGGAGAGGATCACGGTGATCTGCTCGACGGTGGCGCCGGTGCGGGCCGGGGAGACGACGTGGTTGTTGGTGACGACATAGCCGTCGGCGGAGATGATGAAGCCCGAGCCGAGCGAGCCGCCGCGCTGGGTGGTCGGGGCATCGTCGCCGCCGCCGTCTGGCACCGGAACGCCGAACTGGCGGAAGAAATCCTCGAAGCCCGGAGGCACCTGCCGGCTTCGGCTGACCTGGACCGATTGCTTGGTCGAGATGTTGACCACCGCCGGCTGGAGCCGGGCGGCGAGGTCCGCGAAGCTCATCGGAGCGCCGGCGCGCGGAGCGGCCGAAGCCATGGTGCCGGGATCGTTCTGAGCGGTCTGGGCACCGACGGGGCCCACCGTCAGAGTGGCGGCGGCTCCGCCCAGTAGAATGGCGGCCGAGATGCCATAGACGTAACGCACGATTGCATTCTCCTCATTTGCTTCGACCCGGGCGGGCGGTCGGCCGCGCCCCGATCGATTACACTTGTATTCGATCCCGCTGAACGGGAATTGAATAGGCTCCGTCATTGCGAGGAGCGAAGCGACGCGGCAATCCATTCTGCGTTCCTCGCTCCGCAGGGCTGGATTGCTTCGCTTCGCTCGCAATGACGGGGCTTCCCACTATCGATTTTTCCCCTTGAATTCCTGCAGATACTGGTTGTCCGGCGACATGATGATGGTCGAGCGCCCCTGATTCTCGCCCGGCGCGAAGGTCGTCTCGTAGCTCTGCATCGCCCGGTAGAAGGCGTAGAAATCGGGATCCTTGTTATAGGCCTCGGCATAGGTGCTCGCGGCCTCGGCATCGGCTTCCGCCTTGATGATCTGCGCCTGCTTGTAGCCCTGGGCGCGGATCGCCCCGGCCTCCTGCTGGCGGGCCGTGCGCATCCGTTCGTAGGCCGAATCGAGCGGGGTGCCGCTGGGAAGGTCGGCGCGCTTGATCCGGACGTCGATGATTTCCGCGCCATATTGCTGCGCCACCCGGTTGAGGGCGCGCCTTATATTGGCCATCAGCTGGCCGCGCTCGGCGCTGAGCAGGACGGCGAACTCGCGCTTGCCGAGCTCGTTGCGGATGGCCGAGCCCAGGATCGGCTTGAGCTGGTCGCTGACCCGCTCCTCGGTCTTGGCGGTCTGGTACATCAGCAGCGGGTTGACGATCCGGTAGCGGGCGAAGGCGTCGACCTGGACCCGGAACTGGTCGGTGGAAAGGACCTGCTGCGGCTCGGTCTTGACGCTGAGGATCCGCTTATCGATCCAGACGATCTGCTCCATGAACGGGATCCGGGCGATCAGCCCGGCCCCGGTGCGGCCGAAATCCTCGCCCCGCCGATAGGCGTTTATCACCTTCACCGGCGAGCCGAAGCGGACGATCACCGCCTGCTGGTTCTCGGGCACGGTGGCGAAGGTGCTTCCGGCGATGACGAGCAGGGCGATCGCGATGAAGGCGATGACCAGGGGGTTGCGAAGGGCCGGGCTCATCGCGCGGCTCCTTCCTGGGCCTGGCGCTGCACCTGGGGCAGCGGCAGATAGGGGGTCACGCCCGGCGCTTCGACGACGGTCTTGTCGACCTTGGACAGGACCCGCTCCATCGTCTCGTAATACATTCGGCGGCGAGTGACCTCCGGGGCGAGCTTGTACTGGGCGTAGACCTTGTCGAAGGCGGCGGCGTCGCCCTGCGCCCGGGCGGTCTGCTGCTGGGCGTAGGCCCGCGCTTGGTTGATATAGGACTGGGCATCCTGCTGCGCCGCGGAAACCTCCTTGAAGGCGTTGTTGACGGCGGCCGGGGGATCGGTCTGCTTGACGGCGACGCCTTCGATCCGGACTCCGGCGCCATAGCCGTCGAGCACCTGTTGCATCGCCGTCGCCACCCGGGATTCGATGTCGCTTCGGCCCGCGCCGATCGCGTCGTCGAGCGAAATCGTCGCCACGACGGCGCGCATCGCGCTCTCGGCGACTTCGTGGATGGTCGATTCGGGATCGTTGATCTGGAACAGGAAGAGCTGCGGGTCGCGGACCCGCCAGCGCACCGTATAGGCCAGGTCGATGATGTTCTGGTCGGCGGTGAGGATCAGATTCTCCTGCGCCGGATCGGCCGAGCCGACGTCGGTGTTGCGCATCTGGGTATCGACCGTCTGCAACCGCTCGATCGGAAGCGGAAGGGTCATCGCGATTCCGGAATCCACCGTCCGGCTGTACTTGCCGAACAGGGTGACGACTCCGCGCTCCTGCGGGCTGACGATGTGGAAGCAGGTGAAGAGCAGCCAAAGCAGGATGAACACGCCGAGGCCGTAAAGCCAGTAGGGCCGGCCTTCCTGATGGGGAAAGCGGCCGCCGAACTTTTCCCGGCCGCGCCTCAGCAGATCGTCGATCGAGCCGACATTGGTCCCGGCGCCCGGACGGCGCTTGCGCGGCGGTTGTCCCCAGGGATTGCGCGGACCGCCGCCGCCGTCCCCGGAACCGCCGTCGCCCGAGGGGCCCCAGGGCCCGCCGCGATTTTCATTCAACATGGCGCCGACGCGCGCGCCCCACCCGAAAAATCTTGCCATACGCCATTATAGGTAGCGCTCCGGCGGAAAAACAGTGGCAAGCCGACCGGCACCGCCTATCTGCGCCGGATGAGCGACGGGACCGATCCACTCACCCTGGCCCTCGCCTCCGTCGCGGAGGCGAAGGGCCGAATCGCGGCGCCGCGGCTGAGGGAGGGGGTGGCCAGCCTCGTCCTCGACGTCGGCGGCCTTTCCGCGGGCGAGCGCGCCGCCCTCGAAGGCCGGATTCGCTCCGCCTTGATCGGCGTGCCCGGCGTAAGCGACGTTCGAATCGCGATGACCGCGGACAAAAAGACTCCGACCATCGTCGCGGTCGGCAGCGGCAAGGGCGGGGTCGGCAAATCGACCGTGTCTGCCAACCTCGCCGTCGCCCTTGCCCGGGCGGGCCGCAAGGTCGGCCTGGTCGACGCCGATATCTACGGCCCCTCCCTGCCCCGGATCATGGGCAATTCCGATCGTCCCGAGCTCAACGACAAGAGGATCGTCCCGGTCGACGCCTTCGGCGTGAAGATGCTGTCGATCGGGCAGCTGGTCGAGCCCGGGACCGCGCTCGCCTGGCGGGGGCCGATGATCGCGAGCGCCCTGGGCCAGCTGATGGAGGGTGACTGGGATGATCGCGAGCTGATGATCGTCGACCTGCCGCCGGGCACCGGCGACATCCAGATGTCGCTGATCCAGAAATGGAAGCCCGCCGGAGCGGTCATCGTCTCGACCCCCCAGGACCTCGCGCTGATCGACGCCACTCGCGCCATCGATCTGTTCCGAAAGATGGACGTGCCCCTGCTCGGCCTGGTCGAGAACATGTCGGGCTATGCCTGCCCCCATTGCGGCGAGGTGTCGGACCCGTTCGGCGCCGGCGGGGCGGAGGCGGCGGCGAAAGTGATGTCGATTCCCTTCCTCGGACGGATCCCGCTCACCCTCTCGATCCGGCGAGATTCGGACGCGGGAATACCGCCGGCCGCCGGCAAGGGTCCGGAGGCGGAGGCGTTCGCGTTGATCGCAGGCAAGCTGCTTCAAAGACTGCCCACTGCTTAACGAACATTGTCTCTACCAGATACCGCTGTTATGAAAACAAGATGACGAGACCGCGCCAGACGCCCGACCTTGGGAGGAAGGGCTCGCCGCCTTGGTGGGGCCCGGTTGTCGTGTCGGTGGGTTGGGTGCCTTCGTCACGGGCTCGTTCGGGCTCGGTGGCCGGTGGCTGGAGAGCAAAGTTCGCGGCGAAGATCGCCGATGCACGCTGGCGCAGCAAGTCGTGGGAGACGAAACGCCTAATCCCGCGTTGAGCGTCGCAGAACGTAGGCGTACAACGGGCGTGGCTGACGCTCGGCTGCTGGGTTGCCTAGGAGAATGAAGATGGAGTGGTTTTGGCTTGCCATGATCTTTCTCGGGGTCTCGGGAACCACCTATGGGTTCCTCGTTATGCGCCAGGATTATAGCGAGCCGCGATAGCAAACCGCCCTTCGCCAGGATTGCCCATGCCCCTCACCCGCGACGAAGACATTTACGAGCTGCTCGCCTCCACCCGCACGATCGCGATGATCGGCGCTTCCGACCGGCCGGACCGGCCGAGCTATGGCGTAATGAAGTTCCTCCAGGACCATGGCTATCGGGTGCTCCCGGTGAACCCGCAGATCACCGGCGAGCATGTGCACGGCGAATATGTCTGGCGCGAGCTTTCCCAGATCGGCGAGCCGATCGACATGGTCGACATCTTCCGCCGCCCCCGGGCCGCCGGCGAGGCGGTCGACGAAGCGATCGCCGCCGGGGCCAAGGCGGTCTGGCTCCAGATCGGAGTGATCAACGAGGAAGCCGCCGAGCGCGCCGAAGCCGCCGGGCTCAAGGTCGTCATGAACCGCTGCCCGAAGATCGACATCCCGCGCCTCGGGGTGCCCCGGGTCGTTTAATTCCTCGCCGCGAACCGCGCGCCCTCGATCTGCGACCTGGACCCGCCCAGCAGCCGGACCCGGCGGTTCGGGAAATCGACCGAAACCCGGTCGAACAGCCGCAAGGCATCCATTCCGAGGAGAAGCGCCGGCTTCTTCGTCAGGCCGAGCTTGGCGAAAGGGTGGACGTCGGCAAAAGCGACCGGCATGTCGTGGATGTCGATGCCGCCGAGGCGGATGCGCTTCACGATCGTCTGGTCCGCATTCATATGGCCGCCGGTGACGCTCTGGAGAACGATCGGAACGGTCGTCCGAAGCCGGCCCTTTTCCTCCAGCTTGCGGCGCAGGACGTTATTGGCGACCGTCGTCTGCGCCCCCGTATCGAGGATCACCCAGACCTTCTGGCCCTCGACCGAGGCGTCGACCAGGACGAGATGGCCGAGCCGGTTGCGGGCGGTGACGACGATCGTGTCGGCGGGCCAGGATTCCTCCCGCCTGTGGCTGTTGCTCACCGTCATCAGCTGGCGGGCGAAGTCGAAGGAGACGCGCTGGGACTGAAGCGAGTCGACTCCCAATATTCCCTCCGCGCCGATGAAGCGGCGCTGCAGAGCGGGCGCGTTGATGTCGCGAACGCTCCGGCCGCCGACTTCCAGCGCGGGAATGAGCACGGTCTGGATCTGGCTGACTTCGGTCATGCTGTGAAGCCGAGCGCGACTGCCGAGGCCGAGCCGAAGGTCGTGCGCAAGCTCCTGGGAGATCGAGGTCCGCTCGGCCCCGGTATCGACGACGAACGCGAAAGGTCCGTTGGCACCGATATTAACCGGTACCGTCATCCGCGCCCAGCGATCCTGGTCGGTGCCGAGGACGGTCCCGCCGTCGTCCGAAGCGGCGGCCGGGGCCGGGGTCGGCGGTGCTTCCTGCCCGCTCAGGGGCGGGACGCCGACCAGGGCGGCGGCGGCGATGGACGGAACGAACAGCCGAAGCTTCATGGATCATCCTCCTGCACCCCGCATAGCAGCTACGCGTCCGGAACAGAAACCGGCGCTGCGAAGGCCGCGGCGGCTGCGACGAGCCCGGGACGAAAGCGCCTAAACCAGGCCCATCGCCCGCTCCCGGAGCCGTTCGACCGCATCGGCGTGGATGGCGGGCGTCGTCACGAGCACTCCGAACGCCTCGCCGCTGGCGCTGTTGAAGGCGAGCGGCTGGCCGAGCGCTCCGCTCACTGTCGCGCCCGCCTCCGCCGCGATCAGCGCCGCCGCGGCGATGTCCCACTCGAAGCCCCATCTGAGCGTCGCGACGAGATCCGCCTCGCCCGCGGCGACGAGGGCGATGCGAAGGGCGATCGAATTGGGCTTGGCGACCGCGACCAGATCCCGGTCCGGCCCGGACAGCTGGTCGGACGGAACCCGGGCTCCGGCGAGCTCGCGCCGGCCACTGACTCTCAGGCGCTCGCCGTTGCGCCAGGCGCCCCGCCCCTTCTGCGCGGTCCAATGCTCGCCCCGGGCCGGCGCGTCCAGGACTCCGATCAGCGGCGTGCGCTCCTCGACCAGGGCCACCGACACGCACCAGCCGGGCCGCCCGCGCAGATAATCGCGAGTCCCGTCGATCGGATCGACCACCCAGAGTCGCTTGCGCTCCATCCGGTCCGAATCGTCAAGGCTCTCCTCGGACAGCCAGCCGGCTTCCGGATCGATGTCGGTCAGGCGCTCGCGAAGGAAGGCGTCGACCTCGAGGTCGACGTCGCAGACCGGGCTTCCGGGCGTCTTCTCCCAGCGCTTGAAGTCGGTTCCGGAGCGGTCGGCGCCGATCCTTCCGGCCTCGCGGACGATCGCCGAGACCGCCTCAAGCACCGGCCACCGTCATCCCGTCGATCCGGAGGGTGGGCACATTGGCCGCGTAGCGGAATTCGAGGTCGTCGGCGGGAACGAGGCTTGCGAACATGTCGAGGAGATTGCCGGCGATGGTGATCTCGGCGACGGCCGGGCCGAGCCGGCCCTGCTCGATGATGAAGCCCGAGGCGCCGCGGCTATAGTCGCCGGTGACCGGGTTGACGCCCTGGCCGATCAGCTGGGTAACGTACACTCCGCGCTCGACGTCGCCGATCAGCTGCTCCGGCGTGAGCCGTCCCGCTTCCATATGGACGTTGGTGGCGGCGACGCTGGGCGCGCCGCCCGAAGGACGCGAGGCGTGGCCGGTCGGCGCCCGGTCGAGCTGGCGGGCCGAGGCGCTGTCCAGCAGCCAGCCGGTCAGCCGTCCGGAATCGACGAGGTTCGACGGCCCGGTTGCAAGGCCCTCGCCGTCGAACGGCCTGGAGCGCAGGCCGCGCGGACGATGCGGGTCGTCGCGGATCGTGACTTCCGGAGCGAACAAACTCTCTTCCTCCTTCTCGAGGAGGAAGCTGGTCCGGCGAGTGATCGAGGGTCCCCCGATCGCCGTCAGCAGATGACCGAGCAGGCTGTTGCCGACGCGCGGATCGAACACGACCGGCATCGGGCCGCTGGCCACCTTGGCCGGGCGAAGCCGGGCGACCGTGCGCTCCCCGGCGCGGCGACCGATGGTTTCCGGGTCTTCGAGGTCGGAATAATGGCGCACGCTGTGAAAGGCGTAGTCGCGCTGCATCTCGCCGCCGGCGCCGGCGATCAGGCTGGCCGAACCGGAATAGCCGGTGTTCGAATAGCCTCGACAGAAGCCGGTGCTGGTGGCGAGGGCGAAGAGGGTTCGCCCCGCGCTTACTCCGGCGCCTTCGCTGTTGGTGATCCCGGCGATGCTCCTGCCGGCTTCCTCGATCGCCAGCGAACGGTCCCTGAGCTCGAGCGGCGAGGGATCGCCGCCGTCGTCGCCGTCCACGTCGGGACCGGCCTCGCGCATCAGCCGCTCCGCGGGGGCGAGGCCGGACCAGGGGTCCTCGGGCGCCTCCCGGGCCATGGCAGCCGCCCGCTCGACCAAGGCGGCCAAAGCGTCGTCGGACAGGTCGGAGGAGGAAACGCTGGCCGAGCGGCTGCCGACGAAAAAGCGAAGCGACATGGTCTCCGCCTCGCTTCGGGCGACGTCCTCGAGCTCGCCGAGCCGCACCTGCACGGACGTGGAAGCGTTGGCGAAATAGAGGGCGTCGGCGGCGTCGGCGCCGGCCTTGGCGGCGCGCTCGACCAGCGCGGCCGCGCGCGCCTCGGCTTCGTTGATCGTCAGCATGTCCGTTCACCTAGGGTGGATGCCGGCGCAAATCCAGCGGGCCCTCGAAATCTACGAGGTGCCGACGACGAGGCAGGCGAGGAACAGGATAAAACCGGCCATCCGGTTCGACCGGAACCGCGCCAGAGCGCCGCTGCCATCCTCCGGGTCGAGCCGGACCACCTGCAGGCCGAGGTGCGCGGCCATCGGCAGCAAAGCGGCCAAAGCGAGGCCGTCCGGCCGGACCCGCCACAAAGCGACGGCCCACAGCGCCAGCGCGACCGCGTAGCAGACGGCGATCCCCCCTTTGGCATACCGGCCCAAAGCGAGCGCCGAGGATTTGACTCCGACCAGGGCGTCGTCCTCGCGGTCCTGCAGGGCGTAGATCGTGTCGTAGCCGATCACCCAGAAGACGGAACCGGCCCACAGGACGATGGCGGTCGTTTCCAGCTCGCCGCGCACCGCCGGCCAGCCGACCAGCGCACCCCAGGAGAAGACGAGGCCGAGCCACGCCTGGGGCCACCAGGTGATCCGCTTCATGAACGGATAAGCGGCGACCGGCGCGAGGCTGGCCAGCGCCACGATCTGCGCCGTCCGCCCGAGCTGGAGAAGCACCGCGAGGCCGATCAGGCACAAAGCGGCGAGCAGCGCCCAGGCGGCGCCGAGGCTCGCCCGCTTGCTCGCGAGCGGTCTCAGGCGGGTACGCTCGACCTTGGCGTCGAGGTCGCGGTCGACCATGTCGTGATAGACGCAGCCGGCGCTCCGCATCGCCCAGGCGCCGAGCGCCATCCAGGCGATCAGGTACAGGCTGCCCGGTCCCATCCCGGCCAGTGCGACGCTCCAGGCGCAGGGCCAGAAGAGCAGCCACGCCCCGATCGGCCGGTCAAGCCGCATCAGCGACGCATAAGGGCGCAACGGCGCCGGCAAAGCGCCGATCAGCCCGCGGCTCTCGGAATCGGGGACGATGTCGTCGGAAGGGGTGATCATAACCCTGCAACCTATCCGTTCGCCCCGAGCGAAGTCGAGGGGCCCTCCCGAGCGAAGCCGAGGGCCAAGGGTCTCGGCTTCGCTCGACGGGATGTCTCGACTTCGATCGACACGAACGGTTAGTGGGCCCGATGCCCGCAACCCCCGCCTGGCCGCCGTCGAGCCTGCCGCGCCTGTTCCTGGATCAGGTACTGGCGGAAGGCGCGGCGCTCACTCTGGACGGCGGTCCCGCCAATTATCTCGGCAATGTCCTTCGCCTCGGCCCGGGGGCGCAGGTCAAGCTGTTCGACGATCGCACCGGGGAATGGCTCGCCGAGATCCTGGAAGCCGGCAAGAAGCGGGTCACGCTCGCCGTCACCCGCCACCTGCGCGAGCGCGAGCCGGTCCCCGACCTCTGGCTCCTCTTCGCTCCGATCAAGCGCGGCCGGATCGACTGGCTGGTCGAGAAGGCGACCGAGCTCGGCGTCGCCCGCCTGGTGCCGGTCCTGACCCGCCGGACCATCGTCGAGCGCCTCAACCTCGACCGGCTTCGCGCCCATATCGTCGAGGCCACCGAGCAGTGCGAGCGAACCGCCCTCGCCGAGCTGGCCGAGCCGCAGAAGCTGGGGGCCCTGCTTTCCGGCTGGCCGCCCGAGCGAATCCTGTACTTCGCCGACGAAAATGGCGGCGAGCCACTGGCCGCCGAGCCGGGGCCGGCGGCGATCCTGATCGGTCCGGAAGGCGGCTTCACCGACGAAGAGCGTTCGGCCATCCGCGCTTTGCCGCAGGCCCGGCCTGTAAGCCTCGGCCCGCGAATCCTGCGCGCCGACACCGCCGCTCTGGCCGCGATCTCGCTGTGGATGGGCACGGCCGGCGACTGGGTCTCGTCATCCCGGGCTTGACCCGGGATCCATGAACACCGCCGGCGAAGATTTGGCGCTCCGTGTTCATGGGTTCCGGCCTTCGCCGGAATGACGAAATGTAGAAATGATCCATTCCGGTTTCGTGTCGCAACGCAAGAGGCTGGCGGGTTTTCGCGGCTGGAGCTAGAGGGCGGCGATGACGACCCGGACCGAAACCGCCCGAGCGGACCCGCCGATCGAGAGCCGCGAGGATCTGCTCGCCCCGTTCGAGCGCGGCGAGAAGCCTGAAAGCGCCTGGCGGATCGGCACCGAGCACGAAAAGTTCGTCTACCGCCGTGCCGACCATCGGGCCCCGTCCTACGACGAGCCGGGAGGGATTCGCGACCTGCTCCAGGCCCTGACCGAGTTCGGCTGGGAGCCGGTCGAGGAAGGCGGCAAGGTCATCGCCTTGTCCGGCAAGGACGGCAATGTCAGCCTGGAACCGGCCGGCCAGCTCGAGCTGTCGGGCGCGGCGCTCGAGACCCTCCACCAGACCTGCGCCGAGGCCGGCCGCCATCTCGACCAGGTCAAGCAGGTCGGCGAGAAGCTCGGCCTCGGCTTCCTCGGCCTGGGCATGTGGCCCGACAAGACCCGCGCCGAGCTCCCCCGGATGCCCAAGGGCCGCTACGAGATCATGCTCCGCCACATGCCCCGGGTGGGCAGTCTCGGCCTCGACATGATGCTTCGGACCTGCACCATCCAGGTCAACCTGGACTATAGCTCGGAAGCCGACATGGCGCAGAAGTTCCGGGTCGGCCTGGCCCTGCAGCCGCTCGCCACCGCGCTCTTCGCAAACTCGCCCTTCACCGAGGGCCGTCCCAACGGCTTCCTCTCCTTCCGGAGCCATATCTGGTCCGATACCGACCCGCACCGCACCGGAATGCTGCCCTTCGTCTTCGAGGAGGGCTTCGGCTACGAGCGCTATATCGACTATGCGCTCGACGTGCCGATGTACTTCGTCTTCCGCGACGGCCGCTACATCGACGCCGCCGGCCTGTCCTTCCGCGACTTCCTCGACGGCCGTCTCTCCGTCCTCCCCGGCGAGAAGCCGCGCCGCTCCGACTGGACCGATCATCTGTCGACCGCCTTCCCCGAGGTTCGGCTGAAAAGCTTCCTCGAGATGCGCGGCGCCGACGGCGGGCGGTGGAGCAAGATCTGCGCTTTGCCCGCCTTGTGGGTAGGCCTGCTCTACGACCAGGGCGCCCTCGATTCGGCGTGGGACGAAGTGAAGGACTGGTCCCTCGACGAGCGCCAGCGCCTTCGCGACGAGGTGCCCAGGCTCGGCCTCGCCGCCCGCACCCCCGACGGGGAACCGCTTCGCGAACTCGCCGTGAGGATCCTCGCCATCGCTGAGGCCGGGCTCAAGGCGCGGGCGCGCTTCAACGGCGCCGGCGACAGCGAGAGCGGCTTCCTCGATCCCCTGCGCGAGATCGTCGCGCGGGGAACCACCCCGGCGGAGATGCTGCTCGAGCGCTATCATGGCGAGTGGGGCGGGGACGTCAGCCGGATCTACGACGAGATGAGCTTCTAGAAACCGTCGCCGTCATTGCGAGCGTAGCGAAGCAATCCAGCGCCGGGTATGGCGCAGACGTCGTGACTGGATTGCTTCGTCGCTGCGCTCCTCGCAATGACGGCTCCGGGTCCGATTCAGGAGTCATCCGCAATGACCGACGAACGCCGCACCCTCTACCCGCCGATCGACCCCTATGAGACCGGTCGCCTCGACGTCGGCGACGGCCACAGCCTCTATTGGGAACGCTGCGGAACGCCCGGGGCGAAGCCGGTCGTCTTCCTCCATGGCGGCCCCGGCGCCGGATGCAGCCCCGCCCACCGCCGCCAGTTCGACCCGGCCCGCTACGACATCCTCCTCTTCGACCAGCGCGGCTGCGGCCGATCGACGCCGCACGCGAGCCTGGAGGCGAACACCACCTGGCATCTGGTCGACGATATCGAGCGGCTGCGCGAGCAGGCCGGCGTCGACAAATGGATGGTGTTCGGCGGCTCCTGGGGATCGACCCTCGCGCTCGCTTACGCCCAAACCCATCCGGAGCGGGTCACCGAGCTGGTGCTTCGCGGGATCTTCACCTTCCGCCAGACGGAGCTCGACTGGCTTTACCGTTACGGAGCCTCGGAAGTGTACCCGAAGCAGTGGCGGGACTTCCTGGCGCCGATACCGGAAGGCGAGCGGGACGATCTGGTGGCGGCCTATCAGCGCCGCCTGACCGATCCGGACCCGTCGACCCGGCTCACCGCCGCCAAGGCGTGGAGCCGGTGGGAGGGCGAGACCGTCACCCTCCTGCCCAGCCCGGCGACGATCGAGCATTTCACCAGCGACGACGTGGCGATGGCCGTCGCCCGGATCGAGAATCACTACATGATCAACCGCGGCTGGCTCGAGGAAGGCCAGCTGCTGGCGGGTGCCGAACGGCTGAAGGGCATTCCGGCGGTGATCGTCCAGGGCCGCTACGACATGTGCACCCCGCCCGCCTCCGCCTGGGCCCTGCACGAGGCCTGGCCCGAGGCGAAGCTCGAGATAATCCCCGACGGCGGCCACCTGTTCAGCGAGCCCGGGGTGCTGGACGGACTGATCCGGGCGACGGACGAATTTGCGGGCTGAGTCGTCATTGCGAGCGTAGCGAAGCAATCCAGTTCGGCGGCAACGCAGCGCTGGATTGCTTCGTCGCTGCGCTCCTCGCAATGACGGCTACTCCCCCGGCCTGTACACCCGCTCGGTGTGGCCCTTGAGCTGCTCGGGGTAGAAATAGACTTCCCGCAAGTCCCCACTCGCGTAGCGCCCGGCCTGGTCGGCGAAGTGCGGCGAGCCCGGATGCCCGCTCTCGCCGCCCGCCGTCACCGCCACCGCCCGCACCTTCGGCCCGAAATCGACCATGGCGACGAAGCTGTTTCCGCTCGTCCCGTACCAGCGTTTCGATCCGTTGCGGGGCGCCGCTCCGAACGAGGCGAGCGAGCCCCAGCGGCCCGAGGTGAACGGGACCGGGACGCTGGGTCCGGAGTCCGAGAAGGGCTGGACGATGTCGCCGGTGAGGCGCTGGAAGCGGTTGACCTCGCCCCAGGGCGTGGCCCAGCGGCCGAACTGCCGCTCGAGCTGGTCCGACACGAAGGCAAGCGCCTCCAGTTTCCTTTTGGCCGGAAGCGCCTCGATGAGACCGATCGTGACCATCGGCGGCTGCCCGTCCTCGTGCACATCGGCCCACAGCCGCTCGCCCCAGAACATGGCGAGCGTGGTCGGAACCGACTGCGCGCCCCATCGATAATCCCATCCTCTCAGCGCCGCGATCTGCGCTTGCAGGCGGCGCTTGGGCGCAGCGGGGGGCGCCTTGTCCCAGGCCGCGACGAGGCCCGGGATCAACCGGGCGAAGGCGGTCTGGTAGGGATCGAAGGCCGCCTCGCGCAAAGTCTCGAGGGTGAAATGCCGATTGCGCCCAAGCACGCGCACCGCCTGGAGCCCGCGCGGAGTCTCGCCGAGCATGTCCATGTAGCGGGGAAAATCGCCGCGCCTGGGGCTGTTCGGGCCGGCCGCGGAATAGGGCCAGTTGTTGGTGTTCTGGATCCAGCCGTTGGGCGGGTTGAGCAGCCGCGGCGCCTCCGACAGAGCGTGAAGGCCGCGCCAGTCGGTGCGCGGATCGCTGCCGTCGACGGGCTTCGTATAGTCGAAACGGTCGTCGCGGACCGGGATGAAATGGGGGTGGTGATAGGCGATATGGCCTTCGGAATCGGCGAAGATCGTGTTGTTCGACGAATTCGCCTTGAGCTCGGCCACCTTGACGAAGGCGGCATGATCGCGGGCCTTGGTGCGAAGGAAGCTCTGCTCGAGCGCTTCGACCGGCTTGTGCATCATGGCGAAGGCGATCCACTTGCCGCCCGCGTCGCGGACGATCGGGCCGTGATGGGTTCGGTAGGTCTCGAAGCTCCGGCTCGCCATGCTTCCGTCGGGCCGGCGGTAGGCGACGGTCACCGTCCTCGTCTCCACCGGCCTCAGGGCGTTGCCGTAGCGGTAGAAGAGGCGGCCGTCCTTGCGCTGGATCGTCTCGGCGAACTCGTCGACCGAATCGACGCCGCTCGACGTGTGCATCCAGCCGGCATGTTCGTTGAAGCCCTGGTAGATGAAGAACTGGCCCCAGGTCGCGGCGCCATAAGCGTTCAGCCCCTGGTCGCTGGTCACCTGCTGCTCGGAGCGGAAGAAGAAGCTGGTATGGGGGTTGATGAGGAGCAAGGCGTGGCCGTCGGCGCTGTTGGAAGGCGCGATGGCGAAGCCGTTGGAGCCGCGGGGCTCCGGGTCGGACCCGTCGCCCCAGCGAAGGCTGGGGCCCCGGCGGGTGAAGAGCGCGGTGCCTTCGGCTCGCTGAGGTCCCGGCGTTCGCCGGGATGACGGGCGGGTGTAAAAGGCCTCCAGGGCCGCCAGGTCGATCCGCTCGATGTCGCCGCCGATGCTGCCTTCGGTGAACGACAGCGCCATCCACGGCTCGAAGCGGGTGATCGAACGCGGGCGGACGTCCGGATGGGTGGCCAGATAGTAATTCAGCCCGTCCGCCCAGCCGTCCATCAGCCGCTTCAGCCAGTTGGGGCTCGCCGCATAGCGGGCGCGCAGATCGTCCGGATCCATGTAGAGCTTCGCGCGCAGATCGGCCCAGATCGCCTTCTCCCCTTCCACTTCGGCATTTCGGCCGAGGGCGGTGAGGTAATTGGCCTCGACCCGGTTGAAGTCATCCTCGGCCTGCGCATAGATCATCCCGAACACGGCGTCCGAGTCGCTCTTCCCGCGGACATGGGCGATGCCCCAATCGTCGCGCGTTATGGCGATCCGCGCCGCTTCGGAGCGCCACCGGGCCGCGTCCCGGTCGGCCCCTCCGGCAACCGTTGCCAAAGCGACTAGGAGAAGGAGCGGGAGCTTTCTCTTTCGCATGGACGCCGCGCTACGCCGGGAAGCGCACCCGAGCAACCGCTCTATCGCCTTCCTTGCGGCCCTATTCTCCCGCGTCGACGCATTGCGACTTCCTCTGGGCCGGATCCGGGTTGAGGTCGTCGAACGCGCAATAGGGGATCGACCAGACGAACTCGGCCCGCGTTCCGATAAGCTTGCCGGTTCCGCGTTCCGGCGGGCCGCTCCGGCCGACCGGCGTCGCGGCGACGGGCATGTCCCAGAACCATGCCGGGTTCACCGGCCCGATCGGGTTACCAGTCTCGAGCATCAGCCCGTCCTTGTCCCAACCGGCCGAAGCGTGGCACGTCATGCAGGAGGAGCTGTCGACGAACCCGCCCTCGGTGATCGAGTTGCCCATTCGGATCGCCAGGCCCGTCGGCTCGGTAAAATCGGTCTGCGTGCCTTTCAGGCAGTAATTGGAGAAGACCTTCGGAAGGGAGCGGAGCAGCGCCTGCGCCTCCTGGGTCTTGGCGCACTCGCCATATTGATTGCCCCACTTGCCCTTGGGCCCGCCAACCGCCTCCTGCCGCGGCGGAACGAAGCTGATCCGCGCCCCGAAGGAATCGCGGCAGCCGATGATGTCGCAGCGGCCCGGATTGGCGAAATGCTCGAAAGTCGCCCACGTCCAGTTCGGCACCAGCCGCGAGATGACGTGCATCGACAGCAGGGCCATCTTCATGCCGTGCGAGTCGAAGGCAGTGTAGAAATAGTCGTCAGGACTAAGGGCGACACGGTCCGGATAGCCGTAATCCCTGAGCCGATCGGCGTAGATCCAGTTGGTCTTGACTTCCAGCGTGTCGCTTGGAAAGTCGACGCGCGTGCCGAACGCCTTTTTAAGGCCCGACCGAGTGTTGAGCCCGTGGCCGGCAATATAGTCGAAGGCGGCGTGGTTCCGCCGCACATCCTCGAGCGCTGCGCAGTGAAGCTTGATGATTGCAGGGACCTTGTCGCAGTCCGTTTCAGCGCCGGCGACTTGCTGCGTCGGGCGATTTTTGCGGATTTGAACGCCGCCCGTCGGATTGGCAGGCCAAGTCGGCTTGAGGCCGAAGGTGTCGCTGTCGCTCGCCCAGCTAAGGAATGTCGGCACGCCGCGGCCGCGGGAATCCGTAAACTTCGTGGCGGCCACGACCTTCGCGAAGAGATGCCAGGCGAGGCCGTCCGGATGATTCATTGGATCGGGCGTGGCAGCCGTCGACATGGGGGGCGACGTCCCGGTCACGATCCCGCTCGGGACGATCAATATAGCTGCGAGTGCGGCCGCGATGCCGCACAAAGTCAGTGAAATCCTTTTCATAAATCCCCCCTGTCCACGCCAGTATTAGCCGAACATCCTTCCAACGCAAGCTTGGGCGTTTCTCCCGCTGGGTAAGCTTTCGACCTTCCCTGCAAATGTTGCGGCCGACCGATATCTTGCTCGATTGCGGCAATTGCTGCGATTGTCGCCCCGACATGGCGGGGCGTCCGGGAAGGCGCCGGGAATTCGGCACTGGCGAACCGACGAGAATCGAGGTTAAGCCTGTGCGCCGGAGGACGCGATGCAATTGAGCGAGCAGGATCGAGACAAAGGCACCCTGCGCCGAGTCGTGCTCGCCAGCATGATCGGCACCACCATCGAATGGTATGATTTCTTCCTCTACGGCGCCGCCGCCGCGCTCGTCTTCAACAAGCTCTTCTTCCCCTCCTTCGATCCGTTCGTCGGCACCCTGCTCGCCTTCGCCACCTACGCCGTCGGCTTCGTCGCCCGGCCGCTCGGCGGGATCGTCTTCGGCCATTATGGCGATCGGATCGGCCGCAAGCGGCTGCTGATGCTGAGCCTCGTCCTGATGGGCCTCGCCACCATCCTGATCGGCCTTCTGCCGACCTACGGGCAGATCGGGATCTGGGCGCCGGCGGGGCTGATCGCGCTTCGGCTGGTCCAGGGCTTCGCGGTCGGCGGCGAATGGGGCGGGGCGGTGCTGATGGCCGCCGAGCATGGCGACAGCGCCCGCCGCGGCTTCTGGGCGAGCTGGCCCCAGGCCGGAGTGGCGGCGGGCAGCCTCCTCTCGGCCGGAGTCCTCGCTTTGGTCGCAAGGCTCCAGAGCGACTCCGATTTCCTGGCCTGGGGCTGGCGGGTCCCGTTCCTCCTGTCGGCCGTGCTCGTCGCTCTCGGCTGGTATATCCGTCACCGGGTCGAGGAGAGCCCGATGTTCGAAAAGGCGCTCGAGGAGGTCGAAGCGCCGCCCAAGCTGCCGGCGATGGACGTGCTTCGCGAACGGCCGCGAGCGATCGTGCTGGGCGCGGGCCTCAGGGTCGGCGAGAACATCTCCTACTACATCCTCACCGTCTTCTCGCTGACCTTCCTCGTCGACGTCGCCGCCGAGACGAGGGGCCTGGCGCTCGAGGCGCTGCTGATCGGAGCGGCGGTCCAGTTCTTCGCCATTCCCCTGTTCGGCCGATTGTCGGACCGGATCGGCCGGCGCCCCGTCTACGCCTTCGGAGCGCTCGGCCTGGCCGCCTTCGGCTTCGCCTTCTTCCCGATGCTGGCCAGCGGCAGCGCCGCCCTGATCGTGCTCGCCATCGTCGTCGGGCTCGTCCTCCACAGCGCCATGTACGGTCCCCAGGCCGCCTTCATCACCGAGCTCTTCCCGACCCGGATCCGCTATTCCGGGGTCTCCATCGCCTACCAGCTCACCGCCATCTTCGCCGGCTCCCTGGCCCCGCTCGTCGCGCTTTGGCTGTACCGGACCTATGGTTCGGCGGTGCCGGTGGCGATCTATGTCGCGGTGGCCTGCCTGATCAGCGGGGTCACGGCCTTGCTGGCGAGGGAAACCAAGGGCGTGGAGCTGGCCTCGATCCGCTAGAGCGGCTTCGAAATCGCCCGTCATCCGGGAGGCCTTGCAAACAGCAGGTGTTCGCGTTATGTTCGAACACGCTCTTTGACATCGTGGAAGTTGCAGGCTCTCGGCGGACAGCCCGCGCCGAGGTCGCGCTAAATGCGCGACATCATGAACTTCGTGAACTTCGTCAGGGGGCGCTAACCTTTCGCGCCATCGATATAACGGTCGATCACCCCCTCCAGCAAAGTCAGCGGCACGTTCCCCCCCAGCACCACCGCGTCGTCGAACGTCCGCAAGTCGAAGCGCGCGCCCAGTGCCGCCTTCGCCTTTTCCCTCAGCCGGTTGATCTCCGAATGCCCGACCTTGTAGCCGCAGGCCTGACCGGGCCAGGCGCAGTAGCGGTCGACCTCGCCCTGGACTTCCTCGACGGTGGAGCCGTTGGTGTCGGCGAACCATTGGATCGCCTTGGCCCTCGTCCAGCGTTCCGAATGGAGGCCGGTATCGACGACGAGCCGGCAGGCCCGGAACGAGAGGGACTGGAGGTAGCCGAGCTGGCCCAGCGGATCGCCTTCATAGGCGCCGAGCTCGTCGCCGAGCTGCTCGGCGTAGAGGGCCCAGCCTTCCGAATAAGCGTTGAAGGCGAGCAGGGAGCGGATGAGGGGAAGCTTGTAGGTATATTCGCCCTGCCAGATATGGCCCGGAATGCCCTCGTGATAGGTGAGCGTCGCCAGGCCGAAGCGCGGCCAGATCGAGGTGTCGCGAAGGTTGATATAGTAATTGCCGGGCACCGAGCCGTCGATCGTGCCGGCCGCGGCATAGCCGCCGGGCGCGCCGGCCTCGATCTCCGGAGGCACCCGCTTGATGACGAGATTGCCTTTGACCAGGGTCGCGAAGGCGCGCGGAAGCCGGGTGCGGATGTCGGCGACCCGGCCGTTCAGATATTCGAGTATCCGGGCCCGGCCTTCGTCCGTGTTCGGGAAGAGCTGCTTGGGGTCCTTGCCGAGCGCCGTCATCCGCTCGCCGACACTGCCCCGGGTCAGCCCCTGGGCGCGAAGCAGCGGTTCCATCCGGCCCTGAAGCTCGGCGAGCTGGTCGAGGCCCATCTTGTGGACCTCGGCGGGCGACAGGCTGCTCGTCGTCGCGGCCCGAAGCGCCCAGGCATAATAAGCCTCGCCGTCGGGCAGCTTCCAAACTCCGGCGCGGCCGTCGGCGCGGGCCCGGTGGCGGGCGAGCTCCGCCAGCTGCCGGTCCATCGCCGGAGCGACCTTTTCCCGGGCGATGACTTCGGCCCGGCGGGCATAGCCTTCGGGGAGGGCCGGCTCACGTCGGGCGAGCGACCTCACCAGGCCCCATTGCACGATGGGCTGGGTTCGGGCCGACTTCATCTGCTTCAGGGTCTTGTCGAGCAGGAAATCGGGCGCCACCACGCCGAGGCCGCGATCGTGGGCCAGCCGCTCGGTCTCGCCGTCGAGCGCCTCGGCATAAGCCTCGACCCGCGCCAGATAGGCGTCGGCGTCGGCCGGGCCGTCGATCGAGTGGCTGGAGTCGAGGAAATCAGGGACCTCGACGAAGGCGCCGGTATTCTGGGCCACCACATAAGGCGCGTTGCGATAGGAGACGTTCTGGTTGAGCGTGACGACGTCGCCGTAAGGGAAACGGAATCCCTCGACGGCGAGCCGGTGCGCGGTTTCGACGACCCCGAGGTTGATCTGCTCCGCCGGATCGAGCCCGGCCCGGTCCACGGCCTGCAGGCGGCGAAGCCGGTCCGCCGCGGCGCCGGCCAGCCGCGCCCGCCCCTGCAGCGAACGGTCGGCGAGCCGCGACTTCAGTCCCGAGCGGGCATCCTTGTCGAGACCCAGCGAGCTCGCATTCTCCGGATATTCGGCGAGCAATTGCTCGGCCATCCGGGCGAGCAGTGGGTCGATCGAAGCGCCGGTCGCCGCCGCGCGCCTGGTCGCGCAACCCGGAAGCAGCTGAAGAGCGGCGACCGCGCCGGCGGTGCCGAGGAAATGGCGGCGGGTGAAAGGCTTCATGAGCGCTCCTCCTGATCTTCCAGCCTTACCCAGGTCGGCGCGTGGTCCGAGGCTTTCTCGCGGCCGCGATGGCTCTTGTCGACGCCGGCGTCGAGCAGCCGGTCGGCGGCTTGCGGGCTGAGCAGGAGATGGTCGATCCGGAAGCCGGCGTCGCGCTGCCAGGCGCCCGCCGTATAATCCCAGAAGGTGTAGACGGCGCCGTCGGGATGGCGGGTTCGGATGGCGTCGGTCCAGCCGGCGTTGAGGATTCGGCGGAAGGCGGCGCGGCTTTCCGGCTGCATCAGGGCGTCGTGCGCCATGGCCCGGACCGAGAAGACGTCGTCATGGCTGTCAGTGGGGATGACGTTCCAGTCGCCGGCGAGGACGACGGGCCGCTCTTCGAGAAGCAATAACCGGGCATGCTCGCGAAGCCGCTCCATCCAGGCCAGCTTGTAGGCGAACTTCTCGGTTCCGACCGGATTGCCGTTCGGCAGATAGATCGATCCGATCACCACGCCCCGGACCTCGGCTTCGATATAGCGGCTGTGGCTGTCGTCCGGATCGCCCGGAAGCCCGGTCCGCCGATGCGCGGGCGGCCCCGCCTCGACGGGGGTGAGGATGGCGACCCCGTTGAAGCCCTTCTGGCCGTGCCAGAGCCCGTCATAGCCGGCCGCCCGGACGTCCTCGATCGGGAAAGACTCGTCGGCGCATTTGATCTCCTGCAGGCAGAGCGCGTCGGGCTTCTCTTCCTGGAGATATTCGATGAGCCGAGGCAGGCGCGCCCGGATCCCGTTGAGGTTGTAGGTGACGATCTTCATGCAAGCCGCTTAACGGGTCGCATGATGATCGTCATCCCGGACTTGATCCGGGATCCATGAACACGGATTTCTCGGGCCGGGCACGGTGTTCATGGATTCCGGCCTTCGCCGGAATGACGAGGAGGGACTCCGCCGCTCCAATCGGGCACAAGCCTCCGGTGAGAAAATGGGCCTGCCCGACCTGCGGACGCACCCGCGCCACCGCTTTCTGCCCGAGCTGCGGAGAGAAGCCGCTGCGCGCCGCCGATCTTACGCTCGCCGATCTGGGCGCCCAGCTGCTCAAGGAATTCAGCAGCGTCGACGGCAAGCTGGCGCGGAGCGTTCGAGCCCTTCTCACCCGCCCGGGAGCGCTGACCGTGGCCCATGTCGCGGGACGCCGCGAATCCTATCTCGGGCCGCTCCAGCTCTTCTTCGTCGCCAACGCCTTGTTCGTCGCCGTCCAGTCGCTGACCCACGCCAACATCTTCTCCTCGCCGCTGGCGTCGCACCTCGGCCGGCAGGACTGGAGCCCGCTGGCGCGGTCGCTGGTCCGCGAGCGGCTGGCGCGGCGGGGCACAAGCCTCTCCGCTTATGCGCAGAGCTTCGACAAGGCGGCGGTGCTCAACGCCAAGACGATGATCTTCCTGATGGCGCTCGCCTTCGCCCCGTTGCTGCCCGTCCTGTTCAGCGGCGCCCGGCGAAGGTTCGGCGCACACATCGTCTTCGCCCTGCACGCTTATGCGTTCATCCTGGTTCTGATGTGCGTCTCGCTGCTGGCGGCGGAGGCGCAATTGCTCGCCGGCGGCCTTGGCCTCGCCTCGCCGGCCGTCGACCTGGTCCTGACGGGGTTCAACCTGCTCGTCTGCGGCGCCTATTTCTATCTGGCGGCCAGCGCCTTCTACGAAACGAGGGGGCTGCCGCGGATCGCCAAATGCGCGGCGCTGGCCTTCTGGGTGGCGGCCCTCATCGTGCTCTATCGCTTCGCGATCTTCCTGATCACCTTCGCGATGACGTGAGGTTCAGATCGAGAAACTGGAGCCGCAGCCGCAGCCCGAAGCGGCGTTGGGGTTCCTGACCTGGAAGGCGGCGCCGCCGAGCGATTCGACATAATCGACCGCGCCGCCCCTGACGAGATCGTGGGTCATCGGGTCGACGACCAAAGTGACCCCGCCTTCCCCCGCCACCAGATCGTCGGTCTCGACCTCATCGGCGAGGCCGAAGCGGTAGCTGAAGCCAGCGCAGCCGCCGCCCTCGACGCTGAGGCGCAGGATGGCGGGCTTGCCCTGCCGCTCGGCGATCGCGGCGACCCTTGCCGCCGCAGCGGGCGTGAGCGCGATTTCGGAAGGTTCGGCCATGATAGGAAGATAGGGCCTGCGCCAGGCCGCCGCAAGCCGGGACCTCAGGACAAGAAGTCTCGGTGGGTCTCGCCGAGATCCCGGCTTTCGCCGGGATGACGGCTCCGGCGCCACCGACGTCCGCGAACCCTTGTGCACGCGGCCCATATGGCGGCATAGGGCGGCCATGAAGACCCGCGTCTACGTGACCTTGAAGAACGGCGTGCTCGATCCGCAGGGCAAGGCCATCCACCATGCGCTTGAAGGTCTCGGCTTCGCCGGGGTCAACGACGTCCGCGCCGGCAAGCTGATCGAGCTCGACCTCGACGAACGGGTCGGCGACGACGAGATCGAGGCAATGTGCCGGAAGCTTCTCGCCAACACCGTGATCGAGAATTTCAGGATCGAGCGCGAGGCGGCGGAGGGCCAGGCGGCGTGAAAAGCGCCGTCATCGTCTTCCCCGGCTCCAATTGCGACCGCGACATGGCGGTCGCGCTCGAGGCTGTGACCGGAAGCCGGCCGGAGATGGTCTGGCACCGCGAGACCGATCTGCCCCACGGGCTCGACCTGATCGCCATCCCCGGCGGCTTCTCCTACGGCGACTATCTTCGCTCGGGAGCGATGGCGGCGCGCTCGCCGGTGATGCGCGCGGTGGGCGAAGCGGGGGCGCGGGGAACCGCGATCCTCGGCGTCTGCAACGGCTTCCAGATTCTGACCGAGGCCGGCCTCCTCCCCGGCGCCCTGATGCGCAACGCCGGCATCCGCTTCGTCTGCCGCGACGTGGCGCTGAAGGTCGAAAACAGCCAGACCGCCTTCACCAGCCGCTACGAAGCGGGGGAGGACATCATCATCCCCGTCGCGCATCACGACGGCAATTACCAGGCGGATCCGGACACGCTCGACCGCCTCGAAGGCGAAGGCCGGATCGCCTTCCGTTACTCCGGCGAATGCAACGGCTCCGCCCGCGACATCGCCGGAATCGTCAGCGAGGCGGGCAACGTGCTGGGCATGATGCCACATCCGGAGCGGATGGCGGAGCCGGCGCACGGCCGAACCGACGGACGGCGGCTGTTCGAGGGGCTTTTGGAGGCGGTGGGCTAAGGCGGCCTCGTCACCCTGAACTTGTTCAGGGTCCAGTCCTGCACCCGCGAGGCGGTTCGAGCCTGGATGCTGAAACAAGTTCAGGATGACGGTAATAAAGCAAAAGGCCGCCCCCTTTTCGGGAGCGGCCTTCGCTTTGCCGACGCTTGCCGATCAGGCGATCGGGGCGTGGGCGACCAGCATCTCCTGCATCGACTGCATCGGGGGGAAGCTGGCGAAGTCGGCGTCGGCGACGTGCGACATTCCGGCGCCGAAGGGCAGGAAGGCGGCGGAGAGCAGTGCGTCGTCGCCCGCCATCGCCGCGGACGCGCCGCCGTTCGCCGTGCCGGTGATCGTGACGGTCACCGTCGCGGTATCTTCCGAGCCCCAGCCGTCCTCGACCCGGTAGGTGAAGCTGTCGGTCATCGTCTGGCCCGGAGCGAGGTCGATGCCGGCGGCCGAGTAAGTGAGGGTGCGGGCATAAGCGTCGAACGAAACAATGCCGTGGGTGCCGGCGGTGCCGACCGACAGGATCTCGCGGCCGGCGGGGCCGCCGTCGGGATCGATCTCGTTGGAGATCAGGGTCGACCACAGGTTGGAGGTGGTCTGGCCCTCGCCGATCGAAACATTGTCGTCGACCGCGACGATGTCGTCGTTGACGCCCTCGATGCGGATTCCGATCACCGCCTTTTGGCCTTCCGCGCCGAAGACCGTGAACCAGGTGTCCTCATGGCTGTCGGGCAGCAAAGCGTCGCTTCCCGGATCGTCGGCGGTGAAGGCGAGGACGCCGGCGGCGTGGTCAAGAAGGACGCTGCCCTTGGCGTGGCTGTAGTCGACGGCGAGGACGTCGAAGCCGACGATATCGACGATCGAATCGAGCATGTCGCCGTCGGTGGTGCCGTCCTCGGCGACGAAGAAGAAGGCGTCGGGCTCCGGCATCGGCACTTCTTGAGTCACGCCGGTGATCGTCACCGTCGCGGTGGCGGTGGAGGTCAGGCCGCCGGCGTCCGTGATCGTGTAGGTGAAGGTGTCGGTCGCGGTCTGGCCGTCCTCAAGGCCGACGAAGATCTGGCCGGAATCGTAGGTCACCGAGCCGTCCTTGCCGAGGGTGACGGTCGCGCCGTGGGCGGAGGTCGCCTGGACCGAGGTCACCGCGAACGCGTCGCCGTCGGGATCGCTGTCGTTGGCGAGCAGCATCGCACTGACCTTGGTGGCTCCGGCATCCTCGGCCAGGGTCAGGGTGTCGGCCCTGGCGACCGGGGCCTTGTTCTGGGTCACGCCGGTGATCGTCACCGTCGCCGTGGCGGTCGAGAAATGGCCCTCGCCGTCGGTGATGGTGTAGGTGAAGCTGTCGGTCGCGGTCTGGCCGTTGTTCAGATCGGCGAAGATCGAGCCGGCGTCGTAGCTGACCTTGCCGTCGGCGCCGACGCTGACGCTCGCGCCCTTGGCGGAGACCGCCTGGACCGAGCTGACCTTGAGAGCGTCTCCGTCCGCATCCTTGTCGTTGGCGAGCAGAATCGAGCCGATCTGCGTCTTGCCGGCGGCCTCGGAGAGGGTCAGCGCATCGTTCTTGGCGACTGGCGCAACATTGGTCTGGACGAGGTCGACGAGTTTGAAGGCGCCGTCCTTGAACTCGACCCGCTCCATGTTGAGCAGCCGGTCGGTGCCGTCGGGCGAGCCGGAGCGAAGGTCGCGGACCATGATCGCGCCGCTTTGGCCGGCGAAGAAGCGATAGTCGGCGCGGTTGCCGGTGAGGATCAGGCTGTCCTGGCCGTTGCCGCCGTCGATGACGTCGTTGCCGGCGCCGCCCGAAATCGAGTCGCTGCCGTTGCCGCCGTCGATATAATCGTCGCCGGCGCCGCCGTTGAGGATGTCGTTGCCGTTGTCGCCGAAGATGCTGTCGTTCTGGGCGGTGCCGTTGATCGTCTCGGCCTTGTTGGTGCCGTTCAGTATCGCCATCGTCTTACTCCTTACAGGCCCTCGAGGGGCGGTTGGGTCGGCCCCGCAGTGAAGGCGGAGCGGGGTTGGTTGATGATCTTGGGGGAGCTTGAAAGCGCTCGACTTGCCGTCGGGTCAGTCGACCCTTGTGCGGATTGGGTTCAGGACTTCTTACTCCACGAACCACCAGGCGAAGCGCCCCGGCGGCGGAACTGCATTTGCGTCCGCCGTTTTTCCGGTCGATGTCGCGGTTTCAGGAGAAGTGTTTCAATTATGTCCGGGGCGGCTGAGCAACTGCGTATGGCGGGCGAGCAGGAAGAGCAGGCCCGGCCAGAAGCAGGTGTTCCAGACGTCGTGCCAGTTGCGGTCCCAATGCGGGCGGGCGCCCGAGGCGTGGGTGTCGATCAGGTCCCAGGTCTCCCCGGCCAGGGCGGCGGCCACGACCGCGGCGATGGGAAGCCAGCTTCCCAGCGGCCGTCGAAACGCGGCCGCGGCCGCCAGGAAGACCGTCAGCCCGACATAGATGTGGAGCGCGTCCTTGGGCAGTCCGAGCAGATGAACCAGCGCCATCTTGGCCTGCTGGAAGACGCTCACGCTTTCAGACCCTGGCCCGGAAGGGGCTGAAATCGGTTCCGGAATCGTAGACGTCCACACCCTCCCGCCGCTTCAGGAAGCCGACGACGGCGTAGGTGACGGGCGTGAGCAGCGCCTCCCAGGCCACCTTGAGGGCGAACTGGCTGGCCATCACCGCAAGCATCGCCTCCACCGGCCAGCCGACCGCGCCGTAGAAAGCGAGCGGATAGAAAATGAGGCTGTCTATCCCTTGCCCGACCACCGTCGAGCCGATGGTCCGCATCCACAGATGCCGCCCACTGGTCCGAAGCTTCATCCGGGCCAGCACGTAGGAATTGGCGAATTCCCCCGCCCAGAAGGCGACGACCGAGGCCAGGACGATCCGCGGCACCTGGCCGAACACCGATTCGTAGGCCGCCTGCCCCGGCCAGTCCGACGCCGGCGGGAGCGCGACCACCACCCAGCTCATCAGCGCCATGAACAAGGTTGCGACGAATCCCGCCCAGATGCAGCGCCGGGCCCGGGCATAGCCGTAGACCTCGGTCAGGACGTCGCCGATCACGTAGGAGAGCGGGAAGAAGAGGATCCCGGCCCCGAACGGCCACAGGCCGACCAGCGGCAGGTCGATCACCGCCCTCTTGCCGGCGCCGAGCACGTTGGAGAGGAGGAGGATGGCGACGAAAGCCGCCATGACGAGGTCGTAATAGCGAAAATGCGCGCCCTTCAGAGCCGCGCCCTCGACCGCTTCCAACCCGCCCCGATCCATGGCCGCCATGCTAGCGCCGTTCCGTTCGCCGGGAAAGCGCGCTACACCGCCGCGATGCGCGCCCGTAGCTCAGTCGGATAGAGCACGAGCCTTCTAAGCTTGGGGTCGCAGGTTCGAATCCTGCCGGGCGCGCCAGGCATTTGTCCTCGAGGTCACTCGTCGCCGTCTGGGGACCGCAAGGTTCGGCAGGAACGCGCATCGATCCGCATGGCCGCGGGTTTCCCTCGCGGCGTGGCGAAAAAAGCCGTCACGACGACGCCGGAGTCGGATATCATCCCTCCTATCGGATGGTCCGTGCAGGATCGTTCGGCCAGCAGGCGGCGCGTAGCGTCGAGGCTTGCGCTTCCAGCGAGCCGATAGTGCAGGGCCAAGGTTCGCTTCCGGACCGCGGCCCGCACCAGGATCGCGACGCCGTCGTCGAACGGGGCCTTCGCGTTGAGCTCGGCGGCCCCCAATCGAAGCCTTTGCTCCACGCTGCCCTCGAAGGCCACCATGCCGGGCGCCGCCAACCAGAGCGCAAGCAGCATCATCGGCAAGGCGGCAGGCTCGCATTATCGCCCGCAGCCTTCATGGCCGGGCCGCGCATCCGGCGATGTCGAACATCGCTATCGGAACGGAGGCGGCCTTGGCGCTCTTGTCGCCGTTCGCGGCACCGACCGGATTGTACCAGAACAAGGGGCCGAGCCCGCGCGCGAATAAATGCGCGGGAGGGGCGTCGCCGATCTGCGGCGGACCGTCGATATGGTCGTAAGCGGCATCGAATGTGTCGAAATCCACGCTGATGGGATTCTCCGGCGGATCGGCCGCCCCCTTTTCGCGATCGGCGCGGGTAATCCTGGTCGGGTCGACGTCGGGCGCAAGGAACACCCCGCCATAGCCGTTGGGCGAATTCATCGAGAACCACCAGCGGCGCCCGTCAGCGGTCCTGACCCAGACGAACAGCATGCTGGTGTAATTTATCTGGAACCGTTGCTTCGTGAAGCCGGCGGTCACATTCGGGGCGCCCCGCAACCGGTATTGCGTCCGGTCTATGGGGCAAGCCTGGGCCGCGGCCGCGAGCCCGATGGCCATCGCTACAAGCATCGACGCCGATTCGCCATCATCGATCCTCCAAATCCCCTGATAAACACTCTTAATTTCGGTCGATCAATCGCTTGGAGCACGGCCGCTCCCCCAAAGCAATGTGCACACTGGCGGGTTCTTATGGTTTTCGACAATCGGGACGCGAAGGGCAGAAATGCGCTCGAGCGCCCGGCCTTGGCGGGCTAATAGAGATAGGCCGGCAGGCCGGCACGGCCGTAATCGCGCAAGTATCTGGGCCGTGCCGCTATTTTGGCGTCTCCAGTTGCCCACCGTCACCTTCGACATGCTTATCCTCCGGCAAGACAACGGTTTCCGCGCTAGATCAGCGTAGCTTTGTTCACTTTGAAGGAGACGCGTCGGCCGGCCGGGAAATAGAGGCCGATTCCCGTAACCTATTGGCAAGGGCGGCTCGACCGCTCATTATCGCCTTCAAGGAGAATCGTGATGAAGGCAGGACGCGAACGCAATGGCAGGCGCGGGACGGGCGGCGCCGCTGCCCGGGGCGCGGCCGTTTGCACCGCGGCCTGGTCCGCCGCGGCGTCGGCCCAGGGATCGCTGTCGGACCCGGCGGGTTCGGGCGCCATCGTCTCCGCCGTCCGCTGGCTGGAAGGCACTCTGCTCGGCACCATCGCCACGGTCGTCGCGGTGATCGCGGTCGCGACGGTGGGCCTTCTCATGCTCACCGGCCGGATCAACTGGCGCTACGGCGCCACCGTCATCCTCGGCTGCTTCATCCTGTTCGGGGCGGCCAGCATCGTTGCCGGAATCCAGTCGACCTCCAGCCTCGGACAGTAAGAAGTGAACGGGGTTGAACGCGATCCTGTATTCGTGGCGCTGACGCGGCCGCAGATGTTCGCGGGCGTCACTTATGCCTATTTCATCGCCAACGCGGTGATCGCCACCGAATTGTTCCTGGTCTTCCGCTCGGTCTGGGCGCTCGCGGCGGCGCTGGTCGTCCACCTCGCGGGGGTGGTGCTGTGCGTTCGCGAGCCGCGCTTCTTCGACCTCTGGATTACCCGAGTCAGCCGCTGCCCGCGGGTGCGCAACCATGCGATCTGGCGATGCAATTCCTATCGGGCTTGAAGCGAGAGCGCAGCGTCGTCGAGCGGGAGAAGCCCGCCGGCCACCACCTGCCTTATGCGCGCCATGTCGACGATCATACGATCGAGACCCGCGACGGCCTGATCATGCAGACCCTGCATCTTCGCGGGCTGCTGTTCGAAACCGCCGACACTGAAGAGATAAATTATCGCAAGCGCCTTCGCGACGCGATGCTCCAGTCGATCGGCTCGTCCCGCTTCGCGCTCTACCACCATATCGTCCGCCGCCGGATCGACGTCGATCTGGCGGCGGACCATCGCGACGATTTCTCACGCCGGCTCGACGCCGCCTGGCGGGCCCGGCTGGCGACGAAGAAGCTCTACGTCAACGAACTGTTCCTGACCCTGGTCCGGCGCCCGCTCCAGGGGCGGGTCGGGATTCTCGACGGAATTCGCGGCAAGCTCAGCCGGGGCGATGTCGAGGCTTCCGCCGGGGCGGCTCGCGAGCTTCGCCAGCTCGAGGTCGCCCGCGACGCCCTGCTCGCGGCCCTGGGCGCCTACGATCCTCGGCTGCTCGGCGTCTATTCGACCCCGCAGGGCACCTGCTCCGAGCCGCTCGAATTCCTATCCTCCCTCTATAATGGCGAGATGCGGCCGGTGCTCCTGCCGATGCAGGATCTCGGCGCCTATCTGCCCTATCGGCGGGTGAGCTTCGGCCAGGAGACGGCGGAGCTGGGCCCGGCCGGGGCGACGCCCCGAAGCTTCCTCGGGATCGTGTCGATCAAGGACTATCCCGGCCAGACTTCGCCCGGAATGCTCGATGAGCTGCTTCGGCTGCCTCTGGAGCTGGTCGTCTCCCAGTCGTTCGGCTTCGTCGAGCGCCAGGCGGCGCTGTCGCGGATGAACCTGGCGCTTCGGCGGATGCGCTCGGCCGAGGACGAAGCGGTCAGCCTTCGCGCCGATCTGTCGACCGCCAAGGACGAGGTCGCCGCCGGACGCGCCGGCTTCGGCGAGCATCACATGACCATTGCGGTGCGCGGCGACACTCCGTCCGCGGTCGACGAGGGAGTCGCCGAGACGCAGGCGGCGCTCGCCGATCTCGGGATCATCGCGGTCCGCGAGGAGATCGCCCTTGAGCCCGCCTTCTGGGCGCAATTCCCCGGCAACTTCAAATATATCGCTCGCCGCGGCCTGGTTTCGACGGCCAATTTCGCCGGGCTTGCGAGCAGCCACAATTTCCCGCTCGGCCAGGCGACGGGCAATCATTGGGGGGACGCCGTCACGCTGCTCGAGACGACCGCGGCCGGGCCTTATTATTTCAACTTCCATCAGGGCGACCTCGGCAACTTCACCGTCATCGGCCCCTCCGGCTCGGGCAAGACCGTCGTCCTCAACTTCCTGCTCGCCCAGGCGCGAAAATTGAGGCCGCGGATCATCTTCTTCGACAAGGACCGCGGCGCTGAATTGTTCATCCGGGCGATTGGAGGCCGCTACGACCTGCTTCGCGCCGGGACCCCGTCGGGCCTCAACCCGCTCCAGCTCGACGACGACGCCGCCAACCGCGCCTTCCTCACCGACTGGCTGGCTTTGCTCGCAGGCGGCGCCGACATCGACGAGACGGCCAAGATCAAGGACGCGGTCGACGCCAATTTCCAGCAGCCGATGGAGCATCGCCGGCTTCGCCACCTGGCGGAGCTGTTCCGGGGCGGACAGCGTCCCCACCCCGCCGATCTGTGGTCGCGGCTGAGGCCGTGGTGGGGCGACGGCGAGCGCGCCTGGCTGTTCGACAATCCGCTCGACAAGACCGACCTGAGCGCGGAATCGGTCGGTTTCGACATGACCCAGATCCTCGACGACCCGACGATGCGCACGCCGGCGATGATGTACCTGTTCCACCGGGTCGAGGAGCGGCTGGACGGAAGCGCGGCGATCATCGTCGTCGACGAAGGCTGGAAGGCGCTCGACGACGACGTCTTCGTCCGCCGCATCAAGGATTGGGAGAAGACGATCCGAAAGCGCAACGGGATCGTCGGCTTCGCAACCCAGAGCGCCCAGGACGCGCTCGAAAGCCGGATCGCGAGCGCCATCGTCGAGCAGGCCGCGACCCAGATATTCATGGCCAACCCGAAGGCCCGGGCCGACGATTATATCGAGGGCTTTGGCCTCACCCCGCACGAATATGAGCTGATCCGGACCTTGCCCGACAGCGCCCATTGCTTCCTGATCAAGCATGGCGCCGAAAGCGTGGTCGCCCGCCTCAACCTCACCGGCGAGCGCGACCTTCTGACCATCCTTTCCGGCCGCGAGCGAACCGTCCGTCTGCTCGACGAGATCCGCGCCGAGCGCGGCGACGATCCCGCCGACTGGATCCCGCGCCTGCTCGAGGTGGCGTGATGGCGATTTGCCCGTCCATCCCGCCTCAGGAAGGCTTCCTCCAGGGCGTTCTCGCCTTCGTCGACTGCCAGGCCCAGACGATCGGCTCCGAAGGCTATCGGGCCCTGGCCGCGCCCGGCTCGACCCTGTCGCTGGTCCTGGTCGGATTCCTCACCCTGTTCGTCGCCTTGTTCGGCTACCGGATGCTTCTCGGCCACGTCCCGGGCGTGCGAGACGGCGTCCTGGCGCTGGTCAAGATCGGGATCGTCCTCGCTCTGGGGACCGGCTGGACCGCCTATCGGACGGTGATCTACGACGTCGCTTTCCACGGCCCGGCGGAGGTCGCGGCGGAGATCGGCCGTCCCGCCCAGCTTCCCGGCGCCGGCGGCGCCCTCGTCGCGAGGCTCGATTATGCCGACCGCGCGATGCTGGCCTTGTCGGCGCTCGGGCCCGGCATTCCGACCGGAGCCTATCAGCTGACCCCGGCCGCGGAACCCGGACAGCCGCCGCTGCCGACGGCGGGCGCGCTCCAGGCTCATGGCTATGACATCATGGCGCTGGACGGGGCCAGGGTGATGTTCCTTACGGGGGCGATCGGTTCGCTGGCCGCGGTTCGGCTGATTGCGGGGCTGATGCTTGCGTTGGGACCCTTCTTCATCGCCTTCCTTCTGTTCGATTCGACCCGCGGCCTGTTCGAAGGCTGGATTCGGGTGCTTGGCGGAGCGGCGCTCGGCGCGCTCGGCGCCGGAATATTGCTCGGCGTAGAGCTGGCGATGCTCGAGCCCTGGCTCGCGGACGTGATCGCGAGGCGGCAGGCGGACGTCGCCATCCCCGGCATCGGGGTGCAATTGTTCGTGGTCGCCTTCGTGTTCGCGCTCGCCTTGCTGGCGATGATGATCGCCTGCGCCCGGCTCGCTTACGGCTTCCGACTGCCGCCGGCGTGGCGGGAAGCTCCGGCGACGGCCGCGGCGGCGCTTCGCGGCGGCCAGGTCCGCATTGGACAGACCCTCCGCGAGACCGTTCCGGCCGCCGCCGACCGCTCGCGGGCGGCGATCGTCGCCGACGCCGTCGCCGCGACCCAGCGGCGCGAAAGCGGCGGGCCGGCTTATGCCGGCGGCATCGCCGCGTCGGCGGCGGCGCCCGGCGCCTCGACGCATGTCGCCCGCCATTTGACGGTCCATGGCCAGGCCGCGCCGCCGCCGCCGCCTCGCCTGGGCCAAAGCTTCACCCGCCGCACCCGCGGCCGCTTGTCCGCCTCGTCCGGACGCAGGGATCGCGCCTCATGAACAAGCCAAGCCGAGAGGCGCTGGACGCTTATTATGCCGAGGCCGAGACCTGGGCCAACGACCGGCAGGACGCCTTGCGCGCGTCGCGCCGGACGGCATGGTTCGTCGCTTCCGCCGCCGTCGCGGTCGCCGTTCTCGAGGCGCTCGTCCTGGTTCTCCTCACCCCGCTCAAGACCGTCGTCCCCTATACCCTGCTGGTCGACCGCAATACGGGCTTCGTCCAGGCGCTGGAGCCGCTCGATCCGGGCAAGGTCTCGGCCGATACCGCGCTCACCCAGTCGTTCCTGGTCCAATATGTCATCGCCCGCGAGAGCTTCGACATCGACAAGCTGCAGGCGGATTACCGCAAGGTCGCCTTGTGGTCGGCGGAGACCGCGCGTTCCTCCTACATCGCCGCCACCCAGGTCTCGAACCCGCAGAGCCCGCTCGTCATCTATCCGCGAACCACCGTCGTCGAGACCCGGGTGAAGAGCGTCTCCCCGGTCGGCCGCAACGTCGCCCTGGTGCGCTTCGACACGGTTCGGCGCGACGCCGGCGGCAGGATCGAGCCGGCGCGCTCCTGGGTCTCGGTGATCCGCTATCGCTATTCGGGCGAGCCGATGCAGCTCGAGGACCGGATGGTGAACCCGCTCGGTTTCCAGGTGCTTCGCTACCGGCGCGACCCCGAGGCGCTTCCGCCGGAGCCGGCGCCGGTCGTTCAGGGCTCGCCGCTCGTCGTGGTCCCGACCGGCAGCGTCGAGGTCTCGACCAGCCAGACGACCACCCAGACCACCCAGACCGTACCCGTCCGGCCCGGCGCCTCCCGGGCCCCCGCAAGGACCGGGCCCGCAAGGACCGGGCCGAAACCCGGCGCTCCGGATTACGAGCTTTGAGGATCCGGCACCTTGCAGTCGCCGCGGCCCTGCTCGCGGCGCCGCTCGTCGCCCAGCAGCCGCCGCAGCCCGGCAGCGTCGACCCGCGGCTTCAGACCATCGCCTATGAGCCCAACCGGGTCTTCCAGATCCAGGCCGCGCCGGGCTACCAGGTCACGGTCGAGTTCGGTTCCGACGAGCAGATCGAGAATGTCGCGATCGGCGACAGCGGCGCCTGGCAGGTGACCCCGAACCGGCGCGGCGACTATCTGTTCATCAAGCTGGTCCAGGGCGGGGTCGCGACCAACATGACGGTGGTGACGAGCGCCAGGACCTATTTCTTCGAGCTTTCGCCGATCTACGCCCCGACGCCCGAAATGGCCTATAATCTGCGCTTCACCTATCCGTCCGGCCAGGCCGATTCGGTCGCCGACGAAGCGCCGACGTCGGAAGACGCCGGCCGCTACAGGCTGAGCGGCGCCCGTTCGCTTCGGCCGAGCAAGATTTCGGACGACGGCCGCCACACCTATATCGAATGGCCGCGCGACCGGACCCTCCCGGCCGTCTACGCGATCGACGCCCAAGGCCGGGAATCGCTCGTCAACGGCGCGATGCGCGACGATCTCTTCGTCATTGATTCCGTCGTCTCGAAGCTCGTCTTTAGGATCGACGCGGAGGTCGCCGGCGCCGAACGGGTCGTTCGCAAGAAGAAAAGGAAGAAGCCGAGCTGATGGCCGCCAACCCGCCCCCCACCGATCCCCGTCCCTTCGCCCGGCTGCCCGGCGAGGCGGGAGTCATGCCGGTGGTGGCCCGGCCGCGCGGCGGCGTCTCGAACCTCGCGATCGGCGTCGGGGTGGTCGCCGCCGGCCTGCTCCTGTTCGCGGTGCTCGATTCCCGCCGCCGCGAGACGGCTTCCCCGGCGGTCCGGGTACGGGCCGCGGACCGGGTGCAGATGGCGAGCCCGCCGCCGCCGCTCTACGTTCCCCCCGCCGTCCCTGAGCCGGTGCTCGTCCCGGTCGTGCCGGTCCCGGCGACCGCGACGCCCGTCCCGTCGCCGCCGCCGCCGCCCGCGCCGCCGCAGATCGTCTACGTGCCGCAGCCGCAGCCTTATCCGACCGCCCAGCCTTACGAGCCCCCTCCTCCACCACCGCCGCCGCCGCGGGTCGCGACCGGCCCGGTGCTCGTCGTCGACGTCGGCTCGGCCGCCGGATCGCCAGCGGCAGGGGGCCCGGCGGATTCCGCGGTTGTTACTCCGGGAACGACCGGCGTGGCCGGCGGCCGCGCCCGTTCGGGGGCCTTCGCCAATCGGGGGACCACGGTCGCCCAGGGGACCCTGATCCCGGCCGTGCTCGAGACCGCGCTCGATTCGACCCGGCCCGGCCTGGCCCGGGCCATCGTCTCGCGCGACGTTCGCGGGTTCGACGGCAGCCGAATCCTCATCCCGCGCGGCAGCCGGCTGATCGGCGAATATCGCTCCGAGGTCGCGCCCGGCCAGCGCCGCGCCCTCGTCAACTGGATCCGGCTGATCCGGCCCGACGGAGTGACGATCGCGATCGGTTCCCCCGCCTCGGACACCTTCGGCCGCGCCGGGATCAAGGCGAAGGTGAACAGCCATTTCTTCGAGCGCTTCGCCGGGGCGATCCTCCAGTCGGCGTTCGACATCGGCGTCAATCTCGCCTCGCGGGCCGGTAACGGAACGACGGTGATCCTGCCCACCGGCGGCCTTCAGGGAACCACCCAGATCATCCAGCCGACCCAGGTCACCCCGACACTCAAGGTGAAGGCCGGAACCAGCATCAGCATCTTCGCGGCCCGCGACCTCGATTTCAGCGGCGCCGAGAACCGCCGGTGAGCTCGGCCGCCGCCGGCGACGGCCGGGTCTATCTGCGTTCCTATCTGGCGCCGCTCACCGGCATGCTCGCCCGGCCCGACGTTACCGACATCTACGTCAACCGCCCCGGCGAATTGTGGATCGAGACGGTGGGCGGAGCGATCGAGCGGCACGAAGCGCCGACGCTCGACGAAGCCACCCTCGATCGCCTCGCCCGGCAGATCGCCTCGATCTCGCACCAGGGCATCAGCCGCGAGCATCCCCTGCTCTCGGCCACCCTCCCCGACGGCGCCCGGGTGCAAATCGTCGCTCCGCCGGCAACCCGCGGCCCGCTGGCGCTGGCGATCCGCAAGCATGTCGCCGCCGACCTCGCCCTTTCCGACTATGTCAGTTCCGGCGCCTTCGCCGAAACCAGCGCCCGCGAGGGCCTCGAGCGCGACGACGCCGACGACAGCCTGGCGGCGCAGCTGGCTTCGGGGGACGTCGGCGGGATGCTCGCCGCGGCGGTCCGCGGCCGCCGCAACATCCTCGTCTCCGGCGGCACCTCTACCGGCAAGACCACCTTCCTCAACGCCCTGATCCGCGAGATCCCCGCCGAGGAGCGGCTGATCCTGATCGAGGACACGCCCGAGCTTCAGGTGCGCCACGACAATGTCGTCGGATTGCTCGCGGCCCGAAGCGCGCTCGGCGAGGCGGAGGTCAGCGCCAACGACCTCGTCGCCGCGTCGCTTCGAATGCGTCCGGACCGGATCATCCTCGGCGAGCTTCGCGGCGAAGAGGCCTTCGCCTTCCTCCGGGCCGTCAATTCCGGCCACCCCGGCTCGATGACGACGGTCCATGCCGACACCGCCGAAGGGGCCGTCGAGCAGGTCGTCCTTCTAGCTTTGCAGGCCGGGACGAGCCTCAACCGCGAGGATATCCGCCATTACATCAAGAGCACGGTCGACGTCTTCGTCCAGCTGACCCGAACCGGCGGCCGCCGCCGGGTCGCCGAGGTCGTGCTCAGCCGATAGGCCCGCGCCCTACCTGCTTTATACCGTATGGGGCCGCGGTGCGTGGACGGGCGGGGCCCCCGCTCCTATCTCGGCGCCATGGCCGTCAGCTTGCCGATCGGAATCAGCATCGCCGCCGCGACTGCGATCGGTATGGAGGGCGTCGCCTGGGCGGTGCACCGCCATGTGATGCACGGCTGGGGCTGGCGGTGGCACCGGTCCCATCACGAGCCGCGACGCGGCCCGTTCGAGACGAACGATCTCTACGCTTTCGTCTTCGCCGGGATCAGCCTTCTCTTCTTCACCCTGCTCGCCCGCCTGTCGGAGCCCTTGTGGTGGGTCGGCGCGGGGATGGTCGTTTACGGCCTCCTCTACGCGATCCTTCACGACGGGCTGGTCCACGGACGCCTGGGCTTCCGGCGAACTCCGCGAAGCGCCTATCTCAAGCGCCTCGTCCAGGCCCACCGGCTCCACCATATCATCCATGAGCGGGACGGCGCGGTCTCATTCGGCTTCCTCTACGCGCGCCCCGTGCAGCGCCTCCGAAGCCAGCTTCGCGGGCGCGGGGAGGCGGCGTGAGGAGCGCCCGCCAGACCGCGATCGGCCTTGGCCTGGCCGCGGCCATCGCCGGCGCCTGGGCGGCCCTGCACATCGGCTCGATCTTCTTGTTTCGGCTGCAGTCGGCGGGCCCCGCCGCGGGTCTGCTCGTAATCCTCCAATGCTGGCTCAACGTCGGCCTCTTCATAATCGCCCATGACGCGATGCACGGCTCGCTGGCGCCGGGCCGGCCGCGGGTCAATCTATGGGCGGGCCGGGTGGCCCTCGCGTTCTACGCCGGCTTTTCCTTCGACCGGCTTCGGGCCAAGCATTTCGAGCATCATCGAAGCCCCGGCACCGCCGCCGATCCGGATTTCAGCGCCGACCATCCGTCCGCCTTCTGGCCCTGGTATCTGGCTTTCTTCCGGCAATATTTCGGGTGGCGCGAACTGGCGGTGCTGACCGGCCTCGTCGCAATCTACACGCTGCTGCTCAAGGCGCCCTATCCGAACCTGCTGCTCTTCTGGGCGCTTCCGGCGATCCTCTCCTCCCTGCAGCTCTTCCTGTTCGGCACCTTTCTTCCCCATCGATCGGGCGCGGACGCGTTCGGCGACCGGCACCGCGCCCGAAGCAACGATTACGGTCGGCTGGCCTCGCTCCTGACCTGCTTCCATTTCGGCTATCATCACGAGCATCACCGATCGCCCGCGACGCCCTGGTGGCGGCTGCCCGCCGAGCGGCTCAGGTCAACGCCGCCTCGATGAGGCCGGCGGCGCGGGCGGCGCCCCCCGCCTCGCGCATTTCGCGTGCCACGGCCTCGGCGCGCTCGTGGAAGCGAGGCTCTTCCCTCACTTCCGCAATGGCTTCGGCCAGCCGCCGCGTCGAAGCCAGCCGGCTCAGCGCCCGCGCCACTCCGGCATGTTCGAGCCGCGCCGCGATCGCCGTTTGCTCGAAGGCGAGCGGCATCACCACCATCGGCCGGCCGGCGGCGAGCCGGTCCAGCACCGTGTTCATGCCGCCGTGGCAGACCAGCATGTCCGCCACGGCGAGCACCGCCTCCTGCGGCACCCAGTCGCGGACCAGGACATGGCCGGCCAGGTCCCCCGGCTTCAGGCGGCCGCGCCCGCCCTGGCTGATCAGGAGCCGCAGATCGAGCGCCGCGCAGGCCTTCGCCACCTTGCGGAAAAGGCCGGCGCGAGAGCCCTGGAGCGTGCCGAGGGTGCAGTAGACCAGCGGCCGGTGGTCGCCCGGCGGAAGCTCCCAAAAGTCCTGCGAGGCGCGGCTGAAGGGACCCGTATAGCGAAAGCTCTCAGGCAGCCGGCTGCGCGGGAAGTCCAGGCTCGGGACCATCTGCGAAATCTGGAGGATCGTGGACAGGCAGTCTTCGAGACGCCGCCGCGGCGCCAGTCCGAGCCGCTCGGCGTTGCGTTCGATGCCGTCGCCGACGCCGCGCATCAGCAGGTCGGCGACCCGCCAGCCGCCCCGGTTCCGTTTCTCCCCCTTCTCGCCCGGCTCGTAGCGCCAGCCGACATAAGGCGGGGGAAGGCCGGGCTCGCGGTTGATCGGCACGGTCACCGCGACGCTCGCGAAAGGCAGGCCGAGATGCTCGGCGACCAGTCCGCCGCCGGCTTCCAGCTGGTCGACGATCATCGCGTCCGCCCCGATCCGGCGAAGCGCCGCGGGGGCTTCGCGGCAGAACATGTCCGTGAAGCGGCTCATTCCGCTTAGGGCGCCGCCCAGACCGACGAGGCCGCGGATTTTCGCCATCGGATCGGTCCAGTCGGCGACCGGCGGCGAGTCCCGGCCCAGGGGCTCGAATTGCGCGCCTTCCGCCTCGACCAAAGGGGCCGCGTCCGGGTGATGGAGGAAGGTCATCCGGTGGCCGCGGGCGATCAACTCGGCGGCGAGGTTGGAGAGCGGCCGGTAGTGGCCGCGCAAAGGCGGAGCGACGACCGCGAAATGGGCCATCGGCTCAGCGCGCCCGGATCGCTTCGACGAGGGTGGGAAGGAGAAAGTAGAGCTTCTCCCGGCGCGGAACCGTCACCCTCGTCTCCCAGGCCGAGGCGCCGAGCGAGGCCACCCGCCGGCCGATGGCGCCGTAGACCCGGGCCGCCGCAAGCACCGCCCAGCGCGCCCGGAACGGCAGCCTGGCGATCCCGGCATGAGCCGAAGCTTCATAGCGAAGGGCAAGGTCGGCGAGCCGGCCGGCGACCGCGACCAGGGCGCCCCTCCGGTCGGGCCGCAAGGGATCGCGGCGGTCGAGCCCATGGGTATCGATCCATTCGGCGGGGACGTAGCAACGCCCCGCTTCATGGTCGTCGCGAAGGTCGCGGGCGATGTTCGACAGCTGGAAGGCGATTCCGAGATCCGAGGCCCGCGCCAGGGTCTCTTCCTCCTCAGGCTTCACGCCCATGACGATCGCCATCATGCAGCCCACCGCTCCGGCGACATGGTAGCAATAACGCAGCAGATCCGCCTCGTCCCTCGGGCGCCACCCCTGTGCGTCGAGGGCGAAGCCCTGCAGGTGATCGAGGATATAGCGATGGGGGACCGGGCATTCGGCCAGCAGGGCGCCGAGGGCGTCGAAGGGCAGCAGCCCGACCGTCTCCCCCGCCAGCACTTGGCCGGTGAGAAGCTCGACGGCGGCGACATTGCCCTGCCCCCGGTCCGTCCTGAAGCCCAGCGCCTGACCGTCGCAGACGTCGTCGCAATGGCGGCACCAGCAATAGAGCAGCCAGGCCCGCTCGCGGGTCCTTCGGTCGAACAGCCGGCTCGCCATGTGGAAGGATTTGGAGCCGTGGCGGATGGTCTCCCCGGCCGCGGCGACGAGCTGCGCCCGGTTCATCCGAGAAGATCCTCGACGATCAGCCCGGCGGTCGCCTTGGCGCTTCCGACCACCCCCGGGATGCCGGCGCCGGGATGGGTGCCCGCTCCGACGAAATAGAGGTTGGGGATCTTGTCGTCGCGATTGTGGACCCGGAACCAGGCGCTCTGGGTGAGCAGCGGCTCCAGGCTGAAGGCGGAGCCGAGATGCGAGTTGAGATCGGTCTCGAAGTCCGCCGGCCCGTAATGGAAGAGGATTTCGAGCCTTTCCGACAAACCGGGCAAGGCGCGCGCCTCCAGAAGCTTCAGGATCCGGGCCGCATAAGCCGGCCCCTCCTTGTTCCAGTCGAGCGGAGCCTTGCCGAGGTGCGGCACCGGGGCGAGCGCGTAGAAGGTCGACTTGCCCGGCGGCGCCATGGCCGGATCGGTCGCGGTCGGGTGGTGAAGATAGATGGAGGGATCGCCCGGCAGCGTGCTTCCGCGATAGATTTCGCCGAGCAGCTCCTTGTAGCGCGGCCCGAACAGGATGCTGTGATGCGGAACGTCCGGCCACTCGCCGCGGGTGGAGAAGTGGACGACGAACAGCGAGGGCGAGAAGCGCTTGCGGCGAAGTCGGGCGGCGGCCTGGCGGCCCCGGCCGTCGCCGAGCATGTCGTAGGTGCGGACGACATCGGCATTGGAGGCGACGGCGTCGAACCGGGCGCTGTAGCCGCTCCGGGTGCGGACCTCGGACGCCCGGCCGTTCTCGGTCTCGATCCGCTCGACCGGATCGCCGAGCCGGACCTTGCCGCCGAGCCGCTCGAAATGGCGGACCATTCCGCCGACCAGCCGGTTGGTGCCGCCGCGCGCGAACCACACCCCGCCGTCGCGCTCGAGCTTGTGGATGAGCGCGTAGATGGCGCTGGTCGTCATCGGGTTCCCGCCGACGAGCAGCGTATGATAGGACAAGGCCTGCCTCAGCTTCTCGTTGCGGACGAAGCCCGAGACGATCGAATAGACCGAGCGCCAGGCCTGGTAGCGGGCCAGCTGCGGAGCGGCCTTCAGCATCGACCGGAAATCGAGGAAGGGGACGGCGCCGAGCTTCTCGTATCCTTCGACGAAGACGCCGGCCGAATAATCTAGGAATCGGCGATAGCCTTCGACGTCGGCCGGATCGAGGGCGGCGATCTGCTCGGTCAGCCGGGCGTCGTCGTTGACATAGTCGAAGACGGTCCCGTCGGGCCAGGAGAGGCGATAGAAAGGCGAGACCGGGAGAAGCTCGACGTCCCGGGCCATGTCGGCGCCGCTCAGCGCCCAAAGCTCGCTAAGGCAGGCCGGGTCGGTGATGACGGTCGGGCCGGCATCGAAGACGTGCCCGTCCTTCTCCCAGAAATAGGCCCGTCCGCCCGGCTTGTCCTTGGCCTCGAGGATCGTGGTCGCGATCCCGGCCGACTGGAGGCGGATGGCGAGCGCAAGCCCGCCGAAGCCGGAGCCGATGACGGCGGCGGTCGGGCTCATGCCCGCCGCTCCCGAAGCGCGGCCATTGCCCGGCCCAGCGGCACCGGCGGACGTCCGCTCAGGATCCGAAGCTTGTCGAGCGCGGTGAGGCGGCCGGCGTAGAAGCGCGCGATCAGCGGCTCGGGCAGGCGATAGAAATGCTCGAGCACCCGGTAACGCTGCTTCGGCTCCGCGGCCCGGAACAGCATCCGATTGAGCTTCTGGTAGAATCGCCGCTGGTCCCACAGCTCGTCGGCCCGCCGGCGGAAGAGCGCGTGAAGGGCAGCGCTCGTCAGGTCCGATTGCCCGGCGAGCAGGACGGCGTTGCGGGCCGCGTCAGGCAGGGAATAGCCGGTCGTGGGATGGAAGAAGCCGCCGCGAAGGCCGAGCCGGGCGACCCGGGGGTCCGCGTCGCTCCAAAGGTCTTCCAGGCGGCCGCCCAGCAGGATCGGGAGGACTCCCGCTTCCTGGGCAAGGATTTCGGCCGGATCGAGGCCGGAGCGCCGCAAATAGCTTCCGACCCGGCAGCGCACGAGCGGGACGTCGAGGATCGGCGAGGTCGAGTAATAAGTATCCTCGACCAGCAGTTCGCGGGTGCTGAACGGAAGCGAATAGACGAAGCGATAGCCGTCGTCCTGCTCGACCCGCGCGTCCATGACTACGGGCCGCTCGACGTTGTGATCCTCGGCGAAGCGGCAGGTCAGGCCGACGAACTTCTGCCAAGCCAGATCGAGCTTCGGAAGCGGCTCGGCCCCGCGGGCATCGATCACCGCGCCCGCCGCCAGCCGCTCGCCGCTCTGCAGGAGGACATGATCCGGCGCCACCTGAGCGATCCGGCTGCCGAGGCGGTAGCGTTCGGGCGCGAGCGTCGAGCGCATCCGGGCGTCGAGATCAGCCGACCTGACGCTGTTATAGCCGAAGCCGAGGGTGCGGCGGCGGTGGGGAAAGCGTACTTCGTGATCGGTCCAGCGATGCCCGACCAGCGGCTGGATCAGCTGCCGTTCGGGGCCGGCCACGTCGGCGTCGAAGAAGGACCAGACATGGTTCCCGCCGAACCTTTCTCCCCCTTCGACGACGAGGAAGTCCACTTCGGGCCGGCGCTCGGCGAGAGCGAGGGCCGCCAGGCAGCCGGACAGGCCGCCGCCGGCGATGATCAGCGCGGGTTTCGGTGCGTTCATGGCGAGACCCCGCCTAAAGGCCATATGGCGGGCTGGGCGGCGGCCGGGTAGCGCGGCGCGCTATGGCCCGCCCGCTGCTGCTCATTCCGCTCCTTCTCATTCCGATCGCGGCCAAAGGTCCGACCGCCGACATCGAGATCTCGATCGAGAAGCTTCGCAACAACAGGGGCGAGCTGCACTTCTGCCTGACCCGCGAGCCAGCCCATTTCCCCGACTGCAGGAGCGATCCCGGGGCGGTGACGAGGAGCGCTCCCGCCACCAGCGGACCGATCCGGATCACCGGCCTCGCGCCCGGCGCTTATGCGCTTGCCGTCTTTCACGACGAGAACCGCAATCGGAAGCTGGACATGCTGATCGGGATCCCGCGTGAGGGGTTCGGCTTTTCGAGAAATCCGGTGGTGCGCTTCGGGGCGCCGAAGTTTCGGCAGGTACGCATCGATTTGCGGGCCGGATTCACTCGCGAAACCGTCCGCATGCAATACCTGCTTTAGTCCATGTGGATTCGCCCTCCGGCCCCCCTTAGGCTTGCCGGCGGGGGCGACGAGCAAGGAAGCGATGATCGACCCCGACGCCCGTGACGGCCTTCCCACCCTCGACATATTGCTCGCTTCGCCCCGCGGCTTCTGCGCGGGCGTCACGCGCGCGATCCAGGCGGTTCGGGACGCTCTCCGGGTCCACGGAGCGCCGGTTTATGTGCGCCGCCCGATCGTCCACAACCTTCGGGTCGTGAGGGCGCTTGAAGCCGAAGGGGCCGTCTTCGTCGAGGAGCTGGAGGCGGTGCCGGAAGGCGCCGTCGTCATCCTGTCCGCCCACGGCGTGGCTCCCGAGGTGGCCCAGGAAGCGGACCGGCGGGGCCTGATCGCCTATGACGCCGTCTGCCCCCTGGTCGCCAAGGTGCACCGGGAGGTGGAGCGGCATCACCGAAGCGGCCGCCATATCGTTCTTGTCGGCCACGAGGGCCATCCGGAGATCGTCGGGACCCTGGGCCACGCCCCGCCAGGCGCCGTGTCCGTCGTCCGCGGCGCCGCGGACGTCCACGCCCTCCCCTTCCCCGCCGGCGAAAGGCTCGCGCTCGCCGTCCAGACCACTTATTCGGTCGACGAGGCGGCCGAGGTGACGGCCGCCCTCGACGCGCGCTTTCGCGACCTCGTCCGGCCCGCCGCGGGCGACATCTGCTACGCGACCACCAACCGGCAGTCGGCGGCGCGCGCGATCGCCGCCCGTGCCGACGCGATGATCGTCGTCGGCGACGCCTTCTCCTCCAACGCCTGCCGTCTGGCGGAGGTCGCCGCCTTGGCGGGTTGCCCGGCCGTCCAGCGGGTCGCCGGGCCCGAGGAGCTCGACTGGTCCAGGCTTCCGCAACGCGGATCGCTCGGCATCACGGCCGCGGCGTCCACTCCCGAAAGCGTCGTCAGCGAGCTGCTGGACGCGCTTGCCGCGACCTATCGGCTGCGCATCGAGGACGTCAGCGCCGTTGAGGAAAATATCGAGTTCAAGCGCGTGGCGATCGGATGACGATGACCGACACCCTCCGCTCCGAGGTCGCGCTCGGCCCTTCGATGCGCCGCGCCGCGGCCGACATCGACGCTTTGTTCGAGGGCATCCTGCCCGATCCGCCCGATCCGCGCCGCCGCCTCTACCAGGCGATGCGCTACGCCGCCGTCGGCAGCGGCAAGAGGCTTCGGCCGCTCCTCACCATCGCCGCTTCCGACCTGTTCGGGGTGCCGCGCGAAAACGCCGTCAGGGCGGGGCTCGCGGTCGAATGCGTCCATGTCCATTCGCTCATCCACGACGATCTCCCCTGCATGGACGACGACGATCTGCGCCGCGGCAAGCCCACCGTCCACCGCGCCTTCGACGAAGCCACCGCGGTCCTCGCCGGGGACGCCTTGCTCGCCCTCGCTTTCGAGATATTGGGCGATCCGGCGATGCCCGTTTCCGGCGAGATCCGCGCCGAGCTGGTGTGCGAGCTCGCCCGCGCCGCCGGGGCCTCGGGAATGGCGGGCGGCCAGATGCTCGACCTGTTCCCGGCCGAGGCGCTCGACCTCGATTCCATCACCCGCCTGCAGCGCCTCAAGACCGGGGCCCTGATCGGCTGGTGCGTCGAGGCCGGCGCTATCCTCGGACAGGCCTCCGCCGAAGCCCGAACCAGCCTTCGCGGCTACGCCCATTGCCTCGGCCTCGCCTTCCAGATCGCCGACGATTTGCTCGACCATGACGGCGACGAGGCGCGGGTCGGCAAGCGGCTCCGCAAGGACGACGACCAGGGCAAGGTGACCTTCGTCACCGTGCTTGGGGCGGAGCGAGCCCGCCGCCAGGCCCGGCTCCTCGTCGACCAGGCGAGCGAGCATCTCCAGGGCTTCGGAAGCGATTCGGACCTCCTCGCCGCGATCGCCCGCTTCGCGATCAGCCGGGATCACTAGGTATGATGGCTCGTTAGAGATCACTTCCGTCATTGCGAGCGCAGCGAAGCAATCCAGCACTGCCTCGGAGGCCCGCTGGATTGCTTCGTCGCTTCGCTCCTCGCAATGACGGATCTGTAAGTGATGATCGGACCCTAAGGCCTGAGCCCGGCTTCCACTCCGATCCGGATCGCCTCAGCCGAGCTGGCGACTCCGATCCTCGCCAGCAGGCTTGCGCGATGCATCTTCACCGTCTTCTCGTCGATGGCGAGGAAGCCGGCGATCTGCTTGTTGCGGTAGCCCGCGATCATGTGCTCCAGAACCTGGAGCTGGCGCGGGGTGATCGAACGGACCAGGGCCTCGGCGCGCTGCCGGCGCGGGGCGGAAAGCCCCGAGCCCGCGCCGACGTCCATCTGCGAGCCGAGGAAATAGGCCGGCTCCCCGTCCTCGCCGAGCACCGGAGCGACCATCACCGCGTTCAAAAAAGCGCTGCCGTCGTTGCGGTGATTGGTCAGCTCGACCAGCGCCGGGCGCCCTTCGGCGACGGCTCGGCGAAGGATCGCCTGGGCGACGGGCTCGGTCTCCGGACCGGCCAGGAACCGGCAGTTGCGCCCGAGAATCTCGCCTTCCCCATAGCCGGTCAGAGCGCAAAAGGCGCGGTTCACCGCCACGATCGGATTGTCGGCCAGCCTTGCATCGGTGATCACCGAAGCGATTGGGCTATGATCGATAGAGGCGAACAGCCCCTGCATACTGGTCACCCCGATCCGCGGCGGTGAATGCCCAACATCGGCGGGCGCCCTTGCGTTCCCCCTCCAACACTCAGCTGCCCTCCCCCTCCGCCGCCGCAAGCCAGAGTGGGACCTTGTAACCGCGCAGCATCTCCTCAGGCGGCGGCCTCTCGCGGACCACGGCCCATTCGGCGCCGTTGACCAGCACCTCGGGCGCGAGCGGGCGGCTGTTGTAGGTGCTGCCCATCGTCGCGGCATAAGCCCCGGCGGTCCGGATGATCATGAGCTCCCCGGCCTCGACCCGGTCGATCGGCCGGGCGCGGGCGAAGGTGTCGCCGGTCTCGCAGACCGGCCCGACGATGTCGGCGACCATCGATCCGCCGTTGGGGACGACGGCGTCCGCGGCGTGCCAGGCGTCGTAGAGGCTGGGCCGCATCAGATCGTTCATCGCCGCGTCGACGACGACGAAGGGAACGACCGGCCCCGGCTTGACCCGGATCACGGTGGTGAGGAGCACGCCCGCGCCGCCGACCAGGAGCCGGCCCGGCTCGAAGATCAGCCGGGTGCCCCAGCCGCTCGTCACCCGGGCGACCATCGCTCCGTACTCGGCGGGTGCCGGGGGGGGCGGCGCGACCGGATCGTAAGCCAGCCCCAGCCCGCCGCCGAGATCGGCCGTCCGGATTTCGTGCCCTTCCGCTCGGAGCGCCCGGATCAGCCCGCCCAGCCGCTCGAACGCCGCCTCGAGCGGCTCGAGGCGGGTGAGCTGGCTTCCGATGTGGACGGCGACCCCGACCAGCCTCAGGCCCGGCAACGCTTCGATCCGGGCGCAGGCGACGACCGCATCTCCGATCGCCACTCCGAACTTGTTATGGGCCGAGCCGGTCGAGATCTTGGCATGGGACCCTGCGTCGACGTCGGGATTGACCCGAAGCGCCACCGCCGCCTCGACTCCCCGGGCGACCGCGATTTGCGACAGCATCTCGGCTTCCGGGACGGATTCGAGGTTGAACTGGCAAAGCCCGCCGTCAAGAGCCAGCGCCATTTCCGCCGCCGTCTTGCCGACCCCGGAAAACACGATCTTGTCGGCGGCGATCCCGGCGGCCCGGGCCCGCAGATATTCGCCGCCCGAGACGACGTCGGCGCCGAGCCCTTCGGCGGCGAGGGTCGCGAGCACCGCCGGGTTGGGGTTGGCCTTGACGGCAAAGGCGATGAGCGGATCGCCCGAAGCTCCCCCCACCCCGGCCAGCGCCGATTTCAGCACCCGCGTTTGCCTCAACATGCTCGCGGTCGAATAGACGTAGACGGGAGTCCCCACCTCGAGCGCGATCAGCGGCAGCGGCACGTCCTCGCAATGGACGACGCCGCCCCGAAGCGGGAAATCATCCATCCATATTATCGCAACTTGAGCCGGACCCCGGCCCGGAAGGTGCGCCCGAGCAGATCGCTGAACGTGCTGTTCGCGGCAAGGCCGGTCTCCGGCAGCAGGATCGGCCCGTCGTTGAGGATGTTGGTGACGTTGATGAAGAACTCGCCGCCGCCATCGCGGCCCCATGTGTCGAACTTGATCGTCGCGTTGAGGTCGAAATAAAGGGCGCCCTTGATCTGGTTGTTGTCGTAGGTCGGGAATTGCGTCGTCGAGACGGGGCAGGTCGTCTGGCACTCGATGGCGTTGGCCAGATATGTGCCCGAGCTCACCCCCCGGGCCACGCCGGTGAGCGAATAGGCCGGAGTCTCGTAGGTGGCGCTGGCGCGATAGATCCATTTAGGCGTGCTGGCCTGGCCGCCATTCGCGCCGACCGTATTGACCGGGATGACGCCGGCGATCCCGGTATCGGCCAGATTTTCGATATAGCGCGTGGCGGTGCCCTTCATGAGCATCCTGCCCTGAGCGCCGATCGGCCGGCGATAGGAGGCGTCGAAGTCGATGCCCCGCACCAGGCGCCGGACATAGTTGAACGGCTGGATGCCGATCAGCAGATAGGGATTGTTCGGCAGCGAGCGACCCGGATCGTTACTAATCTTATCGCAATAGGCCTGGATGCCCTCGTTGCAGCGGTTGACGGTCTCCTGCGCGCTGATCGTATCGATGGCGCCCTTCAGGTTGATCCTGAAATAATCCACCGATGCTGTGAACCCGGACAGGAAGCGCGGCGAGAATACGGCACCGACATTCCATGAATCGGCCTTTTCCGGCTTCAGATCGGGATTGCCGCTCGTCAGTCCCGAATAGCTGAAGAACTGAGGACCGTTGGCAAGGTCGGTGGTGAACTTCGGATTGCGCACGGAATCGCTGTTCGCCGTGCCCGCGGAGTACAATTCATTGAGGTTGGGCGCACGAATGTCGCGCGAGCGCGTGACGCGAAAGCGGATGTCCGGGATCGGCGCCCAGGTCGCGCCCAGCTTCCAGGTGGTGACATAGCCCGAGTTCGAATAATCGGTCGCCCGCACCGCGCCGTTGAATTCGAGGCCGAGACCCAGCGGAATCACCGTCTCGAGATAGGCTTCCTTCACATTATACTGGCCGGTGAAGGGCAGATAATTGCCGACCGACCATCGATTGGTGGTGGTGCCGTTGGGGTTGATGATCGGCTGGAACTCGGCCGGCACGGTGCCGCGGATCTTTTCCTCGCGATATTCGGCGCCGACGGCGACGCTGACATCGCCGGCCCAGGTGGCGAACGGAGTCAGCGACAGGTTGGCGCCGGTGACATACTGCTCCAGCGTCTGCTTGCGATAGGGATCGCCCAGCGCATAATCGATCGCCGCCGGATCGGCGACGCCGAGGCCGAGCCGGTTCAATGGCACGCAGGCCGGGTCGTTGTTGGTGGTGATGGCGTCGACGTTGATCAGGCACTGGATCGAGCCGGCCGGATAGCCGCCAGCATTGCCGGCCGGAGCGAAGGCGGCGTTGGTGGCGTTGGTCAGGTTGGTCAGGTTCTGGATGTCGCGAAGCTGCTCGCGCAGATCGGAACGGCCATATTGGCCGTAGACGTCCCAATGCGCGGGCTTGCCGAACGCATCGAAGCTGCCCTCCGCCCCGATCACGTAACGCTGAACGCTGCGCTGGTTGTTGATTCCGCGGAACGGCAGGTCGCCCCCGGTGGAGGTGACGCTGATCTGGGTGACCCCGGCGAGCCGCTGCGGGCCCAGCGCCTGCAGGGCGAAGGCGTTGCAGGTGATCGGCACCGGGGTGGTCGTGCAGCCGGTCGTGTTAAGGTTGAAGGACGCCAGGTTCGGGCCGGCGTTGAAGAAGACTTCCTGGTGGTTGTACGAAGCCTCGGCGAACAACTCGATTCCGTCCGCGACCTCGAAGCTCGCCCGGCCGAACAAGCCGTAGCGGTCGTCGCGCGGGGTGAGGCCGATGCGGCGCCCCGAATCGTTGATGAAGGCGTCGGGACCCTGGGTCCGGGTGGTCACCGCGGCGCCGCCCAGCGCCGGGAAGTTGTAGCCCGTGCCGTAATTGAATGTTCCGACCGCGCTGCCCTGGCCGAAATAGAGGCCGCGCAGCCGGTTCGCCACGCCGCCCGTCGAGGCGGTAATCAGGCCGCCGGGCGTCTGGTTGCCAAGTCCGATCCCGCGAAGGGTCGTCAGGAATTGCGGCACGGAGGAATTGGTCGCCGCGTTGTAAGCGGGGTTGGTGACCGCGACATAGCCGGTGTGGTTCCAGGGGCGATCCCCCGGATCGACCGAGAAGATGCCGTCCTGATGGGCGATCTCGGCGTTGAAGATGACATGGCCGCGGCCGCTCGCGAAACCCGTGCCGCCGGTGACGCTGCCCGAATAGTTGAAATTGTCGCCGACGGTGGTGATCCCCGAATCGCCCTCGACGACCAGGCCTTCATACTTCTTGTTGAGCACGAAGTTGACCACGCCCGAAACCGCGTCCGATCCGTAGGCCGACGAAGCGCCGCCGGTGACCACTTCGACCCGGTCGACCAGGGCCTGCGGAATCGTGTTGACGTCGACCCAGCCGAAGATCGTCGAGCCGACCGAGCGACGGCCGTCGAGCAGGACCAGGACTCGGCCCTCGCCGAGGTTGCGCATGTTGAGCGCGTTGATGCCCGCCGAGCCGTTCGAGATATTGAGGCGCGAGTTGGCGGGCTTGGTCGAGCCGGCCAGCTGCGGCAGCTCGTTGACGAAGTCGGCGATATTGTTGGTCGGCGAGGTGTTCTCGATGTCGTCCTTGGTCAGCACGACGAGCGGCGTCGGCGCCTGGAAGCCGTCGCGGACGACGCGCGTGCCGGTGACGACGATGTCCTGGCGGTTCTCCGGGTCGGCCGCATCGGCCGTCCGAGTGGCCGAGGCGTCGGGGGCGGCGGCTTCATCGGCCGTGCCGGTCTGCGCCCATGCCGGGCCCGCGGCCGCCATGGCGGCAAAGGCCGCGCCAGAAAACAGGATCGTTTTCAACGATTTACGACGAAACATGCCAATTCCCCCTGAAACCCGCATTTGCTGCGTGATTGCCCGCCATTAAGTAGCAAGATTAGCCCTCCCCGGCATAGTTTCTCTTCACCTAGCCATAACCTCTCGCCATCCTCCAAACACGATTGCCACGCTCATGTGACCCGAACGCCACAGCGGCCCGGCGCATCCCGTGCGAAACCCCTCCGGCCGCAGGCCAATCATTTTTCAACGCGACGACGCAACGACGCAACGACGCAACGATGTCGTGCCACTCGCAGAGGCCATGCGATTTTTGCATGCTTCTGCGCTTCCATCATGATTGCAGCTTCGCTGAGGGTGGGGGCTGCCGGTTCCTCAGATCAGCCGCTGACTCGTTGCGTCGTTGCGTCATTGCGTCGTTGCGTCGTTGCGTTGAAACCTGAAGGTCGCGGAGTCGGCGGCCTCGCAAGGGGATAAGACCATGTCCGACGTTGAAAAATTGGCGGCCGGGGCGATCGAATGCGGATTTGCCATCCACCGGGATCTCGAACCCGGTCTGCTGGAATCCTGCTACGAGATGTTGCTTGCCGCGAGTCGCGCCCGGGCCGGCCTCGCCCTGTAACGGCAAAAGATCGTCGACATCGAATATAAGGGGATCTCCGTGCGGGAAGCCTTCCGGGCGGACCTGCTGGTGGAGCGCCGCCTGATCATCGAGGTCAAGGCGGTCGACCGGCTCGCGCCCATTCATTCCAGGCAGGTGCTCACTTATCTGAAGCTGCTCGACTTATCCCTGGGCCTGATCAGGAACTTCGGCGCGGGCACTCTTCACGAAGGCCTGAAGCGGGTCGCCAACTCGGCCCGACATTGACTGTTGCCGCCCGGCGGTGGAGCTTTGCGCGCGATGAGCGAAGCCGCAGCCGCACTGCCCCCTCCCGCGTTGCGACCCGGCCCCGGCCGGATGGCGCTCTACGTCCTGCTGGGCTTCTCGGCCGGCCTGCCCTTCTACATGTTCTCGACCGTGCTCAGCGTCCGCCTCGCCGAGCATGGCGTGGTGCTCACGATCATCGGCTTCTTCGCCTGGGTTCAGCTGCTGCCGACCTTCAAGTTCCTGTGGGCGCCGCTGCTCGACAAATATGACGTGCCCGGCTTTGCCCGCTTCTGGGGCAAGCGCCGCGGCTGGATCATGCTGTCGCAGCTCGGAATCTTCGCCTCGATGCTGGCGATGGCGATGACCTCGTCCGATGCCAGCCTGCCGCTCACCGCCTTGTTCGCGGTTCTGCTCGCCTTCTGGACGACGACGCTGGAGGTCGCCGCCGACGCCTGGCGCATCGAGCTCGCTCCGACGCCCGCGGAGCAGGGACCGGTCGCCGCGTCAAACCTATGGGGATACCGAACCGCGATGGTCGCGGCGGGGAGCGGGGCGCTGCTGTTCGCCGATCCCGCCGGAAGCCTCGCCCCGGTCCTGCACGGCTTCGGAATTGAGGCCGGCTGGACGTCCTCCTATCTGCTGATCGCCGCGGGGGCGTTCGTGCCGCTGCCGATCCTGGCCTCGCTGCCGCGCCAGCCGGGCTGCGGCGGCGGCCGAGCCTCGGCGCTTGCCAAGGGGCTGGCGGCCAGCGCGGCGATCCTGGCCGCGGTGGGCGCGGCGACCGCGGCGATCGGCTGGCTCGTCCTCGCCGCCGCCGCCGGCGCCGGGATCAGCCCGAAGACCAACGTCACCCCCTGGGTGCTCGGAATCGCGATGCTGCCTTTCGTCGCCATGGCGATCCTGACGCCCCGGATCCGGGATCTCCCGCCCGATTCCCCGTGGCGCACCTCGGCGGCGATCGGGCCTTATATCGATTTCTTCTGGCGCTACGGCTTCATGGCGATCGTCCTGATGGGGTTCGTCTCGATCTATCGGATGGGCGACGTGCTCGCGCTCAATCTGTCGAAGCCGATGATCCTCGGCCTTGGCTACACCAAGAGCGAGATCGGCCGCGCCGACGGCATCGTCGCGCTCGGCGCGAGCGTCTTCGGGGTCGGGATCGGCGGCTGGATCGTCACTCGCTGGCGCTGGGGGGTGACACTCACCATCGGCGCGGCATTCGCGGCGCTGGGCAATTTCGGCTTCGTCTGGCTGGCCCATCAGCCGCACGCCGAACTAACCCTTTACGCCGCCACCGCCGCCGACCAGTTCGGCAACGGCATGGCCGGCACCATCTTCGTCGTCTATCTCTCGATGCTCGTGAACCCGCGCTTTCCGGGCGCGCAATATGCCTTTCTGTCGGGCTTCGCCTTCCTCTTGCCGCGCCTGCTGTCGGGAGCTGGCGGGCAGGTCGTCGAGCAGCTCGACCGCGCCGGGCTCCCCGGCTTCGACCTGTTCTTCCTTTTCTCGGGCGCGATCAGCCTCGGCGCGCTGCTGTTCCTGCCGCTGCTCACCGGGGTGAAACCGAGGCCTGACGACCGGCCATGATCGATTCCGCCTTTGCCCCAGCCGCGCAAGCCGTGGCGGACGGCCGCATACCTGGGGCGGCCCTGGGAATCGTGACGGCCGACGGCCGCCGCTCGGTGGAGCTCGCCGGGATGGCCGCTTTGCTTCCCGAACCGGAGCCCCTGACCGAAGCGCATTGGTTCGATCTCGCCTCGCTCACCAAGGTCATCGCCACCACCACGATGATCCTTCGCCTCGCCGACCGGGGCCGCCTCGATCTCGACCGGCCGCTGACCGAAGCCATCCCCGACCTTCGCCAATATGACGTCGACGGCGCGGCCGAACGGCGGCTGACCTTCCGCGACTGCCTTGCCCACCGCACCTTCCTTCCCGCGGTCGAGCCGATCTACACCTACGGCGACGATCCGGCCCGGCTTCGCGCCTTCGTCCTTCAGCGCGAATGGCGGCACGGCCCTCCCGTCTACTCCGACATCAACTTCATCCTGCTCGGAATAGCCGTCGAGCGGATCACGGGCGCCGGGCTTTCCGACTGGCCGCTTGCCGATGGGCTGGGCTTCGGCCCGCCCCCCGGCCCCGCCGTCGCGACCGAGCTCTGCGCCTGGCGCGGCCGGCTTCTCAAAGGCGAGGTCCATGACGAAAACGCTTCGGCGCTGGGCGGCGCCGCCGGCCATGCCGGCCTGTTCGGAACGGTCGCGGGGGTGCTCGATTTCGCTTCGGGCCTGCTCGACGGCAGCGGCGCCTCGCCGGCGATGCTGGACGCGATCCGAACGCCCTTCCAGGCCGACCGCACCTGCGGCTGGGAGCGCCGCTTCGAGGGCTGGCACGGCGGCGATTCCTGCTCGGCCGCGACGATCGGCCACACCGGCTTCACCGGAACCGGCCTCTGGGTCGATTTCGACCGCGGCCTCGCCTGGACCCTGCTCACCAACCGCGTCCATCCGACAAGGCACCGCCACAGCGGCATCGCCGAGCTGCGCCGGGCGACGGGAGAGGCCGTGGTGGGCTTGGCGGGGCTAATTCCTCCGCCGCTTTTGCGGGGGAGGGGGACCGGCTGAAAGCCGGTGGAGGGGTCTTCGGCGCTCGGAGCACCCCTCCACCAGGCTTCGCATGGTCCCCCTCCCCGCGAAATCGCGGGGAGGAATTGATCAATTCGCCTCGGCGACGATCAGCAAGGCGGCATCCATCGCATCGGTCGCGTGGGCGCCTTCGGGGATGTCGTTGGCATAAGCCGAGAAGGTCAAGTTCCGACCGCTCTTCGCGATCATGTAGCCCGACAGCGCCGCGCTGGCGTTAAGGGTCCCGGTCTTGGCGAACAGCCTGTTCTCGAGCGCGGTTCCCTTGAAGCGCCTGGCCAGGGTGCCGTCGACGCCGCCGACCGGCAAGGTCGATCGCCAGGCCGGGCCCCAGGGCTGGGCGGCCACCCAGCGCAGGAAGACGACCACTCCGCGCGGTGCCACCCGGTTGTAGCTCGACATCCCCGAACCGTCGGAGAAGTCGAAGCTGGTTCGGGGCATGCCGGCGCTCGCCAGCATGGCCCGGACCGCTGCAAGCCCGTCGGCGATCGACCCGCTGCCCTTTTCAAGACCGACCCGGCGCAGGAACAGCTCCGCATGGAGGTTCTGGCTGACTTTGTTGGTATGTTCCAGATCGGCGGCCAGCGGTCCGGGCGTGAGGCGGGCGAGCGGCTCGGGCCGCGGCGGACGCGCGGGCGGCGCGGCGCCGCGCACCGCCGGATCGTCGGCGGGCCGAAGCGCGCGATGGCGGACGGCGACCGCCCCCGTCACCCGCACACCGCGCGCCTCGAGCAGGGCCTTGAGGCGCCAGGCGGCGAAATCCGCAGGGTCATCGATGCCGAGGCGCAAAAGCTCCGGTTCGGCGCCGGCCGAGATCGTCCCGGTAAGCCTGATCAGCCGGCTTCCCGGAAGCCGGTCGAACTCGAGCGCCGTCGGACCGGAAGCGACCGTCACCGCGCGATTGTCGATCGTGTAATAAGGCAGCAGCTCGAGCCTCGGCGGCTGGCCCAAAGCGCCCGGAAAGGCCTGCATCGGCAGCTCGTTATCGTCGATGGTCAGCGCCGAAACCGCGGTTCCGGAGCGCGTCGGGATGTTGTTCCAGCTCATCCCCGGACCCCAGCGCTGGTCCGGGAAAAGGCTGTCGTCGCCGATCACGTCGCGAACCGTCCGGGTCCTGGCGGCGACGGCGTCGGCGAGCGCGGCGAGGCAGTCCTGGAGGCAATCGGGGCGGCTGGAGAGTCGGGCGTCGCCCCGGCCCTCGAGGAGGACGTCGGGGGGCCCCCGGCCGGACGTCTCAAGCCGGATTCCGGCCCCGCCCTGCGAATCCGGCTCGCTCAGCCCGGCGAGCGTGGCGAAGGCCGCCGCGGTGGTGAACATCTTGGTGTTGGACGCCGGGATGAAGCGCTGATCCGGAGCGACGGCGACGATTTCCCGGCCGTCCTCCCCGGCGACGACGAGGCCGAAACGGGTTCCGGGGCCGGCTTCCTTGAGCTTTGCCTCGACCCGCTGCTGGAGGTCCTGAGCCGACACCGGAGCGGCGGCGAGGGCTCCGGCCAGCGCGAGGCCGAGGGCCGATATCCTGATGGTCATAACAAGCCCCCTCATCGGCACGAACCCTAGACCTAAAGCGCGGCGGGGCAACGAGGCGCGAGTCATTCAGAGGATTCAAGTCTCCATAACCCTCGCGCATGGCGGGGGCCGTCGCCCTTGTCGGGGGCGCACGCCGCCGCCACAAGGCCCGGATGACCCGGTGGAGATGCCTGTTTCTGGGGCTCTGGGGGGCTGGGCTCATGCTCGGCCCGGCCTCGGCCTTCGTCCCCGCCGAGCGCGACCCGCTCGCCGCCGCTCTCGCCCTCCCGGTCGCGAGCGAGCTCGTCGGGGCCCGCGACGCGCCCCGCTTCGCCTGGGTCGAGAAGGCGGCCGGGGTCCGCAACATCTGGATCGCCGATCGCGGCGGGCCGGCCCGGCAGGTCACCGACTATCGGGGAGACGACGGCGTCGAGCTTTCGGACCTCGAGCTGAGCGCCGACGGATCCGCTTTGGCCTTCGTTCGAGGCGGCGATCCCGAATTCCCGGACGACGCCCTTCCCAATGCCGCCGCTGAAGTTTCCGCTCCTCCGCAACAGGTTTTCATCCTCGCCACCCAGGGCGGCGCTCCGGAGCTGATCGGCGCCGGCCATTCGCCGGTTTTGGCCGCCGACGGCCGCCGGCTCGCTTTCGCCCGGCACGGCGAAATCTGGTTGTGGGAGAAAGGGCGCGAGGCCCGCAAGCTGGCCACGGTTCCAGGCGAGGCCCGGCGGCTGGCCTGGTCCCCCGACGGAGCGCGCCTGCTCTTCATCGATCATCGCGACGATCACAGCTTCATCGCTTTGCTCGACCTCGCCGGGCCCAGTCTTCGCTATCTGGATCCGGGCCTCGGCTTCGCGGTCGAGCCGGACTTCTCCCGCGACGGCCGCCGCGTGGCCTTCGTCCATTATGTCGAGCCCCCGGCCGGCGCAGCGGAGGATTCCGGGCCCTATTGGTCGATCCGGGTGGCCGATGTCATGACCGGGCGAACCCGCACCTTGTGGACCGCCCCGTCGGGCGCCGGCGCCCGGTTCGAAGGCACCCGCGGCAAGGATATCTACTGGAGCTCGGACGGGAAGCTGGTCTTCCCCTGGGAGCGAAGCGGCTGGCTCCACCCTTATGCGATCGACGCGATCCGCAGCGGCACGCCCGCCGATCTCACGCCCGGCGACTTCGAGGTCGAATCCTACTTCCTCGATGCCGGCGGCCGCTCCCTGATCTATGCCGCCAATTCGGGCGACCTCGACCGCCGGCATGTCTGGCGGCGCCCCCTGGCCGGCGGGGCGGCGGTGGCGGCGACAGGCGGTCGAAACATCGAATCCGCGCCGACGCTCGGCGGCGACGCCCTGGCGGTGATCGCCACCGACGTCACGCATCCGGCTTATCCGGCTTTGGTCGACCGCGGCCTGAAGCCGTTCAAGCCCGTCGCCGCCGTGCCGGACTTCGTTGATCCCGAGACGGTGCGGTTCAGGGCCGCCGACGGGGTCGAGGTCCACGCGATCCTGTTCAAGGCCCGCGGCACGGGGCGCCATCCGGCCCTGGTCTTCGTCCATGGCGGGCCCCGACGGCAGATGATGCCTGGCTTCCACCCGTCCGGCTATTATTCGAACGCCTACATCTTCAACCAGCACCTCGCCCAGCGCGGCTACACGATCCTGGCCGTCAATTATCGGAGCGGCACCGGCTACGGCGCCCGCTTCCGGGACGACCCGGAGCAGGCCCGCGCCGGCGCTTCCGAATATCGCGACGTGCTCGCCGCGGGCCGGTGGCTCGCCGCCCGCGCCGACGTCGATCCCGCCCGGATCGGGATCTGGGGGGGAAGCTGGGGCGGCTACCTGACCGCCCTCGCTCTGGCCCGGAACAGCGACCTGTTCGCGGCCGGAGTGGATTTCCACGGAGTCCATTCGATGCTTCGGCCGCTGCCCGGCAATCTGTCGCCCGAGGCCCAGACCGCGGCGCGTCAGCTTCAATGGGACAGCTCGCCGCTCGGCGCGATCGAGCGCTGGCGCTCGCCGGTCCTCCTCATCCACGGCGACGACGACCGCAACGTCGACTTTTCCCAGTCGCTGCTCCTCGCCCGGGAGCTCGCCGCCCGGCACATCCCCTATCGCGAGCTCGTCTTTCCGGACGAACGCCATTCCTTCCTGCTCCATTCGCACTGGCTGGCGAGCTACCGGGCCGCCGAAGCCTTTCTGGACGAGACTTTGAAAGGCCGGACCCGATGAAAGGGCTCCGGCTCGCCGTTTTCGCCTTCCTGGCTTTGGTCGGGACCGCCGCGTCGGCGCGGGAGTCGGCGACCTTCATCCGCGGCGCCCGGATCTTCGACGGGACCGGCGCTCCGGCCCGGGCCGGCAACGTCCTGATCGAAGGCGATCGGATCGTCGACGTCGGCCCGGCCGCCCAGGCGCCCAGAGGCAGCCGGGTGATCGACGCCCGCGGGCTGACCCTGATCCCCGGGCTCCACGACCTCCACACCCATCTTCGAGCGCCGGCCTTCGACGCTCCCGACGATCTTCCCAAGGCTTATGCCGGCTATCTCGTGAACGGGATCACGACGGTGAACGACTTTTCGCTGTCGCCCGAAATGCTTGCGCCGGTTCGCGAGATGGTCGGGCCCGGACGAGTGACGGCGCCCAACCTGCAGCTCGCCGTCCGGCTCGGAGTGCCGGGAGGGCACGGTACCGAGTTCGGCTGGGGCCGGTCGTTCACGCTCGAGGCCGCGACACCCCGGGCCGCCCATCTCGCCATGGCCCGGGCGCTTCCCTATCGGCCCGATCTCATCAAGGTCTTCGCCGACGGCTGGCGCTACGGCCGCTCGCCGAGCCTCAACAGCATGAACGAGCCGACCCTGGCGGCCATCGTCGAGGACGCCCACGCCGCCGGCCTCCCGGTCATCACCCACACCGTGACCCTGGAGGGCGCCAAGGTCGCCGCCGCGGCCGGAGTGGATTCGCTCGGTCACGGGGTCGGCGACTTTTTGGTCGACGACGAGCTGATCGCCCTGATGAAAGCCAAGGGCACCGCCTACATTCCCACTCTCGCGGTCTACGAGCCTCAGGAAGGCCGAAGCTTCTCCCCGGCCGAATGGCGAAGGCTCCGGCCGCCCGAACGGGCGCGCGAGGAATCGCCCGAGCGAGAGGCCGACGAGCCGGTCTCCGACCGTGACTCGGCCCGCTGGACGATCATGCGCGAGAACGTGCGACGGCTGAAGGCGGCGGGTATCCGCATCGGGATCGGGACCGACGCGGGCATCGGCGGAGTCTATCACGGCTCCTCGACCCTGCGCGAGATCGGGCTTCTGGTCGAGCTGGGCTTCGCGCCCGCCGAGGCGCTGGCCGCCGCCACCTCCGTCAGCGCCGGCATCCTGCGCCAGGGCAGCGATCACGGCCGGATCGCGCCCGGGCAGCGCGCCGATCTGGTGCTGACCGGCGGCCGACCCGACGAGCATATCGCCGATCTGCGCGACGTCCGCCGGGTCTTCCTCGCCGGGCGCGAGATCCCCCTGAAGCCCCTGGAGCGCCGGCTCGCCGACGATCGTCCCTCGCCTTTGCCCGTGCATCCCATGGCCGGCCCGGTCCTCACCGGCGCCGGCCCCGCCGGCCGCACCGACCTCGACACGCTTCCCGTCGAGGGCACCGATCCCGGAATGGACCACAGCCATCTCGACGTCGCCGCCGTCCCGAGCGGACGTCTGTTCCTGATGGCCGGGATGGGCGCCGCGCCCCGGCCCTTCGCCGAGCTCAACCTGCCGCTGACCCGGGGCGCGATCCAGCTCGCCGACGCCCGCGGCTTTGCCGGCTTGGCCTTCGAGGCGCGCGGCGCGGGCGAGTACGAGCTCCAGCTCAACAGCTATGCGATCCACCCGCGCAGCTGGTTCCGGGCTTCGTTCGAGGCCAGCGAAGCCCGGCGCGAGATCAGGATCCCGTTCAGCGCCTTCAAAAGCCCGCTCGCCGGCGCCCGACTGGATCTCGCCCGACTCCGGGCGCTTCTGTTCCGCCTGGAAGGCGAGCCCGGCGGCGGCGCCTGGCTCGAGCTCGGCAACGTGAGCTTCTACCGCTAGGTCGGTCCTGCCGAAGGGAAATCGGCACGCCGGACTTGATGGGGTTTCACCTTCCCCGGCTCGCGCGTGGCCAGCCCGCAAGCGTGAAACTCCGCCAATCCCTTCAAGCCGCGCTCCGCTCGCTTATTAGCGAAGCGGCTTATAAGCGGGGCGGCTTATAAGGCGGATGCCGGGTCGAAGCCGGGGTGGCGGATCGGGAGCTTCGATTTGATCAGGATCTACCCTGGCCCTTAAGGACAGGTGCCCCGGCACCTGGCCCCTAGGGACAGGTGCCCGGCGTGGGCCGGTGGGGCAAAGCGCGGCCGGCGGCGCGGCCGGTGAGGGCGCCGTTGTCGACGGCGAGCACGCCGTTGACCAGGACGACGCGCACGCCCGCGGCCGTCAAGGCCGGCTGGGCGTAGGTGGCCCGGGCGACGTAGCGTTTCGGATCGAAGACGACGATGTCGGCGAACGCCCCAGCCTTCAGATGGCCGCGCCCGTCGAGGTGGAAGGTGTCGGCGGTCAGGGTGGAGCTCCGTTCGATGAACCGGCGCAGGGTCAGGACCCGCTCGGCGACCACATATTTTGAATATTTGCGGGCGAAGCTGCCGTAGGTGCGCGGGTGTCCGGTCGACGCGTCGGAGCCCGTCATCGTCCAGGGCCGGCGCATGAACGCCTCGATGTCCGGCTCCGTCTGGTTGAACGAGGCCACCGCCGGGTCGCCGTCGCGGATCACCGCGATGGCGGCGGCGATGGCGTCCTCGCCCCGGCTTTTCGCGATGTCGGCCAGCGTCCGCCCGTTCAGAGCGCCCTCGGTGATCAGCAGGGCGGCCGCGCCGCCGCGCCGCCGCAAATTCTCAATCATGTCGCCCCGAAGACGCCCGGCGAGCGCCGGGTCGTCGAACCGCTCGATCAGCTTCGCCCGGCCGCCGTCCTGGGCCCAGAGCGGAACGAGCGAGGCGGCGAGGCTCGTGCCCGACGCGGACCAGGGATATTGGTCGGCGGTGACCGCCAGGCCGGAGCGGCGGGCCGCGTCGACCTTGGCGATGATGGCCAGCGCCTGGCCCTGAACGTCGACGCCGAGCGCCTTAATGTGGGAGATGTGGACCGGCAGGCCCCCTTCCCGCCCGATCGCGATCGCCTCGTCGACCGCCGCCGCGAGCCCGATCGTATAGCTCGATTCGTCACGCAAATGGCTGTCGTAGGTGCCGCCGCGCCGGCCGGCCTCGCGAGCGAGCGCTACCACCTCGCCGGTCTTGGAGAAGCTTTGGGGCGAATAGAAGAGGCCCGTCGAGAGGCCCATCGCGCCCTGACACATGGCGCCGGCGACGAGGCCGCGCATCCGCTTGAGCTCGCTTTCGCTCGGCGGCCGGTTCGAATCGCCGAGCACCCGCCGGCGGACGCTGCCGAAGCCGACATAGGTCGCGTAATTGATCCCCACCGGCCGCGCCGCGGCGCCGCCGAGCACTTTGGCGACGTCGATCTCGCCGCCGCCGTCATTGCCAATGAAGGCGGTGGTCACCCCCTGCATCAAAAAGGCGGGGATCAGGCGCCTGGCCGGATCGTCCGAGGCGAGATCGTCGCCCATATGGGTGTGCGGATCGATGAAGCCGGGCGCGACGATCATGCCGCGGGCGTCGATCACCCGCCTTGCGGTTACCGGCAGGCGCCGGCCGACGGCGCGGATGCGGTCTCCAGAGATGGCGACGTCGCCGGTGAAGGGCGCCTCCGAACCCGTATAGACCGTGCCGCCACGCATGAGTAGGTCGACGGGCTGAGGCGGCGGCGCGGCGCCCATGACGAGTGGAGCAAGAAGGAAAGCCAGCCTAATTCCTCCCCCGGATTTCCGGGGGAGGGGGACCATGCGAAGCATGGTGGAGGGGTTCTTCGGAGTCCGAAAGGCCCCTCCACCACCCTTCGGGTGGTCGCCCTCCCCTGCAAATGCAGGGGAGGAATTAAGATAGCGCGCTTTCATGTGTTTCCCCAGAAACCCGGCACGGGCGGCTTGAGCATCCCGCCTTCGTCCCTGACGCCCCCTGCCCTGTCCTCCAAGAGCCACAGCGGACCGTCAAGGTCGACGAAGTCGGAAAGCAGGGCGACCTGGAAGGCGGGCGCGATCGACAGCGAGGAGCAGATCATGCATCCGGTCATCAGACCCAGGCCCCGCTCGCGGGCGGCGCGGGCGAGCTCGAGGGCGCCGGTGAGGCCGCCCGTTTTGTCGAGCTTGACGTTGATCGCCTGGTAGCGGCTCGCGATCCGGTCGAGATCGGCGACGACATGGACGGCCTCGTCGGCGCAGATCGGAACCGCCGGGACGAAGCCTTCGAGCCACTCGTCCTCGCCGGCCGGCACCGGCTGCTCGATGAGGGCCACGCCCGCTTCGACGAGGACCGGCTGCATTTCCTCGACCAGCTTCCGGTCCCAGCTTTCGTTGGGGTCGACGATCAGGGCCGAATCGGGCGCGGCGGCGCGGACGGCGCGAATCCGGGCGGCCGGGTCCTCGGCGTCGACCTTGACCTTGAGGAGCGGAGCGCCGGCGTTCCGCCTGGCGACTTCCGACATCGCGGCGGGCGTGTCGATGCCCAGGGTCAGGGCGCTGACCAGGGCCCGGCCGGCGGGCACTCCGGCGAGGCTGGCGACGTCCACTCCGGCCCGGCGCGCCTCCAGGTCCCAGAGGGCGCAATCGACCGCGTTGCGGGCGGCGCTGGCGGGGAGCAGCGACTGAAGCGCCTGGCGGCCGGCGCCGTCCTGGATCGCTCCCCGAACCTGCTCGATGGCGGCGAGCGATGTCTCCACGCTCTCACCGTACCGAGGATAGGGCACGCCTTCGCCGCGGCCGGCGACGCCGTCCTCGACGAGAGTCACGCTGATCACGTCGGCGACGGTTTTCACGCCGCGCGCGATCCGGAAGGGCCGGATCAGAGCGAAGCGATCGTGCTGGGCGCGAAGGGTGCGAGGCATAATATCTCGTCGATGATGGGATCGACTCCCAAGGCGACCGGATCGGTGGTGGGCAGGCCGAGCCGGTCGGCCGTCCTGTCGCACAGCCGGCGCGCTTCGTCCCGCTCGAGGCCGGACGTGTTGAGGCAGATGCCCGCAGCGCGAACGTCCGGGCTGGTCAGGCGGGCCGCCTCGAGGTTGCGGTCGAGGCATTCGCCGAGGTCCGGAAGGGATCGCCCGGGGACCGCGCGCATATGGTCGCGGCCCGGCCTGTGGCACAGCACGATCGCTTCGGGCTGGGCGCCGTGGAGAAGCCCGAGCGAGACTCCGGCGAAGGACGGATGGAAGAGCGAGCCCTGCCCCTCGATGACGTCCCAGCCCTCGTCGAAGCGGGCCGGGGCCAGGCGCTCGATCGCTCCGGAGATGAAATCGGCGACGACGGCGTCGACCGGAACGCCCTCGCCGGCGATCAGGATCCCGGTCTGGCCGGTCGCCCGGAAATCGGCGGCGATCCCGCGCTCGCGAAGGGCGGTGGTCAGCGCCAGCGCCGCATACATCTTGCCGACCGAGCAATCGGTGCCGACGGTCAGGAGCCGGTGGCCCGCCCGCCTGTAGCCGGTGCCGACGTCGAGATCGGCCGGCGGCTCGCGAACATCGAAGAGCTGCAGCCCGCGCTCCTTGGCGAGCGCGGCCAGCGCCGGTTCGTCGCGAAGCCGCTGGTGAAGCCCGGCCGCAACGTTCATCCCCGCGGTGAGGGCGATCGCGGCATCCTCGACGAGGTCGCTTCCGAGCCTTCCGCCGGCGCCGGCAATGCCGAGCACGAGGGTGCGGGCGCCCGCCTCCACCCCGCCGACCATGGTCAGGCGCGGCAGACCGAGGGTGAGCGGGCAATCGTCGTGGCGGAATTCGCCGACGCACTCGCCGCGGCGAAACTCGGCGAGGCCGCGCGACGTCTTGATGCCCATCGCGTCCGAGCTGTGGCCGAGATAGAGGAGATAGGGACCCGGGATCATGGCGAAGAGCGTATCGCCCCGAGGCGCGGCTGCCAGCATAGCGAGTGGGCCGCTCGCCATAATCTCCCGTTATGGCGCTTGCCGAACGCCTCTCATTCAGCGTCCGCCGGCGCCGTCATCGGACTTACCTTTTCAACAGAGGGTAAGTTCACGAAGTTCAGTGGGTGGGGCGCCTTTTTCGTGACTTTCCTCTCGGCTCGGCTGGCGCGAGTCCGTTACCTGTTTCACGCTGTCAAAGAGATATGGAAACATAGCACGAACACGCCTTATTTTCAAACGAGCCGGGCCCCGCGTCCGTCCGGCATGACGAACCTGATTCCGAAACGCTCCAGCGCCCTATTCCGATGCCAGGACCCGGGTCAGGGTCTTGAGGAAGTCCATGGCGAGGGCGTTGGGCGGCCGGTTGGTCAGGTACATTGCGTGGATGTCGAAGGGGAGCGCCGGCTCGAGCGGTCGCACGGAAAGGCCCGGTGCGAGCGAGGCCTGGGCGGTGAAGCTGTCCACGACCGTCATGCCGACGCCCTGGCGGACCAGCGCCGAGGCGATGTAGAAGGTCCGGGCGGAGACGATCTCGTCGAGCTCCAGGTCGAGCCTTTGCAATTCCTGGGTGAAGAGCTGGCCGATCGGCCCGCTCGCCGCGAGGCTGATGAACGGCTTGCCGCGCAGCTGGCCGAGCTCGACGCGGGCGGGAGCGTCGGGCAGATCCTGTTCCTGGTAAAGGACGACAAGCTCGCCGCGGCCGAGCCAGCGATCCCCGATCGGAGCGGCCGGCGGAACCTGGAAGGCGATGGCGACGTCGGTTTCCCGCTCGTAGAGCTTGCGAAGCAAGTCGTCATGATGGACGGTCTGGAGGTCGAACTTGACCTTATCGTGGCTCCGCCGGAACCGCGATACCGCCACCGGGATCGCCTGCAGGGCCAATGACGGCAGCGCCGAAATACGGAGCATCCCGCCTTCCCCGCGCTTGAGATGCCGCCCCGCTTCGCGAAGCGCGTGGACCCGGTCCTGAATCTCTCTCGCGTCGCTGAACAGGACATGGGCGTCCTCGGTCGGGACGAGGCCGCCGCTGGTCCGCTGGAAGAGCTGGAAGCCGAGCAGCGATTCGGCGTGGCGAAGCATCTTCGACACCGAAGGCTGCGACACGTTGAGCGCCCGGGCGGCGGCGCTGACCGATCCGTTGACGTAAACGGCGTGGAAAATCTCGATATGGCGAAGATTCATTCAGCGGCGGCCCCCGGACTTGGGGCCTAGCTAGAGCAGTTTGCGCGAAAGGGGAACGGCCGGAGCCTGGTCTTCCCCGCGTCCGCCATTCGCGGACGCTAAGCCCGCATCGCCCGGCTGAGGCGGGTGCCTTCGGGAAGAGCCTTCGGCGCCTTCGCCGCCGCCTCGGCCAGCCTGGTCCTGAACGGCTTGGCGTCCGGATCGAGCGGCGAATCTAGGAAAGCGTAGAGCAAGGTGCGCTCGCCCTGGGTCATGTCGCGGACCACCGGCATGTAGCGATAGGCCTCGAAAGCGGCCGGATCGGTCAGCCTTCTGAGGATTCTGCCGTAGGCGTGGACCTGGGCGGGGTCGTTCAGCCACAGCCAATTGTCCATGCACGGCGCCATCGCGTTCCACTTGGCGAGCACGTTGTTGAAGACATTCTCCCAGGTCGGCTCCATCGCTCCGATCTCGGCATCGGCCGGAAGGGTCCGGACGTATATGTAGGGGTTGATCTGGGGATCGAGGGTCGCGGGCTGAGCGGCGCCCTCGCCGACCGTGAACAGATAGCAATCGACCGCCCCGGCCGAGGCCGCCTCGATATTGAACCAGGCGATCCCGTTCGAATCGGTCTGGGCGTCGTCGACGGGGGTCACGGCGCCGCTGGCATCGTCGTAGCTGTAGCGGTTGACCTGGATTCCCGGCGTCGTCGGATAGCCCGTGTCGAGCACTCGGACTCCGGCCCGGACCGAGGCGTCGCCCTGATTCATATAGATATTCTGGTCGGTCATCACGGCCGCCCGAAGCAGGCGGTTCGAGGGCGCGACTACGGGCTCGGCGAGATAGACATTGGCGCCCGAGCGGATCTGAAGCGGCGAGGAAATGGCGATGTCGGCCTGTGAGGGATCGAGCGGAAGGCAGACGAGGCCCGAGGTGTCGACGTAGGAATCCCGGTCATATTGGGAATAAGGGATGATGCCGAGCACCTGGACGACGCTCGATCCGTTGGCCGACATCGCGCAGACCGTAAGATCGCCGAGCGGCTGCTTGCTGACCTCGGCGTCGATTTCGCGGACGCTGTTGCCGAGGTCGATGACAAGCCCTTCCCCCGCGACCTTGGCGAAAGCCGTTCCCACGGTCTGCCCGAAAGGCTTGCCCTGGGCGAGCAGCGCCCGGTCGCCGGGCTCGCAGGCAGGCTCGCCCTGGCGCCAAAGGCCGACCACCCCCACCATCAGGCTCCGCGCCGGATTGGGCTGGAAGCTGTCCGGGATGTTGAGCTTGGCGATCAGCTTCTGGGCGTCGACGGAAAGCTGCCCGCCGACATTGGTAACGATCGTCGGGTCGTCGTAATAGATGGTCCGATAGGTGTTCCATCGAACGGTAAGGCCGAGCACGTCGTCCTGGTCCATCGCGTCGACCAGCGCCTGCAGCGCCGGCGAATCGTGGGCATCGAGCTGAAGCCCGCAATCCTTGGGGAAAGACGTCTGCCAGATCACCGAGGCGACCCCGGCCTTCACCGTGTTGTAGCTGTTGCGGTTGAAATAGACGTAGCGCGACATCACCCGGAAGGTGCGCGGGCAGGCGATCCGGTAGCCGCCGTTGACGCCGAACTGCATCGCGTCGAAGAAAAGCTGCGAGCTGAACGTGCCATAGGGTTCGGCGTCGACCAGCATGCCGAGGAAGTTGGCGGGCGCTCCGACCACCGGGTCGGATCGGTCGAGGCCTCCCCCGGTATCGACTCCGCTGATCTGCGCGAGGAAGCTCGAACGGTGGGTGCCGTGGGGATTCCAGTTGGCGGGATCGACGAACTCGATCGCGCGCCGGCGGAATTCGCCCACCGGATCGTCGGCGGGAAGCGGGATGCAGGCGTCCTCGTCGTAGAAGCCGACGAACGGCGGAGTCTGGGTCGGGTCGGGCCCGTAATTGTTGGTGACGATCGGGTCCCAGACCATCTGGCCGGTGAAATAGAGGCGGGGCGTATCGAGGACGCTCATCGGAAAGCTCCCGAGCCGGTGGGGGAATAGACGAAGCTTGGGCCGGCGACGCTGATCCCGTCCGCGAGCGGAACCTGGAGGGCCGCGATCGCCGCCATCCGCAATTCGAACATGTTGCGGACCGCCGCGCCGAGCTGGCCGGCCTCGCCGGTCACCGCCCGCTGCAAGGCGTCTACCATCGCGCTATAAGCCGAGTTGCAGGCTTTCTGGGCGGCCTGAGCCTCGGCCGAATCCTGGGAGAAATCGTGGCTCTCCGGATCGGGGATCGCCGGATAGGCGGAGCACCAGTCGACGCCGAGCGGCTCCGGTCCCCACTGGTAGCCGGGAGCCTCCGGGATCTTGGTCAACACCTTGTCGTAGAAGATCTCGCCGAAGCGGTAGAAATGGGCGAGCTCGTTCTGGAAATCGAGCGGGTCGTCCTTGGCGCCCTCGCCTTCGGAGACGATCTGGTCGATGGCCCGATGGGCGTCGGCATAGCCGTTTACGGCGAACAATTGGCCGGGGAAGAACTGGGCGTCGGTGATCTGATTGTTGTCAGGCGTCCAGGCGCTGTCCGGCAGTGTGGCGAGGAAAGCGTCGACCAAAGCGTAATATTGGCCGATGGTCATCGCTCCGCCCGACGCCGTCAGCAGGTTGACGACCTCGTAAGGCGGCACCTCCTCGGGCTCCTCGATCGCCATCCCCTGAGCCATCGCCTCCGGGCCGAAGGGAAGCAGGTGAATCATCAGCGGATCCCCGCCGGGAGGGCCGACGTCGCCGAGCGTACAGGGATAAGCGGGCGCGACCAGCTTCGGACTCGCCCTAAGCGCGTTCAGGATGTTGCACACCAGGCAGAGGTGGATCATCTCCTGCCCGACGATCATCCCGAGCCGCTCCATGGCCGCCGGGTTCGACCCCGGAAGGATGGAGAATTTGGCGTAGAGATAGGGCGGAAGCGTTCCGAACTCGATCCCGACCGCCGTCTGAAGCATGGCGATCGCGTCGTCGACGCTGCCTGGAGGAGTCGCCTGCAACCGGATCATCGTCAGCCCCCGCTGTCTGGAAAGGCCATCATAGCCGCCGTCACCGAAACGGGAAGCCGGCGCCGTAACAATTAGGTCCGTTTCGAAGGCAAAGGCCGCTTCCGCCGTCCCGGTCTCGCGCTATGCTCGCGCTTTACTGCAGGGGAGGACGAGATGCACTCGGTACGGACTGGGACTTCGCTTCTGGCACTGGGCCTCATTCTGGCGGGCTGCGACGGCTCGGGCGGCGCCGGCAACGACGCGGCCGCAGTTGGGGCGAACGGCGCGGCCGCCGCTGCCGACGACGACGGCGGTGCGGTCTACGCGACCTACGGAGTCCACAGCCAGGCCCATTCCGATCTGTGCCAATCGCCGGACTGCAGCTATGCCAATCAGCCGGGCCGGCCCGCCGATCCGAGCTATCCGCCTTACTGGCAGTCGCCCTGGACCATGTACAAGGTCACCGCCGGCTACGAGACCAATCCGCCGCCCTATAACGGCAAGCCGCCCGCCGGCACCCAATACGAAGCCTCGTCCGGCGCCAGCTATTACGACTCGACCTGGCGCGGGAAGAGCGGCGAAGGCGCGATGATGGAATATTACGAGAAGCGCTGCCTTCCGATCTTCCCGGACACTCCGAACAATTTCACCTGCGCCTTCATCTCGCTCGGCGACACCGCCTACTTCCTGACCTTTCCGCAGGACCGGCCGAAGGGGATGCCGCCGGTCTGCCTGTTCTCGCCGCTGAACCATCCGCCGCGCCCCGACTTCATCAAGCATCTGCCCTGGGCCAAGGGCGACAGCGAACGGCTCGGCGCGGGCGCCCAGGGCTACAGCTTCTGGATCGACGGCAACCAGGACAGCCCGACGTTCCAGAAGGTCATGCAGGTCGGAGCGAGCCCGGATCGCACCGCCAAGGGCTGGATCCTGTTCGGCTATGCCTTTGCCCCGGTGAACGGGAAGATGCAGCCGCAGAGCTTCTATTTCTCGGGCTTCCCGGGGACTCCGCCCGACGCCCCGATCGTCAGCCAGAATTACACGAACTGGCAGCCGACCAAGCCCGATCCCGCCAAGACCTGGAACCTGGTCGCCGGCCTCGACCCCGCCAAACTGCCCGCCTGCACGGTCATGAACGGTCCGCCCGCCCCGAACGACGGATCGCTGAAAGCGACCGGCAAGCGGCCGCCGACCTGGTTCGATCTGGGCAAGGGGCCGCGCAAACCCAGCTGAAACCGTCATTGCGAGGAGCGCAGCGACGAAGCAATCCAGCGGCCTCGGCGATCCGCGCTGGATTGCTTCGCTTCGCTCGCAATGACGCCGAGTGACTAGAATCCGGCCGCGACGCTTACTCTGAAAGTCCGCCCGGGCGCCGGGAACCCGACCGCGTCCTCGAACCGCTCGCCCGTCGCGTTGCGGAGCGCGGCGGTCAGGCTGAATCGCGGCGACACCCGCCAGCGCGCGCCGAGGTCGGCCTCGATATGGCCGTCGGCTCGTATCAGGCCCGTCGGGATCGAGCTGTCGAAATAATCGGAGTTGAAGCGAAGGGCGGCATTGAGCTCGATCGCCTCGCCGGCTTGCCACGCCCCGGTCAGCCCGCCTTGCCAGCGCGGCCGGCCGCGAAGGGGAGTGGGCGAATCGAGATCGAGCCAGCTCAGTGAGCCGGTCAGGCGGAGCCGCGCCGCCGGCCGCCAGCGCCCCTCAAGCTCGATCCCGCGAGCGCGAACGCGGTCGCGATTGATGGTGGTGAAGGTCGTCGGATCGAAGTCGATCAGGTCGCGGAAACGGTTTCCGAACAGGGTCAGGCGAAGGAGCTCGCCCGATCGCCTCTCCAGCTCGACGCCCGCCTCGACGTTGCGGCTTGTCTCCGGTCGCAAGGCGGGGTTGCCGATCAGTGGATGGGCGAGCGCGTAGAAGCTCGGCAGCTTGTAGCCTTCGCCCGCTTTGGCGAACAGGGTCGGGCCGCCGGCCACCGGCCGCCACGACGCCGCCGCCCGCACGGTGAAGCGGCTGCCGCCATGGGCGACGTCGTCGAAGCGGCCGGCGAGGTTGAAGCCGAAGCCGCCGCCGGGCTTGACGCTCGCTTCGGCGAAGGCGCTGCGCGTCGTCCGGAGGAGGTCGAAGCCGGCCGGAAGCGGGAAGCCGAAGTCGATCGTGCCTTCGCTTCGTCCCGATTCACGAAGGAAGGCGCCGCCGATCGTCGCCACCACCGGTCCCCGGCCGAGGCCGAGATCGGCGATCGCCTCCAAGCGGTCGAAGCGGCTGTCGGCGGTCAGCGCCGGAGTTCCGTCGAGCACTCCCGGAGCGATCGCCGGAGTCGCGCTCCGGTCTTTCTGCCGCGACCAGGAAAGGCTGAAATTTGGCCGGACCGGCCAATCGCCGCCCCGGCGCAGAGCAAGCCCCGCCGCCGCCAGCTCGGCGTCGCCCGTCTCCCGCTGCCTGAGCACGGCGAGGCGAGGCCCGCCGCTGTCCTCGGGAAAGGCGGTCCGGTCGGAATGTCCGTAGATGCCGATGAGCCGAGCCTCGAAGCCGCCGATGCTGTGCCGCATTTGCGCGAGACCCTGCCCCCGCTCGAGGCTGGAGCCCCGGGTGAGCGCGCCGCTGTCGTACCAGCTCGCCGCCGCGAGCAGCCCGCCCTCGGCCCAGCCCGCTTCCAGCCCCGCGCCGAAGCCGTAATCGCCCTTGCTCCCCGCCTGCGCCCGGGCCGTCAGCTTGTGCTGGCCGGCCGTCGGCGATCGAAGCCGGATGTTGACCGCCCCGGCCAGCGCGTCCGAGCCGTGCACGGACGAGATGGCGCCGCGGGCGACCTCGATCCGGTCGACCAGCGACGGGTCTACAGCGAAGAAATCGAAGCCGCCGCCGCGGCTGTTGGTGGGATCGTTGAGCTTGATCCCGTCGAGCAGCACCAAGGTGAAATTGGGCTCCCCGCCCCGAATCGACAGGAAGCTTCGGCCGCCCGCGCCTCCGGTCGAGAAAGCGCGAACGCCGGCCACGTCGTCGAGCGCCTCGAGGAGGGAGGCGGGCTGCTTCCGGTCGATCTCCTCCGCTTCGACGACGCTGAGGCCCCCGGGCGGCGCCGGATCGGTCCGCGAGGCGGTGACGACGATGGCGGGCTCGGCAGGCGTCGGAGTCGCGGCGGGCGCGGCCGCTGCCACAAGCAAAAGAACGGCATCGAACGGCATATCGGACAGGCCCCCACGGTCCACGAACCGCCACCCTCGACCGCCGTCGCGGGCGCGGCAATCCCCTTTTGCTAGCGTTTCGGCTGATCAGCCGGCGGACACCGATTGGCAATCCTCCTTCGCTATCCTCGTAATTGGTGTCAGACACCGATTTTAGCCGCCAGGGGGAAATTGACGATGGCGCAAGGCTCGCTGACCGGTCGGTTCGCCGATCCCGAGACCGAGACCCGCTTCGCGCTCGAGGAGCGCAAGGCCCGCTTGCCGTCGGTGCGAATCTATGCGGCTTTGGCGGCGGCGGTGATCCTCGCCTACGCGATCCTCAACCCGTTCTTCTTCGAGCTCGCCGAGGAGGCCCGGTTCATGAAGCTGGTCGTCCCGACCCTGGTCGTCCTCGCCGCTTATTTCGCGGCGACCTTCTGGCCGCGCTATCCGCGCTATCCGGCGATCGACTTCCTGTGCCTGCTCATCCTGGCCGCCCTCATCCTCGCCGACGATTTCGTCCTTTATTCGGAATTCCAGCGGCTCGCGCCCGGCCGCCACTCGGCGATCATCATCAACCCTCTCATCGTCACCGCCTTCGCGGCCTTCGCCCTGATCGGGCATCGCCGCTGGTTCCTGGGCTGGCTCGGGTGCCACGCGATCCTGTACGGCGGCGTCGTCATCCTGTTCGAGACGAGCGCGGCGGGGCGGATCTACGGCAGCGTCAGCTATGTCTCGGGCGCCGCGGCGATGCTGTTCCTCCACTGGGCCCTGGACCGCGCCCATCGAGCCTCGTTCGTCCTTCGCGAGGCGCTTGAGGGAGAGCGGGCCCGGACCGAGGAGCTGCTCTGGAACGTCCTGCCGCCCAAGGTCGCCCAGCGGCTCAAGGACGGCGAGATCGTCGCCGACAGCTTCTCCGACGCTTCCGTCATCTTCATCGACGTCATCGGCTTTTCCGCCCTCGCCAAGTCGATCTCGCCGGGCCATCTCGTCGACCTTCTCAACGCCTTCTTCTCGCTCGCCGATCGCTGCGCGGCGCGCTTCGGGGTGGAGAAGGTGAAGACGATCGGCGACGCCTATCTCGCGATCAGCGGCGGCAACGCGCCGGCGCGCAACAGCGCCGGAGCGGCGCTCGCCTTCGCCAATGCGGTGATCGACGGGCTTCCCGAGGTGAAGTCCGAATGCGGAATCGACCTCCAGATCCGGATCGGGATCCACAGCGGCGCGGTGGTCGGAGGCGTGATCGGAGCGACCCGGATGGCTTATGATTATTGGGGCGAGACGATGAACATCGCCAGCCGGATCGAAAGCGCCGCCTCGGCGAACGGGGTCGCTGTATCGGAAGCGACCTGGATGCGGGTGCGGGGAAGCGGCGAGTTCGAGCCGCCCGAGACCCTGGTTCTGAAGGGCGTCGGCGAGATGCCGGTCTACCGGCTAAGGCGCCCGTCGCCGCCGGCCCTGGCGCTGGTGCGCTGAATCCCGGCGCGGGAAGGGATCAGGCGCTCGGAGCCCGCGCCGGGAGGCCCATCACCCTGGCGCCCGCCGGAACGTCGGAGGTCACCACCGCGCCCATGGCGATCACCGCGCCCTGGCCGATCCTCAGCGGTCGCCCGGGGCTGCCGTTGCGGATGACCGCTCCGGCGCCGACGAAGACCCCGTCGCCGACATGGACGTTGCCGAGGCAGGAGGCGCGCGGGCTGAAGGTGACGAAGTCGCCGATGACGCAGTCGTGCGAGACTTGGCTGTAATAATTGGCCTGGAATTGCCGGCCGATCCGCGCGAGCGAGTTGATCATGACGAAATCGCAGATCGCGGCGCCCTCGCCGAGCAGCGCCGTCGGATCGACGATCGCGGTCGGCGCGACGACCGTCGCGAAGCGCCGCCCGGCGCAGCTCTGGGCCACCCGCCGGCGCACCTGCGGAGAGCCGATGGCGATGCAGATCTCGTCCTCGGGCAAAAGATCGGCAACGCCGATCTGGCCGTCGACTCCGGGATAAGGGGGTAGTGGCGCGTCGTCGATGAACGCCTTCGGGCGAGGATCCAGCCGAGCCGCCTGGACCATCTCGCGGCCCATTCCTCCGCCGCCGTAGAAGACCAGCCGTCCCGTCAAACTTCGCCTCCCGTGCGGCGGTACCCCTATCGTGATCAGGTCCGCTTCGCTAGGTTCGTCCAATGACCCTCACCATCCGACCCGTCGAGGACGCCGCCGACCGCAAGGCCTTCGTCGACCTCGCTTACGCCCTCAATCGCGACGACCCCAATTGGGTCCCGCCGCTCAAGACCGAAGTCCACGGCCTCATCGACCCGCGCACCAACCCCTGGTTCGAGCATGCCGAGGCGCGCTTCTTCCTGGCCGAGCGCGAAGGCCGGCCGGTGGGGCGGATCTCCGCCCAGGTCGACAAGCTGGTGCTCGAGCATATGGGCGCCGGCATCGGCCAGTGGGGCATGTTCGAAGCAACCGACGCCGAGGTTGGCGCCGAGCTCATTCACCGTGCCGAAGCCTGGCTCCGCGGCCGCGACATGAGCCGCGCCATGGGCCCGTTCAGCCTCTCCATCTGGGACGAGCCCGGCCTCCTCATCAAGGGCCACGATCATCCGCCGATGGTGATGATGGGCCACAACAGCGCCGAATATGAAGCCTGGATCGAGGCCGCCGGCTACGTCAAGGCCAAGGACCTGTTCACCTACGATCTTGAGGTCACCGCCCCCTTCCCGCCGATCGTCCAGCGCATCGTCGCCGCCGGCGAGAAGAATCCGCGCATTCGGATCCGCCGCACGGTGAAGAAGAACTTCGAGGCCGAAGCCCGGTTGCTGCTCGGGATCCTCAACGACGCCTGGTCCGACAATTGGGGCTTCGTGCCGCTGACCGAGGCCGAGATCGCTTATGCCGGGAAGAAGCTGAAGCCGATCGTGCTCGAGGACATGATCCTCGTCGCCGAATATGACGGCGAGCCGGTCGCCTTCATGATGGCCCTTCCCGACATCAACCAGTTCCTCCGCGACCTCGACGGAAGCCTCTTTCCCTTCGGCTGGGCGAAATTGCTTTGGCGGCTCCGGCGCATGCGTCCGGCCGGAGGCCGGGTGCCGCTAATGGGCGTGGTCAAGCGCCTCCACTCCACCCGGCTGGCGAGCCAGCTCGCCTTCATGATGATCGAGCAGATCCGGCAGGCGGGCACCGGACATTACGGCATCAGCCGGGCCGAGGTGGGCTGGGTGCTCGAAGATAATGGCCCGATGATCTCGATCGCCCAGGCGATCGAGAGCGACGTCAACCGGATCTACCGGATCTACGAAAAGCCGCTTTGATCATCCCGGACGCGAAAAGGCCCGCGGGATCGCTCCCGCGGGCCTTCGCTCCGTGCCGTCAGGCTGCTTTAGCGGACGCTGCCCCGGCGGAAGAGGTTGACGATCGCGAGCAGGATCAGAGCGCCGACGAAGGCCGCGAGCAGGACTCCGCCGTCGAGCGCGTTGCTCATGATGGTGCCGTCCGCTCCGAAGAAGCGGCCGAGCAGGAAGCTGCCGAGCAGCGAGCCGATGATTCCGACCACGACATTGAGGATGATGCCCTGCTGGCCGTTGGTGCGCATGACGATGCTGGCGAGCCAGCCGATAATGCCACCGATGATGAGTGCGACGATGAGACCCATGAGATTATACTCCTACTGATCTCCGGGCCCCTGTTACGGCCGCGGATCGCAAGTCTAGACGCGCCGATGGGAGGGATGGTTCCGTACCCGGATCGAGATGTTTTCAGACGGGAGCAGCCGAATTGCGCCTATGGTGCCAGGTGAAGATGGCGAAGGCGCCGCGGTGGGGGCGCCAGGCTTCGGCGAGCGCGCGGATATGCTTTTCGGTCGGTTTTCCCTCGAGGCCCATGATCCGGCCGGTCTCGATCTGGACGGCGAGATCGCCCGCCGGCCACATGTCGGTCCGCCCTTCCGCGAAGAGCAGATAGACTTCCGCCGTCCAGCGACCGATCCCCTTGACCCGAACCAGCTCGGCGATCGCTTCCTCGTCGTCGGCGGGCAATTTGGCGAAGTCGAGCCGGCCAGAGACCACTTCCTCGGCAAGGCTTCTCGCATAGGAGGCTTTCTGCCGGGACAGGCCGGCGCTCCGCAAGGTTTCGTCGGAAGCCGCGATCAGCGCCGCGGGCTCGGGCGGATCGCCGACCAGGGCGGTCAGCTTCGCCCACATCGAGGCGGCCGCCGCGACCGACACCTGCTGGCCGACTATGGCGCGGAGCAGGGTCTCGTAGCCGGGCACGCTGATCCGGGGCTCGGGATAGCCGGCTGAGGCCAGAGCGGCGGCGATGCGCGGCTCGCGCCGCCCAAGTTCGTCCAGCGAATTCCTCAAGTCCTCGGCGGAAATCCCCACAATTGCTCCCTTGTCTTCGGCATCGCCGACTAGCATAGGCCCCGGCCATGGCGAAGCTTACCATCATCAACCGCGACGGCGCGGAAAAGACCATCGAGGGCAAGGACGGCTGGAGCGTCATGGAGAATATCCGCGACGCCGGCTATGACGAGCTGCTCGCTTTGTGCGGCGGCTGCTGCAGCTGCGCCACCTGCCACGTCCATGTCGATCCGGAATGGCTTCCGGCTCTCCCCCCCGTGGGCGTCGACGAGGACGACCTGCTCGACACCACCGACTTCCGGGTCGAGAGCAGCCGACTGTCCTGCCAGATCAAGTTCGGGCCGGAGCTCGACGGGCTGAGGGTGCAGATCGCGCCGGAAGATCCTTACTGAAGTCTAATTCCTCCCCAGGTTTTCCTGGGGAGGGGGACCTCGCGGAGCGCGGTGGAGGGGCCTTACGGAGTCCGAAGAACCCCTCCACCAGGCTTCGCTTGGTCCCCCTCCCCTGCCAATGCAGGGGAGGAATTCTAGCTCGGGAACCGGACCACCGCCGTCGGCACCGTCTTGGTGGCCGGAGTCACTTTCCACACCACCCGGGTTCCGGGACCCGGGGCCATCCCTTCCTCGTTATTCTGCATGACGAGCTCGGCGTCGGTGGTGAAGGTGAAGGTTCCGCTTCTCTCCCTCGGCTGCGAATCGGGCTTGGCGGCACTGGCGGCCTTGCCCATGCCCATATCCTGTTCGCCGAACGCGATCGCCATCACCCGGACGGTGCGGTCCTTGCGGACCTCGACGGCGATCCAGGGGATGATCGACTTGGCGTCCATGTTGATCGGATAGATGAAGCTTCGGTCGAGCTTGCCGGTCATCGAATAATCGACCTGGAACTTGTTGTGGCCGAGATACTGGACGGATCGGTAGCCGACCTCCTTGGACAAGGCCTCCGCCACCGCCTTGGCCTCGGCCACCGACTGGGCCGATTCGGCGGCGGGCGGCGGGGCCGGCTCCGAAGGGTCGGCGACATTGTAGCCGAGGTCGTCGGCCGCGTCGCCGAGGTTGGAGTCGATATCCACCATCCCGCCCTCGTCGCCCTCGCCCGCTTTGTTGAGACCGTCCGCCATCCCCTTCGTCATCTCCGAACCGGGATCGAGAAGGATGACCTCGCCGACATAGGTGAAGGTGAAGGTCCGGTCCTTGGCGATGTGGAGGGTCGAGACGAACTTGCCCGGGCTCAGGATGCAGGACGAAAGCGTGAGCGCGGCGGCGGCCACGAACGCGAAGCGCATCAACGACATAAGATTTTCCCCCCGAATTACCCCGCCTGGGTCGCCACCGCATATAGCGCGACGGCGGCCGCGTTGGAAACGTTGAGGCTCTCCATGCGATCGCTGATCGGAAGCCGCGCCAAGGCATCGCAATGCGCCTCCGTATTCTGGCGCATCCCTTCCCCTTCGGCGCCGAGCACGAGCGCCACCCGCGCCGGCCCAACCGCCTCGGCGAGGCTCATTTCGGCGTCGCCGGTGAGACCGATCCGCCAGAAGCCGGCTTCGGCCATCTCGTCGAGGCTTCGGGCGAGGTTGACCACTCGGACCCAGGGCACCGTCTCCAGCGCTCCGCTCGCCGCCTTGGCCAGGGCCCCCGATTCTGGCGGCGCGTGGCGATCCTGGGTGATCAGGGCCAAAGCGTCGAAGGCCGCCGCGGAGCGAAGGATGGCGCCGACGTTGTGGGGGTCGGTAACCTGGTCGAGAACCATCAGCGGGCGCCGCTCGGGCGAATCCTGGAGGACGTCCGCCAGCAGCAGGTCGGCAAGCCGCTCGACCTCGATCACCAGGCCCTGGTGAGGCGCGTCCTTCGGAACGAGACGGCCGAGATCGGCGACGTCGGCGAAGGTGAAGGGCACGTCCCTCGGCAATTCGATCTCCGCAGCCGCCTCCCGGGTCGCCCAGATCCGGACCACCTCGCGCTCCGGATTGGCGAGCGCCGCCGCGACCGCGTGCCGGCCCCAGAAGCGCGGGCGGTTCTCGGGCTTGGAAGCGGTTCGGGCTTTGCGGCGCATGGCCGGTTCATGGCCTCGCCCGCCGCGGCTGGCAAGCCGTACGCGGCGACGGAAGTTTAACCCAGGTTATCCCCGATATCCCCGTTATCCACAGGCCTGCCCCGCGATTCAGCATTAGGCGCGAATCGGATTCGGGTGGCAATGTCCTTCTTGTAGCAGGGCGCGGCCTTCCGGAAACGGACAGACGCTCCCGGCAACGGCCCCGCGGAAAGCGGCCCAAGTCTTCGGACGGAAGCCAATGGAAGCGAGGTCCGGGCAACCGGAAGGAAGAAGCGCGAGGCGGCGGCGCAAGCCAAAGCCGAACCCACTTTTCTTCAAGGGTCCGGCGGAACCTGAAGCCCCCGGGCGGAAGGAGCCGCGAAAGGTCGACCGATGAGGTTCGCTTCAACGGATGGCCGATAGGGAACCGGAAGTCGAAGTCGCAAGACGGAGAGGAACGGATCCCGCCAGGGAACCGAAGCCGGCCGCAAGGCTGGGCGCGGAACCCGCAGGAACCCGAACCGGAATAGCAATATTCATGGATCGTGGAACCTGAGGGACCGACCGGGGCCGCAAGGCCTCGGCCGGAACCTCCCTGGGAAAGCGAGCTTCGCTTTCGGGCGAGACGAACGGACCTAGGGACAGTGGAGGCCGGCAGCGATGCCGGCCTCCATTTCGTTTTGGGGCAGATGACGGCGCTGGCCAGCGTCAGCCGTCAAAATCCGCATCCTCCGTCATGCCGGGCTTGACCCGGCCCCCAGCTTCTTCCGGGCACCGTGCAAAGAAAGGTGGACCCCGGATCAAGTCCGGGGTGACGATTTCAGGATTGGTGCATTCCGCTCCTGCCCCCTCCCCCGCAGCGGGGAGGAAAAGGCTTCAGGCCCGCCTTCGCCGCCCGGGCTTGCCGTTGCGCCCGGGCTGCGTCCGACGTCGCCGCCGCCGAGATCGCCCTTGTCGCCAGGGGTTCCGGACCCGATTTCACCACGGCCTACGCCCTGCCCGATCGACTCGGCACCCAAAGGGCCGCCGCCGAGGCGTTCCGCACCAGGCCGCGCATTCGCCGCCGAGTCCGCGAGGGCACCGGAGCCCTCGCCGAGCGCGGCCGCTTCGGCCGCGGCCTCCGCATCCTTGCCGGCGAGGCCAGCCAAGGATGCGCCCGGATCGCCGTCCAAGGTTCCTCCCGAAGGCTCGCCGCGGCCGGCGATGGTGCCGCCGCCGCTCGATCCGCCGGCGCCGCCGATATCCTCCCCGTCGTGATCCGCCAGCGGGGCATCGCCGAGGCCGTTCCCGATGTCCGGCTGCCGCTCCCGTCCGTCCATTGCGCGCTCCTGTGGTTCGAAACTCTTTCCCACGAACGCCCTGCGCGGCGGCTGTTCCTCAGGGCGCGGGCGAGCCGATCGCCGAGCCGAGCAGGGTTCGGGCGACCCGCTCGCCGACCGGCCGGGGAAGCGCCGCCACCGCCTCGTGCATCGCCGCCGAGCCTCGGCAGAGCTGATCGGGGCTCGATTTGAGGCGCAGCGCGCGGTCCTGCAGCATGGCCCGGACCGGGACCGCGGGCTCGATCTTCTCGACCGCGGCCAGCCAGGCGATGAAATCCTCCTTGGTCGCCGCGGGCCCGGGGCGGGCCGGAGCGGCGCCTGCCTTGGCCGCTTCGACCAGGGCGACGCCCAAGGGTCCGATCCCCGCCGGCGGCTCGCCGGCGGCCGCCTCGCTGCTGAAGAAGCCGCGGTCGCCCACCGAGGCGCAGAGCCGCACGTTTTGCCTGCCCAAGGTGCGCAACAGGGCGCCCTGGCGGGCCTCGATCGCCACCAGCGACGGCCCCGGAGCCGCCAGGATCGAAGCCCGGCGGGCGCGAACGAAACGGTCTATCCCATCGTAAAGCACGCGCCGCGCCTCGGCGCCCGTCTTCCCGTCGAGGCTGGTGGCGATCGCCCGATGATCGAGGGGGAAGTCTTGCCGAATCGATTCGACGATGCTTCCCAGCTCTCCGGCGGGAGGTTGCGCCGCGGCGGGCGCCGCGAGGAGGAGGACGAGGGCAAGGAAACGCATGACGGGACTTTCGCGAATGGATTCTCCTCCCCCGACTAACGCAAAGCCGCACGCAGACAAGGTTCGGAACCCTAGTCGACGACGATCCGGCCCGTCATTCCGAACGTCTTGTGAAAGGCGTGGCTGCATTTCAGCGGGTAATCGCCGGCCTTGGGCACCAACGCGATGTCGACGCTCTGGCGGCTTCGCACCTCGACGCTGCCCTTGGCCGCCGAGCCGCGATCGTGGGGCCGAAGCTGAGCCGCGGCGAAGAAGGCCGGCGCGGTGAAGTCATGCCCTCCCGAGGCGGTGTTAACGAGGTGCAGGACGACCGGGCGGCCGGCGCGCAGGTGGATCGTCGACGGCGTGAAGTCGAAGCTCGACAATTGAACCTCGACTCGCTGGGCATGCGCCCAGTCGGGCGCCTCGGCGCCTGCCGCGGCCGGCAGCGCGAACAGGGCGAACAGGGCGAGAGCGAAATGGCGGGGGCGTGGCATCGCGGGTTCCTTCCGAATTAACCCCTGTATGAACCGCATAGCACCGGCGGCGGGCGGAGGCGATTCAGGCTTCGACGACGATTTCGGTTCGAAGCGAGTTGGCGATGAAGCACCGCTCGTGGGCGTCGTGATGGAGCCGCTCCAGCGCTTGGGAATCGGGGGCGACGCCCGAAAACTCGATTTCCGGACGAAGGACGATCCGGGTCATGGCCATCCGGCCCCTGTCGTCCTTGCCCATCGTGCCCCGCGCCTCATCCCGATAGGCGGCGACGTCCAGCCCGGAGTCCCTCGCGACGTGGAGGAACCACAGCATGTGGCAGGCGGAGACGGAGGCGACCAGGGCCTCTTCCGGATCGACCCCGGCGGGATCCGACATCGGCGGCGGCACGACATGCGGCGACGACGAGCCCCGAACCACCGCGCCTCCGTCGAAGCTGAGGCTATGGGCACGGCTGTAGCGTCCCTCGCGAAAGCCACCGTCGGATCGCCATTCCGCCGTGACGCGATAATCGGTCATCCTGATTCCTTCCCGACCCAGATCTCGCCTATCGCCCGGCGCCCTTCGCGCGTAGCATGGACCTCATGCCGATTATTTTCACTGTCCTGCTGCTCGCAGCAACCCCGCCCGCGCCCGTGGTAAGCAGCGAGAAGATCGGAGATAAGCGATACCGCATCGCCTTGACAGCCCCGGGTCTCACCCTCGGCCAGGGCCAGCAGATTGCGTACGAGGAAGCGGCGCGATTGTGCGGCGGCGGTCCCGTCACGCTCGGCCATTACCGATGGGGCAGCAACGAAAATATCACGGTGGGTGCCCGGCATCCCACTGTCGACGCCCTGGCCCTGGAACAGGAAGCGGAATGCGCGCTTGCGCCGCCGCCGATCGTGGGCCGCCCGAGCGGGTGGCAGCCGGGCCCGGCCGATATGGAGACCGTGCTGGACCTGACCGCCCGTTATTTCGCGGCCCGCGATTCCGGCCGTTTTCAGGACGCGTGGAACCTGCTGACGCCTTCGATGCAGGAAATGACCCCGCTTCCCCGATGGCAGGCGGACCACGCGCATTTCAACGATCGGGCGAGCGGCGGGTTAGGCCGCAAGCCCGTCGCGGTGACCTGGTACGACAATCCAGCCGGCGCCGATGTGGCGGGAATCTTTGCCGCCGTGGACTTCGTCGGCAAGGCGGACAAGCTCGCGATCATTTGCGGCTACCTGATGTGGTTGCGCCAACCCGACGGATCGTGGCGGCTCACGCGCGAGGAGGAAGGGTCGCTCGATCGCAGCCCAACATCCTCCAGCGCGGAGCAACTAGCCCAGGCCAAGGAGGCCATGGGCTGCCGCGAGCCGGGCTAGGCCGCCGTCTTCTCCAGAAAGGCCGCTTCGCGCTCGACCCAGCCGGCGAAGCTCGGGCGCGCCAGCATGCGTTCGGCGAACTCGGCCACGCGCGGGTAGCGGCCGGGATCGACCGGCATGCCCAGGTGCCGGAAATTGGCGAAGGCCGTCGCCACCGCGATGTCGGCGAGGGTGAGGCCGTCGCCGACCAGCCAGCCGCTCTCGGGGATGGTGCGCTCGAGATAGTCGAGGATCGGCGGAAGCTCTTCCCGCTCGGCCTTGTCGGCGGTCTCGAGATCGCCTTCGCGGCCGAGGAAGCGCGGGGCGACGATCCGGTTGAAGAACATCTTCGCGCCGCAGGCGCACAGGATGGTGTCGGCGAACTCGTCGAACCAGATGACCCGCGCGCGGGCCTGAGGCTCTGCCGGGATCAGGGCCGGCTCCGGATATTTGGCTTCGAGATAGTGGATGATCGCCGACGAATCGGAAATGCCGAAGTCGCCGTCGCTGAACGCGGGGATCTTGCGGAAAGGACTGGCCTTGAGGAAATCCGGATCCTCCGAGCCGAGCCCGAGCGACTTGTGCTCCAGCTCGAGCCCCTTTTCGGCGCCGTAAGCGAGCACCTTGCGGACAAACGGCGAAAGCGACGCTCCGTAAACGATCATGTCCAACCTCCCCTTTAAGTTTCAACCCGCAACTTAACCTGAACGCTTCCGCTATCGCAAGCCGCCGAAGCGAAGCCCGATCCACATCGTGCGGGGAGTCGCCCGCTCGGCGATACCGTCGCCGCTGATCCCGCCGAGGATTCGCGCCCCGGTCACATTTTCAGCGCGCCCTTCGATCGCCAGCCGGCGGCCGAGCGGAATCAAGCCCGTCGCGTCGAGGGTGAAGGCCCCAGGCAAGCGCTGGCGATTGAGATCGTCCTCAAATTGGCTGCCGCTGTAACGCGCCGTGAGGGAAGCGCTCGCGCCGCCCGATGCCCAGGCGAGGGTCGAGGATAGGCTGCGCCGCGCAGTCTGCGCCGGCCTCAGTCCGTTCAGGGCCAGCGCCGGCCCGCTCGCCTCGACCCGGGCATCGACCCACGACCAGCCTCCGGAAAGCGTCCAGTCGCCGAGGGCGTAGCGTCCTTCCAGCTCGATCCCCCGAGCCTCGATGGCGTCGAGATTGGCCCGCCGGCGATAATCTCCACCTGGGGCGACGAAGCCGACTCCCGGGAAAGTCCCCGGGCCCCGGCCCAGGGTCACGTTGGCGATCGCGTCTTCGAGCCGGTTCGTGAAAGCGGTGAAGCCGATCCGTGCCCGCGGCGCCGGCTTCCATTCGACCCCCGCCTCGATGCCGTGGAGCCGCTCGGGCGCGAGCTCGGCGTTGGCGGCGGTGGCGTCGATCCCGACCCGGAACGGCCGGTAGAGCTCGTTCAGGGTCGGCAGCCTCCAGCCGAGATAGCCGGCACCGCGCAGGGTCACAGTATCAACCGGCCGCCAGGCGAAGCCGGCCCGACCGGTCGGCTCCCAGCCCGATCGGTCCTGGAACGCCGTGTCGGTCAGCACCGCTCCGGTCGCCAGCACGCCCTCGTCGAGGTGGCCGTTCGAAATGGTCCAGCGGTCGATTCGTCCTGCCGCCGTGACGGTCAGCGCGTCGCCCGTCCAGGCCGCTTCCGCAAAGCCGCCCAGGGTCTGGCTCCGCCCCCCGGCCACCCGCACCCGCGTTCCGGCCCCGGCGACGAAGGCGAAAAGCTCGCGGGTTTCGCCCTCGGTCAGGCGCCAGTCGGCGCCGGTTCGAAGCGCGATCCGAGGGCCGATTTTGGGCCTTGCCTCGAGCCGGGCGCCGAGGCCGGTCGCGGGCACGCTATACTGCACCGAGGTTGGGTTCGCTGCCGCACGCCCCGAAGCGACGCTGGCGAAGCTGTTGTAGAAATCGCGGGTCTGGACGTAGGCGAGAGCGCTCCATCCCCGCCCGACGAGGCGAAGCGATGCGTCGGCGCCGCGGGTGCGTATGCCGGAAAAAGCGATGCCCCGTTCCCGGGAGTCCGAAAAGACCAGGCCGCTCGCCTGAAGCTCCGCCCCGCCGGGCAGCGGCGCCACCGCTCGCGCGGCGAAGCTCATCTGCTCGTAGGGCGAAGGCCGGTCGGCGGGGCCGCGTTGCCCGGCGATCACCGGAACGAAGCCGTCGCCCCGGGCCCAGGCGCCCGACACGGCGAGGAAGCCGCCGCCGAGCGGCAGGCCGAATCCGGCGAAGGCGTCGAGACCGTCGCGGCTGCCATAGGCCAGCCGTCCCCGCGGTCCGAGCAGCTGCGCGGGAGTCGCGCTCGACAGCTCGATCGTTCCCGCCAGGGCGCCGGGCCCCTGGACGCCGCTTCCCCCGCCCCGGGTCACCCGGGCCTCGCCGAGCCGATCTGGGGAATAAGCCGGCCAGCTTACCCAGCCGCCGAACGGGTCGGTCTGGGGAACGCCGTCGAGGACTAGGAGGACCCGGCTCGACGCGTTGCCGCCGAGCGCCCGGAGCGTCGCGCCCTGGCTGGTCGGGTTGGCCGAGCGCGAGTCGGAGCGGCGGAAGAGCTGGAAGCCCGGAACGTCGCGAAGCACCTCCTCGAGCCGGCCCGATGCAGAGCCCGCGAGGCGATCGCGGTCGATGACGACGGTGTCGAATACCTCCTCGCCGGCCGCTGCGCCCAGGCCACGGCCTGTGACGACGATGTCGGAGGCGGGCGCGGCGGCGAGAAGGAGGGGGAGCAGGAACGGCACGAGCCCGCTCTACCTCCGCCCCTCGCCCTTGCGAAAGCCCGTCATTGCGAGCGTAGCGAAGCAATCCAGTGCAGCCTCTGAGGCCCGCTGGATTGCCGCGTCGCTACGCTCCTCGCAATGACGGCTTTACCGCGAAGCGTACCTTCGGCGGCCGCCGCTGCGGCCTTCGCCCTGGGGACGGGCCGGGCGGGCGCTGAAGCGCTTCGCGGGACGGCCTCGCGAATGGCGCTCCTCGCGCTCGGGGCGCTCGACGATCTGGATCGGCGAATTGGCGCGGGCGGTCTTGATCCGGGCCGCCTCGGCGTTGAAGCCCTCGGGCAGGGGCACCGGAGTCAGCACCTGCTTGGTCAGGCGCTCGATGCCCTTAAGATAGGGGCGCTCGTCCTCGGCGCAGTAAGCGATGGCGACGCCCGCGGCGCCGGCCCGCGCGGTGCGGCCGATGCGGTGGACATATTGCTCCGACACGTTGGGCAGGTCGAAGTTGATGACGTGGCTGACTCCCGAGACGTCGATGCCGCGGGCGGCGATATCGGTCGCGATCAGGATCTTGACCTTGCCGTCCTTGAACTCGGCCAAAGCCCGCTCGCGCTGCGGCTGGCTCTTGTTGCCGTGGATGGCGTTGGCCGGGATGCCGGTCTGGGCGAGCTGCTTCACGATCCGGTCGGCGCCGTGCTTGGTCCGGCTGAAGATCAGGACCCGGTCCATCGAGCCCCCCTTCTTACCGGGGGACGCCGCACCAAAGCCGACTCGAAGCATCATGGTGAGCAAGGCCGGCTTCTCGGCCTGGTTGACGAAGGTGACATATTGCTCGACCCGCTCGACCGTCGAGGCGACAGGAGTCACCGCGACCTGCTCGGGGCTGGTCAGGAACTTGTCGGCGAGATCGCGGATCGCCTTGGGCATGGTCGCCGAGAAGAACAGGCTCTGCCTCTTCTCGGGAAGGAAGCGGACGATCTTCTTCAAGTCGTGGATGAAGCCGAGATCGAGCATCTGGTCGGCTTCGTCCAGAACCAGGATCTCGACCTGCCTGAGGTCGAGCCAGCGCTGCTCGACCAAGTCGAGCAGCCGGCCGGGCGTGGCGACGAGAACGTCGACTCCGCGCGACAGGTCCTGCCGGTTCTTGTTGATCGAGGTGCCGCCGAAGACGGTGGCGACGCTCATATGGCTGAAGCGGGAATAAGCGCGGGCGCTCTCGGCGATCTGCGAGGCGAGCTCGCGGGTCGGCGCAAGCACCAGCATCCGGCAGGCGCCGCGCTGGGGCCGCTTGCCGCTCGCCGCGAGCCGGTCGATCGACGGAAGCATGAAGGCCGCCGTCTTACCGGTTCCGGTCTGCGCAATTCCGAGCAGGTCCTTGCCCTTCAGAAGGATCGGGATCGCCTGCTCCTGGATCGGAGTCGAAGTGGAATATTCCTTCAGGGCAAGCGCCTGGAGGACGGGCTGCGAAAGCCCGAGATTTTCAAAAGACATGTATAACTCACTATATTGAGCAGCGCCCTGCGCAGCCGAAAAGGCGCGCAGAAACGCGGCGGGTTTTTGCCGACCCGCGTGAAAAGGGAAGACTTGGAAAGTGACGAAACGGAGCCGGCCCATAAGGGCGTTCACGCTGCAATGACGTTTCGCTGAGAGCCATATGGGGGAGAAAGACTAAGAAATCAACTCATGTATGATCGTCATCCCGGACTTGATCCGGGATCCATGAACACAGCCCGGCGAAAGCTTGCACTTTCCGTGTTCATGGATTCCGGATCAAGTCCGGGATGACGGGGACTTAGACCGCATCCACCCGTGCCAGCAGACGGTCGATCCCCGCCACCGCCTCCGGCTCCTCCAGCGTGGGCGCATGGCCGACGCTCGGCACCGTCGCGGCCTCCATCGCCGGATTCTCGGCCAGCATGCGCTCCACCGTCGTCCGGCTGAGCAGGTCCGAAATCTCCCCATGGACGACCAGGGAAGGAATGTCCTTCAAGGCCGCGAAGGCGCCCCAAAGGTCGAAGCCGGAGTCGCCGGACGGCTGGCGGAAGGGCTCGGCGATGCGCATGTCGTAGTCGAAGACGATTCGGCCGCTCTGGGTGAGCTTGCACAGCCTTTTCGCGTAGACGAGCCACCGGCCCGCATCCCAGCCCGGGTAGCGGTCGCCCTGCGCCTCGCGCAGGAAGCGGGCGGCGTGGAGCCAGGTCGGCCAGCTTTGCGACCGGCCGACATAGGATCGGATATGCTCGAGGCCGCCCGGCTCGAGCTCGGGTCCGACATCGTTGAGGAGGGCGCCGGCGATCCTTTCCCTGCCGGCCAGCGCCAGCAACATGGTGATCAGGCCGCCGAGCGAGGTGCCGAACAGGACGAAGCGCTTCAGGCCGAGATCGGCGATCAGCGCCTCCATATCCTGCCAATAGGTCGGCGGGACATAGGTCATCGCGTCTTTGGCATATTCGCTTTGGCCGCGGCCGCGAAGCTCGACGCAGATCAGTCGCCATTCGCCCTTGAGCCGGTCGGCGACCCCTTCAAAATCGCGGGCGTTGCGAGTCAGGCCGGGGATGCACAGGATGGGCGGGCGGCCTTCCGCCTCGGCCCCGCCGCCGCCATAGTCGCGATAATGGAGGCGAAGGCCGTCCGCCGCCGTCCACCAACCGTCCGACCAGTCCGCCATGACCCGCCCCCCTGCTCGGGGGCATATTGCGGGCCGGCGCCGCCGCGGCAAGCCTTAGCTGGCGCCGCCTTCAGCCGACCTGGATGGCGGCGTGGACATTGTTGAAGGTGGCGTCGGTCTGCTTGCCCAGATTCTGGAACGCGACGATAGCGGCGACCGAAATAAGAGTGGCGACCAGCGCATATTCGATCGCGGTCGCGCCCCTGCTGTCGCGCAAGATGGTGCGGAATTGGCGCATCGCTCTCTCCTGTCGAAGCCGTCATATTGACCCGAAATTGCTAAGCGCAGGTTAAATGCTCTTGCGGAACCGCTCGGGAATGGCTGGGTTTGAGGGCGATGCCTCCCTTGCCGCCGCCATCCCCCTATCGCCCCGAGCCTGCCATATTGGAGCTCGGCGATGATTTTTACGACCCGGTGAAGCCGGCCGATTTCCCGCAAACGCGCCTTCGCTTCCGCAATCGCCGATGGGCGCCCGCAGTCGGGCTCGGCGAACTGTCCGACGAGGAATGGCTTCGCCATTTCGGCCGCTTCGAGCCCTTGCCCGGCAACCTGCCGGAACCGCTCGCCCTTCGCTATCACGGCCATCAGTTCCGCTCGTACAATCCCGACATTGGCGACGGCCGCGGCTTCCTCTTCGCTCAGCTCAGGGACGGCGAGGACAGGCTCCTCGACCTCGGCACCAAGGGCTCCGGCCGGACGCCCTGGAGCCGCTTCGGCGACGGGCGACTGACGCTCAAGGGCGGAGTCCGCGAGGTCCTTGCGACCGAGATGCTCGAGGCGCTCGGGGTCGAGACCTCGAAGAGCTTCTCGCTGATCGAGACCGGTGAGGCGCTCGATCGCAACGACGAGCCTTCGCCGACCCGCTCCGCCGTTCTGGTCCGGCTCCAGCACAGCCACATCCGGATCGGCACGTTCCAGCGCCTCGCTTACTTCCAGGAGACCGGGAACCTGGCCAAGCTCACGGACTACTGCCTCCGCCATTATTACGGCGACGAGGGCGGCGGAGACGACGCGCCGGCCCGGCTCCTCGCTCATGTGGCGCGCGAAGCCGCCCGGCTCGCCGCCTCCTACATCGCCGCCGGCTTCGTCCACGGCGTGCTCAACAGCGACAATATCGCGATCACGGCGCAAAGCTTCGATTACGGGCCGTGGAGGTTCACCCCTTATTGGGACGGCAATTTCACCGCCGCCTATTTCGACCATAGCGGCCTCTACGCCTTCGGACGCCAGCCCGAGGCGATCCACTGGGACCTGCTGCAGCTCGCGGCGTCGCTGAGGACGATCGCCGAAGCGGACGTCCTCAACCCCTCGCTCGACGCCTTTCCGCCGGAATTCCGGAAGCGCCTGGTCGACGCGATCTTCGCAAGGCTCGCAATCAGGCCGGCCGGCGACGAGCGCGATACCGGCCTGCTCGTCGCTCTCGAGACGGCGCTGGCGGCGCAAACGGTGACCCTGGACCGCTTCTTCTTCGATTGGCGCGGCGGCCGCAGGCGCGGCCCCTCCCCCGCCGAAGCCGTGTACGAAATCGACGCTTTCGCAGCTTTTCGCCAGTCCGTGGCGCATTACGACAGCGTCGAGAGCGCTACCGACGGGGATTATTGGTCCGACGAAGCGCCCTGCTCCATGCCTATCGACGAGGTCGAAGCGATCTGGAGCCGCATCGACGAGGCCGACGATTGGACCTTGTTCGACGACAAGATCGAGGCGATCCGCCGCATGGGCGAAGCCATGAGGGCCGGCGCTTGACCGCCGCAGCCAAAAATGGTGGGTCAGCCGCCATGGCGACCTTGAGCTCCACTGAACCGGCCACCGGCGCAATTTTGTGGACGGGCGAAGCGGGCGACGTCGAATCGGAGGTCGCCCGGGCCCGCTCCGCCTGGGCGGGCTGGGCGGCTCGGCCGCTGGCGGTCAGGATCGAGGCCCTTCGCCGCTTCGCCAACGTCGTCCGGGGCAGGAAGGACGCGCTCGCCGACCTCATCGCCCGCGAGACGGGCAAGCCGCTCTGGGAGACCGCGACCGAGGTCGACGCCGTCGTGGGCAAGGTCGACATCTCGGTCTCCGCTTATTCGGAGCGGACCTCGCAGCGGCGGCTCGAAGGCGCGCTCGGAGCGCGGGTCGCCGTCCGCCACAAGCCGCACGGCGTCCTCGCCGTGCTGGGCCCCTACAATTTTCCGGCCCATCTTCCCAACGGGCATATCGTCCCCGCTCTGCTTGCCGGCAACGCCGTCGTGTTCAAGCCCTCGGAGAAGACTCCGGCGGTGGGCGAGATGCTCGTGCAGCTCTATCACGAGGCCGGAGTCCCCGAGGACGTCGTCCGCTGCGTTCAGGGCGGGGTCGAGGTCGGCAAGGCGCTGGCCGCGAGCGCGGGGATCGACGGCCTGCTCTTCACCGGCTCGGCCCGCGCCGGCCTTGCTCTCCACCGCCAGTTCGCCGACTCGCCCCAGAAGATCCTGGCGCTTGAGATGGGCGGCAACAACCCGCTCGTCGTCTGGGACGCCAAGGACATTCCGGCCGCAGCCGTGATCGCCGTCCAGTCCGCCTTCATGAGCTCGGGCCAGCGCTGCACCGGCGCCCGGCGGCTGATCGTCCAGGAAGGGGCCCACGAGCCGCTCCTCGCCGAAATCGTCAAGCTCACCGCCCGGATCATCGTCGACCATCCCCACGCCACGCCGGCCCCGTTCATGGGGCCGGTGATCGACAATCAGGCCGCCGACCAGCTCCAGGAGGCGTTCCTCGACCTGATGATCAAGGGCGGCCGGGCGATCCGCCGGCTCGACCGGCCGGTCGCCGACAAGCCGTTCCTGACCCCGGCGATCATCGACGTCACCGACGTCGCCGAGCGGCCCGACGCCGAGCTGTTCGGTCCGGTCCTGCAGGTGATCCGGGTCGCCGATTTCGACGCCGCTTTGACCGAGGCCAACGCCACCCGCTACGGCCTCGCCGCCTCGCTGGTCGGCGGGAGCCCGGAGCTTTACGACCGCTTCTGGGCCAACATCCGGGCCGGCGTGATCAACTGGAACAAGCCGACCAACGGCGCCCCGTCGAACGCCCCCTTCGGCGGCCTCGGCCTGTCCGGCAACCACCGCCCGAGCGCCTTCTACGCGGCCGATTATTGCGCCTATCCGGTGACCAGCTCGGAAGCCGAGGCGGCTCGGGCCAGCATCGGGGTCGGGTTGAAGGATCCGTTCGCGGGGAATTAGGACCATGCGTCATCCCGGCGAAAGCCGGGACCTCGGGGAGACCCGCGGAGCCTTTCCTCTCAGAGGTCCCGGCTTTCGCCGGGATGACGGATCATTCCCTACCCCCTCGCCTCCGGCAGATAGCCCTCGTCCACATAATCGGAGAACTTCGTGATCTTCGCCTCGAACTTCAGCTTCACCTTGCCGGTCGAGCCGTGCCTCTGCTTGGCGACGATCAGCTCGGCGAGGCCGTAGGCGCGGTTCATCTCCTCCTGCCAGGCGGCGAAGTCGCCATGGTCGTCGGCGGGCTGCTTGTTGGCGAGATAATATTCCTCGCGATAGACGAACCAGACCATGTCGGCGTCCTGCTCGATCGAGCCCGATTCCCTGAGGTCGGACAACTGGGGCCTCTTGTCCTCGCGCTGCTCGACGGCGCGGCTGAGCTGGGAGAGGGCGATGACGGGAACCGAGAGCTCCTTGGCGAGCGTCTTCAGGCCCCGCGAAATCTCCGAAATCTCGTTGACCCGGTTTTCGTGGCCGCCCTTGCCGGTGCCCTGGAGGAGCTGGAGATAGTCGACGACGACGACTCCGATCCCGCGCTGGCGCTTCAGCCGCCGGGCCCGGGTGCGCAGGGCGGCGATGGTGAGGCCCGGAGTGTCGTCGATATAGAGCGGCAGGTTCTCGAGATCCGCGGCGGCCCGGGCCAGGTTGCGGAAATCCTGCTGGCCGATCTTGCCCATGCGCAGATTTTCCGAGCTGATCCCCGATTGCTCGGCGAGGATTCGGGTGGCGAGCTGGTCAGCCGACATTTCGAGGCTGAAGAAGGCGACCCCGGCGCCGGCCGACTTGGACGGCTCGATCCCGTCCTCGACCGTGTCGCGGATGTAGCGGCGGGCGGTATTGAAGGCGATGTTGGTGGCGAGCGCGGTCTTACCCATTCCGGGGCGGCCCGCCACGATGATCAGGTCCGACGGGTGGAGGCCGCCCGTCTTGGCGTTGACCGTCTCGAGCCCGGTGGTGACGCCCGAAAGCCCGCCGCCGGTGTTGAGCGCCTTCTCGGCCATCTGCACGGCCATCCGGGTCGCTTCGGCGAAGGTCTTGACGCTGCCTTCGCCCCCGCCTTCCTCGGCGACCCGGTACAGCGCGGCTTCGGCCGCTTCGATCTGGCCCTTGGGATCGACGTCCTCGCTGGTGTCGAGGGCCTGCTCGACCATTTCCCGGCCGACTCCGATCAGGGCCCGAAGCAAGGCAAGCTCGTAGATCTGCTCGGCAAAGTCGCGGGCGCCGATGATCGCCGCTCCGCTGCCGGTGAGTTGGGCGAGATAGGAGGGGCCGCCGAGCTCCTTCATCTCCTCGTCGGCCTCGAACAGCGGCCTCAGAGTCACCGGCGAGGCGATCATGTTGCGATCGACCAGCTTCAATATCTGCTCGTAGATCCGGGCATGGAGCGGCTCGTGGAAATGGTCGGGCCTCAGCTTGATCTGGATATCCTCGGCCAGCCGGTTGTCGATCATCAGCGCGCCGAGCAGGGCGGCTTCCGCCTCCACGTTCTGGGGCAGAGCGGACGATTCGGGCTCCGGCGCGCCGGGCAGTCGAAGGATGTTTTCGGCCATGGGGCGATTGTACGCTCTCCGGCAGCCGAGGTGTAGTCCGGACAGGCGAATTCCGGGAGCGCTTGTGTGGAAGCTTTGTGGACGAATCGCTGCACCCGTCATTCCGGCGAAAGCCGGAATCCATGAACACGGTCAGCGCAAGTTTCGCGCGGAACCGTGTTCATGGGTCCCGGATCAAGTCCGGGATGACGACTTCCCCCGTCCCTCCGTCCTTAGCCGCCACCGGGTCGAAGCCGAAGCTGATCGCCAGATCGAGCCACTCCGGGTTCTCACCTTCGATCAGCTGCACCTTCCAGTCCCGCTTCCAATTCTTGATCCGCTTTTCGCGCGCGATGGCGTTTTCCATGTCTCCGTGCATCTCGAACCAGACCAGCCGCCAGACGGCGTAGCAGCCGATGAACCCCTTCGTGATGCCGTTGCGGTGACGCCAGAGGCGCTGGAAGAGGTTGGACGTCACCCCGGTGTAAAGCGTTCCATGCCGACGACTGGCGAGGATGTAGACGCAGGGATCGCGCTCCATCCGGGAAAGCTAGACCTTCTCCGACGACTTTCAAAAATCGCATGCGCCCGCGTTCGTGGATCCCGGGTCAAGCCCGGGATGACGATCCCCGCTCCGCCATCCCGGCGATGACAGGGAGACCCTCCCCCGCTACACGCCCACCATGGCCGACCCGCGGATCATCGACATCGAGCTCGACGAGCGCACCATCATCCGGCGGAGCGAGGATATCGAGCGGGAGCGCAAGGTCGCGATCTTCGACCTGCTCGAGCAGAACAGCTTCCAGCCGGCCGGGCTCGAGGGGCCGTTCCGGATCCTGCTGCGGATCGAGGACAACCGGCTCGCCATCGACCTGAAGGACGAGGCCGGCGAGCCGCTCGAGACCGTCCGCCTCGGCCTGGCCCGGTTCAAACGCCCGGTGCGGGACTATTTCGCGATCTGCGAGACCTATTTCAAAACCGTCCGCTCCGATTCGCCCCGGGGGCTGGAGACGATCGACATGGCCCGCCGCTCCGTCCACAACGAAGCCGCCGAGCTGCTCCGGGAATGCCTCGCCGGCAAGATCGAGATGGACTTCGACACCGCCCGGCGCCTGTTCACTTTGATCTGCGTGCTTCATATCAAGTGACGGCTTGCCCAGCGGCCTTGACCCTTCCCCGTCATTCCGGCGAAAGCCGGAACCTCGGGGAGACCCGCCGAGACTTCTCGACCCGAGGTCCCGGCCTTCGCCGGGATGACGGGAAAAACGCATGACGATCATGTCCGACAAGTGGATCCGTACCCAGGCGCTGGAGCACGGCATGATCGAGCCGTTCGTAGACGGCCAGAAGCGCGACGGGACGATCAGCTACGGCCTGTCGAGCTACGGCTACGACGCCCGGGTCTCCGACGAGTTCAAGCTCTTCACCAATGTCGACAACGCCATCGTCGATCCCAAGGACTTCAAGTCGAACAGCTTCGTCGACCGGCCGGGCGAGGTCTGCATCATCCCGCCCAACAGCTTCGCCTTGGCGAGGACGGTGGAATATTTCCGGGTGCCGCGCGACGTGCTGGTCATCTGCCTCGGCAAATCGACCTATGCCCGCTGCGGGATCATCGTCAACGTGACCCCGCTCGAGCCGGGCTGGGAGGGCCATGTCACCCTGGAATTCTCGAATACGACCCCGCTTCCGGCCAAGGTCTACGCCAATGAAGGCGCCTGCCAGTTCCTGTTCCTGCAGGGCAACGAGCCCTGCGAGGTGAGCTACGCCGACCGCGCCGGCAAATATATGGGCCAGCGCGGGGTGACTTTACCGAAGCTCTGACCGTCATTCCGGCGGAAGCCGGAACCTCGGGACGAGACGTCTCGGCGGGTCTCGCCGAGGTCCCGGCTTTCGCCGGGATGACGGGGGCGGGCACCGGGCGCCCCTATTCCGACTGCTCGGCCTCGAACTTCTTCCATTCGGCGCGGGTGAGGCAGAGCTTTGTCGCCTTCACCCGCGAGACCGTGTTCTGGAAGGTGCGGCAGGTCTTCCTCGGGGCCTGGGCGGCGTCGCCGCCGCCGGACTCGGGCAGGGCGACCTGCGGGTTCTGGTTCTGGCTCCGGGCCGCGAAGGCCGGGGTGGCGGCGACCATCGCGAGCGCGGCGGTCGATGCGAAAACAAGCTTGATGCTCATCCACTTTCTCCTCGTGTCTTCATCCCTTTCCCAAGAGTAAGCGGTGTCCGGCGCGGGCCCTATAGGCCGGCGCGTCGTCGGCAGAAACGTGGAGTCGGTTCGTCGAAAAGGCGGGCCGGAGGGGGAGGAATCCGCCCCGGTCCGCCATTTCCGAAGCCCAAAAACCGGGACAGCATACATTTTTTCGGCCGCCGATTTTGCGGGCCCGCCCATTCGCGCATCGGCGAAAAAGGTATGCTGTCCCGGTTTTTCTGACCGCGAAAAAGGTATGCTGTCCCGCTTTTCGTTCGCGTCCTACCGGCCGCGGTGGCGAATGTTGGCGGGGCGGCCGCGGCGGCCCTGGGGGCTGGGGCGCTCCGATCCACCGCGGCGGCCGTCGCGGCGGGGGCCGCCGCGGGGCCTGGCCGACTGGCCGGCGCCGGGAAGCTCGAACCTGAGGCCACCTGAGACCGGATTGGCCTCGACCAGCCTCAGCTTCAGGCGCTGGCCGGAGCTGAAGCGCTCGCCGCTGTCGTCGCCGACCAGGCTGTGGCTGGCTTCCTCGTAGCGATAATAGTCCGAGCCGAGAGTCGAGACCGGAACGAGGCCGTCGCCGCCCAGCCCCTCGACCGTGGCGAAGAAGCCGAACGGCTGGACGCCGGTGATTCGGCAGTCGACGAGGTCGCCGACCCGCTCCGACAGATAGGCGGCGACGTAGCGGTCGAGCGTGTCCCGCTCCGCCTCCATCGCCCGCCGCTCGAGCTGGGAGATGAGCTCGCCGGTCACCTCCATCGCCTCGGCCTCGGAATCGGTGAGCCCGCCCTCGCCAAGCCCGTAAGCGCGGACGAGGGCGCGGTGGACGACGAGATCGGCGTAGCGGCGGATGGGGCTGGTGAAATGGGCGTAGGAGCCCAGAGCAAGGCCGAAATGGCCCTTATTATCCGGGGAATAATAAGCCTGGGTTTGAGTGCGAAGGATCTGCTCCATCACCTGAGGGCGGAAGTCGGCGTCGCCGATCCGGTCGATGACGTGGTTGAAGGTGGCGGGGCGGATGACCTGGCCGAGGGCGAACTCGACGTCGAAGGTCTTGAGATAATCCTTGAGCGCGACCAGCTTCTCGCGGCCCGGCGGCTCGTGGTCGCGGTACATGACCGGCGCCTTCTTCGCCTCCAGCGCCTTGGCCGCGGCGACGTTGGCGGCGATCATATAATCCTCGATCAGCTTGTGGGCGTCGAGCCGCTCGCGCGGGGCCACCGAGACGATCCGGCCCTTCTCGTCGAGCACGACCCGGCGCTCGGGCAGATCGAGGTCGAGCGGCGCCCTTTTCTCGCGGGCGGCGTAGAGCGCCCGCCAGCAGGCCCAGAGCGGCTTCAGGGTCGATTCGAGGATCTCGGGCGCGACGAGGGGCAGCTCGGTCTCAATCTCCGGCATCGAGCAGGGAGAGGAGAAGACCTCCACGGGCTCATCGCCGCGTCCGTTCGTGTCGAGCGAAGTCGAGACACCCCGTCGAGCGCAGTCGAGACCTTCATCCGCATCGGGTCTCGGCTTCGCTCGACCGGTCCCCTCGACTTCGCTCGGGGCGAACGGTTGCTTATCAACCTTCTCCACCGCATCGATCGCGGCCTGGGCGTCCTCGTAGGCGATGTTGGCGGCGATCCGGACCCGGGCCCGGGTGAAGCGCCAGCCCTTGAGCTGGCCGTCCTTGGAGACCTGCAGGTGGCAGGCCAACGCGGCGCGGTTCTCGCCTTCCTTGAGGGAGCAGATTTCGGCGCTGAGGGTCTCGGGCAGCATCGGCACCACCCGGTCGGGGAAGTAGACGCTGTTGCCGCGCTTCCTCGCCTCCTTGTCGAGCGCCGAGCCGGAACGGACGTAGAAGCTGACGTCGGCGATGGCGACGATCGCGCGCCAGCCGCCCGGATTGGCGGGATCCTCGTCCGGGGACGCCCAGACCGCGTCGTCATGGTCGCGGGCATCGGCCGGATCGATGGCGACGATCGGGATGTGGGTGAGGTCCTCGCGCTTGCCGAGGTCCTGCCGCGCCACCCGCTCCGCTTCCGTCAGCACGGAATCGGGGAATTCATGCGGGATGCCGAGCTTGTGGATGGCGATCAGGCTGAAGCTGCGCGGCGCGAACGGATCGCCGAGTATCTCCGAGACCCGGGCGGTGAGCCGGGGCGGCCGGCCGACCTTCTCGGCGAGGACGAGGTCGCCGGCCGAGGCCTTGCCGATGTCGGAAATAGCGAGCTCGCGGCGCTCCTTCTTCTCGACGGGGCGAAGCCAGAAGGTTTCCCCTTCCCGGTGGACGACCCCGAGGACCAGCTCGCTGCCCTTCAGCAGCTTCTTCATCGGGTGGGCGGCGTAGCCGCTGCCGCGCGCTTCGGTGCGGGCGAGCAGGCGGTCGCCGACGCCGAGGGCCGAGCCTTTGCCCTTGCGCTCGAGCACGCGCAGGCGCGGCTCCGGCAGGTCCGCCTCCCACCGTTCGGGCACGGCCCAGGCGGTGCCGCTGTCGTCGACGTCGACGATCCTGAGCACCGTCACCTTCGGAACCCCGCCGGCCTGGTGGAAGGCCCGGCCGGGCGAGGCGTCGATCAGCCCCTCGTCGGCCATGTCGTGGAGAAGGGCCTTGAGGAGGATCTTGTCCTGGCCCGACAGGCCGAAGGCGCGGGCGATCTCGCGCTTGCCCGCCGGCGAGTCGCTCGACGCGATGAAGTCGAGGATCTGCTGGCGGGTCGGCAGGCCGGTACTCTGAGGCTTTCGAGCCATATCTCTCCTAGTCGCTCATCCTGAGTAGGCGTTGAGCTTGCCGAAACGCCGTATCGAAGGACGTCCTTCGATACGAGGCTTCGCTCAGCCTCTACTCAGGATGAGCGGTCGGTGTTCCGTCACGGCTGCGCCGGCGGCGGCGTGTAGGGCCGGAAGGCGCCGCCCGGTACCGCCGAGGCGACCGGGCTGTCATAGCCGTCGGCCGAGACCGAGGACACTCCGAACACCCAGTCGTCGACCCGGACATGCGGCAGGGTCACCCTGCAAGGCGCCGCTGCGGCGTCCGCAGCGCGGCACGAAGCGGCCGGATGCCGGACAGAATGCTCCCAGTCCGCAGCGTCGGTCCGGCGCCAGCGCACGATATAGCCGGCGGCCCCTTTCACTGCCGCCCAGGCCAAGACTGTATCCGTCGAGACCGCGCCTTCCACCGCCGGCTCCGGCGGCTGCGGAGCCCTGGCCAGCGCCGCGAGCGCGGCGACGTTCAGCTTCACGACCTTGGTCAGATAGGGAAAGTCCATCTTGTCGATGGTGTCGCCATATTGGATTCCGTTCTCCGTCCTCAGATCCTGGTGCTGCCAATTGTAGTTCTCGATGGCGACGCTGATGCGGACGGCGGGATAGCCGAGGTTGAGCATCTCGGTATGGTCGCCGCCGCGGCCGAAACGGTCGTTGCGCCAGATCTGGCGGACGTCGAGTCCGAGGCTGAGATCGCCCGCGAGCCGGTCCATCCAGCGCGAGATGTTGCGCGACGGCGCGTCGTTCTCGCCGCCGAGGCTGCGCTGGCGGGCCGCCAGATCCTCGTGCCCCTGCCAGCGCGGGCCTTCGGACAGCACCCGGACATGGGCATCGTCGCAGAGGCCGTCGGACCCGCAGCTGTTCCCGATGATGTCGTTGTTGAGCTGGGCGATGACCTCCCAGCCCTGCGCCTTGGCGTAGTCGGCCAGGACCTTGCCGCCGAGCAGGCCCTGCTCCTCGCCCATCAAAGCCGCGTAGACGATCGTGTAGGGAAATTTGTGCATCGAAAGGACCCGGGCGGCCTCGATCACCGCGGCGGTGCCGGAACCATCGTCGTTGGCGCCGGGCGCGTCGGCTGTCGCGTTCATCACGTCCGTCACCCGGCTGTCGATATGGCCCGAGATGATCACCACCCGGTTGGGATCGACGCTGCCGCGCTGGATGGCGATCACGTCGGTGACCCTGGTCGGAGCGGGGACCCGGCGGCCGGTGACGACGTCGGACGGGGTGACCGTCCGAAGGCAACCGCCGCAAGCGCGGGCGTAGCGGCCGAACTCCGCCTCGGTCCACTTGAGCGCCGCGCCGATGCCGCGCCTGGGATCGGTCTGCGAGGACAAGGTGTGGCGGGTGCCGAAGCCCACCAGAGTCTCGACCAATGCGCGGATCCGCTCCTGGCTCACCGAATCCGCAATCTCCCTCGGGCTGGCGGCGGCGTTCGAAGCCGGCCCGGGCGCCGCGGCGACCGCGCCGGTGCCGGCGGGGACAATATTAGCGGCGGCGGCAGCGGCGGCGAGCAGGCCGAGCGCCGCATTCAGGGACAAGCTCTTCATCACCCGCCTCTGCTCCCGCCGTCACCGCCTTGGCAACCCGCCACTCGCGCCTCGACGCGTGAATCGTGCCGAAAGACGGCCGCAAGCGCCGACCCAAAGTCCAACATCGCGTCCCCCCACCGAGGGCTGTAGTCCGTGCGCCTTATAAGCCGCTTCGCTTATAAGATGCTGAGCCCTCGAGAGCATCGCGGCGCCGCGGAAGGTGCGGTGCCAGTCCAAACGGCCGGCGCCTGACGAGCCTCGTCCCTTATAAGGCGCGGTGCCGTCGGAAGCGCCGCGGGCGGTGCGGTCCTCAATCCGAACGCGTTGAGGAATGAACGATTTTCGACTATTTGTTCCGTATCTTTCTTCGCTTATAAGTGAGTTTGCTTATAAGCGAGAGTGGGGCTGGTTGGGTGGAGGTGGACGCGCAGAGACTGCGGATGCTGGAGATCGACCCGCAAACACTCTCGCTTGTCGAGCGGCATCGGCGATCGGCCTGCGAAAGCGCGGCTGACATTCTGAAGAGGGTCCTCCCGCTCGTTCCAATCGCGGCGGCGCCCTCGCCTCCCCTGGCCGCCATTCTACCTCCGCCGCCGAGCGGCACCCGGCGGCGCGGCCAATGGGCGGTGGAGATCTGCGGGGAGCGGATTCCCGCGGCCAATCTCAAGTCGGCCTGGCGAACGCTCCTTCAGGCGCTCGACGCCCGCTATCCGGATTTTCTGGAGCGGCTCGCCGAGGAGACGGGCCGGGCGCGACGATTCGTCGCCCGCTCGGCCGCTTCGCTCTACGACGCCTCGCCGCACCTTGCCGGGCGGCACGCCGAGCCGCTGTCGGCCGGCTGGAATTTCGATTCCAACGTCTCGACGGTGCAGGTCGCCCGCCGCGCCCGGGTCTCGGCGCGGATCTGCGGGCTGCGCTACGGAGCGGACGTGCGCATCCTCGAGAACCTGCGCGAGATCTGACTCGCGCGCCTCCCGATAATAGCAAGCCCTGGCAAGCCGCTCTGCTTTACACCCCTAAGACGCTCTGGCAGACCCGCAGGCGACTATTGGGGTTGGGGAACGTCTTCAAATGCTTGAGCTCGTCGACGTCAGCCACGTCTATCCGAACGGCACCCGCGCGCTCGACCATGTCACCCTCTCCGTCCCGCGCGGAATGTACGGGCTGCTCGGACCGAACGGCGCCGGCAAGTCGACCCTGATGCGCAACGTCGCCACCCTTCAGACCCCGACCGAGGGAAGCATCCGCTTCGGCGAGATCGACGTCATCGCCGAGCCGGAGACGCTTCGCCGGACCTTGGGCTATCTGCCGCAGGATTTCGGAGTCTATCCGCGGGTCTCCGCCTACGACATGCTCGACCATATGGCGGTCCTCAAGGGCATCGCGTCCGCCGCCGCGCGCCGGCAGACGGTCGAGAACCTGCTCGGCCAGGTCAACCTCTGGGGCGTCCGCAAGAAGGCGCTGGCCGGCTTTTCGGGGGGCATGCGCCAGCGTTTCGGAATCGCCCAGGCCCTGATCGGCAATCCCGGGCTGATCATCGTCGACGAGCCGACCGCCGGCCTCGACCCGGAGGAGCGCAACCGCTTCCTCAACCTGCTCGCGGAGATCGGCGAGAACGTGGTGGTGATCCTCTCCACCCACATCGTCGAGGATGTCTCCGACCTCTGCCCGCGCATGGCGGTGCTCGCCGGCGGGCGAATCCAGCTCGAGGGGGCTCCGCTGGAGCTCATCCGCTCGACCAAGGGCCGGATCTGGATGAAGGTGATCGAGCGCGCCGAGCTCGAGCGCTACCGCGAGACCCATGAGCTGATCTCCACCCGCCTGTTCGCCGGGCGAACCGTCATCCACATCCTCGCCGACGCCGATCCGGGGGACGGCTTCGCCTCGGTCGAAGGCGGGCTCGAGGACGTTTATTTCTCGACCCTCGCTCTGTCGCGCCGAGCCGCCTGACGCCTGACGCAGCAAGGAGCGAAGACATGTTGCGCCGGATCGCCGCTTTCGAATTCCGCTACCAGATGAGAAACCCGGTTTTCTGGGTTGCGGTCATCGCCTTCTTCCTGCTCGCCTTCGCCTTCGCCGCGACTCCGTCCTTTCCGATCGGAGGCGGCAACGTCCATCGCAACTCACCCGTCGCTCTCATCCGGCTGCAGGTGTCGTTCAGCCTTTTCTTCATGTTCATCACCACCGCCTTCGTCGCCAACGTCGTGGTTCGCGACGACGAGACGGGCTTCGGCGCCATGGTGCGATCGACACCCGTCACCCGCTTCCAATATCTGATCGGCCGCTTCGCCGGGGCGTTCACCGCCGCCGCACTCGCCTGGTTGGTGATCCCGGTCGCGATGTGGATCGGTTCGCTGATGCCGTGGCTGGACCCCGATACGCTCGGACCCAATCGTCTCGCGGGCTACGCCTACGGCCTGTTCGTCTTCGGCTGGCCCGACGTCCTCGTCAGCGCCGCGTTGTTCTTCGCCGTCGCCACCATCAGCCGCTCGATGATGTGGACCTATGTCTGCGTCGTCGCCTTTTTCGTAGCCTGGTTCGTCCTCATCCAGGCCGCAGGCCAGAGACCGGAATATGGCGACTGGCTCGGCCTCATCGAGCCTTTCGGCCAGGCGGCGCTTTCGCGGACAATCCGCTATTGGACTCCCGCCGAGCTCAACAGCCTGCTTCCGGCGCTGAGCGGCGGGCTGCTGCTCAATCGCCTGCTCTGGCTCGGCGTCGGCGCCGGGTTCCTCGCGCTTGCCGTCAACCGCTACCGCTTCGCCGAGGCCGGCGCCCGCCCGGGCAAGTCCGAACGGGAAGAGGCGCCGGCGAGCCCTCCGGCCTCGGGACCCCTGCCCGTCGCGGACCATGGCAACGCCGCCCTCGCCCAGTTCCGAAGCCGGATGATTCTGGAGATGAAGCAGGTTTTCAAAAGCCCCGCTTTCGCCGTCCTGCTGGCGCTCGGCGCCCTCAATGCCGGCATTACCTTGTGGTTCGGCCGAGACCTGTTCGGGACTCCGACGCTTCCGCTCGCTTATGCCGTCATTCCCCTGCTGAGGGGATCCTTCTTCCTCTTCTCGATCATCATCGCGATTTATTATTCGGGGGAGCTGGTCTGGCGCGAACGCGACCGGCGCGTGCACGAGATCGTCGATGCGACTCCGCTGCCCAATTGGGCCTATGTGGTTCCCAAGACCGCCGCCGTCGCCCTGGTCCTGATCGCCAGCCTGCTGTTCAGCATGGCGATCGCCGCCGCGATCAACCTCGCCAAGGGCTGGCCTCATTTCGAGCTTGGCAAATACCTGCTCTGGTACCTGCTGCCGATGGGCTTCGACATGATCGCCTATGCGGTGCTGGCCGTGTTCGTGCAGTCGCTGAGCCCGAACAAATATGTCGGCTGGGGGGTGATGGCGCTCGTCATTGTCGCGCTGGTCGTCCTGCCGCTGCTCGGCTTCTCCCATAATCTCTACCTCTTCGGATCGGCGCCGGAAGAGCCTCTGTCGGACATGAACGGCACCGGCATCTACTGGATCGGCGCCTGGTGGTTCCGGCTCTATTGGGGCGGCCTTTGCCTGGTCCTCCTCGCCGCGTCCCACCTGCTCTGGCGGCGCGGCACGGAAACCCGGCTGGCGCCGCGGCTCCGTCTCGTTCCCCGCCGGCTCAGGGGCGGCCCGGGGATCGTCGCCGGGATCGGACTGCTGATCTTCGTCTCGGTCGGGATCTGGAACTATTACAACACCAACATCCTCAACCATTACCGGACGAGCAGCGACCAGGAGCAGTTCCGCGCCGATTATGAGAAAAAGTATCTCAAATACGAGAAGCTGCCCCAGCCGAGCGTGACCAGGGTGGCGCTCGACGTCGCCCTCTACCCCAGCGGAATAAGGGCGTCGGTCAGCGGCCGCTACGTGCTGGCCAATTTGACGGCGGGCGCCATTCCCGAAATCCACGTCCGTACCGATCCGGACCTGGAGCGGGGCCGGGTCGCGATCGAGGGCGCCCGCCTGAAATTCGAGGATGCCAAATTCGGCTATCGCATCTTCGCCCTCGATCGGCCGATGCAGCCGGGCGAGACCCGCGCCCTCGCTTTCTCGGCCGAGCGCGTACAGCACGGCTTCCGCAACAGCGGCGCCGACACGCAGCTCGTCCCCAACGGGACCTTCCTGAACAACGTCGACGTGGCGCCGGCGATCGGAATGAACCGCAATATACTGCTTTCGGACCGGGCTCGGCGGCGGCGCTACGGCCTTCCGCCCGAGCTTCGCCCCGCCCGGCTCGAGGATCCGCAAGGCGCGGCGAGCAATTATACCGGCTTAGGCTGGTCGACCTCGGACATCACCGTCTCGACCGAAGCCGACCAGGTGCCGATCGCGCCGGGCCGGAAGGTCGCCGAAAGCGTGCGCGGCGGACGGCGGACGGCCCGCTTCGTTTCCGACGTTCCGATCCTCGCCTTCTTCTCGATCCAGTCGGCGCGCTACGGGCAGCGGCACCGGCTCTACAAGGGCGTCGATCTCGGCATCTATTATCATCCGGCCCACGCCTTCAACGTCGACCGAATGCTGAACGCGCTCGAGCACGGCCTGGATTATTACCAGGCGAATTTCGGGCCCTATCAGTTCGACCAGGTCCGGATCCTCGAATTCCCGGCTTATCAGTCGTTCGCCCAGTCCTTCGCCAACACCATTCCGTATTCGGAATCGATCGGCTTCATCGCCGACGTCCGGGACCCGGACGCCATCGACGCGGTGACCTACGTCACCGCTCACGAGCTCGGCCACCAATATTGGGCGCACCAGATCATCGGGGCGAACGCCCAGGGCGGCACCATGCTGTCGGAGACGCTCGCGCAATATTCGGCGCTGATGGTGATGAAGCAGCTCTACGGCGAGGACCAGATGCGCCGCTTCCTCAAGAACGAGCTCGACACCTATCTGCGAGCCCGGGCCAGCGAAGCCGTCGAGGAGCTGCCGCTCGAACGGGTCGAGAACCAGCAATATATCCATTACAGCAAGGGCTCGCTGGTCATGTACCTGCTCCAGCAAAGGCTTGGGGAGGCGGCGGTCAACCGCGCGATCCGGACGATATTGGAGAAATACCGGTTCAAGGGCGCGCCCTATCCGCGCTCGATCGAGCTGGTCGAAGCCTTTCGGCGCGAAGCGAAGACTCCGCAGGACCGGATGCTCGTCGCCGACCTGTTCGACCGGATCACCGTTTTCGACCTGAAGGCGCTCGCGCCGAAAGCGGTTCGCCGCGCCGACGGCCGATGGGACGTGACGGTGCCGGTCGAGGCCCGCAAATATTATGCGAGCGGCAAGGGCGAGGAGAAGGAAGCGCAGCTTCAGGACCGGATCGAGATCGGCCTGTTCACTGCGATGCCCGGCCGAGGCAAGTTCGCGCGCTCGAACGTGGTGTCGATGCAACGCATGCCGGTTCGAAGCGGCCGCCAGACCTTCCACTTCGTCACCGCGGCCAAGCCGACCTTCGCCGGCATCGACCCTTACAACTTCTACATCGACCGCAATTCCTCGGACAATGTCGCGCCGGTGACTTAGCGGTCATCCTGGCGAAAGCCGGGACCTCGTGGAGGCCTGCCGCGACTTCTCGTCCTGAGGTCCCGGCTTTCGCCGGGATGACGGCTAACCCGCGACCGTCTGCTCGATCACTCCGAAGATCGGGTGGCCGTGCTCGTCGTCCATCCAGATGCGGACCGAGTCGCCCCGCTTGAGGAACTCGGTCTTCGCCTTGCCTTCGAGGATGGTCTCGACGGTGCGGACCTCCGCGATGCAGGAATAGCCGAGCCCGCCGGCTTCGATCGGCTTGCCGGGGCCGCCGTCCGAATCGCGGTTCGAGACGGTTCCGGAGCCGATGATGGAGCCGGCGCCGAGGTTCCGGGTCTTGGCGAGATGGGCGATCAGGGTGCCGAAATCGAAGGTCATGTCGACCCCGGCGTCGGCCCGGCCGAACGGCCTGCCGTTGAGATCGACCTTGAGGGCGCCGTGCAGCTTGCCGTCCCTGAAGCGGTCGCCGAGCGCCTCGGGGGTGACGAAGACCGGTGACAAAGCCGAGGCGGGCTTGGACTGGAGGAAGCCAAAGCCCTTGCCGAGCTCGCCGGGGATGAGGTTGCGAAGCGAGACGTCGTTGACCAGGCCGACGAGCAATATGTGGTCCCTCGCCTCCTCGGGGGTGATGCCCTGGGGGACGTCGTCGGTGACCACCACCACCTCGGCCTCGCAGTCGCAGCCCCAGGCTTCGTCTTCGAGCGGGATAAGGCTGCGCGGCGCAAGCATCTCGTCGGAGCCGCCCTGGTACATGAGCGGATCGGTCCAGAAGCTGGCGGGCATCTCGGCGGCCCGCGCCTGGCGGACCAGGGCCACGTGGTTCACGTAAGCCGAGCCATCCGCCCATTGATAGGCCCGGGGCAAGGGCGCCAGCGCCTCGCGCTCGTGGAAGCGGTCGCGGGGGATGACGACATGCTCCAGATCCATGGCGAGCAGCTCGAGCTGGGGCGCCAGCCGGTCCCATTCGTCCAGGGCCGCCTGAAGGGTGGGAGCGATGTGAGTCGCATCCGCGCACCAGGCAAGGTCGTTGCTGACAACGACCAGACGTCCGTCACGGCCGCCTTTGAGGGAACCCAGTTTCATCGAACCTCCAACCGTCATTGCGAGGAGCGAAGCGACGCGGCAATCCAGCTCCGCCTCGGAGGCCGCGCTGGATTGCTTCGCTTCGCTCGCAATGACGGAGGCAACTGGCATTTCCACAAAGCCTTGGCTAGGGGCAGCTTCAATCCCCGCATACAAAGCTGAAGGCACTTCCCATGCGCAACATCGATCATTTCATCGGCGGCGCCGCCCACGCGTCCGGCGAGCGACAGGGCGACATATTCGACCCGAACAATGGCGGCGTCCAGGCCAGGGTGCGCCTCGGCACCGCCGCCGACCTCGAGCGCGCCGTCGCCGCCGCCCGCGAGGCCTTTCCCGCCTGGGCCGCCACCAACCCGCAGCGCCGGGCCCGGGTGATGTTCAACTTCAAGGCCCTGGTCGAGGAGAATATGGAGGACCTCGCGCTCCTCCTCGCTTCCGAGCACGGCAAAGTCGTCGCCGACGCCCGAGGCGACATCCAGCGCGGGCTCGAGGTGATCGAGTTCGCCTGCGGGATCCCGCATGCCCTGAAAGGCGAATATACGCAGGGCGCCGGGCCCGGGATCGACGTCTATTCGATGCGCCAGCCGCTCGGCCTCGTCTGCGGGATCACCCCGTTCAACTTCCCGGCGATGATCCCGATGTGGATGTTCGGAGTCGCCATCGCCTGCGGCAACGCCTTCATCCTCAAGCCTTCGGAGCGCGACCCCTCGGTGCCGGTCCGCCTCGCCGAGCTGATGAAAGCGGCCGGGCTTCCCGACGGGATCCTCCAGGTCGTCCACGGCGACAAGGAGATGGTCGACGCGATCCTCGACCATGACGAGATAAGGGCGATCAGCTTCGTCGGATCGTCCGACATCGCCCAATATATCTACAGCCGCGGGACGGCGAACGGGAAGCGCGTCCAGGCCTTTGGCGGCGCCAAGAATCACGGCATCGTCATGCCCGACGCCGATCTCGACATGGTTGTGAACGACCTCGCCGGAGCCGCCTTCGGATCGGCCGGAGAGCGCTGCATGGCGCTTCCGGTGGTGGTCCCGGTCGGCGAGAAGACCGCGGACAATCTGCGCGAGAAGCTGATCCCGGCGATCGAGGGCCTTCGGGTCGGCGTCTCGACCGATGCCGAGGCGCATTACGGGCCGGTGGTCAACGCCGCCCACCGGAGCCGGATCGAGGATTATATCCAGATGTGCGCCGACGAGGGCGGCGAGCTCGTCGTCGACGGCCGCGGCTTCAGGCTCCAGGGGCATGAGGAGGGCTTCTTCATCGGCCCGACCTTCTTCGACCATGTGAAGCCCAGTTTCCGCTCCTACCAGGAGGAGATCTTCGGACCGGTGCTGCAGATGGTCCGCGCCGACAGCTTCGAGGAGGCGGTCCGGCTCCCCTCAGAGCACCAGTACGGCAACGGGGTCGCCATCTTCACCCGCAACGGCCACGCCGCCCGCGAGTTCGCGGCGCGGGTCAATGTCGGGATGGTCGGGATCAACGTGCCCATCCCGGTCCCGGTCGCCTACCACACGTTCGGCGGCTGGAAGCGGAGCGGCTTCGGCGACATCAACCAGCACGGCATGGAGGGCGTCCGCTTCTGGACCAAGACCAAGACGGTGACGCAGAGGTGGCCGGACGGGAGCGTGACGGGCGAGAATGCATTCGTAATCCCGACGATGGGATAAACGAAAAACGTATGAAGAACACCTCCTCTTGCACGGAAACGAAAACCGTCTAATTTGGGAGAATGACCGCGCAATACGCCTTCGACACACTCGCGTTCGTGAAGCGGCTCTCGGCGGCGGGGATGGAAACACCCCACGCCGAGGCGCTGGCCGAGGCACTTGTCGATAGCGCCTTCAATAATCTTGCGACAAAGACCGATTTGCGCGAGCTGCAGCTTGCTACGAACGCCGACCTTCGCGAGCTTGAGCATCGCCTGACGAACAAGCTGACGGTCCGCATGGGCGCTATGACCGCGGCGACTATCGCCATCATCGGTGCCCTCAAGATCTTTTCCTGAATCCCAGCCGATTGCGATTCCCGCCGCGTCCGCTAGAGCGCCCCGCATGAGCCAGTTCGACCTTACCGACGAGCAGCGCCAGATCCAGGAGATGGCGCGCCAGTTCACCGCCGACGCGATCACGCCCCATGCGGCGGAGTGGGACGAGAAGCATATCTTCCCGCGCGACACGATCCGGCAGGCCGCCGAGCTCGGCTTCGGCTCGATCTACGTCTCCGAGGAGAGCGGCGGGATCGGGCTCGGGCGGCTCGACGCGGCCCTGATCATGGAGGCGATGGCCTATGGCTGCCCGTCGACGTCGGCCTTCATCTCGATCCACAACATGGCGAGCTGGATGATCGACCGCTTCGGATCGGCGGCGGTGAAGGCGAAATATCTCCCCTCGATGATCCCGATGGAGCGGATGGGTTCCTATTGCCTGACCGAGCCGGGATCGGGCTCGGACGCGGCCGCGCTGAAGACCCGGGCGGTGAGGGACGGCGACTTCTATGTCGTCTCCGGATCCAAGGCCTTCATCTCGGGCGGCGGCGAAAACGAGGTCTATGTGACCATGGTCCGAACCGGCGAGGACGGGCCGAAGGGCATTTCCTGCCTGGTGATCGAAAAGGACATGCCGGGTGTGAGCTTCGGCGCCCAGGAAAAGAAGCTCGGCTGGCACTCGCAGCCGACCGCCCAGGTCAATTTCGACGAGGTCCGGGTGCCGGCCGAGAATCTGGTCGGCGGCGAGGGCGAGGGCTTCCGGATCGCGATGATGGGGCTCGACGGCGGGCGGCTCAACATCGGCGCCTGCTCGCTCGGCGGCGCCCAACGCTGCCTCGACGAGGCGATCGCCTACACCAAGGAGAGGAAGCAGTTCGGCAACCCGATCGCCGATTTCCAGGCCACCCAGTTCACCCTGGCCGACATGGAGACCGAGCTCCAGGCCGCCCGGATGCTGCTCTACGCCGCCGCGGTGAAGGTCACCGAGAACGCCCCCGACAAGTCGCGCTTCGCCGCCATGGCCAAGCGCCTCGCCACCGATACCGGCTCCTCGGTCGTCGACCGGGCGCTCCAGCTCCACGGCGGCTACGGCTATCTCCAGGATTATCCGATCGAGCGCTTCTGGCGCGACCTTCGGGTCCATTCGATCCTCGAGGGCACCAACCAGATCATGCGCGTGATCGTCGCGCGGGACATGCTGAGGCAGTGATCGCCCCGCAACGGCTGGAAATCCGTTCGTGTCGAGCGAAGTCGAGACACCCCGTCGAGCGAAGCCGAGACAAAAGTCCCTCGGCTTCGCTCGGGAGGTCCCCTCGACTTCGCTCGGGGCGAAAGGGTAGGGGCGGGCATGACTGAGGACGTCATCACCCGCACCGAAGGCAAGGTCGGCCGGATCCGGCTCAACCGCCCCAAGGCGATCCACGCTCTCACCCGCGAGATGTGCGGCGCCATGATCGAGGCGCTGCTTTCGTGGCGCGAGGATCCGGACGTCCAGGCCGTGATGATCGACCATGCCGAAGGCCGCGGCTTCTGCGCCGGCGGCGACATCGTCATGCTGGCGCGGAGCGGCGCCGGCGACGGCGGGGAAGCCCGTGCCTTCTTCCACGAGGAATATCGGCTCAACCATTTGCTCTTCACCTACGCCAAGCCGACGATCGCCTTTATGGACGGGATCACCATGGGCGGCGGCGTGGGGATTTCGCAGCCCTGCAAATACCGGGTCGCGACCGAGCATTGCCGCTTCGCCATGCCCGAGACGGCGATCGGCCTGTTCCCCGACGTCGGCGGCGGCTGGTATCTGCCCCGCCTGCCGGGAAGGGCCGGCCAGTTCCTGGCGCTGACCGGCGCCCGGCTCGACGGCGCCGAGTGCCTGAAGCTCGGCCTCGCCACCCATTATATGGAATCGCTGGCGCTCGACGATCTCAAGGCGCGGATCCTCGCCGGGCCGGAACGGATCGAAGCGCTGCTCGACGAAAGCTCCACACCCCCTCCCCCGGCCCGGATCGAAGCCAATCTGCCGGCGATCGACCGCCTCTTCGCCTCCGACGATTTCGAGGACATCCTGGCCGCGCTCGAGGCGGAGGGCTCCCGCTGGGCGACGACCGAGCTCGAGACGTTGCGCTCCAAGAGCCCGCAGGCCTGCAAGGTGTCGCTCCGGCTCCTCTATGACGGCGCGCGGGTCCAGGATTTCGCCCACGAGATGCGCCAGGAATATGCCGTCGCCACCCGGGTCGTCCAGCGCCACGATTTCGTCGAAGGGGTGCGGGCGCTGCTGGTGGACAAGGACAATCGGCCGCGCTGGGAGCCGGCGACGCCCGAGGGGGTGACCGAGCATTTGATCGACACCATCTTCGCGCCGATGCCGGAGGGTGAGGAATGGACGCCGCTGTGAGGTGGGAGAATTGGCCCGTCATCCCGGCGCAAGCCGGGACCTCGGGGAGACCCGCGGAGCGTTCTTGTCATGAGGTCCCGGCTTTCGCCGCGAAGACGGAGGTAGAATGAACTACGAGAACATCCTCACCGAGCAGCGCGGCGCGGTCACGCTCATCACCCTCAACCGCCCGAAGGCGCTCAACGCCCTCAACACCTCCGTCCTGGCCGAGCTGATCGCCGCTTTCGCCGCTTTCGACTCGGACGACAGCCAGCGCTGTGCGGTGCTTACCGGAAGCGAGCGCGCCTTCGCTGCGGGCGCCGACATCAAGGAGATGTCGGACCAGGGCTTCGCCTCGATGTACGGCTCCAACTTCTTCCAGGGCTGGGAAAAGGTCACCGCCACCCGCAAGCCGTGGATCGCGGCGGTCGCCGGCTACGCGCTCGGCGGCGGCTGCGAGGTGGCGATGATGGCCGATTTCATCATCGCGGCCGACACCGCGCAATTCGGCCAGCCCGAGATCAAGCTCGGAGTCACGCCCGGAATGGGCGGCTCGCAGCGCCTGACCCGGGCCGTCGGCAAGGCCAAGGCGATGGAGATGTGCCTGACCGGCCGGACGATGGGCGCCGAGGAAGCGGAGCGCTCCGGCCTGGTTGCCCGAGTGGTGCCGGCCGCCGAATTGCTCGACGAGGCCCTGAAGACCGCCGAGGCGATTGCGGGCATGGCCCCGCTCGCCGCGATCGCCACCAAGGAGATGGTGAACGCCGCCTTCGAGACCGGCCTCACCCAGGGCATCGTCTTCGAGCGCCGCCTGTTCCACGGACTGTTCGGGACGCAGGACCAGAAGGAAGGGATGGCGGCCTTCGTCGACAAGCGTAAGGCGCAGTGGACTGGGAAGTAGGGGCGCCCTCCCCGTCATTGCGAGCGAAGCAATCCAGTGGGGCGCCAACGCTTGCCGGATTGCTTCGTCGCTGCGCTCCTCGCAATGACGGGCTGAACAATGCTTCGGAGTGAGTCATGGCACGAATCGCATTCATCGGGCTCGGCAACATGGGCGGCGGAATGGCCGCGAACCTGGTCAAGGCGGGGCATGAGGTCCGAGCCTTCGACCTTAGCGAGGCGGCGCTCGCCAAGGCGGAAGCGAACGGATGCGCCCTAGCCGGCTCCGCCGCCGAAGCGGTGGCCGATGCCGAGGCGGTGGTCACCATGCTCCCGGCCGGCAAGCATGTCCGCGACGTCTACGAGGCCAGCGTAATCGGCACCGCCCCGGCCAGCGCCCTTCTGATCGACTGCTCGACCATCGACGTCGCCACCGCCCGCGAGGAGATCGGCAAGGCGAAGGCGGCCGGCTATGCGATGGTCGACGCTCCGGTCTCGGGAGGGATCGCCGCGGCGGACGCGGGCACGCTCACCTTCATGGTCGGCGGCGAGGACGAGGCGTTCGAGCGCGCCCGCGAGATCCTCGACCGGATGGGCAAGGCGGTGATCCACGCCGGCGGGCCGGGCTCGGGCCAGGCCGCCAAGATCTGCAACAACATGCTGCTCGGCGCCTCGATGGTCGCCACCTGCGAGACGTTCGTGCTCGCGCAAAAGCTCGGCCTCGACCCGCAGACCTTCTTCGACATCGCCTCCAAGGCGTCCGGCCAATGCTGGTCGATGACCACTTATTGCCCGATGCCGGGGGTCGGCCCGGTGACCCCGGCCGATCGCGACTATGAAGGCGGCTTCGCGACGGCCTTGATGCTCAAGGACTTGAAGCTCGCCATGGAGGCGGCGCAGAGCGTCGATTCCTACACCCCGATGGGTTCGGCGGCCGAGGTGCTCTATGCGCGGTTCGCCGAGCTCGGCGGCGCCGGCAAGGACTTCTCGGCGATCATCAAGATGATCGACGACAGCTGGAAATCATCGGGCCAGGGGTGAACCCCGTCATTGCGAGCGAAGCGAAGCAATCCAGTTCGGCCTCCGAGGCCGCTGGATTGCCGCGTCGCTTCGCTCCTCGCAATGACGGCCGAGGCGCCTTAGGTCGACCGCCGAAAGCTCGAACCGCCCGCCCGGCGGCGCTCGCCGCCGCCGTAGCGCTTCGCCAGCTCGGCCGGCTCGGGGTCGGCGACCGGCAGCTTCACCACCGCCGAGCGCCGGCGCAGATCCTCGACGCAGCGCGCCGCGGCCTGGCCGTCCCACAGCTCGGGGCAGCGCACCGCCCTCGGCCCGGTCAGGACGCGATCAAGCTCGAGCAGCAGGGTCTCCGGAGTCACCAGCCGATTGGTGCCTTCGAGGATCGTCACCGGCCGCTCGGTATTTTCGCGCAGGGTCAAGCAGGGGATTCCGAGATAGGTCGTCTCCTCCTGGATCCCGCCCGAATCGGTGATCGCCGCCGCGGCGCCGGTCACCAGGCTCATGAAGCGGACGTAGGGCAAGGGCTCGATCAGCCTCACTCCGGCCCGCGCCAGCCGGCCGTCGAACAGGGCCCCGGCCAGCCGCTTGGCGGTGCGGGGATGGACCGGGAAGACAAGGGGAAGCCGGCGCTGGGCCTCGATCAGGGCATCGACGAGGCGGATGAGCACGGCGGGATCGTCGACGTTGGAGGGCCGGTGCAGGGTGACGACTCCATAGCCGCCCCGCTCCAGCCCGAGCTCGCCCGGGACGTCGGCGGACTCGATCGCCGGACGGACCAGCTCGAAGCTGTCGAGCATGATGTTGCCGACCCGGGTGATCCGGGCGGCCGGGATGCCCTCGGCCAGCAGGTTCTCGTCGCCGTCCGGCGACGGCGTCCAAAGCACGTCGGCCAGGACGTCGGTAACCAGGCGGTTCAGCTCCTCCGGCATCGTCCGGTCGCGGCTCCTGAGCCCCGCCTCGAGGTGGACGACGGGGATCCCGAGCTTGCCCGCGACCATCGCGCAGGCGGCGGTCGAGTTGACGTCGCCGACGACGACGATCCAGTCGGGCCGATCGCTCAGCGCCACCTTCTCATAGGCGATCATCACCCCGCCGGTCTGCTCGGCATGGCTGCCCGAGCCGACTCCGAGATGGTGGTCCGGCTCCGGAAGCTTCAGATCGGCGAAGAAGGCGTCCGACATGTTGACGTCGTAATGCTGGCCGGTGTGGACCAATATGGGCGTGAAGCCGGGCGCCGCGGCGAGGGCGTGCCAGAGCGGCGCCACCTTCATGAAATTGGGACGCGCGGCGGCGATCA
>JAXDPE010000028.1:0-43165 GCA_034668565.1 Sphingomonadales bacterium | reverse complement strand
GACGGGCTCGGCTGCGCCGACCCGCCGGCCGGGCTTCGCCGACTCCGTGCGCAGCGGCGCTGCGCACGGGCGGCTCAACCTAGCCGGCGGCCTTGCGCAGGCGGGGGCGCAGCGGGGTAACGCCGTGATGCGCTTCCTTGAGCGCCTCGATCTCCTCCTCCTCCAGCTCCTCGATTCCGGCGAGCTCGTCGCGGGCCCGGCGCGAGGCGATGAGAAGCTCGTCGAGCTTGGCGTGGAGCGCGACGTCGCGGCGATGGGCGTCCTTCTCGCGCTTGTTCTGGCGGTTGAGGACCATCTGGGTAAGGGTGATGGCGAGGATCGACAGCGCCGCCGTCAGCATGTCGACCCGCCAGGCGAGCGCAAACCACAGGACGCACAGCAGGACCAGGCCGAGCTGGGCGAAGGGGTGGGCGGAAATGTCGGCGCCTTTTTCGGAAAGCCAGCAGCCGAACGATTCGAGACGGGTTGGACCATTGGTCATACGCATACACTCCCCTGTTGGGGCGAACTGGCCTTCGAGGCGAAAAGAGCCTGTTGGGGCGGAAATGGACTAACGTAGGTTAGCGTTTCCGGTTCCCGGGGAACGGCGAACAGGGGCGCCGGCGCGACGATCGGGCGCCGCGGCGGCGGCGCCCGGGTTTGTCCTCAACACTTCTTGTTGCAATTGCCGTGGCCGTGGACCGTCGGATCCGTCGACGGAGGCGGCGGCGGCGGCGGAGGCGGTGGAGGGGGGGGCGGAGGCGGTGGTGGCGGCGGCGGCGAGGGCGGCGGCGGCGATGAAGGCGGCGGCGACGGCGGCGGCGGGGATGACGGCGGCGGCGACGGGCTTGGCGGCGACGGTGGCGGCATCACTCCGGCCATCTGAAGGTAGACCTTGCGGGTCTCGTGAAGCGTAACCGGCGCGACCTTGAAAAAGATGAAATCCAGGGGGACCTGGGAGTCCATGTTGATTTGGACGAAATCGTTGCCCCCGGCATCCCGGCCGCGGGTAAGTGCCACAGTCGCCGCGGGGACGCCGCCTGTGCGCGTAATGCGGTTCTTGATCGCGGCCTCGATGACCGGGTCGGTGGGAACCGGCCAGACCGACGCCACCCGGGCGCCGGCGGCCACGGAATTCTTCATGTCGGCATTGGCGTAATATAATTTGCCGACTTGCGCGATTCCGATCACGAACGAGATCAAGATCGGGGCGACGAGAGCGAACTCAACGGCGCCGATTCCCTTGATCTCGCGACCGAGGCGCTGAAGAATCGTCGTTCGGAAAAGCTCGGCCTTGGCCGCACCCATCCCCTGATTGTCGACCTCCTGGTCGTCGCTTTGCGCAGGCAGTTCGAGCATCTCGAGCATCATTGTGTCCTCAGTGATCCGCTGGCCGCCATCGGGATGTTCTTGTAATAGAATTGGCCCTTGAAATCCTTGGTGACCCGGATCCGCAAATAGCGGGCGACGTCGTCTCCCGTCGGGCAGGTCCCGTTGACGTCGGTCTGTTCGACGCCGTCGCATTCGAGCCAGCGTTGAAGAGTCACCTGCCCCGCCGGCACTCCGGCGGCGGTGGCGACTTCCGTTTTGACGAACGAATAGTCGACATCGTTCGAATTGGCGGTGGCGTAGGCCGGGCGGGCCTGGACCATCTCAAGGCCGCGGCTGATCGCCTGCTGAATGGCGAAGCGCTCGGCGAGGCCCCGGCTGAGGTCGACCACGCCCATGGTGAGCAGCGCCAGGAACGGCGCCAAAAAGCCGAACTCGATGAGGCTGGTTCCGCGTTCGTCGCGGGCGAGGGCGAGAAGCCGGATCATCCGATCAGCCTCACGACCGCCTGGTTTATCGACGAGGAGCCGGTGCCGGTGCAATTGTTCCTGATCGCGGCGCCGCCGCGGAACTTGAGCTTCTGGCCGACCATCTGGAGGCACTCGACGTCCATGCTGGAATTGCCGGCATAGGTGATGTCGGAGGTCGGGAAGTACATCGCGCCGGTCAGATGCGAGTCGGAGCCGCCGTTGATCTTGATTTCGATGTTCGAGGCCCTGCGGTCGCGGTAGAAGAGGATGCCCTTATAAGGGCCGTCGGCCGGCGCGCTCATGGTGAGTTTGGACTGCGAGTTCATGCCGAGATCGCCGGCCTGGCCGTTCGGACCGGTCATCACCCAGGTGACGCCCTTGGCGTTGATGTCGCCCTTGAAGTCGATGTCGCCGCCGTTGATGATGATCGTCGTGTTGTCCGGAAGGTTGAGGACGTCGCTCGGGCTGACGCTGGCGGAGGCGTAGCAATAGGTGCCGCCGGTGGTGGGTTTGTTCGAAGCCGTGAGAGCCGACGTGCTGCAGTTCGAAGGAACGACCGGGTTCCCTAGATAGGCGAACGGATCCGACTGCGCCGCCGAGTGAGGCTGGAGCACGGTCGGCTGGACGAAATTGTTCGAATTGCCGTCGAGGCCGCCGACGGCGGCGATCGGCGTGGCGGTTATCGACGATGCGCCGCCGGCCGTGACGCATTGAGCGCCCGTGCAGTTGCTCTTCATGCCGCAGCCGAGATTGATGTTCGAGTTGCCGTTGACGTCGATGCCCGCGTCCGGACCGTCATAGAGCGAGATCATGCAGAACTGGCCGTCGTTGACGAGAGCGGCCCTGGCCTCGGCCACCATCTTGGTCGGAGTCTTGGTGAAGATCGACAGGAAGGGCAGAGTCCGGCTCGCCGTCAGCTGCACCCGGACGGTCTGAGGGTAGGTGCCCTGGGGCTCGACCCAGATCCCCTCTTCCTGGGTGAGGACCGGGAATTTGTTCTTGTCGAGATCGCGGTGGATGGCGTCGTGGGTGTCGTCTTCCAGCGACAGCGCGTAAGCGCCGGCGATCGCGCTCGAATCGGCGGCGCGCTGGAGCTGGCGTTTCCAGACGCTGAGCTGGATGGTGTCGATGCCGAAGGCGGCCGAGGCCAGGAGGAGCGGCATCACCGCCGCCGCGACGATGAAGACGTTGCCGCGCTCGTTCGAGATCAGGTCCTTAAGCCAGCTCATTGCCCTCATCGTCCCAGTCCTTCATCGGTGCAAAGTGCAGCTAGATGGCTCCGCGATAGGGGCACGCGGTTAGGGACTCGTTGAACGGACTGGTTACCAAAAGATTCAGGCTGTTTTGGCCCAACGGCCCTCGTGGCGGTTGGCGACGCGCTTCAGGCCTTCACGCAGAGTCTCACCGCCAAAATTCATCAGCAGCCCCAAAGGCAAGTCGAGGAGCCGCAAATAGGTGAGCAGCTGCCTGGAATGAACAGGCGCCAGCCGCTCGGTCGACTTCACCTCCACGACCAGTCGTCGATCGATCAGCAAATCCGCGCGGAACCCCTCATGCAGACGGATCCCATCATATTCGAAGTCGATCGGCTTTTGCCGCTCTACCAGGAGGCCTGCCCGAGCGAGCTTCGCCGCGAGCAGAGTCTCATAGACCGACTCCAGCAGGCCGGGACCAAGGTCGCGATGAATCCGGAAGCCGCATTCGATCGCCAGCGCCGCCAGCTTTTCAACGTCGGACATGATCGAACCCTCGCGTCCAAGCGCCGGCCTCCGAGCCTCTCTTTTTTGAAGAGACGGCGCAAAGGCGCGACGTAGAAGTGACCGACTGCGCGAAGCGCAGTCAGCAGGGTTAGATGACCCATTCCCAAAGGAATTCAAAAAGCGCTTGGCAGGCGGCCGCTCCCTACGTCGCGCCGTTGCGCCGTCTCTTCAAAAACAATATTGGCCTGCGGCCTGAAGGGAGGCGCGGGTGGCCTGCGACCCTGCCGCCTCAGGCTCAGTGTCCCGCGGATTTGCCCCAGACTTGGGCGAGGCGGGCTTCGCGGCCGCAGCGCCAGCGGTAGTATTTGTAGCGGACGGGGTTCTTGCGGTAATAATCCTGGTGGTAGCCTTCGGCGGGGTAAAAGGCGCCGGCGGGGAGGATCAGGGTCGCGACCGGCTTCTTCAGCAGGGCCGAGGCCCGGGCTTTGGTCGCTTGGGCGATCCGACGTTCGGCATCGTTGGCGACGAAGATGGCGGTGCGGTACTGATTGCCGCGATCGCAGAACTGGCCTCCGGAATCGAGCGGGTCGACCGTCCGGAAGAAGCGCGCGACCAGGGTCTGGTAGCTCACCTTGGCGGGATCGTAGACGACCTTCACCGACTCGATATGGCCGGTGCCCCCCGCCGAGACCTGCTCGTAGCTGGGGTTGGCGACCTTGCCGCCGGCATAGCCCGACGTCGTCGAGACGACGCCCGCTATATGGTCGAAATCGGATTCGGTGCACCAGAAGCAGCCGCCCGAAAAGACCGCCGAAGCCAGCCTGGGCGCGGCGGCGCCCGGGTGCGGCGGGAACGCCAGTCCCGCCAGCAGCAGGAGGAAGGCGCCGAGAAGGATTCGCCGGGCGCGGGTCATGCCGGGCGGAACTTCATGGCGAGGCCGTTCATGCAATAGCGCTTCCCGGTCGGCTTGGGGCCGTCGTCGAAGACGTGGCCGAGATGGCCGCCGCAGCGCCGGCAATGGACCTCGGTGCGGGCCATGAGCAGGCCGCGGTCGGAGCGGGTGCGGACGGCGTTGGCGAGCGGCGCGGTGAAGCTCGGCCAGCCGGTGCCGCTGTCGAACTTGGCGGCCGAGCTGTAGAGCGGGAGATCGCAGCCGGCGCACAGGAAGGCGCCGCGGCGATGCTCGCGGTCGAGCGGGCTCGTCCCGGCGCGCTCCGTGGCGGCTTCGCGAAGCACCGAATAACGCTGCGGGCCGAGAATGCGGCGCCATTCGGCGGGGGTCTTGGTCACCTCGAAACGCTCGGCGGCCTCGGCGGCCCCGCCGTTGCGGCCGAAGGCGAAAAAGCCGGCGCCCACGGCCAAGGCGGCGGCGGCCGAGCCGATCAGGCCGCGGCGGGAGATGGGATCGTCGGTCATTGCGTGCCTCACTTCACTTGCGCCTTGCGAATATAGGAACGGCGGACGCGGCCGCCACCCGTCGCCAGGACGCGCTTCGGCCAAAGCTACGAGGCCCGGCCCGCTCCGGATGCAGCGGGCCTGCATTTTCGACCGATTTTTCCCGTGGTTCCCGCCACCCTGAACTCGTTTCAGGGTCCAGGGTGGGGCCGCTCGGTGGTCCGCGAGGACGGCCGGGCGGCGGAGCGGCTCCGGACTGGATGCTGAAACAAGTTCAGCATGACGATTTTGCAACGTCGCCTCGTCTTGGGGACACGTACCCGTACATGCCCAAGCTCAGTTCCCGAGGCCCGCGCGTCTCACGGAGGACCTCAAGCCGCTGCAGGCCGTTATTTTTCAAGGGGACGACGCAACGATGTCGTGCCGCTTCCAAGGTCTTTACGATCTTGCATGCTGTCGCGCTGTTCGGGCCCCGCTTTTCAGGCTTCGGCGAACGGCCCGTCCTTATTGATGGACCGAAGCGTCGTTGCGTCGTTGCGTTGAAAATTGAAGGTCGCGGCGCCTTCGGCTTCGCGGCGGGCGGTGACCCGTCCGAAGGCCGGAATCCATGAACGCCGCCGCGTGGATCGTCGCACCGCCCGTGTTCATGGACTCCGGCCTTCGCCGGAATGACGGGAGGGGGCCGGAGCCCCCTTCCCTGCGGATGAAATCGCCTCGCCTTAGAAAGCCAGGCTTGCCCTGGCGAAGACGTAGCGGCCGTTGAAGCCGAAGGGCGAGAAGCCCGAATAAGGCAGGTAATATTGGTTGATCGGATATTGGCCGCCGATCGAGGCCGGGCGGGCTCCGAAGGGCGAGCGGTCCGGATAGACGTCGAAGACGTTGTCGGCGCCGACGGCGAGCTCGAGGCCCTTGATGCCGCCGTAGCGCAGCTCGAGGTCGGTGAGCCACTTGGCGCCGAGCAGGATGTCGTCGGGGCCGAGATCGGTCAGGCTGAGCGGAGTGGCGATCGGAGCGGTCGCGCCCGGAGCGACGACCTTGCCGTAGCGGGTGGTCCGGGCGGTGAAGCCGAAATCGCCGAAATCGCCGTCGGCGCTGAACACGATCTTGTCGCGCGGCTGGCCGTCGGTGAAGCGGATGCCCTCGACCCGGCCGAACAGGACGATGCCAGGGATGGTGGCGAGCGGACCGAGATTGTTGAGACGGGCGTCGATCCGGGTCTTGTTGTAATTATAGGCGGCGGTCAGCGACCATTTGCCCATCGACTGGAGATCCATCCGATAGGTGGCGACGGCGTCGATGCCGCGGGTGCGGGTGTCGAGGCCGTTGATGAAGAAGCGCGCCGCCCCGACGCTCTGGAAGCCGTTGGCGTCGAGCAGGGCCTTGACCGCCAGGTTGACGGCGGCGGTGCCGCTTCCGGCCGCGCCCAGATTCTCGGTGAGGACGATGCGGTCGTCGATCTTGATCTGATAGGCGTCGACGGTGAGGGTGAGGCCCCGGACCGGGTTGGCGGTGGCGCCGACGCTGATGTTCAGCGACTTTTCGGGCTTGAGGTCGCGCGAGCCGAGCGCCCGGGCGACCGGAGCGTCGACGGCCAGAGTGCTGATGTCGACGGGCAGGCCGTTGATGAAGTTGGTCGAGGTGGTGGTGAAATATTGCTGGTGGAGCGACGGCGCCCGGAAGCCGTTCGAGACCGAGCCGCGAAGCGCGAAGCCTTCGACCGGCTCGAAGCGGGCGGCGACCTTGCCGTTGAGAGTGCTCCCGAAATCCGAGAAATGCTCGTAGCGGCCGGCCAGGGTGAGGGTGAAATTCTCGAACGGATCGGTGTCGAGCTCGACATAGGCGGCATAGCTGTGCCGGCTGCGGTCGGTGGCGCTTCCGGCGGGAATGCCCGGAAAGCCCTGGGCGCCGGCCGGAGCGGCGCGGCCGGGGAAGCTGCAGATGCCGGTCCCGGCGTTGAAGACCCCGCTTTGGGTGGCGCAATTGGCCGCCGTCGTGGTGAAAGAGGGGCGGAACAGGGGGCCGGTCGCATAGGACTGGAGATCGCCGGGCCGGATCTTGAAATTCTCGTTGCGATATTCGGCGCCGAGCGCGACCGAGAGCGGCTTGGCGAAGCCGGCCTCGAATTCGCGGGCGAAATCGAGGTTGGCGACGACCTGGCCGTAGCGCAAACCGCCGGCGTCGAAGACCCTCTGGCTGGCTGGGCCGAACGACGTGTTGAGGCTGTTCCTCACCGTATAGTCGAACTGGTTGTGGCCGTAGCCGAGCGACAGGTCGGTCTTCCAGCCGGCGAGCACGGTGCGAAGGCCGGCGGTACCGGAATAATCGACGAGCGCGGTGTCGATGTAGGGCAGGAAGCCGTCCGTCGTCAGAGGAACGAAATTGCCGGCATTGGGGCTCGTCCCCGGCGTGATCGCGCTGAAGTCGCGATTGGCGGCGGCGTTCTGCTGGCGGTAATTGGCGGCGCTGAGGCCGTCGCGATGGCCGTAGGAGCCGAAGAAATAGAATTCCCAGTCGCCGCCGAGCGGGGTCATGGCGTTGACGAAGGTGTTGATATCCTCGGTCTTGGGATCGCCATAGAGGAATTCGAGCCGGTTGAAGCTGAGCTCGCGCGGGTCGAAGGCGGCGGTCGGGCGGTTGTAATTGGGCCTGAGGTCGAAGCCGGCGCGGTTGGTGGCGTTGCGGTCGCGATATTCGGCGGTGACGTTGAAATAGCCGCCGTCGCCCATCGGCACTCCGATATTGGCGCCGACCGTCCAGAATTCGCCGTCGTGCGCCTTGCGCTCGCCGCTGGAATTGGCCGCGAGGACCCGGGTGTCGGTGGGATCGAGGAAAGGCTGGCCGGTGCCGTTGGTCTGCAGGCCTGTAACGTCGGCGACGTCGTTCAGGGTCGTTCGATATTGGCCGTAGGTGGCGGTGGCCCGGCCGCCATGGCTGGTCGTCTTGAGCTGGATGTTGATCACGCCGGCGATGGCGTCGGAGCCATATTGGGAGGAGGCGCCGTCGCGCAGGACCTCGATCCGGCCGATGGCGAGGCCGGGAATGGTGTTGAGATCGACGGCGGCGCTGCCCCGGCCGATGGTGCCGTTAATGTTGAGCAGGGCGGAAACGTGGCGGCGCTTGCCGTTGACCAGGACCAGGGTCTGGTCGGGGCTGAGGCCGCGAAGAGTCGCCGGGCGGAGCGCGTCGGTGCCGTCCGCGATCGAGGGCTGGGGAAAGTTGAACGAGGGGACGAGGTCGTTGAGGATCTTGTTGGTCTCGACCTGGCCCGAATTGGCGATGGCGTCGGCGCCGATGACGTCGATCGGGACCGGGCTGTCGGCGACGGTTCGGTCGGTCCGGCGGGTTCCGGTGATGACGATCTCCTCGCCGGCCGGAGGCGCGACGTCGGCCTCGGCCTCGTCCGCGATCTGAGTCTCGGCCGGAGTTTGAGCGAAAGCGGGCGCGGCGGTGAGCGCCAGCGCGGAAAGACCCGTCAGCAGAGCGACGCGCGACGTGCGAACCATTTGAATTCCCCCTGAAACTGGCGACCCCCGCCGCCTTGTCCGTCCAACCTAGGTCAATCCGCGCCGCAAGGAAGGGTTTTCTGCTGCAACGCAAGAATGGCCCGCCACTGTGCCCGCGCGACCACAGCGCGAAAAGCCTTGGAGCCTGGCCCTCCGCGCCGCTAAAGGCGCCTTCATGAGCAACCCCCTGACCGTCGACCTTCCCCACAAACTCGGCGCCGCGGAGGCCCGGCGGCGGATCGAGCGCAACGTCGGCAACCTCACCAACCACATACCGGGCGGAGCCCAGGTCGCCTCGCGCTGGACCGGCGACCGGCTCGACCTCGACGTCGGAGCGATGGGCCAGCAGGTCGCCTGCCAGATCGACATCCAGGAGACGGTGGTGCGGATGACCGTCAACCTGCCGCCGGCTCTGGCTTTCTTCGGGGGAATGATCGAGCCGCTGATCCGCAGGCAGGGCGCGGCGATGCTCGAGGACAAGAGCAAGGGCTAGTCTTCGTCATTGCGAGCGCAGCGAAGCAATCCAGTGCGGCCTCCCAGGCCCGCTGGATTGCTTCGTCGCTGCCGCGAAGCGGCAGTTTATCCTGAGCGCCGCCGCAGGCGGCGTCGAAGGGCTCCTCGCAATGACGAGGCTAGGCAGCCTTACGCTTCCTCGCCTTCCTCGGCGGGCCCTCGCTCCTCGTCAGCGAGACGATCGTGCAGCGCTCGCGGCCGACGAGGATGTGGCTGCCCTGGTCGAGGCTGAGCGAGCCGCGCGTGTCATAGCCGATCGCATGCGCCCATTTGAGATCGAAGCAGGTGCCGGCGAGCTCGGCCCGGTACCAGCGATGCTGCCGGTCCTCGAGATAGAGCAGGTCGTCGCTCGGCGCTTCGAAATTGCGGATGGCGTGGCGCTGGTCGGCGAAGGGAATGCTGACCTGCCGGTTGGGATCGAAGGAGGGGGCTTGGCCGAGCGCGGCCGAGGCGACGGCGGCGGCGAGTAGGGAGAGGAGGAGCGTCTTCATGGCCCTCGCCATGCCCGAGTGCGCCTGAACCGGCGATGACGAAGCGCGCTTGCCTCCTTGCGGCGCGGCGCTAGCATCGCATTCGGACGGCAGGGGGAATGCGAGAGATGCGGCATGTGGCGATCATCGGCTCGGGTCCCGCCGGCTATTACACCGCCGAAGCGCTCCAGAAGCTCTACGGCGACGAAGTGCAGATCGATATGATCGACCGGCTTCCCGTGCCCTACGGGTTGATCCGGTCCGGAGTCGCGCCCGACCACCAGTCGATCAAGGCCGTCTACCGCCGCTACGAAAAGGTCGCCTTGTCGGCCAACGTTCGCTTCGTCGGCAACGTCTGCGTCGGCCCCGACGTCGCCGTCGCCGAGCTCGCCGGGCTCTACGACGCCGTCGTCCTCGCCACCGGGGCGCCGAACGACCGGCCGCTCGAGCTTCCCGGCGGCGACCTGCCCGGGGTGGTCGGCTCGGCCGCCTTCGTCGGCTGGTATAACGGCCATCCCGATTTCGCCGACCTCGATCCGCCGCTCGACGTCGCCGCCGCGGCGGTGATCGGCAACGGCAACGTCGCCCTCGACGTCGCCCGCATCCTCGCCAAGACGAGGGCCGAGTTCGCCGGCTCCGACATCGTCGGCCGGGCCCTCGACGCGCTCGAGGGAAGCAGGATCCGGAGCATCCACGTGCTCGGCCGGCGCGGACCCCACCAGATCGCGATGACCCCCAAGGAGCTCGGCGAGCTCGGCCATCTCGAGGGCGCGGCGCCGAGCGTCGACCTCGCCGACTTCCCGCCCGAGACGGACGATGCCCTGCTGGAGCCGGGGATGCGCAAGTCGGTCGCCCATTTGCGCAGCTTCGCCGATCTCCCGCAAGACAAGCCCAAGCGGATCGACTTCGACTTCTTCGCGATGCCGGTGGCGGTGGAGGGCGAGAGCCGGGTCGAGCGCCTGATCGTCGAGCGCACCGAGCTCGGCCCGGACCTGAGGTCGGTCGGCACCGGCGAGCGTTACGCGATCGAATGCGGGCTGGTGGTCACCTGCATCGGCTACCAGACCCCGCCGATCGAGGGCGTTCCCTACGAGCACGGCCGGGGCCGCTTCGCCAACAAGGACGGGCTGATCGGCGGCAACCTTTATTGCGTGGGCTGGGCCCGGCGCGGGCCGACCGGAACGATCGGCACCAATCGGCCCGACGGCTTCGAGGTCGCCGAGACTATCCACGCTGCCTTCCCGCCGGGCGGCGGCAGGACCGGCGGGCCCGGACTCGACATCCTGCTCAACGCCCGCGGAGTCGAGCCCGTCGCCTTCCGCGACTGGCAGCGGATCGAAGCCGCCGAGACCGGCCGCGCCCGCGAGGGCAGCCCCCGCGAGAAATTCACCAGCATCGCCGAGATGATCGCGCAGCTCGGGCGCTGAGTTCCGAGGGGAGCAAAGCGGGCTGCGGCCCCCCGGGCTTGGCCTATGGGGTGTCCCCCTCCCCGTGCTGCGCATGGAGAGGATTTACATTCTCCTCCACCGCGGCGGCCAGCTCGGCGAGGGTGAAGGGCTTGCGGAGCACAGGCACATTGCCGCCCAAGGCGGATTCGAGCTGCTCGCTTTCGGCGTAACCGGTCACGAAGACGATCGGCAGGCCGGGATGGAGGCCTCGCGCCGCCCGGGCCACCTCGGCCCCGTTCATGCCCGGCATGGCGTAATCGATGAGGGCGAGATCGGGCCGGCTTTCCCGCAACGTCTCCAGCGCCCGGGCGCCCGACGCCGCCGCCACGACGGAGCAGCCGAAGCCTTCCAGCGAGTCGGCGAGGAAGGCTCGGACATCGTCGTCGTCGTCGACGATCAGGATCCGGGCGCCGTCGGCCGACCCCGAGCAAACGGGCGTACGGCCGCTCAAATCCTCCACCGCCTGCTCGGGGGCGAGGGCGCTGGGCAGCAGGATATCGACCGAAGTGCCTTTGCCGACCTCGCTGTCGATCCGAAGGGTCCCCCCGGCCTGCTGGGCGATGCCGTAGACCTGGGCGAGGCCGAGGCCGGTGCCCTTGCCGAGCGGCTTGGTGGAAAAGAAGGGCTCGACGGCCCGGGCCAGGACGTCCGCGGCCATGCCCTGGCCGGTGTCCGCGACGGTGATCCGGACGAACTCGCCGGCAGGGTGGTCCGGCTCGTCGTCGAGCCTGATCCGGTCGGTGAAGATGGTCAGCGTGCCGCCCTCCGGCATGGCGTCGCGGGCGTTGATGGCGAGGTTGAGGATCGCGTTTTCGAGCTGGTTGGCGTCGCAGGTGCCGTGTCCGGTCTTAGGATCGAGCCGGGTCTCGATCCGAACGCCGCCGCCGATCGTATGGCGAAGCAGGCGCTGCATCGCCTCGATGACCTCATTGACCGCGACCGGGCCCATGTTGATCCGCTGGATTCGCGAGAAAGCGAGCAGCTGGCCGGTGAGCTTGGCGCCGCGCCGGGTCGATTCAAGCGCGGTCTCCGCGATCCGCCTGAGCCGGCTGTCCTCGACCCGCGAGGCGATCATCTCGAGGCCGCCCATGATCGGCGTCAGGAGGTTGTTGAAATCGTGGGCGATGCCGCCGGTGAGCTGACCCACCGCCTCCATTTTCTGGGCCTGGCGCAGCGCCTCCTCGGCGCGAAGCCGCTCGCCGACTTCCGACTGCAGCCGGTCGAGCGCGGCACTGAGATCCTGGGTGCGCTCGGACACACGCCGCTCCAGAGTCTCGTTGACCTCGCGGAGCGCCGCTTCCGCGACCTTGAGCTCGGTGATGTCGTGGGCGACCCCGATGAAGCCGCAATGCTCGCCCTGCGGCCCCCAGCGCGGCTGCGAGACGGAGCGGACCCAGCGCCATCCGCCGCCGCTGCGGTAGCGGGCGACGAGCTCGAACGTCGCGAGCGAAGCCTCGCCGGCGATGGATTCGGCCACGATCCGGGCCGCGTCGTCCGGATGGATGACGGTGCGCCAATCGAAATCGACCGCCTCGTCGTAGCTGATCCCGAGGAACTCGACATAGGCGCGATTGACGAAGCTTCGCCTGCGATCGAGCTTGGTCACCCACATCGGCACCGGCGCCGAATCGGCGATCAGCCGGAAGCGCTCCTCGCTTTCCCTGAGCGCCGTCTCCGCGACGATCCGATCGGTGACGTCGTAGCCGTCGGCGAAGATTCCGTTCACCGAGCCATTCGAATCGAAGATCGGCTGGAAGACGAAGTCGAGCAGCCGCTCCTCGCGCGGGCCGTCCGGCCGGCGCTTGAGCTGGACCGCCACCGATCGCCCGGAAAAGGGTGCGCCCTCTCGATAGACTTTGTCGAGCAGAGCGACGAGCCCCTGCTCCTCGACTTCGGGGACGGCCTCGCGGACCGGCTTGCCGATGAGGTCGCCCCTTCCGACCAGGGTCAGATAGGAAGCGTTGACCATCTCGAAGACATGATCGGGGCCGCGGACCACGGCCATGAAGCCTGGGGCGTTGTGGAACAGCTGGCGCAGGCGCTCGGTCTCGTCGAGGCGCTCGCGCTCGGCGAGGACGGTCGCGGTCGTCTCGGTGCAGACGCAGAACATCCCCGCCGCCTCGCCGTCGTCGCCGCGAAGCGGGCTGTAGGAGAAAGTGAACCAGGTCTGCTCGGAATAGCCCTTGCGGGTCATGGTCAGTGGCAGGTTCTCGAAATAGGTCGATTCGCCGGCGAGCGCGCGTTCGACCAGAGGCCCGACTTCGTCCCAGATCTCGGCCCAGATGTCTTCGAAGGCATGGCCGAGCGCCGCCGGATGCTTGGCGTCGAGCACGTCGGCATAAGCGTCGTTGTAGAGGAAGCGGAGCTCCGGGCCCCAGGCGAGGAACATCGGGAATTTCGAGGAGAGCAGGATACCGGTGGCGGTCTTCAGCGCCCGCGGCCAGCCTTCCGGGGCTCCGAGCGGCGAGTTCGACCAGTCGAAGCCGCGTATGCGGCCGCCCATCTCGCCGCCATCGGAGAGAAAGGAAAGCTCTTCACTCGACGCCATCGTCACTCCACGCTCGCCCCCACCCGCGCCGCGCGACGCTAGCCTCGGGGCGCGGCTTGTGGAAGACCCCTGCAACGGTCTATTTCGGGCGGGACGAGGAGATCCGCCGATGTTCACCGACATGAGGAACGGCAAGGCCGAGGATTGGGCGCATATCGCGGTCGAGCACGGCAAGCACCAGAAGAGCATGGCCGCGCGCCAGATCATGGACGGCCTCGCCCGGCTCGAGGCGATCGAGGTCGGCTTCGCCGCCAACCAGCTTACCCACTCGCTGATGGCCGGCACCCTCGCCCGCCGCTCCGGGGCCAGCGACGAGGAGGTCGTGGCGGCGCTTTGCCACGATCTCGGCAAGCTCTTCTCGATCCCCAATCACGGCCCGATCGCCGCCGAAATGCTCAAGCCCTATGTCCGCGAGGCCATCTACCACGCCATCTACTGGCACCAGGAATTCCAGGGCCGCTATTATTTCGAGCATCTAGGCAAGGATCCGGAGGGGCGCGAGCGGTTCAAGGACGAGAGCTGGTATGGCTTCGCCGAGAAGCTGGTCGACGACTGGGACGCGCCGGCCTTCGATCCGGCCTTCGACGTCGATCCGCTGGAGAGCTTCGAGCCGGAGGTGAGCCGGGTGTTCAGCAATCCGCGGGCGATGGTTTAGCGCCCGAAGGCGAAGGCGATGGCGTAATCTTCACCCCGGCGAAAGCCGGGGCCTCGGGGAGACCCGATGCGCCTTTTCCGTCCTGAGGTCCCGGCTTTCGCCGGGATGACGCGATGGGGATTTGAGCTACCTCTCGCCAACTCCGGAACCGGGGCCGCGGCCCGCAGTTTGGGCCCTCCATGGCAATTCAACCCGTACGCTGGCCCGCGCTCAAGGATTGGTGGGCCGTCCTCCTCAGGACCTGGAAGGAAGCCAGCGACGACAATGTCGGCCTGCTGGCGGCCGGAGTCGCTTTTTACGCCTTCTTGGCCTTCGTGCCCCTGCTCGCGGCGATGGTGCTGATCTACGGACTCGCCGCCGCGCCGCAGACGGTGGCGGAGCATATCCAAGCGCTGTTCGGAGTCCTCCCCCGCGACGCGGCGGCGCTGATCGGCGACCAGCTCAAGAGCCTGACCAACTCGCCCGATGGAGCCAAGGGATGGAGTCTGGTCGTCGCCCTCGCGCTTGCCGTCTACGGAGCAAGCAAGGGCTCCGGCGCGATCGTGACGGCGCTCAACATCGCTTATGAGGTGAAAGAGAGCCGGAGCTTCATCAAATCGACCTTGCTTTCGTTGCTGATGACGATCGGAGCCCTGATCGTGCTGGTCATCGCCGCGGCGGGGATATCGGTGATGGCCTGGGCCGAGGCCCTGTTTCCCGGGCTTCCCGGCTGGGCCCACGGCCTGGTGCAGATCCTGTTCTGGGCGGTGGCCGTCCTGGCGGTGGGCTTCGGCCTCGCGGCGCTCTACCGCTACGCGCCCAGCCGGCCGGACGCCCCCTGGGTGTGGGTCAGCCCGGGCTCCGGCGCCGCCACCCTGCTGTGGCTGGCGGGAAGCCTCGGCTTCGGCCTCTACGTTTCGCATTTCGGCAATTACAACGCCACTTACGGCTCCCTGGGCGGAGTCGTCGTCTTCCTAACCTGGCTCTACCTTTCCGCCTATATCGTCCTGATGGGCGGCGAGATGAATTCGGAGCTCGAGCGGCAGCAGGCGATGGAGGCGGGGGCGGCGGCGGGCGAGGAAGTGACTGCGCCCGCTCCCGCGCCGGAACCGGAACCGGAAGCGCAGCGCATCAGCTGGCCGATGGCGGCGGTCGGACTGGTCCTGGCGAGGACGGGACGCAAGGCGCGCTGACGTCATCCCGGCGAAAGCCGGGACTTCGGGGAGACCCGCGGTGCGTTCTCGGCCTGGGGTCCCGGCTTTCGCCGGGATGACGGGGTCTTCTCTCAATCCATTCGCATCGCCGTCTCGGCCAGGCTCTCGGCCTCTATCAGGATCTGGTCGTCGACGCTGCCCTGGGGCATTCGCTCGCGGCCGATGATGGTGAGCACGGGCACCGCCATCGGCGAAACCCGGTCGAGGTCGACATGGAGCATGGTGCGCTGCGCCCGGTCGAGCAGACGGGCGAGCCGCCCGACGTCCGTCATCTTCTCGCGCGCGTCGGCCCAGGCCGCCTTGAGGAGCAGATGGTCGGGTTCGTAGCGCCTGAGGACGTCGTAGATGAGGTCGGTGGAAAAGGTGACCTGCTTGCCGGTCTTGCGCTTGCCCGGGTGCTGGCGCTCGACGAGGCCGCCGATCACCGCAACCTCGCGGAAGGCGCGCTTGAGCAAATGCGAGCCTTCGACCCAGTCGACGAACTCCTTCTCGAGGATGTCGGGCGAGAAGAGCGCGGCGGGATCGGCGATCGGCTCGAGGCCGTAGCAGGCGAGCGCATAATCGTTGGCGACGAAGCCCAGCGGTTTGAGGCCCGAGCTCTCCATGCGCCGGGTGATCAGCATTCCGAGCGACTGGTTCGCGTTCCAGCCCTCGAAGCTGTAGGCAGCCATGTAGTGCACCCGCTCGTGCGGGAAGGTCTCGACGAGGAGCTGGTCGGGCGCGGGGATGGCGGAGCGATATTCCTGGACCTGGAGCCAGTCGCGCACCGGATCGGGAAAGCGCGGCCACTGCTCCCGGTCGAAGAGGAAGGCCCGGACCCGGTCGGCGAGGTTGGTGCTGATCGCGATCCGGGCGCCCATATACGTGGGGATCCGGGCCGATTTGGTGGTGGCGTGGACGAAGAGGTCGATGCCGTCGATCCGCTCCACCTCGAGCACCAGCCCCGAGAAGAAGAAGGTGTCGCCCGGGCTCAGGGTCTCGGCGAAATTGTCTTCGACCGTGCCGAGCAGCCGGCCGCGGCGGAAGCGGACGTAGTAAAGCGGCGTATCGACGATGATGCCGGCGTTCATCCGGTGCTGCTGGATGAAACGCGGATGGGACACCCGCCAGACGCCGTCCGCATCCCTGACGATCCGGCGGTAGCGGTCGTAAGCCCGGAGCGAATAGCCGCCGCTCTCGATGAAGGAGAGGACGGCCCGGAACGAATCCTCCTTCAGCCCCGAATAAGGCGCGGCCGAGCGCACTTCCTCCAGCAATTGCTCCTCGCGGAAGGGCGCGGCGCAGGCGACGGCCATGATGTGCTGGGCAAGGACGTCGAGCGCTCCGGGGCGGAAGATCTCGGCGTCGAGCGCGCCCTCCTCGACCGCGTCGAGCGCGGCGCGGGCCTCCAGATATTCGAACCGGTTGCCGGGGACGATGATCGCTTCGGAAGGCTCGTCAAGCCGGTGGTTGGCGCGGCCGATGCGCTGCATCAGTCGCGAGCTGCCCTTGGGAGCGCCCATCTGGACGACGAGGTCGACATCGCCCCAGTCGACCCCGAGATCGAGGCTGGCGGTGCAGACCAGGGCCCGGAGCCGTCCGTCGGCGACCGCATTCTCCACCTTGCGCCGGGCCTCGAGGGCGAGCGAGCCGTGATGGATTCCGATCGGCAGATGGTCTTCGTTGACGGCCCACAGATCCTGGAAGATGAGCTCGGCGAGCGAGCGGGTGTTGCAGAAGATGAGCGTGGTCTTGTGCCGCTCGATCTCCCGCATGACGCGCTCGGCCGCCCAGCGGCCGCTATGGCCCGCCCACGGGATCTTGTCCCCTTCCGGGAGCATGATCGACAGGCGTGCGGGAGCCCCGGGCTCGCCTTCGACGAGATCGACCATCTCGGCATCGCCGTGCGGCGCAAGCCAGCCCTGGAAGGCCTCCGGATCGGAGACGGTGGCAGAGAGCCCAACTCGGCGCAGCGCCGGCGCGAGGGCCTGCAGCCGGGCCAGCGCGAGCGCCAGCAGGTCGCCGCGCTTGCCGGTGGCGAAAGCGTGGATCTCGTCGATGACGATCGTGCTGAGCGCTCCGAACATCAGCGCGCTGTCCTCGTGGCTGAGCAGCAGGCTCAGCGATTCGGGCGTGGTGAGGAGCATTTGCGGCGGACGGGCGCGCTGGCGGGCCTTGCGGTCTGACGGCGTGTCGCCGGTGCGGGTCTCGACCCGGATGGGCAGGCCCATCTCCTCGATCGGCGTGAGCAGGTTGCGCTGAACGTCGACCGCGAGCGCCTTGAGCGGCGAGATGTAGAGCGTGTGGAGCCCGTCCGTCGGCGCTTCGGCGAGCTCTACGATGGAGGGGAGGAAACCGGCCAAAGTCTTTCCCGCCCCGGTCGGCGCCACGAGCAGGGCGCTCCGCCCGGCGCGGGCCGCGGCGAGCATCTCGAGCTGGTGCCGGCGCGGGGCCCAGCCCTTGGACTCGAACCAGGAAGCGATGACGGGGGGGAGCGTTGCGGTCGTCATTCCGGACTTGATCCGGAATCCATGAACACGGTCTTCGCCGAACTCTCAACCGCCGTGTTCATGGATCCCGGCCTCCGCCGGGATGACGAGAGGTCACGACGTGCGGTCGTCCCCGCTGCGCCGTTTCTCCTCTTCCTCGCGGTAGAGGTCGCGGGTCCCCTTCTCGCTTCGGTCGATATCCCCCTTTCGCGTCTTGCGATTGCGCAGAAGAACCCAGAGCAGGACGACCGCGAGCAAAATTGGCCCGACGATGTTGATGAGCCCCCAACTGCCTCCGCCTGCGTCCATGCCTTCGTTCCTTTGCATCCATTTGCCGGCGCCGGCTTGGCGGCGCCCTGTCTCACCGCCATATAGCTCCCGATGGCCCGTCTCGGTTCCTGGATCGAGCCTTTTCCCGAAGGCATTTACATAAAGCCGGCCGACGCCTGGGTCGATCCGAACGTTCCGAAGGCGCGGGTCCTGGTCACCCACGGCCACGCCGACCATGCCCGCGGCGGCCATGAAGAGGTGTTCGCGACCCCCGAGACCCTGGCGATCATGGAATGTCGATACGGGCCGCAGCCGGGCGGGCGGGCGACTCCCTATGGCGAAGTCGTCCGGCTCGGCGAGGTCGAGGCGAGCTTCGTCCCCGCCGGCCACGTGCTCGGCTCAGCCCAGGTCGTGCTCGAATATCGCGGAGAGCGGGTCGTCGTGTCCGGCGACTACAAGCGCCGGCCCGATCCGACCTGCCCGCCTTTCCAGCCGGTGCCGTGCGACATCTTCATCACCGAGGCGACCTTCGGCCTGCCGGTCTTCCGCCATCCCGACACGGCAAGCGAGATCGACCGCCTGCTCGCCCGGCTTCACGAGAATCCGGAGCGCTGCGTCCTGGTCGGCGCCTATGCGCTCGGCAAGGCGCAGCGGCTGATGATGGAATTGCGGGGCCGCGGCTATCACGAGTCGATCTACATCCACGGCGCGCTGCAAAGGCTTTGCGACCTCTACCGGGAATGGGGCGTCGACCTCGGCGAGCTTCGTCCCGCCACCGGCGCCAAGAAGGACGAGCTCAGGGGCAAGATCGTCGTCGCCCCGCCCGGCTGCCTGAACGACCGCTGGTCGAGGCGGCTTCCCGATCCGATCACCGCCATGGCCTCCGGCTGGATGCGGGTCCGCCAGCGCGCCCGCCAGCGCAACGTCGAGCTCCCCCTGATCGTCTCGGACCACGCCGACTGGGACGAGCTGACGACCACGATCCAGGAAATCCAGCCCCGCGAAGTCTGGATCACCCACGGCCGCGAAGACGCGCTCAAGCACTGGTGCATGACCCGCCAGATCAAGGCGCGGGAGCTCAACCTGGTCGGGCGGGAGGACGAGGATGACTGAGCGCCGTCATTGCGAGAAGCGAAGCGACGCGGCAATCCAGTTGCGGTGTCCGAGCCGCTGGATTGCTTCGCTGCGCTCGCAAATGACGGCTAGCTCAGGTCGATCATAGACATCAGAACGATGGCCGCGGCGGCCAATATCCCCCACCGCACCGCGCGCTCGGCCTTGAAGCTCCCGGTTCGCGAGAGGATTATCGCGCTGGTCGGCATGATCAGGACGAACAGGCCGAGCGTGAGCGCGGCGCCCGCCTTCCATCCCAGCTCCAGCGCTCCGTAGAAAGCGAGGGCGGTCCAGAGGATGCAGAAGAGCAAAGCCTCCGGATAGATCTTAGGCATCAGTGGGCGACCTGCTCGCCCCGCTCGAGCCCGGAGAGAGCGAGCTGCTCGTCGATCTGGGCGATGAGGCGTTGGAGGCCGGCTTCGTCCTTGGCTTCGGCTCGGGCGACAAGGACGTCCTGGGTGTTGGAGGCTCGAAGAAGCCACCAGCCGTCGGCGGTGTTGACCCGGGCGCCGTCGGTCCGGTCGACCTGGGCGCCGCTCGAAGACAAACGCTCGAGGACTTCTTCAACGACCGGAAACTTGCGGCTTTCGTCGACCTGGAAACGCATTTCGGGCGTATTGATCATCGGCGGCATGGCCGAGCGCAGGGCGGTCAGCGAGCCGCCGAGCTGGGAGACGGCGCGGATGAGGCGGATGGCGGCGTAGATGGCGTCGTCGAAGCCATACCATTCGTGGCGGAAGAAGATGTGACCGCTCATCTCGCCGGCGAGCGGCGAATCCGTTTCCTTCATCTTCGTTTTGATGATGCTGTGCCCGGTCTTCCACATCAGCGGCTTCCCGCCGAGCTCGGAAATGCGATCGAAGAGGGCCTGACTGGCCTTCACCTCGGAAATTATCGTCGCGCCGGGAAGCGCCCGGAGAACCGGCTCGGCCAGGATCCCCAGAAGTTGATCGCCCCATACGACGCGTCCCTCTCCGTCGACCGCCCCGAGGCGGTCCGCATCGCCGTCGAGCGCAACGCCGAAGTCGAGATTCTTCTCGGCGACCATCCGCTTGAGATCCGACAGGTTGGATTCCACGGTCGGATCAGGATGATGATTGGGAAAACGCCCGTCGACCTCCGGGAAGAGCAAATGATGCTCCCCGGGAAGCTTCTTCACCAGCCGCTCCACCACCGGACCGCCGGCCCCGTTGCCGCAATCCCAGGCAATCCGGAAGGCGAGACCGTCGAAGCCCTGCACGAGCCGGTCGACATAGCGGTCCATCACGTCTTCGTCCGCGACCGAGCCCGAACCTTCCTCCCAATCCCCGGCTTCGGCCATTCGACCGAGCCGCTGGATGTCCGCCCCGAAGAAGGCGCCGTGCTTGAGCACGATCTTGAAGCCGTTGTAATTGCCCGGATTGTGGCTTCCGGTGATCATGATCCCGCCGTCGACCGGAAGCTCCGCCTCGGCATAATAAAGCATCGGCGTCGGCCCCAGGCCGATCCGGACGACATCCACGCCGCTTGCCGTCAGACCCTCGATCAGCGCCGTCTCAAGCGCCGGTGAGCTTTCCCGGCCGTCCCGTCCCACCGCCACGGTGCTGCCGCCGGCCCGGCGGACCAGGGTTCCGAAGCTCCGGCCGACCGCCGTTGCATCGTCCTCGTCCAGCGTCTCTCCATAGATTCCCCTGATGTCATATTCGCGCAGAGAGGTCGGCGGCAGGCGATGGCTCATTCGGAACTCCGGCAAGGGGGACTCGGTCGGCGGAATGCGATCAAGACGCTCGAGGCGGCTTGCGGTTCATTGTTTCGGAGAGCAGCGTGTCCCGCGCCGCGTTGACCCTGTGGGCGAGCTCGGCGGAGCCGCCGGTGTCGGGATGGACCCGGGCGATCAGCCGGCGATGGGCGTCGCGAATCTCCTGCAGGGTCGCCCCCTCGCCGACCCCGAGCAGGCGACGCGCATCGGCGGCCGGCATCGGCTTCGCTGAAGGACGCTGGCGCCGCCAGGCGGCCCAGAGCATCGAAGCGGCCATGAGCGCGGACCCGGCGACCAGGCGGCCCGTGGTGAACAGGCGAAGGCCGAGCAGGAAGACGACCGCGGCGACTCCGTCCTCGTAGGTGAAACCCTTGAGGCGGCCGGTGGCGAAGGCCCAGAGCAGGGCGCCCGCGGCGATCAGGATGAGCGGCGCCATCCGCTCAGCCGGCGAGCGCCGCCGACTGCGGCGCGGCGGCCTCGCCCGGCTGGGGAAGGGCGAAGCCGGCGATCATCTCGCGCAATTCCTGGCGGGCCGCGATATGGGCGATGGCGACCTCGCCGAGATGGGGCAGATCGAGAAGGGTGAGGCCCTTGGGGAAGAGCTCGCGGTAGATGACCCGCTCGCCGAGGCCCGGGATGACCCGGAAGCCGACCCGGCGCGACAGCTCGCCGAGCGCCTCGCCGACCCGGCGCATGTTGCGCGCCTCGATATGCTGCATGCGGTTCCTCAGCACGACCCAGTCGACGCTTGCGCCATGGGTCTTGGCGCGCTGGGTGCGGCTGTTCCAGACCAGCTCGGCGTAGAAGCTGGGGCGGCGGACGCGATAGGTTTCGGCGTCGACCTGGCCGATCAGGTCGAGGTCGACGAAGCTGTCGTTGATCGGCGTCACCAGGGTGTCGGCCCGAAGCATCGCGGCCCGGGCATGGGGGTCGTCGCGCCCGGGCGTGTCGACGACGACGATCTCGACGTCGGCGGAGATTCGCTCGAGCTGGGCGTCGATCGTCTCGCCTTTGTCCGGGTCGAACGTCTCGTAGACGGGCATGACGAGGTCGATCCCGAGCCGCTTCACGGTCTCGCGGCGGTTGTCGAGATAGCGGCCCAGGGTGCGCTGGCGGGTGTCGAGGTCGAGCGCCGCTACCCTCCGGCCGGCGGCGGCGAGCGCGACGGCGCTGTGTACCGCCGTGGTCGACTTGCCGGTGCCGCCTTTCTCATTGGCGAAAACGATGAAATGCGGCGACGCCATCTGTACCCCTGATTTTTCCTTGGCCTTGATTCTGCGAGCCGCCCCCCGCAAGGGCTGCGGCCAAGCTGATATCGGAGGCGGGAACGGGGTGCAAACTGTCCGTGACATCGAAACGCTTCGCTCGGCGGTGGCCGACTTGCGAAGGGAGGGGGCGACGATCGCCTTCGTTCCGACCATGGGCGCGCTCCATGCCGGCCACATGGCCCTGGTCGCGGACGGGCGGCGGCGGGCGAGCCATGTGATCGCTTCGATCTTCGTCAATCCGACCCAGTTCGCCGCCAACGAGGACTTGTCTACCTATCCCCGGCGCGAGGCGAGCGACGCCAAGATGCTGGAGGAGGAAGGCTGCTTCATTCTCTGGTCGCCCGACGTCGCGACCATGTACCCGAACGGCCCTGAGATCGACGTCCGGGCCGGAGCGCTCGGCGAGGGCCTCGACGGGGCCGCCCGCCCGGGGCATTTCGACGGCGTGGCGACGGTGGTGTCGCGGCTGTTCGACCAGGTCCGCCCGGACATCGCCTTGTTCGGCGAGAAGGATTACCAGCAGCTTGCGGTCATCCGCCAGATGGTGCTCGACCTCGGAATGGGGATCGAGATCGTCGCAGTGTCGACCCAGCGGGACGCCGACGGCGTCGCTCTTTCCTCGCGCAACACCTATCTCACCGACGATGAGCGGCAGTCGGCCAGGGCGCTGCCGCGCGCCCTCGGCGAGGCGGCGGCCGCGATCCAGCGCGGCGGCGACGTCGGCGAAGCCCTGGCCGCGGCCAAGGAGCGTCTCGCCAAGGCGGGCTTCGATCCGATCGACTATGTCGAGCTGTGCGATTCGGAGACCCTGGCGCCCGTCACGTCGGTCGAGCGCCCGGCCCGCCTTCTGGCGGCCGCGAAGATCGGGCGGACAAGGTTGATCGACAATCTGGCGGTTGAGCCTTCCTAAATCCTCCCCGAGATTTCTCGGGGAGGGGGACCATGCGAAGCATGGTGGAGGGGCCTTCCAGACTCCGAAGAACCCCTCCACCGCGCTTCGCCCGGTCCCCCTCCCCCGGGAAACCGGGGGAGGGATGTAAAGGTAATTTCGCCGTTAACCATTTGTTGGTGATCGCCTGCGCAAACCTGTCCTCGACAAGCGATGAACAACAAGGGGCATGTCAAATGGGGAACAGCCTGAAATCCGCGACTTTCCTGATCGAAAGCCGACTTGCCGACGCCGCCATGGGCGATCCGGACGCGCTCTATGAGCTTGGCGTCGCTTACTCGACGGGGACCCACGGCCTCGATATCGACCTGATCGAAGCCCATAAATGGTTCAACCTCGCCGCCCTGAACGGCAGCGGCCGCGCCCAGGAATGCCGGGCCGAGATTTCCGAAGAGATGACCGCCCGCGAGATCGCCGAGGCCCAGCGCCAGGCGCGGGCGTGGCTTTCGGATACGGGCCTGGTGAGGCGGGCGGCTTAGATCCCTGCCCCGTCATCCCGGCGAAAGCCGGGACCTCGGTGAGACCCGCCGTGACTCTTCCGGCCTGAGGTCCCGGCTTCCGCCGGGATGACGGTCAGGGCTTTGGCGCCCCGTCCTTATATTTCTCGAACCAGGCCAATATCGCCGCCGCCTTGGCCGCGGCCTGGGACGGTCTCGAGGCGATGCCGCCGTGGCTTGCGCCGGGAACCTTGACCAGGGCCGTCGGAACCCCCCTCAGCTGGAGCGCGGTATAATATTGCTCCGCCTCGCTGACCGGGGTCCGGTAATCCTGGCTTCCGACGACGACCATCGTCGGAGTCTTCACGTTCCCGACCAGCGACAAGGGCGAGCGCGCCCAGAAGGCTTCGTGATTCTCCCACGGATACTGGCCGAACCAGTAGCGCGAGAAAAAAGCCGGATTGTCGGAGGTGAGCGCGAAGCTCGCCCAGTCGATGACCGGCTTCTGAGTGGCGGCGGCCTTGAAGCGATCGGTCTTGCCGACGATCCAGGCGGTGAGCACGCCTCCGCCGGAGCCGCCGGTCACGTAGAGATGGTCGGGATCCGCGAAGCCGCCCGCGATCGCGGCGTCCACCGCGGCCATCAGATCGTCGTAATCGTGGCCGGGATAGGCGTGGTGGATGAGGTTGGCGAATTCCTCGCCATAGGATGTCGAGCCGCGCGGGTTCACCGAGAGGACGGCGTAGCCGGCGGCGGCGTAAAGCTGGTTGTCGGTCGAGAAATGGGGTCCATAGGCGGCGAACGGGCCACCGTGGATTTCGAGGATCAGCGGCGCCTTGCGGCCCTCGCTCCAGCTTGGCGGCAAGGTCAGCCAAGCGTCGATCTGGCGGTTGTCGCTGCTCGACGCGGTAAGGTGGCGGACCTCGCCGAGGCGCTTGGAATCGAGCAGCTCCGAGTTGAGCCGGGTCAGCTGGCGCTTGGCGCCGGCGCGATAGAGGGCGACGTCGGGTGGGCGCTGAGCGCTTCCGCTCGGGGCGGCGATCGCACCGTCGCGCGCGACGCTGAAGCCGCCGCCCGTATAGGGCCGGTCGAGGGCGGAGCCGCTCAGCCCTTCGGCGACAGTGCGCACCGCGCCGTCGAGCCCGACCCGGGCGACCTTGCGAGCGCCGCGATCGTCGTAGGCGACGTAGATGGAGCGGCCGTCCGCCGCCCAGACGGGAGACTCGACGCTCCGGTCGAGCGAGCCGGTGAGCAGCCGGGAGCCGTCGCCCTCGCGGTCCATCACGTAGAGGGCGTTGTTCTGATAGCCGAGGCGCTTGTCGTCGAAGCCGGTATAGGCGACGAGGCGTCCGTCGGGGGAGACGACCGGCTCCGAGTCCGGTCCGCGCCGATCGGTCAGCGCCCGGATCGCGCCCGTCGCGACGTCGAGGGCGTAGACCTCGCTGTCGAGCGGCTCCTGCGCCCAGTTGGGCGAACGGTTGCTGCTAAAGACGATCGAGCGGCCGTCGCGCGCCCAGCTCAGCGGCCCGTTGTCGTGGACCGAGCCGAAGCTCAGCTGGCGCGGTGCTCCGCCGTCCGCCGCCACCAGGAAGATGTGGCTGAAGCCGGGCTTGAGATAGCCCTCCTCGTCGGTCCGGTACTGGACGTCGCTATGGATTTCGAGCGGCGGCGCCCATTGCGCGCCCTCCGGCTTGGCCGGAAGCGCGCCGAGCTTCACGCCGTCGCCGGGGACGAACATCGTATAGGCGATCTGGCGGCCGTCGGGCGACCAGGCGAGGCTGGTCGGCGAATCCGGCAAGCTGGTGATCCGGACCGACTCGCCGCTCGCCAGCCAGCGCACGAAGAGCTGCGCGGCGCCGCCTTCGGCGGTCGAGATGTAAGCGAGGCGCTTGCCGTCCGGGGACCAGACCGGCTGACTGTGCGCGCCCGGACCGGCGGCGAGCGGGGCCTGCTCGCCGCTGCGCGTGTCGACCAGCCAGATCGTGGGCCGCATCCGATCGGTCATGATGTCGCCGGAGCGCCGGACATAGGCGATCTTCGAGCCGTCCGGACTGATCTGAGTATCGCTCGCGGCCTCGAGCGAGAAAAGATCGCGGGCCTCGAAAGTGCGCGACGGCCCCTCCTGGGCGGCGGCGGGCGCGGCGAACAGCAGCAGGATGGCACAGGCTTTGCGGATCATCGGGGCCCTCTCCTTCGACTCGGCGCCCTATCCCTTGCGGAACGGCGCCATTTCGGCAAGCGCTCCGATCTCGTCCGCCACCGCGCGCCGCTCCGCCGCAAGGAATTCGGCGACAGCGGCCCGGAAGCCCGGATTGGGGATGTAATGGGCCGACCAGGTCGGCACCGGCTCATAGCCCCGGCTCAACTTGTGCGGCCCCTGCGCGCCCGCCTCGACCCGGGACAGGCCGCGCGCGATCGCCGCCTCGATCGCCTGATAATAGCAGATCTCGAAATGGAGGTGGGGCACCTCCTCGGTCGCGCCCCAGTAGCGGCCGTAAAGGGCCTCGGCGCCGATCAGGTTGAGCGCTCCGGCGATCGGCCGCCCGTCCCTCAGCGCGAAGACGAGCAGGATCCGGTCGGCCAGCCGCTCGCCGAGCAGGGAGAAGAAGCTTCGGGTGAGATAGGGCCGTCCCCATTTGCGCGCGCCGGTGTCCTGGTAGAAGGCCCAGAAGGAATCCCAATGCGCCTCGGTGATCGAAGCGCCGCTGAGATGCCGGACTTCCAGGCCTTCCAGCGAGGCCGACCGCTCGCGGCGGATCGACTTGCGCTTTCGCGACGACAGAGCGGCGAGGAAATCCTCGAAGCCGGCGAAGCCGCGATTGTGCCAGTGGAACTGGCTGTCGATCCGGATCAGCCAGCCCGCTTGCTCGAACAAGGCCACTTCCTCCTGCGCGATGAAGGTCGCGTGGGCGGAGGAGAGCTCGTGCTGGTTCACCACCGCCTCGGCGGCGGCGATCAGTCCGAGCGCGAGGTCCTGTCCCCGGGTGAGCAGGCGGCGGCCGGGCACGGGCGTGAACGGCACCGCGATCTGGAGCTTGGGATAATAATCGCCGCCCGCCTGCTCCCAGGCCGCGGCCCAGCCATGGTCGAACACATATTCGCCCTGGCTGTGGCTCTTGACGTAAGCCGGCATGACGGCGGCGGGCCGCCCGTCCGCGCCGTCGATGGCGATCGGCACGCTCTGCCAGCCGGTGCGCGCCGTCGCGCTGCCCGATTCTTCCAGCGCGGAAAGAAAGGCATGGCTGAGGAACGGATCCCCCGTTCCCGCGCAGCGGTCCCAGTCGTCCGCTTCGAACGACGCGATTCCGCGGCCGATCCGGGCCAGCACCTCGCTCATTCCGGAACGGCCTCGAAGATGATCTGGTCGGCATGGGCCGCCGCGCGGGCGCGATCATCCGCGGTGCGCACCGTCCAGGTGTAGACCGGAAGGCCGTCCCGCCTCGCCGCCGCGGCGAAGCGCGAGGGGAGATCGCGAACGTCGTAGGCCAGGAAATCGGCCCGCGAGCGCCATAAGGCGAGCGCTCGCTCGACCCGGCCCTTGAAGTTGCGCCGGCCGTTCTCGGTGACGACGAGGCCGCGCAGGACCTGCGGCGCATGGCGGGCGAACCAGGCTCCGACCTGCGGATTGAACGACATCACGCCATAGGGCCCTTCATAGCCGTCCACAGCCCGAGCGACGGCGGCGCAAAGCCGGGCGACCCGCCGGTCGGGCGACTTGACCTCGATGAGCAAGGCGCTCCGGCCACCGATCAGGGCGAGGGCCTGCCCCAGGCGCGGCATGGCGCCCGCGCCGCCGTTGAAATCCGTGGCCTGCAGTTCTTCGGCGGTCCGGGCGGCGACGGCCCCCCGCCCGACCGTGAGCCGGTCGAGCTCGTAATCGTGGAAGACCATCGCTTCGCCGTCCCGGCTGAGCTGGACGTCGAGCTCGACGCCAAATCCCGCGGCGACCGCGGCGGCGATGGCCGCGCCGCTATTCTCGACCAAGGCGCCGCCATGGAGCCCGCGATGGGCGAACGGAACGGCGCCGAGCCGCTGGAGCTCAGAGCGCCTTGATCTGGATGATCGCATCGATCTCGACCGCGGCGCCGAGCGGCAGCACCGGAACCCCGACGGCACTTCGGGCGTGGCGGCCGGCCTCGCCGAACACGTCCTGCATCAGCTCGGAGGCGCCGTTGGCGACCTTGGGCTGGTCGGTGAAAGTGCCGGCGCTGCTCACGAACACGCCGAGCTTGGCGATCCGCTCGACCCGGTCGAGCCCGACTGCCTTTTCGATCTGGGCGAGAAGCATCAGGCCGCAGGCGCGGGCGGCGCGCTGACCGAATTCGAGGTCGCGATCCTCGCCCAGCCGGCCGGTGAGCAGAGCGCCGTCCTCGAACGACACCTGGCCGGAGATGTGAAGCAGGTTCCCGGCCAGCACGGTCGGCACATAGGAAGCGACCGGAGCGGCCGGGGCGGGGAGCTCGATTCCGAGCTCGGCGAGGCGGGAAGCGATGTCGGTCATGGCCGCGGCGTAAGCACCGGCCTTGGCCGCGGTCAAGCCGCGCCGGCCGCTTCGGAAGCCTCCTCCCGCCCGAGGCGGAGGCAATAATCGCCTTCGGGGAGGTCCTTCGGAACCCCGCCGGCGGCGAGCGCGCCGACGATCGCCGAGGGATCGTGGCGGAAGCGCAGCTCGCCGTCCCGGCCTTCGCTGACCAGCCGAACGATCCCGCCTTCGAGCCGGAGCAGGTCGTCGAGATAGGCCGGCCTCGGTCCGTTCGCCCGGAGCCAGTCGGCGAAGGCGAGCGCTTCGTCGGCCGGAAACAGCGGCGGCGGCTCCGAGCGGCGATAAGCCGCGAGCAACGCCTCGAGCCCGGCCTCGCCCAGATGGCGGGCGAGCAGCCGCAGGCTATAGGGCAGAAGATCGGCCAAAGCGCCGTTGCGGAAGCTCGCGACCAGGGTCCGGTAGAGCGCGACGGCGGCCGGCTCGCCTGGCTCCGGCGGGCCGCCCAGCGCCCGCACCAGAGCCGCCTCATAGGCCGCGGGCGCCTCCGTCCCCGCGACCGGCCGAACCCGCCCCGGCCCGGATGAGGAGGGCCGGCGCCCCGCTTGCTCCCATAATGCGTTCATCGACTCGATCTGGCGGAGGAAATCGGCCGGCCCGAGGGCGTCGACGAATTGGGGAGATATCTCGAACAGGATTGCGCCCAGATTGGGAAGGCCCTGAACGAAGTCGCCGGCGAGGTCGATCAGCTCCGGCGGCACCGGGCCGCTATGGGCGTCCAGCCAATAGCCGTCTTTCTCCATGCCGCCGGCGAGATGGATCTCGACGATCCGCTCGGGCGGGAGGGCCGCGAGGACTCGTTCAATCGGCCCGCGGCCGTTGCGCGCATTCGCCCAGAGATTGTGGAGGTCGAGGAGGATCAGGCAGTCGGCCGCCTCGGCCACCGCCGCGAAATAGTCGCCGTCCGGAATTTCGTCGGCCCGGGGCGGGAGGTAGTTCACGCCGGTCTCGAACGCGAAGGGGCGGCCGAGCGCGGCGGTCCGCGCCCGGATGTTGGCGGCCGCGACGGCGATTCCGGCCTCGCTCTGCGCCGGCGGCAGGAGGAAACCCGCCGGCCCGGCGGCGCTGTCGTTGAAGCTCAGATGCTCGCTCGTCCAGGGCGCGTCGAGCGTATCGGACCATCGCTTTTGCTCGTCCAGCGCGGCCGAGGCCGGGCACACCGTGCCTCCGATCGGCCACCCGATACCGTGGACGAGCTTCGCCTGCGGGAGGCCGGCCACGAGCTCGAGCGTCAAGGCGTTCGACCTTATCGCCCCTTCCGGACCCGGCGCCTTGATCCAACCGCTCGACGGCTCGATCTCCGCGACCCGGATGAGGTCCGGATGAGCGAGAAAGAGCGAGTGAATCGCCTCGCAATGGACGGCGCCGGGCCCGAGGCCCGGCGCCGCGAAGCCCGGCATCAGCCGAGCACGTCGACTTCGAAGGTCTGCGGATTGACGACGAGATCGCCGGGCCGGAAGCGGATGTCGAAGCCTGAGAAGCAGCGGGCGCAGCCGAGCTTGCCGAGCGCGCTTGCGACGATCTTGTTCACGTGATCGATGTTGTTGATGTCCTTGTGCGGCAGGACGACGGTCACCGATTGCGCCGCTTTGGAACGTACGGGACTAATAGCCATGTTCGATCTCCTCTTTCCACGTAAAGCAGTTTACGAAGGGCGACTCTCCTCGACTTTCGAAGTCTGGCCGCTCGTCGCAACAATGCTTGTCCCCGAGTCGGGGAGTGGAAGATAACATCGATTGCGGACCCGTAACAATCCTACGGCAAGCGTCTATTATTGCTGGCTTTGCCGTTCGGCGGTCAGCTTTGCCTCGCAACCTGGAATCCGGCGAAGCTCTGGCTGACCGGCATCAGCTCGATCGTGTTGATGTTGAGATGGGGCGGCAGGGTGGCGATCCAGAACAGGGTTTCGGCGATGTCCTCGGCCGTCATCGGGTCGACGCCCTTGTAGAGATTGTCCGAAGCGGCCTGGTCGCCGCCGGTTCTGACCAGGGTGAATTCGGTCTCCGCCATTCCCGGCTCGATCGAGGTCACCCTCACCCCGGTGCCGTGCAGATCCGAGCGCAGGTCGAGCGAGAATTGCCGGACGAAGGCCTTGGAGGCTCCGTAAACCGCGCCGCCGCGATAGGGATAGGTGGCCGCGACCGAGCTCAGGTTGACGATTGCCCCCTTGCGCTCGATCAGCGCCGGAAGCAGCGACCGAGTGAGGACGACGAGGCCGGTGATATTGGTCTCGATCACCTGAAGCGCCGGCTCGATCCGCGAATCCTGGAGGGGCTCGAGCGGCGGCGCGAGACCGGCATTGTTGACGAGCAGGTCGATGCCTCGGAACGGCTCCGGCAGCGCCTCGGCGCCGGCCCGGAGGCCGGCGAGATCGCGCATGTCCAGCTCCAGCGGCAGGAAGGCGTCGCCCAGCTCCGCGGCGAGACCGTCGAGCCGTTCCCGGCGGCGGCCGGTGCCGACGACCTTCCAGCCAGCGGAGGCAAAGCGGCGGGCCGCGGCGGCGCCGAAGCCGGCGGTGGCGCCGGTGATGAAAGCGGTTTTTGTCATCGGGGCTCCAATTTGTGTCATCGGGTCTTCAGCCGGTCCAGGATCCAGGGCAGCGCTTCGTCCCACGAATCGATCCGGGCATGGGCGTGGGGCGCGGGCGGCGTGTGCGCGGCGAGGCGCGGCTCGGCGATCATGTGCAGGCGCCAGACCTGTGGGGCGTGGATCGAGACCGATTCGTGATGGACGGCGAGATCGTCGACGAACACGGTCGAGCTCGGCCCCATCGCCTCGATCAGCTCGAGCAGCGGCCGCCCCTTGCCGCCGCGGTTGCACAGCACCCGGTGGCGGATCTCGAACCGCTCGAGCTGCTCGACCCGCCCCGCCTCGAACTCGTCGCCGATATTGGTGAGGACGACGATGTCGGCATGGACGGAGATCGCCGCGAGCGCCTCCGCCGCACCCGGAACGACGTTCTGCCGGTGCATCTCGCCGGCGAAGAACTGGTCGAGCAGGGGCCAGACGCACTCGGGCTCCACGGGCTGGCCGTCCGGACCGCGAAGGGCGTCCCGGAAGCCCGGGGCGGAAAGATCGAAGCTGAGATCATGGGCTTCCGCCACCCAGTCGGCGAAGTGCGATACCATGTGGAGCAGGACTTCGTCGCAGTCGGTGACGAAGAGGGGCCGGCCGCTCATTCCTCCAACCTCCGCCGGGCTTCGACCAGCTGCGCCGGCGACACGCACAGCGCCTCGGCGGCGCCCAGCAGATCGGGCTCATGGGCTTCGAGGAAGGCGAGGACCGAGGCGAGCAGACCGGGCTCGCCGAGCCGTTCGCGAAGGGACGGCGGATCGAGCCCGGTCAAGGTGAGCAGCCGCTGCGCCCGCGCCTCGTCGCCCAGCGTCCAGCCGAGGGCGGCGAGGGCCAAGGCCTCGGGATCGGTCGGGTTTGTGTCGTCGCGCCGCATCTTCTACAGGTGCGCCGGTGGGACAAAAAATCCTCGTTGTCGAGGACAACGAACTCAATCTGAAGCTGTTCTGCGACTTGCTGCGCGCGCACGGCTATGAAGCGGAGCCGGTTCGCGACGGCCGCGAGGCGGTCGACCGCGCCCGCGCCTTCCGGCCGGACCTGATCGTGATGGACATCCAGATGCCCTATGTCAGCGGGCTCGAGCTGATCGAGCAGCTGAAGGGCGACCGGGAGCTTGCGCCGACGCCGATCATGGCCGTCACCGCTTATGCCGCGAAGGGCGACGAGGAGCGGATCCGCGAAGCGGGGGCGGAAGGCTATGTCTCCAAGCCCATCTCGGTGGTCCGCTTCGTCGAGGCGGTCCGGGCCCTGCTCGCGGCGCCGAGGGCCGAGGAGCCTGAGGCTGCGGCGGCGGACGAAGTTCGGGTAACCCGGCGCTTCGCGGCTTCGGCGGAGACCGTCTTCGACTCCTGGCTGCTCGAGCGGACGGTGGGAGAATGGCTGTTCGCAACTCCGGACGGCGAAATGCTGCGCGCCGAGATCGAGCCGCACGTCGGCGGCCGGTTCGAGATCGTCGAGCGCCGCGACGGCGAGGACGTCCTCCACACCGGCGTCTACGAGGAAATGGCGCGGCCGCTGCGGCTGGCCTTCACTCTGCAGGTCCCGAAATATTCGCCGAATTCGGAACGGGTGAGCCTTGCGATCACCCCGACCGGCGAGGGCTGCGAGCTGGTCCTGGTTCAGACTCGCTCGCCGGGGGCGCCGGCAAGCGCGGAGCAGATAGCGAAAGGGTGGGAGACGATCTTCGACTCGCTCGGCGAGAGGCTGGAAGTTCAGGGAGAAAGCGGATGAGTTTTCGCGGAAGCTGCCATTGCGGCAAGCTCGCTTACACGGTCGACGAGGATCTTCCGACCAAGGCGATGGCGTGCAATTGCTCGATCTGCCGGAGGAAGGGCGCGCTCCACCACTTCACCACGCCCGACAAGTTCGAGCGGGAAGCTTCGGACTCGGATGTCCAGGTCTACACGTTCAACAAGCACGCCGTGCGCCACCAATTCTGCAAGACCTGCGGCTGCGCGCCCTTCGCGCAGGGCGACGGTCCGAACGGCCCGATGGTGGAGATCAACCTGAGGTGCGCCGAAGGAGTCGATTTGGAAGCGCTCGAGGTGACGATGTACGATGGGGCGAGCCGATAGGGCCCCCGTCATTGCGAGGAGCGAAGCGATGCGGCAATCCAGCGGGCGTCCGAGACCGAACTGGATTGCTTCGCTACGCTCGCAATGACGGTCGGCGGCCTCAGCCGCCACTCGTCACTTGATCTTGGCTTCCTTGAACTCGACGTGCTTGCGCACGCGCGGGTCGTATTTGCGGAAGGTCATCTTCTCGGTGATGTTCCGGGGATTCTTCTTCGTCACATAATAGAAGCCGGTGTCGGCGGTGCTGACGAGCTTGATCTTGACCGTGGTCGGCTTGGCCATGACAGCCTCTCAAATTCGGGGTTTCGAAAAAAATAAAGCGGCGTTCCCGCCGCTCGAATGCCCGGCCGCCTCTGCCGCGAAGCGGGGAGGATGTCAAGGCCGGCGCCCCTCGCAAGCGCGAGCCGCGGTAAATCCGATGGAGCGTTCTCGCGCTTCGCAACGCCGTAAGGAGCCAAAGCCGCGACGAAAGCGGGCGTTTACCAAAGTACCTTCATGGTTTCCCGCTGAACCGACGCTATGGTGACCCATTACGCCTCCGTCTCGGCCTTGCTGCCGGAAAGTAGGAGGACAGCGGCTGTTGAGGTGCTCCGATGCGAATTGCTGGCTTGCTTGCGGCCCTGTTGGCCTTCGTTGCACAACCCGCCTGGGCCGACGACAGCCCGCGCCTGCGTTCTCTCGAGCAGCGGCTGGCGGCCATGGTTGCGGAGAATCCTGGCGAATATGGCATCGCCGCCCTCGATCTGGCGAGCGGCGAGACGATAAGCTTCAACGGCCAGAAGGCCTTTCCGATGGCGAGCACGATGAAGATCGCCGTCGCCGCCGCTTATCTGACGGAGGTGGACGCCGGCCGGCGAACCCTCGACGAACCCGTCGCCGGGACCTCCGCCCTGAAGCTGATGGACGCGATGATCACCCACAGCGACAATCGCGCCACCGATTTGCTGATGGCAACGCTCGGAGGTCCGGGTGCCGTGAACGGCTGGCTTCGCGGCCATGGCCTGAACGATATCCGGGTGGACCGCACGATCGCGCAGTTGCTCCGCGACCCGAGAGATTTGCGCGATGTCCGCGACTCGAGCACGCCGATCGCGATGCTCGGCCTGCTTCGCCTGATCGACTCTGACGGGCCCCTGACGTCCCAGAGCCGCTATTTGCTTCGCGATATGATGCGGCGTTGTGCAACCGGCTCCAACCGAATCCGCGGGATCCTTCCCCCCGGCGCGACCGTGGAGCACAAGACGGGCACTCTTACGGGTTACACGGGCGACGTCGGTTTCCTGACCACGCCTAGCGGACGTCGGATCGCGGTGGCGTTCTTCGCCCGCGGCGGATCGAACCGGCCGGGCGTCATCGCGACGGCCGCCCGGGCAATCTACGATGCGTTGGCGGCCGAGAATTCGGCGACGACTCTTACCTCTCCGGCGGCGGCCAATCCCTTAGCCACGGCCGCCGACAGGGGAAGCAATTGAAACGCCATCGGCTCTGTCGCGGCAATTCCGCTCGGATACCCGCGCTTTAACGAAGCGGTAACCATATCGGCGCATCGTCGCTCCGACTAAACGGGGAGTGGGACGATGCGGCCGGAAGCGGATGGAATGATGCTGGTTCGGGCGGAGCTGTGCGAGCGGCTGGCAAGCCTCGAGAAAGCGGCGCTACGTCTGTCCGGACGCGACTTCGCAGCGAGCCTGAGCGGCATCAAGCATCTCGCCGCGGCTTACGGCCTCACCCCCGTGGTCCGGGTCGCCGAAGCGCTGGAGCGGGCCGCGGCCGAGGATCGCGGCGCCTGCCCGCGGGCGCTCTATCTGGGACGTCTCCAGGACGCGATCGGATGCGAGCTCATGGACGAGAGCGCGGCGCAGGCGATGCTCGCCTCGGTCTCGGTGCGGCTCTGCGGCTAGCGCCTTGGACGCGCTCCTCACCACCTTCGTCGCCGCCGCTTTGGGCGAATGGGGCGACAAGACCCAATTGCTCGTCATCGCCCTCGCGGTGCGCTACCGGCGGCCGCTTCCGATCCTCGCCGGAGTGCTCGTCGCGGCCCTCGCCAACAGCCTGATCGCGGCGTTCGCGGGCACGATCGTCCACGACATGGTGCCGCTTCGGGCGCTGTCGCTGCTGGTCGCCCTCGCCTTGGTCTTCGCCGGGGTCGCCGGTCTGATCCGGCCGACGCCCTACGAGTCCGGCGGCACTTCCCGAGCCGGTCCTTTCCTGGTCGCGGCCGCCTCCTTCTTCGTGCTCGAATTCGGCGACAAGACCCAGTTCCTGACCTTCGCCCTCGCCGGCCAGTTCGATGCCTTCGCTTTGGCCGCCGCGGGCGCCACCGCGGGGATCATGCTGGCGAGCGTTCCAGCCGCACTGCTCGGGGAGACGCTGGCGAAAGCCGCGCCGCTCAAGGGCATCCGAATAGGCCTCGGCGTGCTGTTCCTGGCGATCGGCCTGTTCGTCGGGATCAGCGCGCTTCGGCTGGTCTAGCGGCCCACCTCGATCAACCACAGATCGGGCACCGCGCCGAGCCGAAGCGGCACTCCGCTGGTGCCGAGCCCGGCGGTCACCACCAGGACCTTGCCGCGTTCGCGGATCACGCCGCAGGCGTAGCGGCGACCATGATGCGACATGGTCGAAAGCGGGCCGATCAGCGGCAGCGCGACCTGCCCGCAATGCGTGTGGCCGGCCACCATCAGGCGCACGTCGGCCGGCAGGTCGAAGAAAGGATCGGGGCTGTGGCTGAGCAAGAGCCTGGGCCCCTTCAGCCGGCTCAGGGCGGCCATCGTCGCCGGAATGTCGGCGTGGTGGCTCCAATCGTCGTCAAGGCCCCCCACCGCCAGGGGACCCACCTGCACCGCCTGATTGTCGAGCACCCGGATCCCGGCGCGGGCCAAGGCGCGGTGCGCGGCCGCGCCGTCGCGCCAATGGTCGTGATTGCCCATCACGGCCAAAGTCGCGAGGCGCGGGCGCAGAGCGGCGAGCGGCGCGACCGCCTCGTCGTGCGAATAATGGCGGGTGGCCAGGCGCCTGTCAGTGATGAAGTCGCCGGCGATCAGGACAAGGTCGGGATCGAGCGCGTCGACCTGGGCCACGATCCGGGCCAGCCGCCGCGGCGGCATATCCGGGCCGCCGACATGAAGGTCCGATATCAGGACCACCCGCATCGGCCTAGCCCCCGCCGGCCACGGCTTCACGGGAACCCGGAGCCGGCGGACAACCGGGTCCTGGATAGCCGTCCAATAGGCAAAGACGACCAGGGCCGCGGCGAGCCCGGCCAGGATCAGGAAGCCACGAAGGAGTCGGCGGCGCATCGTCTCAGCCTCGTGGACGCCGGGTCGGCGCGTTGAAATCCGGGTCCTTGCCCGCCACCCAGGCGATGAAGCGCGCCAGCTCCGGGTGCGAGCGCAGGGCCGCCGCGCAGGCATAGTCCCGCGCCAGCGCCTTGTTGTCCAGCGTCCGGTGGATGGCCCGGTGGCAGATCGGATGGACCGGCACGGTCTCGCGGCCGCCGCGGCTCCTGGGCACCGGATGGTGCCGCTCCACCCTGGCGCCGAGCGGACGTCCGCACAGGAAGCAAGGCGGCGCCTCCCCGTCGCTCACCCGACGAGAGCCTCCGCCTCCGGATAGTCGACATAGCCTTCCGGCCCCTGGCTGTACCATGTCGCCATGACGTCGGGCGCAAGCTCGGTCCCGGCGAGCAGCCGCGCCGGCAGATCGGGATTGGAGATGAAGGGCCGGCCGAAGCTGATCGCGTCCGCCCGCTCCGCCTCCAGCGCCGCCTCGGCGCGGTCGAGGTTGAAGTCGGAATTGAGGATGAGCGGCGCCGGGAAGACCTTGCGGATCGCCGGGGCGACGGGCGGGACGTCGGACTTGCCGAAGGTCCCGTCCGGGCCGGGCTCGCGAAGCTCGAGGAAGGCGATGCCGATTTCCGCCAAAGCGGCCGCCGCAGCCGTGAACAGGGTCTCGGGATCGCTGTCCTCGCAGCCTTGGGTCGCATTGTTCGGGGAGAGGCGAACCGCTGTCCGCTCCGGGCCGACCATGTCGGCGATGACCTGCGTCGCTTCCCTGAGCAGGCGGATCCGGTTTTCGACCGTGCCGCCATAATCGTCGTCGCGCAAATTGGTGCCGTCCCGAAGGAACTGGTCGATCAGATAGCCATTGGCGGCGTGGAGCTGGACCCCGTCGAAGCCCGCCGCGATCGCATAAGCGGCGGCTCTCGAATAATCTTCGAGCAGGGCCGGTATCTCGTCCTGGCGAAGTGGCCGGGCCTCCGTATAAGCTTGCCGCCCTTCATAAGTATGCGCCTTGTGGGGCGCCGTGGTGGCGGAGGCGGAGACGGGCGGCTCGCCGCCGAGAAAGCTGGGATGGACGACCCGGCCCATATGCCAGAGCTGGCAGAATATCCGGCCGCCGGCTTCGTGCACGGCCTCGACCACAGGCTTCCACGCCTCCCTCTGTGCCTCCGTCCAAATGCCGGGCGCGAAGGGCCAGCCGAGGCCCTGGCGGCTCATCCCGGTCGCCTCGGTGACGATCAGGCCGGCGCTCGAGCGCTGGCGATAATATTCGATCATGAGCTCGGTCGGCACATGCTCGCGAGTCGCCCGGCCGCGGGTGAGCGGAGCCATGACGATTCGGTTGGGGCACAATGTCGCGCCGAGCTGGATCGGGTCGAAGAGGGTCGGCATCGGCATTCCTTGACCGGAGGGAGGCGGGACCCCTAGCGACCCTTCAGCGACAATGCAGCAATCTCGATCATCCTCGCCGCCGGCCGCCGGACGCTTCGCCTTTCCGGCGTTGATCCTGGGCAATCTCATCCTCGCGCTGGGTCCGTGGATGGTTCGACTGGCCGAGGTCGGCCCGGTCGCGTCCGGTTTCTGGCGGGTCGCTCTGGCTCTGCCCTTCCTGTTCCTGCTGGCCTGGCGTCAGCAGTCGGGCCGCGAAGCGCCGCCCTGGAGCCTGGTCGCCATGGTCGCTCTGGGCGGGCTCTTCTTCGCCTCCGATCTCGCCGCCTGGCATGTCGGCATCGGCCTCACCAAGCTCGCCAACGCCAGCCTGTTCGGCAATGCCTCGAGCTTCATCCTCGTCATCTACGGCTTCGTCATGCTCCGCCGGCTGCCGCGCAAGATGCAGGCGCTGGCCTTGCTGCTCGCCGTGGCGGGCACCGCGCTGCTGATGGGGTCGAGCTACGAGCTCTCGCCGAGGAACTTCACCGGCGATCTGTTCACGCTCGCCGCCGGCCTTCTCTACACCGGCTACCTGATCGCCGTGGACCGGGCCCGCAAGACGATGGCGCCGATGCCGGTGCTCGCCATCGCCAGTGCCGCGGCGGCCCTGCCTTTGCTGCTTCTGGCGCTGGCGCTCGGCCAGAAGGTCGTTCCGGACGACTGGACGCCTTTGCTCATCCTGTCCTTCGGAAGCCAGGTCGTCGGCCAGGGCCTGCTCGTCTACGCGGTCGGCTATCTGTCGCCCGTCGTCGTCGGCCTCGGCCTCCTCGCCCAGCCCGCCGCCGGAGCGGTAATCGGCCGCCTCGTCTACGGCGAGACCTTCAGCGCGGCCGACGGCATTGGTGCTCTGCTGATCGCAGTGGCGCTGGTGCTGATCCGCCTGCCGGAGAAGAAGATGCGGGCGCCGTCATTGCGAGCGTAGCGAAGCAATCCAGCGGGCCTCGGAGGCCCCCTGGATTGCCGCATCGCTTGGCTCCTCGCAATGACGAAGGTTGCATCCTTCGCCGCCGAGGATCATTCTGGCCCCATGCCTGAAATCGCCCCGAACGAGATGACTCTCGACGAGCTGAGGATGGCGCTCGCCCCGCTCATCCCCGCCAATGCGGTGTTCGACGGCTGGAGCGACAAGGCGCTGGCTTTGGCCGCGGCCGAGCTGGGCGTTCCGGCGCCTCGGGCCCGGCTCGCTTTTCTGGGTGGGGCGACAGAGATGATCGACGCCTGGTTCGACGCGATCGACCGGGGCATGGCCGCCGCCTTCCCGCTCGAGAAGATCGAGGCGATGAAGATCCGGGAGCGGATCGCGGGCCTCGTCCTCTACCGGCTCGAGGTGATCAACCCGCACAAGGAGGCGCTTCGCCGGGCCCTCGCCATCCTCGCGCAGCCGCGCAACCTGGCGCTCGCCGGGCGCCTCGGCTGGCGCGCGGCCGACCGGATGTGGCGGATCGCCGGCGACAAGGCGACCGACTTCAACCATTATTCCAAGCGCGCCATCCTGATGGGCGTCTACGGCTCGACCAGCCTCGTCTATCTCGACGACCAGAGCGAGGACCTGGCCGCCACCCGGGCCTTCCTCGCCCGGCGGATCGACGACGTCATGCGCTTCGAGAAGGCGAAGGCGCAGTGGCGCGGCAATCGCGACCGCCTGCCCTCGCTCAGCCGGTTCCTCGGCCGGCTTCGCTACCCGGCCGTATAGAGATGCCCGATATCCGGCGGATCGCCGAGATCGCGAGCTATCACGCCCATATCTATTTCGATCCCGAAGGCCAGCGCGCCGACGCCTTGGCCATCCGCGAGGCGGCGGGAGAGCGTTTCGCGGTCCGCATGGGAACGGTCTGGGACCGGCCGGTGGGGCCGCACAGCAAGGCGATGTACCAGATCGCCTTCGCGCCGGACCTGTTCGCGACGCTCGTGCCCTGGCTGATGCTCAACAATCGCGGTCTGAGCATTCTCATCCATCCCAACACGACCAACCAGAAGCGCGACCATCTGTTCGATTCGGTCTGGATCGGCCCGCCGCTCGAGGTTCACGGCGAGGTGCTGCCCGAGGCGGGCGAAGCGGAGCTCGCCGGGCCGGTGAATACGGCGCCGACCCTCCAGCCCTGATCGTCACCCCGGCGAAAGCCGGGGCCTGCGGACGGAAAAGGCGCCTCTTCCTCGACGAGGTCCCGGCTTTCGCCGGGATGACGCGTTACTTCGCGCCGTCCAACTGCTCGATCGTCGCGATCATCGGCGGCTCCGCCTTCATCCCCGCCGCGACCCGCTCGACCCCTTCCATCGCTCTGAGCAGATTGCCGCCGGCGATCTTGGCCAGGTCCGAATCGGTCCAGCCGCGGCGGGCGAGCTCGGCGAGCAGGGCCGGATAGGTCTCGACCCCTTCCAGCCCCCTGGGGGCCGTCCCGTCGATCCCGTCGAAGTCGGAGCCGATGCCGACATGGTCGATCCCGGCCACCTTGCGGATATGCTCGGCATGGTCGGCGACCTCCGCAAGGGTCGCTTCGACCGCGGGATGGGCCGAGTCCCAGGCGTCGAGCGCCGACTTGCGCCGTTCCGGCTGGCCCGAATAGAGGTTCTTGAGGCGGGCATCCTCGGCATCGCGGGCGGCGGCGCGCTGGCGATAGGCCGTGGAGAGGAAGCCCGGATAGAAATTGACCATGACGACGCCGCCATTGGCGGGCAGCCGCTTCAATATCGCGTCGGGGACGTTGCGGGGATGGTCCATCAAGGCCCGGGCGCTGGAATGGGAGAAGATCACCGGCGCCCGCGACGCGTCGAGAGCGTCGCTCATGGTCTTCGGGGAGACGTGGCTGATGTCGACGATCATCCCGAGCCGGTTCATCTCGTGCACGATCGCTTTGCCAAAGGAGGTCAGGCCGTCGTGCACCGGATCGTCGGTGGCGGAATCGGCCCAGTCGTTGTTCTTCGAGTGGCTCAGGGTCATGTAACGCGCGCCGAGCGCGTAGAATTGGCGGAGCGCGGCCGGCGAATTGCCGATCTGGTGGCCGCCTTCGACTCCGATCAGCGACGCGATCCGTCCGGCTTTCTCGATCCGGCGGATGTCGGCGGCGGTCGACGCCATTGCGAGCTTCGCCGGGTAGCGCCCGACCATCCGGTGGACGATGTCGATTTCCTCGAGAGTTACCCGGATCGCCTCGTCGCCCTTCATCTCGTTCGGGATCCAGACCGACCAGAATTGAGCGCCCATCCCGCCTTGCTTCATGCGCGGCAGATCGGTTTGGAGCCGGGCCTCCAGCCGGGAGGTGTCGGAATCGAGATCGAGGGGCTTGCGCCAATGATCGTATCTGTCCCGGATCTCCCAGGGGAGGTCGTTATGGCCGTCGATCACGGGCGTCGCCGCGAGGACCCGGGCCACTCGCTGCTCAGGCGTTCCAGCGTTCGGCTTCGCGGCGGCGCCGGTGGAGATCAGGGCCGCGGCTAGCAGGATCGGCAGGCATCGGGTCATCGCGTTCTTCCTTTTGCCGGCCAGACTAGAGGCAAAGCCGGTCTTGCCAAGACGTTTCGCTTCGACGGCGCTTGACATCGGACCTAAGCTTTTGAGAGTGCGCGGCTTTCCGAGGAAGGACGAAGATGAGCCCGTTGAAGACCACGATTCTCGCCGCCGGTCTCGCCGGAGCCGCCCTCGCCACCGCCGCCCAGAGCCAGTCGGGCGCGGACGATCCCTATCTGTGGCTCGAGGAGGTTTCGAGCCCGCGGGCGATGGAATGGGTGAACGCGCACAATGCCAAGACCCAGGCGGTGCTGGAATCGGATCGGCGCTACCAGGCTTATTACGACGAGGCGCTGGCGATCGCCCAGGCCAAGGACCGGATCCCGTTCGGCCGCTTCCTCAATGGCCAGATCTACAATTTCTGGCAGGACGCCGACCATGTCCGCGGGATCCTTCGCCGCACCAGCCTTGCCGACTACCAGTCGGCCGAGCCGAAATGGGAGACGGTCCTCGACCTCGACTCGCTCGCCGCGGCGGAGAAAGCGAACTGGGTCTATAAGGGCCTGAGCTGCGCCCGGCCGTCGGAGCGGCGCTGCCTGATCAGCCTCTCCGACGGCGGCGAGGACGCGGTGACCGTGCGCGAGTTCGACCTCCCGACCGCGAAGTTCGTCGAGACCGGCTTCGTCCTGCCCAAGGGGAAGCAGAGGGTCGCGTGGGAGGACGAGAACACGCTTCTCGTCTCGCGGGAATGGCAGCCCGGCGAGCTCGGTCGCACCGGCTATCCCTATATCGTCAAGCGGGTGAAGCGCGGCCAGCCGCTGAGCGCCGCCGTCGAGGTGTTCCGGGCCGATCCCAAGGACGGCGGCTACGGAGTCACGCCCTATGTGCTGCGCGACTCGGCCGGCCGCACCCTGGCGTCGATCGACCGGCCGCTCGATACCTTCCGCTCCGAAACCTATATCCTCGGCCCCAAGGGCCCGCGGCGGGTGGCGATGCCGGCCAAAGCGGGCCTCAGCGACATGGTCTCGGGCCGCGTCGTCATCGAGACCCGCGAGGACTGGACGGCGGCGGGCACCCGCTTCCCCGCCGGTGCCCTCGTCTCGGTCGATCTCGCTCAGCTGAAGTCGGATCCGGCCAACCCCAGGCCGACCCTGATCTACGCGCCCGGTCCGCGCGAATCGATGCAGGGCGCCTCGGCGACGAAGGACGTCCTGGTCGTTTCCACGCTCGACAATGTCCGCGGCCGGACCTTGCGGTTCACGCCCGGCCCGAAGGGCAGCTGGACGCGCTCGGCGATCGAGCTTCCCGACAATAGCAGCGTCGGCCTCGTTGATGTCAGCCAGAGCGACGACAAGGCGCTCATCTCCGTCACCAGCTTCCTCACGCCGCCGTCGCTCTATCTCGCCGACGCCGCGACCGGCGAGGCCAGGCGGATCAAGGCCCAGCCGGCCAAGTTCGACGCCTCGAACCTGATCGCCGAGCAATATGAGGCGACGTCGAGCGACGGCACCAGGATCCCCTACTTCCTCGTCCACCGGAGGGACATCAAGCTCGACGGAAGCAACCCCACTTTGCTCTACGCTTATGGCGGCTTCGAAGTCAGCCAGACTCCGGCTTACTCGGCGACGACCGGAAAGCTGTGGCTCGAGCATGGCGGAGTCTATGCCCTCGCCAACATCCGCGGCGGCGGCGAATTCGGACCGAAATGGCACGAGGCGGGGCTGACGACGAAGCGGCAGATCGTGTTCGACGACTTCGCCGCCGTCGCCCGCGACCTCATCGCCCGCAAGGTCACCAGCCCGCGCAAGCTCGGCATGCGGGGCGGCTCGAACGGCGGTCTGCTCACCGGCGTCACCTTCACCCAGCATCCCGAATTGTGGAATGCGGCCCTGATCGAGGTGCCTTTGCTCGACATGATGCGGATCTCGAAGATCGCCGCCGGCGCCTCCTGGGAAGGCGAATATGGAAGCGTCGACGATCCGGCGGTCAGCGCCTTCTGGCAGAAGGTGTCGCCCTATCACAATCTGAGGAAAGGCGGCGCCTATCCGGAGCCGTTCATCTTCACCACCACCAAGGACGACCGGGTCGGTCCGCAGCATGCCCGCAAGTTCGCAGCCCGGATGGAGGAGATGGGCCTGCCCTTCCTCTATTACGAGAATACGGAAGGCGGCCACGCCTCGGGCGCGAACCTGAAGCAGCAGGCCCATGTCTCGGCGCTGGAAATGATCTATCTGACCCGCAAGCTGATGGACGGGGCACCAGCGGGTACACGCTGAGGGCCATGCCCGTCATTGCGAGGAGCGGAGCGACGCGGCAATCCAGCGGGGCCCGGAGGCCGCACTGGATTGCTTCGCTTCGCCCGCAATGACGGATCCAATC
>JAXDPE010000027.1:0-207855 GCA_034668565.1 Sphingomonadales bacterium | reverse complement strand
ATCCGCCCGTCGCCGCTGATCGACTCGCGGCCGATCCCCAGCAACTGGTCGATGTCCGCTTTCTCGATCCGCCGTCCGCCGATCTGGAGCTCCACGCTGGCGACGGTGCTGACCAGGCCGCCCGCCGAAAAGCCGACGAACACGTCCTCGATATTGGTCGCCGCGATCCGCTCCGCCTGTTCGACCGCTTCGCGGATCGCGCCTTCGGTCTTCTCCATGTCGGCGATGAAGCCGCGGCGAACGCCCTGGCTCTGGCGCTGGCCGGTGCCGAGGATCTTGAGGCGGCCGTCCTCGCCCGGCTCGGCGATCAGCGCCGACACTTTCGAGGAGCCGACGTCGAGCGCGGTGACGAGCCTGCGCGGGGCCTGGACCGTCGGTCGCTTCATCAGATGGTCAGCCGGGTATCGACGTCGCCGGCGGCGGCCGGCGGTGCGGGTGGGGCTTCGGGGGCGATTTCGGGCACGGTGCTGCCGGGCTCGCTCGACAGCCGGATCAGCATCCTCCTGGGATCGCGCATGTCGATTCGGACATAGCCCTTCCCGAGCAGCTGGACCGACTGGTCCATGCTGGCGAACTTGGTCAGCGCCTTGCGCGCCGCCGCCTCCCCCTCGGGCAGAAGCAGCACTTCGCCCGACTGGAAGCGAAGGTCCCAGCGCCGGCCGCCGATCCAGGTCGCTCCGGCCATGGCCGGCCTGAGGTTGGGCGCGGCCTGGGTCAGCCGGGCAAGCTCGGCGGCATGGAGGTTGGCGGCGGGGCCGATCAGAAGCGGCAGATCCGGCATCGCGTCGAGCCGCACCGCCTCCAGCACCACCCCGTCCATGTCGATCAGGGCGAGCTTCTGGTTATATTGCCAGATGGCGGCGGGACGGCGCTCGACGATGTCGACGACGAGCGTGTCGGGCAGCCGGCGCGAGACCCGGGCGTCGCGCACCCAGCCGAAGCGGAGCAGACGCTGCCGGGTTCCCTCGAGATCGACCAGCGGCATCGCCGTCGAAGGCTGGTCGTAGGCGATATTGTAGACGTCGAGCTTGCGGACGTGGACGGCGCCCTTGAGATCGACCTGCTTCATCGCGAAGCCCATCTCGCCGACGCTCTCGCCCATCGTTCCGCCGATCATCTGCGGGATGCGCAGAGCCCAGAGCAAGGCGCCGGCCAGAGCGATCATCATGCCGAGGAATATCCACCAGCTCAGCCGCCGCACCGCCTCTGGGAGCGCCCGCGCCGGCGGGACGGCCCGGCCACGCTGGCCCTTGCCGCGCGCCGGGGCCTTCGCCTTGCCCCTCGACTGCGAGCCGCGCGAGATCGCCTTGCTCATAACGCTTCCTCCACGATCCTCTGGACCAGCTCGGCGTAGCTCATGCCGCGATAGCGCGCCTGCTCCGGCACCAGGCTCAAGGGTGTCATTCCAGGCTGGGTGTTGACCTCGAGCAGATAGAGGCCGTCCTCGCCCTTATCGTCGTCCCAGCGGAAGTCGGCGCGCGAGCAGCCGCGGCAGCCGAGACCGCGATGCGCCTCGACGGCCATCGCGATCGCGGCCGCCTCGACGTCGGCGGGGATCTCGGCCGGGCAGAGGTGCAGGGTCATCCCTTCCGTATATTTGGCGTCGTAATCGTAGAAGCCCGATTTGGGCTGCAATTCCGTCACGGCCAGAGCCTCGTCGCCGAGCACGGCCACGGTAAGCTCGCGGCCGCGGATGAACGGCTCGGCGAGCAGCCGCTCGAAATGCCGCCACGGACCTTCGCTCTCGCGCCCGATCGGATCGCCGTAATTGCCGCCCTCCGCGACGATGGCGACTCCGACCGAGGAGCCCTCGTTGACGGGCTTCAGCACATAAGGGCGCGCCATCGGATCGGCCGCGTAGAGGCTCTCGGTCTCGACCATCATCCCGGCCGGCATCCGAATGCCGAGCGGGACCAGAACCATCTTGGTCAGCTCCTTGTCGATGGCGATGACCGAGGTTTCGACTCCGCTATGGGTGTATCTGAGGCCCATCAGGTCCATCATCCCCTGCACGGTCCCGTCCTCGCCCGGAGTGCCGTGGAGCGCGTTGAACACGACGTCCGGCGCGGTCTCGCGCAGCCTCTCGGCGACGTCCCGCCCCATGTCGATGGGGGTCACGCGGTGGCCGAGGGTTTCGAGCGCCGCGGCGACGTCCGCCCCGCTGCGCAGCGACACTTCGCGCTCGGCCGACCAGCCGCCCATGAGGACCGCGACGTGGAGCTTGCTGCGATCAGCCATGAACCGTCATCCCGGCGGAAGCCGGGACCTTGGGGAGACCCGCCGTGGCTTCTTGTCCTGAGGTCCCGGCTTTCGCCGGGATGACGATATTCATGAGTCCACTCCCACTCGCTGTATCTCCCATTCCAGCATCACACCCTGGCTCTCGAACACCCGCCGCCGCACCTCCTCGCCCAGCGCCTCGATGTCGGCGGCCATGGCCTTGCCCAAATTGAGAAGGAAGTTGCAATGCTTTTCAGAGACTTGGGCGTCGCCGATGGTGAGTCCGCGGCAGCCGGCCGAGTCGATCAGCTTCCAGGCCTTGGTTCCCGGCGGATTCTTGAAGGTGGAACCGCCGGTACGGCTCCTCAGCGGCTGGCTGGCCTCGCGCTCGGCGGCGATCCGGTCCATCTCGACGCCGATCACGGCGCGCTCGCCCGGCACGCCCTGGAACAAAGCCTCGACCACCACCGCACCTTCAGGCACGTCGCTGTGGCGATAGGTGTAGCCGAACCGCTCCGCCGGCCAGGTCTCGACCCGCCCGTCGCGTAGCACGAGGGTCGCCTCGACGAGGATATCCGCGACTTCGCGGCCATAGGCGCCCGCATTCATCCGCACCGCACCGCCCGCCGTGCCCGGTATTCCGCGCAGGAATTCCAGACCGGCGATATGCGAGTCGCGCGCCTTGGAGGCGACACTGATCCCCATCGCTCCGCCGCCGGCGCGGACCCGGTGACCGGGCTCGACATGGACATGGCTCATCGTCTTGGGCAGCCGGACGACCACCCCGGGGACCCCGCCGTCGCGCACGATCAGGTTTGAGCCTACACCGACCGGCATGACCGGGACCGCCGGATCGAGCTCGGCCAGGAAGCGGGCGAGATCGTCGGCATCGCTCGGCCGAACCAGCCATTCGGCCGGCCCGCCGGTCCGGAACCAGATGAAATCGGCGAGCGAGCCGTCACGCTCGGCCGTCCCCGCCAGCGCCGGAAGATCGATCACCCCGCTCATTCGCGCGCCCGGAATTCGGTGTCAGACACCGAATTTTCGCCGGACCCGGGGTCAATAATATCAAAGAGATAGAAATTGGTGTCTGACACCGAATTATGCCGGCGGGTCATTTCGTCGCCCTCGCGCAGGCGATTCCGTCGGCGAGGCCCGCCGCCCATTTGGTGATGTCGCCGGCGCCGAGGCAAATGACCATGTCGCCGCTCGCGGCGAGGTCGCGAAGGCTGAGGCAGAGATCGTCGAGGTCGGCGACGGCCTTGACCGCGCGGTGGCCGCGCTGCTTCAGGCCCTCGGCCAGCGTCTCGGAATCGACCCCCTCGATCGGCTCCTCGCCGGCCGGATAGACGGGGGTCACGTAAACCACGTCGGCGTCGTTGAACGCGCCCTGGAACTCCTCCATCAGGTCGCGCAACCGCGTGTAACGGTGCGGCTGGACGACCGCGATCACCCGTCCCTGGGCGCCCTCGCGGGCGGCCGAGAGCACGGCGCGGATCTCGGTCGGGTGGTGGCCGTAATCGTCGATGATCGTCGCGCCCTCGATCTCGCCGACCTTGGTGAAGCGCCGCTTCACGCCGCCGAACTTCTCGAAACCGCGGGCGATGGTCGAGTGCGCGATTCCGAGCTCGGCGGCGATTCCGATCGCGGCGAGCGCGTTCTGGACGTTGTGGCGGCCCGGCATCGGCAGTTCGACGTCGGCGATGAGCGAGACTTCGCCGGCCCGGTCGCGGAGCGAGACATCGAACAGATTGCCGCCCGGCACCGGGCGGACGTTCTCGCCCCGGACGTCGGCCAGGGCCGCGAAGCCGTAGGTCACCACCCGCCGGTCGCGAAGCCGCGGGATGATCGTCTGGACCTCGGGATGATCGACGCAGAGCAGGGCGGCGCCGTAGAAGGGCACATTCTCGACGAACTCGACGAACGCGTCCTTCACCTTCTCGAAGCTGCCATAATGGTCGAGATGCTCGGGATCGATGTTGGTCACCACCGCCAGCGTCCCGTCGAGCCTCAGGAAGCTGCCGTCGCTCTCGTCGGCCTCGACCACCATCCAGTCGGAGCTGCCGAGCCGGGCGTTGGAGCCGTAGGCGTTGATGATGCCGCCGTTGATCACGGTCGGGTCGATCCCGCCGGCGTCGAGCATCGCGGCGATCATCGAGGTGGTCGTCGTCTTGCCGTGAGTGCCCGCCACCGCAACCGTCGACTTCAGCCGCATCAGCTCGGCGAGCATCTCCGCCCTTCGAACCACCGGAATGCGCCGCTCATAGGCGCATTGCAGCTCGGCATTGTCCTTCTTGATGGCGGTCGAGATGACGACCACCGCGGCATCGCCGAGATTGTCCGGATGCTGGCCGATGGCGACCGGAATGCCGGCCTTGCGCAGCGCCTCGACGACATAGCCCTCGGCGACGTCCGAGCCCTGCACCTTGTAGCCGAGGATGTGCATCACCTCGGCGATGCCCGACATGCCGATGCCGCCTATGCCGACGAAATGGATGGTGCCGATGTCCTTGGCGACCCCTCTCATCCCCCGCCCCACCATCAGGCATAGGCCCCGCTTGGGATTGGGGTGAGGATCATCTCCTCGGCCGGAAGCGGATCGGCGCCGAGGTCGCGGCCGGTCATCTCGACGAGGTCGGCGAGGTCGCTCGCCGCCCGCGGCCGGCCGACCGTCCTGGCCCGGGCCGCCGCATTGGCGAGGGCGGCGGGCTCGAGGCCGAGCTTCTGCATCTGCTTGGCGAGCTCGACCGGGGTGAAGGCCCTTTGGCTTATGGTCCGCGCCCCGCCGGCCCTGGCCATTTCGCGGGCATTCGCGGTCTGATGATCGTCGGTCGCCGAAGGCAGGGGGATCAGGATTGCGGGCCGTCCCGCCACGGTCAGCTCGGCGATCGTCGAGGCGCCGGCGCGGGCGATGACGAGATGGGCCCAGGCGAGCTTGTCGGGCATGTCGGCTATGTAGGTGGCAAGCTCCGCCGGGATTCCGAGGGCGGCATAGCGCGCCCGCACGTCCTCGATATCCTCGGCGCGGCATTGCTGGGTGACCTGAAGCCGGCGGCGGAAATGCTCGGGCAGAAGGCCGAGCCCCTCGGGCACGACCTGCGACAGGATGGTCGCGCCCTGGCTGCCGCCGGTGACGAGCAGCCGGAACACGCCCTCGTCGGTGATCTCGGGATAAGGCTGGTCGCGAAGGGCCAGCACCTCGTCGCGGACCGGATTGCCGACGAGGTGAGTCTTGCCCTCCCGGCTCTTCGCCAGGCGCTGCACGTTCGGATAGGCGGTGGCGATCGCGTCGACCTTGCCCGCGACGAGGCGGTTGACCCGGCCGAGCACCGCATTCTGCTCGTGGATGAGGGTCGCGATCCGGTCGCGATGCGCGGCCATCAGGGCGGGCAGCGCCGGATAGCCGCCGAAGCCGATCACGGCCGACGGCTCGAACGTCTCGTAAAGCCTCGACGCCATCGCCCGGCCGGTGAAGATCTTGCTTATCGCCTTGAACCAGCCCACCGGCCCGCCGCCGAGCCGCCCGGCGGGCAGGATATGCACCGGCACGCCCTCGAACAGCCCGGGGATACGAGCGCCGCGATCGTCGGTGACGAGGGCCACACGGTGCCCCCGCCGCATCAGCTCCTCGGCGAGCGCGTGGGCCGGGATCATATGCCCGCCGGTCCCGCCGGCGGCGAGGACATAGTGGCGGCTCAGCATCTTTTCGTCACCCCGGCGAAAGCCGGGCCCTCGGGGAAGCCCGCCGAGACCTTCCGGCCCGGGGTCCCGGCTTTCGCCGGGATGACGGAACTTAACCTCATCGCCCGCTCCACTTCACGACATAAGGCGACCGATGCAGATACGGGTTCCTGCGGGTGAAGGCGAGCAGCAGCCCCATCCCGATCGAAAGCGCCACCATCGACGAGCCGCCATAGGAGATGAACGGCAGCGTCATGCCCTTGGACGGAGCGATCTGGACATTGACCGCCATGTTGATCAGCGCCTGAAGCCCGAACTGGCAGACCAGGCCTGCGGCGGCGAGGACGACGAACTTGTCCTCCTCGTGGAGAAGCCGGATCAGCACCCGGGCGACGATGACCAGGTAGATGGCGGCGATGGCGAGGCACGCGATGATCCCGAACTCCTCGCCGATCACCGAGAAGATGTAGTCGGTATGGGGCTCGGGCAGCTGGAACTTGCGCACGCCCGCCCCCGGTCCGGCGCCGAACAGGCCGCCGGCGGTCAGGGTCCTCAGCGCCGATTCGGTCTGGTAGGTGTCGTGCTCGGCGCCGGCGAAGAGGAAGGCGTCGATGCGCACCGTCGCCACCGGATAGAAGAAATAAGCGAGCACGATGGCGAGAATGCCGCCGACGGCGAGCAGGCCGAGCATCCTCAGCGAGGCTCCGGACAGGGTCAGGAGCATCACCCAGGCCGAAGCGAAGATGATCGTCTCGCCGAAATTGGGCTGCTGCATCAGGAGCAGGGCGATGAGGCCGGTGCAGATTCCCGACAGCGGCACCACCGGCAGGCTCTCGTCCTGCTCCTTCAGGGACAGGAGCCAGGCGATGCTGACGATGTAGAGCGGCTTCAGGAATTCGGACGGCTGGAACTGGGAGATGCCGACTCCGAGCCAGCGGCGGGCGCCGTTCACTTCGACGCCGATGATCGGGACGAGGAATAACAGGCCGGTGAAGACGAGGGTGCCGATCAGGCACCAGCGCTTGGCCGTGGTCCTGGGCAGCATCGAGACTCCGATCATCACCGGCAAGGCGACGACGATCCACATCAGCTGGCGATAGAAATAATGGAGCGGCGCGTAGCTCACCCCGCCGCCCGACAGGCGCTGGCCGGCGGCCGGCGACGCCGCGGCGACGGCGATCAGCCCGATCGCGATCAGAACCGCGACGAAAAAGAGGAGGACCCGGTCGATCTCCCAGAACCAGCGCCCGGCCGCGCTCCGGTCCGACCGGCCCAGCCGGTTCTCGGTCTTGCTCTTCAGCTGTGCGACAACACCCATTACAACGCCTCCACCGCGGCTCGAAACGCATCGCCCCGCGCTTCGTAATCCCGGAACTGGTCGAACGAGGCGCAGGCCGGCGAGAGCAGGACCACCTCGCCCGGCCTGGCCCTCCCGGCGGCCTCGTTGACCGCCTCGAACAGCATCTCGCATTCGCTGACCGGCACTTTCGAGCGAAGCAGCCTGGCGAACATCGGGCCAGCCTCGCCGATCGTGTAGGCGGCGCGGACATGGCCGAGGAACGGCTCGCAGGCGTCGAGATCGTCCGATTTGGGAAGCCCGCCCAATATCCAGTGCACCGCCGGATAGGCGGCCAGCGCCGGAGCGGTCGAGGTCGGGTTGGTCGCCTTGCTGTCGTTGACGAACAGAACTCCGTTCTTCTCGGCCACCCGCTCCATCCGGTGCGGGAGGCCGGGATAGGTGGCGAGGCCGCGCGCGATCGCGTCGTCCGCGACTCCGAGCACCTTCGCGACCGCGACCGCGGCGGCGATATTCTGCGCGTTGTGGGGGCCCTGGAGCGATGGCCAGAGCGACTGGTCCTTCACCTGCTCCGAGGAGACCAGCACCTTCCGGCCGCTGGTCCGGCCGGCGATGGCGCGCGTGTAATCGTCCTCGGCGGCGATCACCGCGACATGGCCTGGCGACTGCATCGCGAACAGCCGCGCCTTCGACGCCGCATAATCGTCGACCCCGCCATAGCGGTCGAGATGGTCGGGGCTGATGTTGAGCAGAACCGTGACGTCGCAGTCGAGGCTCCCGGTCAGGTCGATCTGGTAGGAGGAGAGTTCGAGGATGTAGACCCCCGCCCCCATCTCATTTGGCGCCAGCGGCTCCTGGCCGAGGATCGGGAAGCCTATGTTGCCGGCCATGGTGGCGGGCCGTCCGGCGGTCTGGACGATGTGGTGGATGAGGGCGGTCGTCGTCGATTTGCCGTTGGTGCCGGTAATTCCCACCACCTGGTGCGGCGGCAGGCTGGCTCGGGCCTGCGCGAAGAGCTCGATGTCGCCGACCAGCGGCACCTTCGCCTCCCGGGCTCGGGCGGCGATCGGGTGACGGTTCAAGGGCACTCCCGGTGAGACGACGATGCCGTCCAGGCCGCCGATCGAGGCGACGAGAGGGTCGGCGAGGCAGACTCCCATCGCCTCCGCCCGTGCCCGAGCCGCCTCGTTCTGGTCCCAGGCCATCACCTCGGCGCCGCTGGCGAGCAGCGCCTCCAGAGTCGCCAGGCCGGAGCGCGCCAGCCCGTAGACGGCGTATTTCTTCCCGGAAAAGGCGGGGCTCGCGATCATGCCGTCACCCCGGCGAAAGCTGGGGCCTCGTGGAGAGCCGCCGAGACTTCTTGTCCCGAGGTCCCGGCTTTCGCCGGGATGACGAGGCGGGCCGCGATCATCTCAGCTTCAGCGTCGAGAGGCCGGCCAGGGCCAGGACGAAGGCGATGATCCAGAAGCGGATGACGATGGTCGCCTCGGACCAGCCGATCTGCTCGAAATGGTGGTGGATCGGCGCCATCTTGAACACCCTTTTCCCGGTCCTCTTGTAGAAGAAGACCTGGATGATGACGCTCATCGCCTCGACGACGAACAGGCCGCCGATGATTCCTAGAACGATCTCATGCTGCGTCGCGACGGCGATCGAGCCGAGCGCTCCGCCCAGCGCCAGGCTGCCGGTATCGCCCATGAAGACGGCGGCGGGCGGAGCGTTGAACCACAGGAAGGCGAGCCCGGCGCCGACGATCGCCGAGCACAGCACGGTGAGGTTGCCGACTCCGGGTATGTAGGGAATGCCCAGGTAAGTCGCGAACTTGGCGTTGCCGGCGAGATAGGTGATGACGAGGAAGGCGAGGCTGGCGATGATCACCGGCATGGTGGCGAGGCCGTCGAGGCCGTCGGTCAGGTTCACCGCATTGCCGAAGGCGACGACGACGAAGGCGGCGAAGGCGATGTAGAAGATGCCGAGATCGACCACCGGCCCGTTGTAGAGCGGGATGTAGAGCTCGGTCCCCGCCCCCCAGGTGATGATCGTGCAGCCGATCCCCGCCACCACGAACTCGGCGAGCAGCCGCGTGCGCCCGGATATGCCGGCGTGATGGCGCTTGGTGACCTTGTCGTAATCGTCGAGGAAGCCGATCAGGCCGAAGCCGACGGTGATGAACAGGCATGCCCATAGGAAGGTGTTGCGGAAGTCCATCCAGAGCAGCATCGACGAGGTCAGCGAGGTCAGGATCATCAGCCCGCCCATGGTCGGCGTGCCGCGCTTGGCGAGGTGCGATTCGGGACCGTCGAGGCGGATCGGCTGGCCGTGGCCCTGGCGCACGCGCAGCCAGCCGATGAACCTGGGGCCGATGATCAGGCCGATCAGCAAGGCGGTCGCGGTCGCCGCGCCCGCCCTGAACGTGATGTAGCGGAAAAGGTTGAACACCCCCGGGAAGCCAAGCTGTTCGGCAATCCAAAGAAACATCAGCTCTTCCCGCCCGCCAGCGCCTCGACGAGGGCGGCGAGTCCGATCGAATTGGAACCCTTGACGAGTATCGCGTCGCCCGCTCGTGCTTCGCGCCGCGCAAGCTCGATCGCCGCCGCCGCGTCCGGCACATGCGCCATTTTAACCTTTGCGCCAAGGGCTTTCGCCAGCGCTTCCATGTCGTCGCCGACGAGAATGGCGATGTCGGTTCCGGCCGCCTCGACCGGGCCGGCGAGCGCCGCATGGAAGCCTTCCGAGCACTCGCCCAGTTCGCGCATTGCGCCGAGCACCGCGATCCGGCGGCCCGACACGGAAAGCGCTCCGAACGTCTTCAGGGTCGCCGCCATCGAGGAGGGGTTGGCGTTGTAGCTCTCGTCGATGAGCAGAGCCTCGCCGCCGTCGATGCGAATCCGGTGCCGCTCGCCGCGGCCCTTGAGGCCCGGCAGGTCGGCCAGCGCCAGGCCGGCCTGAGCGAGGTCGCCGCCGAGTGCCTCGACTGCTCCGAGCACGGCGAGCGCGTTCGACACCCAATGCTCGCCGGGCTGGGAAATGGTGAAGGTCAGCTCGGCCCCGGGCAGAACGGCCGTCACCAGCGAGCCGCCGCCGGGCGAGGACACGACGTCGCGGGCGCGGATGTCGGCGCCCTGGCCGAGGCCGAAGGTCAGCACCCGCTCCGCATAGGGCCGGGCCGCCGCGCTCAGGCGGCCCCGATACGGGCTGTCGTGGGGTACGAGGGCGATGCCGCCCTCCTCCAGGCCCTGGAAGATCTCGCCCTTGGCGTCGGCAATCTCCTCCTCGCTGGCGAAGAACTGACGGTGGGCGGAGGCGATGGCGGTGACGATGGCGACGTGCGGCCGCACCAGCCGGGTCAAGGCCGCGAGCTCGCCGGCATGGTTCATGCCCATCTCGAACACGCCGAACCGGGTCTCGCGCGGCATCCGGGCGAGCGAGAGCGGCACGCCGATATGGTTGTTGTAGCTCTTCACCGAGCGGTGCGCCTCGCCCGGCGCCGCCCGGTCGAGCGCGGCGTAGAGCGCCTCCTTGGTGCCGGTCTTGCCGGCCGACCCGGTGACTCCGCAGATGCGTGCGGCGGTGCGGGTACGGCCGGCTCGGCCAAGGTCGTTCAGCGCCCGGGCGGTGTCGGCGACGCGGACGTGGGGCCGGGCGACCGCCTCGCCGACGATCGCCCCGGCCGCGCCGGCGGCGAAGGCCTTGTCGAGGAAAAGGTGGCCGTCGGTGGCCTCGCCCTTCATCGCGACGAAGAGATGTCCCGGCTCCACCTCCCGGGAATCGAAGGCGACGCCGCTCGCCTCGAAGTCCCCCTGCGCGGTCCCGCCGACGGCGGAAGCGATCTCATCGGAGATCCAGAGCCGGCTCATCCTTGTTCCCCGACGAAGGCCGGGGCCCAGCGGCACCGGAAGAAGAACTGGGCCCCGGCGTTCGCCGGGGAACAGAAAATCGGTGTCAGACACCGATTTTTCATGCCGCGCACTCCCGGGCGACGGCGACGTCGTCGAAGGGCAGCACCTGGCCGCCCACGATCTGGCCCTGCTCGTGGCCCTTGCCGGCCAGGAGGATGAGGTCGTCCGCGCCGGCTTCGGCGATCGCGGCGGCGATCGCCTCGCGGCGGCCCGGCACCTCGCGCGCGTCCGCGGCGCCTTCCAGGACGGCTTGCCGGATGGCGGCGGGATCCTCGCTCCTTGGATTGTCGTCGGTGACGATGACCCGGTCGGCAAGGCGGGCGGCGACGGCGCCCATCTCGGCCCGCTTGCCGACATCGCGGTCGCCGCCGGCGCCGAGGACGATGATCAGCCGTCCCTTCGCGTGCGGCCGAAGCGCCTCCACCGCCGCCTCGATCGCGTCGGGTGTGTGGGCGTAGTCAACGTAGACGGGTGCGCCCGCGCGGGTGATCACCGCCCGCTCGAGCCGTCCGCGAACGCCCTGCACCCGAGCCAGGCTGGCGAGGGTGCGTCCAAGCTCGCCGCCGGTGGCGAGGATGAGGCCGGCGGCGGTCAGCGCGTTGGCCGCCTGATAGGCGCCGATCAGAGGCAGCTCGACCTTGTGGACCTTCCCCTCCGCCTCGATCGTGAGACGCTGGCCGAGCTGGGTCGGCTCCCGCCCGATCAGCCTCAGAGTCTCGCCGCGCCTGCCCACGGTCAGCCGGCGCAGTCCCCGGGCCTCGGCCCGTCTCGACACTTCGTCCGACTTCGGATCGTCGGTCCAGATCACGGCCCAACCGTCGGGCTCGACCACCTCGGAAAAGAGCCGCATCTTGGCCTCGAAATAGGCCTCCATCGTCTCGTGATAGTCGAGATGATCGCGGGTGAAGTTGGTGAAGGCCGCCGCCCGCACCGGCAGCCCTTCCGTCCGATATTGCGACAGACCGTGGCTCGAGGCCTCGAAGGCGGCGTGGGTGACGCCCTCGCGGGCCAGCCCGGCCATGTTCGACAGGAAGGTGACGATGTCGGGAGTCGTCAGCCCCGTGGTCGTTCGGTCGTCGGCGGTGGTGACCCCGAGCGTTCCGATCGAGGCGGCATGGTGGCCGGCCATGCGCCACAATTGCCGGGTCAGCTCGACGCTCGACGTCTTGCCGTTGGTGCCGGTGACGGCGACCGCCGTTTCCGGGAAGGGTTCGAAGAATCTGGCTGCCAGCCGGGCGAACTCGCGTCTCGGCTCGTCCGCGGGAACGTGCGCCGCGCCCTCGACCGGCACCTCGGGCCGAGCCACCACCGCCACCGCACCGGCGCTCACCGCCTGGGGAATGAAGTCCTCGCCGTTGAACATCGTGCCGCGAAACGCCCCGAACACCGTGCCGGGCGCGACCTTGCGATGGTCGATCGCGAATCCCGTCACACGGGAATCGCCGCCGATTCCCGCGAGGTCGGCGAGGCGCATCGGTCAATGCTCCTCGTGAACGTAGGGGAGGACCTCCGCCATGTTGACTTCGCGAGTCGAGTCCGGCTGAACCCCGAGCAGCGCTCCGATCCGGCTCACCACCCGGGAAACGACCGGAGCGACGTTCCAGCCCGCGGTGTGGAAACCGTATGTGTCGGCCGTCGCCTTGGGATCGTCGAGCATGGCGACGACCACATAGCGAGGGTTGTCCATCGGGAAAACACCGGCGAAGGTGGTGACCACCGCCGCGCCGGTATAATGGCCGCCGACGATCTTCTCGGCGGTGCCGGTCTTGCCGCCGACGCGGTAGCCCGGCGCGTCCGCCCTCCGGCCGGTGCCGTTGGTGACGACCAGCCTCAGCAGTGCGCGCATCCGGTAGGAAGTCGCCTCGGTGAACACCCGGCGGCCTTCGGGGACCGGGTGGCGGCCGTCGATCTTGAGCAGCGTCGCCGGCCGCCAGACGCCCCCGTTGAACAAGGTGGCGTAGCCGGTGGCGAGGTGGAGCGGAGTGACGGCGATGCCGTGGCCGTAGCCGACCGTCATCGTCGCGACGTCGCCCCAATTGGCGCCCGGAGTCAAAGTCCGCCCGCGTTCGTTCAGCTCGATCGACACGGGCTCGAGGAAGCCCATCTTTCGCAGGAATTCCTGCTGCCGCGCCGAGCCGACCTGGGCGGCGATCTGGGCGGTGCCGATGTTGGACGATTCCTTCATGATCTCGGCGACCGAGCAGGCGCGGCCGAACGGGTGGGTGTCGGTGATGGTGAAGCCGCCCGCCGGCAGCGAACGCGGGCAATTGTACATCTGCCCGAAGCTCTTGATGATGCCGCTGTCCATCGCCATCGCGACGGTGAACGGCTTGAAGGTCGAGCCGAGCTCGTAGACGCCCAGAGTCGCCCGATTGAAGCCGGCGGTTGCCGCGTCCCGGCCAGGCTTGTTCGGGTTGAGCTGAGGCAGCGAGGTCATGGCGATGACTTCGCCGGTCTGGACGTCGAGCACGATCCCGGCCGCGCCGATCGCGCCGAACTTGCTCATCGCCGCGTAGAGCTCGGTCTCCATCACCCCCTGGACCCGGGCGTCGATCGACAGGGCGACGGGGGTTCCGCGCCGGGCGGGGTCGCTCAGCCGGTCCTGGAGCACCCGCTCCATGCCGGCGACTCCGTTGCCGTCGAAATCGGTCCAGCCGAGAACGTGGCCCGCCATCGCCGTCTGCGGATAGAGGCGCTGCGGCTCGCGGCTGAATTCGACCGCCGGCTCGCCGAGCGCGTTGACCGACGCGACCAGCTCCGGGACGGCGCGGCGGCTGAGATAGACGAAGCTCTTACCCGAAGTGAGCATCGCCTTATATTCGGCGGCGCTTCGCTCGGGCATCAGCTGGGCGAGCTTGACCGCCAGCTCGGCCGGATTGCCGAGAAGCCGGTCGGGATGGATGGCGATCGACCAGGCGTCGATCGTCCGGGCCAGCGGCACTCCGTTGCGGTCGACGATGTCGGCCCGCACCGGGATCAGCGGGTTGCCGATCTGGTCGGCGCCGCTGCGGTCGGTGAACAGCTGGAGAAACAGCAGCCGGCCGGCGATCAGCATCGTGACCCCGGCGAAGACCAGCATCATCAGCATCAGCCGCTGATAGGTGAGCGCCAGCCCCTGCGGCCGCTGGCCGGCGCCGCCGAAGCGCTCCGGAAGGATCGCCGCGCTGGCCATCAGTTGCCGCCGCTTCCCTTGCCCCTGGGCTCGCGCGGCGTCGCGGCGGCTTCGCGCACCGGCCTGGCGGCGGCGCTCGCGGCCTTCGCCGCCGGCTTGGCGGAACGGGCGGCGGCGGGCTCAGGCCTGGCCGGCGCGGCCGAGGCCGTCCGCTCCCCGCCGGGCCTGGCGGGTTTCGAAGCCGATCGGGCCGGCGCCGTCTCCGGCCTGACCGTTGCCGAGGCCGTGCGCTGCACGGCGGGCTTGGCGGGCTTCGCGGCGGGCTTGGCGGGCTTGGCCGCCTCGGCCTTCGGCTTCGCCGGCGCATCGCCGGTGGTGAAGCTGGCCTGATGGATCATGGCGGGCTGCTCCGCCGGTCGCTCCGCCACCGCCTGGACGACCGCCGGCGCCGCGGGCCTGGCGGTCTCCGCGGGCTTCGCGGTCGAGGTCTCGGCGGAAGCCAGCCTGACCTCGGCCGAGCGCTCGGCCACGGTCGGGTCGTTGCGGTAGAGCCGGGCGAGGGTGAACTCGTCCTTGAGGAACTGGGCGGAGCTCGGCGCGGAGAGGGCGAGCACCTCGGCATTCCACTGCTCGAGCTGGGTCATCCGTCCGCGCGTGCCGAGCTCGGTCTGAAGCGAGCGAATGTCGCGCTTGGCGGCGACGATCTGGCGCTCGACGCGTGCGAGTTCGTTGCGTTCCGTGGCGACCCGCAGCGAAACCATGTAGCAGCCCAACGCGGCGCCGCCGACGGTGGCGACCCAGATTACCGACTTGAAGCCCCTTGCGATCATGAGGGCATCCCTTCCCTGCTCGTCCATGGGGTGGCGGCGGTCCGCCGGGCGACTCGAAGAGTCGCCGAGCGGGCCCGCGGATTGGCTTTGATCTCGGACTCGCCGGCCCTGACCGGCCTGGCGACGGCCTCGAAGCTCGGCGCCGGAGCGGAGTCGAGCCTCTGAGGGAGATGGCGTGAGCCCGAAGGCAAATCGCCGCTGCGCTCCTTCAGGAAGCGCTTCACCATCCGGTCCTCGAGGCTGTGAAAGGTGACGACGGCCAGCCGGCCGCCGGGCCTGAGCACCTGCTCGGCCGCTTCGAGCCCGCCTTCGAGCTCCTGCAATTCTTCGTTGAGGTGGATCCGGATCGCCTGGAAAGTCCGGGTCGCCGGATCCTTCTTCATTCCGGCATGCCAGCCCAGCGCCTTGCGGACGATCTCGGCGAGCTGCCCCGTCCGCTCGATCGGCCGCGCCGTGACGATGGTCCGCGCGATGCGCCGCGACTTGGGCTCCTCGCCGTAGCGGTAGATGATATCGGCGATTTCCTCTTCCGGGGCGTGGTTGAGGAAGTCGGCGGCGCTCTGCCCGTCCTGGGCCATGCGCATGTCGAGCGGCCCGTCGGCCTGGAAGGAGAAACCGCGCTCGGGCCGGTCGAGCTGCATCGAGGAGACTCCGATATCGAGGGTCACCCCGTCGACCGCCTCCACGTCGCGGGCGTGAAGCGCCTGACGCATCCGGGAAAAACGCTCCGGAACAAGCGTCAGGCGCCCCCCGCTCGAAGCCGCCAAGGCCTCGCCTTCTTGTATCGCATCGGGATCGCGGTCGAAGGCGTAGACCTTGGCAGCTCCTTTTTCGAGAATGGCACGGGTGTAGCCGCCGGCGCCGAAGGTGCCGTCGACATGGGTCTCGCCGGGGGCGATCGCGAGGCCGGCGATCACCTCGTCGAGCAGCACCGGGACGTGCGGGGCGGGCACGTCGATGGTTTCGGTGGCGCTCACGGGGCGATGCCCTTCTCCTCAAGGCGCCAGGCGGCGATCTCCTTGAGGTCGCGGTCGCCCTCGACGAGGGCGATTCGGGGGTTCCAGATCTCGACCACGCCGCCGATTCCGACGAACAGGGCCAGGTCCTCGATCTTGCCCTTGCGCCGCATCATCGGGGGCAGGACGATTCGGCCGGAGGGATCGTAAGGGACGTCCTCGGTCATGCCGAACATTCGGCGGGCGCGGGCATAATGGTCGTCGAGGCCGGCGCCACGATCCTCCTCGGCGAGGCGGCGGCGCTCGAGGTCGGTCCAGAGATTGCGGGCGTAATTGCGGCCGTAGGCGGTCAGGCAGGGCGCGACCTCATGGGCGCCGACGACGATGGCGCGGGCGTCCGAGCGACGCTCGATGACGGAGCGAACGAAGGCGGGAACGGAGAGGCGCCCCTTGGCGTCCACCGCGTTGAGCGCGCTGCCCTGGAAGAAGTCCTCGACCTCCACCGCCCCTGTCCGCTCCCTTTACACGGAGCTCCCCCCTTCGCGGACGCGCTAAGCGCGCCGCGTGACTCGTCGGTCAGCCGAGAAGATGCCCCAAAAATCAGAAGGCGTGGATAACATCGGCGGACCCCCAAGGGAAGGGGATTTGATGCCTTTTTTGGGGATTTCATGCCTTTAGAGTGTATTTCGCGGTTTGTTCCCAGACTTGTTCAGAACTTGTTCTCCATGAAAAGGCCTGTGGATAAGTATGTGGTTTAGCGGTTGCGCCGCCGCCTGAGCAAGAGTCCCGTCGCGGTGAGAAGGGCGAGCAGCATGAACGCAACTCCGATCTCGGCCCTGGAATAGCGCGCCGGGCGGGGCGGCGGGGCCGTCCCGGTCAGCTCGTGCAGCCACGCTTCGACCACGGCGGGGTTTTCGGCGGAGCGCCGCTCCCACAGCGAATCCCGCAACAGGTCGGCGTCGGCGACGACCCGGGCCGAGCCCCGGCCGAGCCGGCAAAAAGCCGTCAATCCCGCTTCGTCCACGGCGCATTGGGCGCCCGAGCTGCGCAGCCGGCCCGGCGAGTCGAGCAGAAGCCGCCGCCCGTCCCGGCGCGACTCGACCTCACCGGCTTGCGCCGGGGGGTCCAGGGTCAGCCCCCAATGGTCAAGCAACGGCCCGAGCAGGCCGACCGGCGGCGGCCGCCTGATGTCGGTTGGCGGAAGCTCGCTCGGCCAGGCCAGCAGCGGATCCGTCAGGATCAGCGCACGGCCGCCCCGCCTGATCCAAGCGTCGAGATCGGCGAGTTCGGCCGGAGCCAGCCGCTGCGGCTGAGCGAGGAACAGCGCCCGTCCGCGCGCCAGGGTCGCCGGATCGAGGACATCGACCGGCTGCAGCTCGAACGACCGGCCGAGCTCCCGATAAGCGGCCGCCGGTCGCGAGCCCGGGTCGAACGGTCCCTTCTCGCCCCAGACCAGCGGCAGGCCGGTCATTACCATTATCCGGGGGCGCGGCGCCGCCTGGGCCGCGGCGGACATGACCAGGAGTGAGACGGCGGCGGCCAGCCCGCTGCCGACGTCAGCGCGCCTGCGCGGGCGCCGGCTGGACCTTGTTGTCATCGTCGGCATTGCCGGGGGCGACTCCGAGCTCGGCCAGCGGCTCCTTGGGTTCGGACTGGTTGGCGCCCGGGACACTCCGGTTGCCCCCCGAAAGCTGGGTCTCGATCAGATTGGGGGTGATCGGAGCCTCGTTGCTCGGGCTGGTGAAGACCGCGCCGAGCAGGACGAGCAGGAAGACGAAGGCGAGGCCGGTGAGGCCGATTCGGACCCGTTGCACGCGCTTCCCTTGTCTCCCAGCCCCCGAAGTTGGGGACGGCGTAACTCAAAGGCGACCGCTTGTCGAACCCGGCCTCGCTGTTGCGAAGCGCTCGCAGAATAGGCCTTGACGGCGCAAGCCGCGCTCGCGAAGTGATTTACCATGAAGAAAACCCATATCCTCCTCGCCGCCCCCTTCGCCCTCATCGCCTTGCTCGGCGCCTGCAAGAACCAGACGATCGACGGAAACGTGGATCCGCAGGCCAACGCCCTCAACGCCGCCGCGCCGGTCGAGGCTCCGCCGATGATCCAGGCCAGCCGGACCTATCGGTGCAAGGACAACAGCCTTCTTTATGCCGATTTCTACACCAACGACACGGTCCAGGTCCGCGCCAAGAAGGACGCCCCGGGTACAACCCTGACCGCCGCCGCCGGCCAGCCGCCCTATATCGCCGAAGGCTATTCGCTGAGCGCCAATGCCGCTCAGATCACCTACACCGCCCCCGGCAAGGGCGCCCAGAGCTGCAAGGCGTAATTGGTACGTCGCCCCGGCGAAGGCCGGGGCCCCGGGGGGTGAAAGACGCTGGCGCCTTTCACCCCCCTAAGATGCCAGCCTTCGCTGGCATGACGGCTGGGGCGCCGCTAACAGGCGCAGCCATGAACCTGTCCATCACTCCACAAATCGTCGCCGAGCACGGCCTTTCGCCCGAGGAATATGAGCGCGTCCTGGGCGCGCTCGGCCGCGAGCCGAACATGACCGAACTCGGCATCTTCTCGGTCATGTGGTCGGAGCATTGCTCGTACAAATCCTCGCGGATCCACCTCAAAAAGCTTCCCACCGAGGCGCCCTGGGTGATCTGCGGTCCCGGCGAGAATGCCGGAATCATCGACATCGGCGAAGGTCCGGGCGGCGTCCGGCAGGCGGCCATCTTCAAGATGGAGAGCCACAACCACCCTTCCTATATCGAGCCCTATCAGGGCGCCGCGACCGGGGTCGGCGGGATCCTTCGCGACGTCTTCACGATGGGCGCCCGCCCCGTCGCCAATCTGAACGCGCTTCGCTTCGGCCGGCCCGATCACCCGAAGACCCGCCACCTGGTCGCCGGGGTGGTCGCTGGGATCGGCGGCTACGGCAATTGCGTCGGAGTCCCAACCGTCGGCGGGGAGGTCAATTTCCACCCGGCTTATGACGGCAACATCCTGGTCAACGCGATGACCGTGGGCGTCGCCGACCAGGACAAGATCTTCTATTCGGCCGCGGCCGGAATCGGCAATCCGGTCGTCTATGTCGGCTCCAAGACCGGCCGCGACGGGATACAAGGCGCGACCATGGCCTCGGCCGATTTCTCCGAGGACAGCGAGGAGAAGCGCCCGACCGTCCAGGTCGGCGATCCGTTCACCGAGAAGCTGCTGATCGAGGCGTGCCTGGAGCTTATGGCCTCGGACGCCATCGTCGCCATCCAGGACATGGGCGCGGCCGGCCTTACCTCCTCGAGCGTGGAGATGGCGTCGAAGGGCGGGGTCGGGCTCGAGCTCGACATGAACGCCGTCCCCTGCCGCGAAACCGGGATGACGCCCTACGAGATGATGCTGTCGGAGAGCCAGGAGCGGATGCTGATGGTGCTCAAGCCGGGCCGCGAGGCCGAGGCCGAGGCGATCTTCCGCAAGTGGGAGCTCGATTTTGCGGTCATCGGCCGGGTGACCGACAGCGGCCGTCTCGTGCTCAGGTGGAACGGCGAGATCGAAGCCGACATCCCGCTCGCCCCGCTGGCGGACGACGCGCCCTGCTACGATCGCCCCTGGGTGCCGACTCCGAAGCGCGAGCCGCTGGCCGACGTGCCGGAATCCGCCGACCTCGCCGCCGACCTCGTCCGCCTGATGGCCTCGCCCGACCTCGCCAGCCGCCGCTGGATCTGGGAGCAATATGACCACATGGTCGGCGCCGACACCGTCCAGCGCCCGGGCGGCGACGCCGCGGTCGTCAGGATCCACGGCACCGAAAAGGCGCTCGCGATCACCACCGACGTCACCCCGCGCTATTGCTTCGCCGACCCCCATGAAGGCGGCAAGCAGGCGATCGCCGAGGCCTGGCGCAACCTCTGCGCGGTCGGCGCCACGCCGCTCGCGACCACCGACTGCCTGAATTTCGGCAATCCGCAGCGGCCGGAGATCATGGGCCAGTTGGTCGGCTGCATTGAAGGCATGGCCGAGGCCTGCCGGGCGCTCGATTTCCCGATCGTGAGCGGCAACGTCTCGCTCTACAACGAGACCAAGAGCGAAGACGGAGCCGGCAGCGCCATATTGCCGACGCCGGCCATCGGCGGGGTCGGACTGCTCACGGACTGGCGCAAGTCCGTGGGCATCGCCTTCAAGGGTTCGGGCGATGTCATCGTCCTCATCGGCACCCGCCGCGGCCATCTCGGCCAGTCGCTTTGGCTTCGCGAGATCCACGGCCGCGAAGACGGCCCGCCGCCGCCGGTCGATCTCGCCTTGGAGCGCAGCGCAGGCGAATTCGTCCGCGCCGCCATCGCCGGCGGAGCCATCACCGCCTGCCACGACGTCGCCGACGGCGGGATCGCCGTCGCGCTCGCCGAAATGGCCTTGGCCGGCAATGTCGGGGCGATGATCAACAAGCTCAGGCCGGCAAGCAACGCCGCCCTCTTCGCCGAGGATCAGGGCCTCTACGTCGCCACCATCTGCGACAATTGCCTGCTCACCTTCCTCGCCCGCGCCCACGCCGCCGGAGTCGAGGTCGAGGCGATCGGCCGCACCTGCGGCACCCGCCTCATCTTCGAGCTTCCCGCCGGCGACCACGCAATCTCGCTCGCTGACCTGCGCAAGGCCCATGAAGGCTTCTTCCCGAAGCTTATGGGCGGCGAGATGGGGGTCGCCTAAACTTATCCCGTCACTCCCGCGGAAGCGGGATTCCCGCTTTCGCGGGAATGACGGAGGTGCAATTGTCGGAGGCAATTGCTCCGGGGGGATAAAATCATGCTCAGACCGATCCTGATCGCCGCCCTGGTGGCTGGGACGCTCGATATCCTGTCGGCCTTCGTCTTCGCGGGGATGGCCGGGATCGGCCCGGGAGGCGTGCTCACCTATGTCGCGAGCGGGCCGTTCGGCGACGGGGTTCGCATCGGCGGGCCGCTCTGGGCCGCGGCGGGCCTCTGCGTCCACTTCGCGATCATGGCGTGCATGGCGTCCGCCTATTTCCTTGCCGCCCGCCGGCTTCCGGCGCTCGTTCGCCATCCCGTGCCGGCCGGCCTTGGCTACGGCTTGCTCCTCTGGCTGATCATGTATTGGGTCGTGAAGCCGCTGCGCTGGCCCGACGCGCCGCTTCCCCACGGCGCCTGGGGCATCGGCAACGCGCTCTTCTCGCACTGCATCCTGGTCGGGCTGCCCATTGCCCTGCTCGCCGCCCGCCATTTTCGGACGGGTCGCGTAATGCCGCCTATTGCGAACGCTTCGCATTATCGCTAAATGCGCTGGATGATCGTTTGCGTCTGTAACGCGATTCGCGAATCCGATGTCCGCCAGGCGGCGCTGGAAGGCGCGTCCTGCCCGTCGAGCGCCTATGGCCGCTTCGGCCGCAAGCCGCGCTGCGGCCAGTGCTTCTCCTTCGCCCGCCAGGTCATCGCGGCCGCCCAGGCCGGGGCCTGATCGCCATCCCGGCGGCCGGCTCTTGACCTGCCTCCGCCCCCGTCCGAAAGCATTTGGAAGGAGGGCCGGGGCATGAAGGGCGACTTGAGGGTCATCGAGCTTCTCAACGAAGCTCTGCGCAACGAGCTCACCGCCACCAATCAATATTGGCTTCACTATCGCCTGCTCGACCATTGGGGGGTGAAGCGCCTCGCGGGCTTCGAGCGCGGCGAGTCGATCGACGAGATGAAGCATGCCGACCGGCTCGCCGAGCGCATCCTGTTCCTCGACGGCCTGCCCAATTTCCAGCTCCTCGGCCGCCTTCAAATCGGCGAGACCGTCGAGGAGGTGCTCCGCTCCGACCTCGAGCTGGAGATGGAAGCCATCGAGCAATTGAAGGGCGCGATCCAGCATTGCGAGGCTGTCCGCGACTATGTCAGCCGCGACCTCTTCGCCGATATCCTCCAGAACGAGGAAGCCCATGTCGATTCGCTCGAAACCCAGTTCGAGATGATCGCCCGGATGGGCCTGCCGAACTATATCCAGCTCCAGTCGAAGCCGGCCGAGGATTGAGGCGGACGGATAATCGCCCTGAACTTGTTTCAGGATCCAGTTTTCCGCACGCGAGGCGGGTCGCCGCTGGATGCTGAAACAAGTTCAGCATGACGGATCAGCCATGATCGACGCCATCGAGCCTCCCAGAATCGTCACGCTCGATATCGTCCGCGGGGTCGCGGTGATGGGCATATTGGCGATGAACATGGTCGGGTTCGCGATGCCGCAGGCGGCTTATCTCAACCCCAACGCCTATGGCGGCGAGAGCGGCTGGGACTATGCCTCCTGGGCGTTCAGCTTCGTGTTCATCGACGGCAAGATGCGGGGCCTCTTCTCCTTCCTGTTCGGAGCGAGCCTTCTGCTCGTCATCCGCAAGGCGGAAGCGAAAGGCGAATCGCCGGCGCGGGTGCATTTTCGCCGGATGCTGTGGCTGCTTCTGTTCGGCTGGCTCCATTATCTCTTCATCTGGTACGGCGACATCCTCACCGGCTACGCGTCGATCGGGATGATCGCCTGGTTCTACCGGAACAAGCCGGTGCACCGGCTGGTCATCGCCGGAGCGATCCTTGTCCTCGTCGAGCTGGCGGTGATGGCGGCGCTGGCACTCCACGTTCACGCTCTCGCCGCGGCGGCGGCCGGACCCCATCCGGATGCGGCGACGCTCGCCGATTTGAGGGTGATGAGCGAGGACGTCGCGGTACCGAGCGCCGCGGAGCTGGCCGCGCAGATGCGGCTGTACCTCGGCGGCTGGTGGGGGCTGGCGCGAAGCCAGCTCGTCGATCATCCCGGCGAGCCCTTGATGATGCTGGTCGCGTTCGGCTGGGAGACTTTGGGCTACATGCTGTTCGGGATGGCCGCCCTGAAGAGCGGCTTCTTCACCGGAAGCTGGGAGGACGGCCGCTACCGCCGGATCGCGGCGGCCGGCTTCGCCGTCACCGTGCCGGCTTATGCGGGCCTCGCCTGGTTGCTGTGGAGCCACGGCTTCACTGTGCCTGGCATCTTCGCGCTGTCGATGGCGGCGACGGTACTGCTCCGGCCGGTGATGGTGGCGGCGATAGCTGCCTCGATCATCCTCATCACCCGCCGCGGCGGCCACCTGACACAACGGATCGCCGCCGCTGGCCGGGCCGCATTCACCAACTATCTCGGCACCTCGATCCTGATGACCTGCCTCTTCTACGGCTGGGGCGCCGGCCTGTTCGGCCGGTTCAGCCGGATCGAGCTATGGGTGGTCGTGTTCGCGATGTGGGCGCTGATGCTGGCCTGGTCGAAACCCTGGCTGGAGCGCCACCATTACGGTCCGTTCGAATGGGTATGGCGCAGCCTGGCGCGATGGCGGTGGCAGCCGATGCGGCGACGCGCATCGACGGCCTAGCTCCCCGGCGAAGGGCCGACCCCAGCGGCGTGGGCCGAACAACTGAGTCTCGGCTTCCGCCGGGAAGCACTCAATTGCCCGCCCGGCGGCGATGCACCAGAGGATTGGCCTCCGCTTCGAGCTGGGCCATCGTCTCGAGATAGAGGGGCCTAAGCCGTGCGACCGACGGCAGCAGGTCGTCCGGGAAGAAGCTCATCTCGATCGCCCGGCGGGCGCCGAACTCGATCTCCTCGGCCAGCGCCCCGAGCGGCTCGGCTCCGAACTGACGGGCTTCCGATTTCATGGTGTGGGCCGGCAGCACCAGCCCGGCAGTATCGCGGGCGTGCATGGCCGATTCGATTCGGCTCACCGCTTTCTCGCCATCCTCGCGAAAATAACTGAGAATTCGCGCGAATCCCGCGCCCAGCTCGCTGCGCGCCGCACAGAAGACCGTCCAATCGACGACTTCTTCTTCGTTACCCGTTACCTCGTCCACGCCGCCAACCTAGGCGCGCGGGAGTAAAGGACCCGTTGACGTGGCGGCCGATCAGGCCTTCGCATCGTACGGATTCTTGCCGCCGCGAAGGGCGAGGCGGATCGGTACCGCTCCGAAGCCCAGTTCGCGGCGCATTCCGTTCATCAGATAGCGGCGGTAGCTTTCGGGGAGCGCGTCGAGCCGGCTTCCGAAGACAACGAAGCTCGGCGGCCTCGATCCGATCTGGGTGATGTAGCGAAGCTTGATCCGCCGTCCGCTCGGCGCCGGCGGCGGGTTCTTCTCCACCGCGTCCTCGAACCAACGGTTGAGCTGGCCGGTGGAAACCCGCTTCGACCAGGTCTCGCGAACCTCGAAGGCGGCGCCGAGCAGGGCGTCGAGGCCCTTGCCGGTCTTCGCCGAGACGGTGAGCAAAGGCACGTTCGGCGCCTGGGCGAGCCCTTCCCCCAAGGCGCCCTTGATGCCGTTGAAGAGGCTGCTCTGATCGTGAGCCACGTCCCATTTGTTGATCGCGATGACCAGGGCGCGGCCTTCCTGGAGGACCCGGTCGGCGATCTTGAGGTCCTGAGCTTCGAGCCCGAGGGTGCCGTCGAGCAGGAGGACGACGACCTCGGCGAAATCGACGGCGCGAAGCCCGTCCGCCACCGCCAGCTTCTCGAGCTTGTCCTGGACCTTGGCCTTCTTGCGCATCCCGGCCGTGTCGATCAGGCGAACCGGACGATCGCCATCCGGCGAGTGATACACCCAGTCGATGGCGATCGAGTCGCGGGTGATCCCGGCTTCCGGACCGGTTATAAGTCGTTCTTGTTCAAGGATTTTGTTGATCAGGGTGGACTTGCCGGCATTGGGGCGCCCGACGATGGCGAGCTTGAGCGGCCCCTCGCCGAGCCTGTCCTCGTCCTCCCCCTCCTCGCGCTCGATATGCGGGCGGAGATGCTCGAACAGGTCGACGACGCCCTCGCCATGCTCGGCGCTCATCGCGATCGGCTCGCCGAAGCCCAATGACCAGGCTTCCATGATCCCGGCTTCGCCGGCGCGGCCCTCCGCCTTGTTGGCGGCGAGGATGACCGGAGTCGTCTCGCTCCGCAGCCAGCGGCCGATCTCCTCGTCGAGCGGCGTGAGGCCGGCGCGGGCGTCGATCAGGAAGAGCGCGGCGTCGGCCTCCCGAACCGCGGCCACCGTCTGGGCGCGCATCCGGCCCGGAAGCGAATCGGGATCCTCGTCCTCGTAGCCGGCGGTGTCGATGACCCGGAAATCGAGTCCGAGCAGCGTCGCCTCGCCCTCGCGCCGGTCGCGGGTCACGCCGGGGCGATCGTCGACGAGGGCGAGCTTGCGGCCGACCAGCCGATTGAACAGGGTCGACTTGCCGACATTGGGCCGGCCGACGATCGCGACGGTGGGAAGCTTCGCCATGCGGGTGCGTTGCCCTTTAGGGGCGGGAGGGTCAACACACGGAGACGAACTATCTCCAGGCGCTCAGCTGGCCGTTGTCGTGGAGGACGTAGAGGGTATTGTTGGCGACGATCGGCTGCAGCGAGACCGACATGCCGGTGGCCTGGGTGGACTGGACCGCCCCGTCGACCGGCGAGACGTAGACGATCTGGCCGACCGAATTGGCCAGGACCAGCCGGTCGCCGGCGAGGATCGGGCCGACCCAGTCGATCCGTCCCTTCTTGTCCTTCACGTCGCGGTAGCGGGTGAGCTGGGTCATCCAGCGAATGCCTCCGGTCGTCCGTGACAGAGCGAGCAACCGCGCATCGTCAGTGACGACGAAGATCCAGTCGCCCGCGACCCACGGCGTGGCGATTCCGGCGACATTGATCTCCCAGATGCGCTGGCCGGTGATCAATTCGATCGCGACCATCCTTCCGCCCTGCCCGACCGCGTAGACCCGGCCCGAATCGATCACCGGATCGGCGTCGATGTCGCTGAGCGAAGTGACGCTGGTCGAGATACTGGTTCGGGCGAGCGCGTCCTGCCAGAGATTCTGGCCGTTCTCGTAGCGATAGGCGTTGAGCTCGCCCGAGGAGAAACCGGCGACGACCGAGCCCTGTGCGGCGGCGGGCGAAGAGGCGCCGAGGATCCCCGCAATCTCGACCGCGCCGGAGCCGGTCCAGCGGATCGCCCCGTTGGCGGGATTGAGCGCGAACAGCTGATTGTCCTGGGTGACCACGTAGAGATTGTCGTTGGCGACCGTCGGCGCGCCGCGCAGCGGCCCGCCCGGCCTGACCCGCCAGACCAGAGCCCCGGTCTTGGCGTCGAGCGCCGCCGCGTCGCCGGCGCCGTTGGTCGCGTAGACGCGGCCGTTATCGTAGGCGACGCCGCCGCCGAACAGGGCGCCTTCCGGCGCATTGGCGCCGCGGACCTGAGCCTGCCAGATCGTGGCGCCGTTTTGCGGACTGATCGCCCGAACCACCGCCCTGGTGTCAATGGTGAAGATGCGGCCTTCACCGATGACGGGCGATGAGGCGAGCTGCCCCTGGTTGCTTCCGCCCTGGCCCGTGCTCACCCGCCAGGCCATGGCCGGGGTCGCGCCCAAAGCGAGATGACCCATCGACTTGGCGGCGTTGCCGCCCGACTGGGTCCATTCCGGATTGGCCAAAGCCGGCGGCAGGCTCACGGCGACGGCGCTGAGCGCCGGATCGACCTCGAGCACCCGCTCGCGCGAGAGCACCGAGATGCGCTCGCCGACCGTTGGCGTCACGTTCTTCTTGCCTTTGCCGCCGATGCCGAGGCTGCCGCAGCCGCTGAGCAGGGCGACGGCCGCGAGGGCGAATAGAATAGGCTTCATCGGGTGCCTTCCTGTGTTGCGTCCGCCGGCTCCTGGACGGCGTCGACGCCGAGCGAACCGGCCATCTGGGTGGCGCGGGAACGCAATGTGTCGGGGAGTGTCTTGTCCTTGGCCATGGCGGCGAAGAGGCCGGCGGCCTGCTGCGGCTTGCCCAGCTTCAGATAAGAGAGCGCGACCATCTCGCCGGCGCTTCCGAACCAGGGATTGCCGGCGACGGCGAGGCCCTTCAGCCGGTCGATCACCGCCTGCGGAGGGAGGCTGTCCAGCTCGACCGCCGTCATCCTCACCAAAGCGAGATCGCGATAGGGCTGGGCGAGGCTCGAATCGTCGGCGACCTGCTTGAACAGCGCCGCCGCGCCCTTGAGGTCGTCGCCGTCGATGGCGATGTCGGCCTTGGTGAGCAGGGCCGCGGCGCGATGGCCGTCCGCCCCCGATTTGGCGACTTCGTCGAGCTTGGCGAGAGCGATCTTCTTGCGCCCGGCGGCGACGTCCTCGAAAGCCTGGACCAGGGTGGCGCTCCGCTCGCCCGCCTTCACCTCCTTCTGGTTCTGCCACCAGAGGTAGAAGCCGATCAGCGCCAGCACGAGCAGGATTCCGGCGACGACGAGCTTGCCGAACCGCTCCCAGTAGGTCTTCATCTGGTCGCGGCGAAGCTCCTCATCGACCTCGCGATAGAAGGATTCGTTGTCGACAGGCCTCAGCGCCAAGAAAAACCTCCAAAGTCCCTGCCGGTCGGCCCCGCCCGGCCAAGCCTCATCGCCGATGAAAGCGATACCGAGGATGAACGAGAGAACGCGGCGCCGGCAACTGCCCCGGGCGCCTCTCTACCGAGGCCCGGCGCGCAACGGAAGCCTTCACTTTTTGGCGCGCTGGATTTGGTCCTCGCCGGGGAAGGCCCGGCTGCGCACCTCGCCCGCATAAGCGGCCGCGGCCGCCTCGATGCGTCCGGCGAAATCGTCGTAGCGCTTCACGAAACGGGCGGTGCGCTCGAACAGGCCGAGCATGTCCTCGGTCACCAGAACCTGGCCGTCGCAGCTCGGCGAGGCGCCGATGCCGATGGTGGGACAGGAAACGAGCCCGGTAATCTCGGCCGCGACCTCCTCCATCACCCCTTCGAGAACGAGCAGGAAGCAGCCCGCCTCGTCGATCGCCCGGGCGTCGGCGACGATCTTTCGGGCCTCCGCTTCGCCCCGGCCGCGCGTTCCGTAGCCGCCCAGCGCGTTGACGGCCTGCGGGGTCAGGCCGACATGGCCGATCACCGGGATCCCGCGCTCCACCAGGAAGGCGACCGTCTCGGCCATCGCCTCGCCGCCTTCGAGCTTCACCGCGGCGGCCCCCGTCTCCTTGAGGATCCGCGAGGCGCTGGCGAAAGCCTGCTGCGGGCTTGCTTCATAAGCGCCGAAAGGCATGTCGACCGCGACGACCGAGTGCCACGAGCCGCGCACCACCGCCGCGCCGTGAGCGCACATCATTTCGAGCGTGACCGGTACGGTCGACGGCAGGCCGTAGATCACCTGGCCGAGGCTGTCGCCGACGAGAAGGATGTCGCAATGCGGATCGAGCAATTGCGCCCAGCGCGCCGTATAGGCGGTGAGCATGACGATCGGGTCGCCGCCCTTCATCGCCTTGAGCTTCGGCACCGTCAGCCGCTTCATCGGGCTCGGCACCGGATTGGCCCGGCTGGTGGCGGTATCCAGCGAATGGGTGACGGACATGGGCGCTTATTAGCCGCTGAACTGCATCGCGACCAGCCCGGCTGCCAGGGCGACAGCCGCGGCGACCCGCCTCGCCCCGAAACCCTCCTTGAGGAAGACCGCCCCAAGCAAGGCGGCGAAGACCACCGACGTCTCCCGAAGCGCCGACACCCTGGCGGTCTCCATCAGGCTGAAGGCGTAGACCGCGGAGCCGTAGGACAGGATCGAAAGGAAGCCGGCGGCGACTCCGAAGCGCCATTTGGAAGCGATCGTCCGGCCGAGCTCGCGCCGTCGGCGAAGCAGGGCCGTGCCGGTGATCCCGATCGAATCGAGGAGGAATATCCAGACGATGTAGGTGAAGGGCTCCGGCGCCCCGCGAACGCCCCGGGCGTCGGCGACGTTGTAGAGCGCGATCGCCACCGCCGTGGCCAGCGCCCAGGCCAGCACCGTCCGGTCGGGATGGTGGCGAAGCAGGGTGCCGCGGGGCGGCGCAGCGAAGACGAAGACGGCCGCGGTCGCGACGGCCAGCCCGGCCAGCGCCAGCGGTGGCAGGACTTCGCCAAGGAGGAGAAAGGCGGCGGCCGCGGTCAGCAGGGGCGCCGAACCCCGCATCACCGGGAAGACGAGCGAAAGATCGCCCCGCTGGAGCGCACCGATCAGGCAGAGCTGGTAGAGGTAATGGGCCGGGACGGCGAGCAGCAGCGCCCCCCAGGTCCAGGAATCGGGCAGCGGTACGAAGAGGGCGGCCGGGGCGACCATGAGCGCGGCACTGGCCGAGAGCATGGCCCGGCCGACGAGGATGTCGCTCCCCATCTTCACCGACATGTTGGCGGACGCGAGGGTGACCGCGGAAAACAACCCCAGGCAGATCGCGACGAAAGTCGGGCTCACCGCGCGACTCGGGGGTGATTCGCGGCGGACCGAATCATAGGTCCGATTCCGGATGGATCGCGGCTCGGCCAAGATGCGCCGACGCGCAAGTGCCTGCCGGACTTATCCATTTTTCAGATAAATTGTTGGAGATGGCCGGACCGATTTGTGATATTCCTTTTGGGGTTCATTCAATTCACAAAGGGGGAGTCCAATGACTGGAATGAGGAACCGTATTCTGTTGGTGGCTTTGGCCACTGCCGGCATGACCGTGGGCTATGCCACACCGGCCGCCGCCCAGGCGACCCGCACCTGGGTGTCGGGAGTCGGCGACGACGTCAATCCGTGCAGCCGCACCGCGCCCTGCAAGACCTTTGCCGGCGCCATCTCGAAGACCGCCGCGGGCGGCGAGATCAACTGCCTCGATCCGGGTGGGTTCGGAGCGGTGACGATCACCAAGTCGCTGGTCATCGATTGCCATTATACCGAAGGCGGCGCGCTCGCCGGCGGTAACGGCATCACCGTCAACCTTCCGGCCGCGACCGACGTCGTCGTCATCCGCGGCCTCGACATCTTCGGCGTCAGCCCGCCGAGCAACGGCGTCCGCTTCCTGGCCGCCGGCTCGCTCCACATCGAGGATTGCGTGATCCGGCGCTTCAACGCCGCCAGCAGCGCCGGCGTGTCGTTCGCGCCGAGCGGCGTCGGCAGCCTGTTCATCACCGATTCGCGGATCACCCAGAACGGCAACGGGCTCACCGGCGGCGGCATCGTGATCGCGCCTTCGGCCGGAGGCAGCGTCAAGGCGGTGCTGACCCGCGTTCAGGTCTCCGACAATGCCAATGTCGGAATCCAGATCAACTCGGCCGCGACCGCGTCGAGCAACGGTCTCCTGACCACGATCGCGGACAGCGAGATTTCGGGCAATCCGATCGGGCTGAACGCCACGGGCGGCGGCACCGGAAACAACGTCATGGTCACCCGCTCCACGATCGCGATCAACGGCACGGGCGTGAACACGAACGGCTCCACCGCCGTCGTGCGCATGGGCACGACGAACGTTTCCGGCAACCAGACCGGAGTCGTCGCGTCGGGCGGCGGTCTCAACCGAAGCTACGGCAACAATCAGGTGAACGGCAACGTCCTTGCCGACGGTCCGTTCAACGGCGCCCCGGTCACCGAGATCTGAGCGAATGAAGCGAGGGAGGCGGGTGCGATCGAGCCCGCCTCCCTTCATTCCCACTCGATCGTTCCCGGCGGCTTCGACGTATAGTCGTAGACCACCCGGTTGATCCCTTTCACTTCATTGATGATCCGGGTCGCGACCCGGCTCAGGAACGCCGCGTCGAACGGGTAGATGTCGGCGGTCATTCCGTCGGTCGAGGTCACGGCGCGCAGGCCGCAGACATAATCGTAGGTGCGTCCGTCGCCCATCACCCCGACCGTTCGAACCGGCAGGAGCACGGCGAAGGCCTGCCAGATCGCGTCGTAGAGGCCGGCATTGCGGATCTCGTCGAGATAGACGGCGTCGGCCTTGCGCAGGATGTCGCAACGCTCCCGGGTTACCTCGCCCGGGATGCGGATGGCGAGGCCGGGGCCCGGAAACGGGTGGCGGGCGACGAAGGCGTCGGGAAGGCCGAGCTCGCGGCCGAGCTCGCGGACCTCGTCCTTGAACAATTCGCGAAGCGGCTCGACCAGCTTCATGTTCATCCGCTCGGGAAGGCCGCCGACATTGTGGTGGCTCTTGATCGTCACCGACGGCCCGCCGGTGAAGCTGACGCTCTCGATCACGTCCGGATAGAGCGTCCCCTGAGCGAGGAAATCGGCGCCGCCGATCTTCTTCGCCTCGGCATCGAAGACGTCGATGAAGGTCTTGCCGATGAACTTGCGCTTCGCCTCGGGGTCGGTGAGCCCGGCGAGGCCGTCGAGGAAGAGGTCCTGGGCGTCGACGTGGACGAGCGGGATGTTGTAATGGCCTCGGAACAGAGCGACGACCTGCTCGGCCTCGCTCTGCCGCATCAGGCCGTGGTCGACGAAGACGCAGGTCAGCTGGTGGCCGATCGCCTCATGGATCAGCACCGCCGCGACCGCGCTGTCGACTCCTCCCGAAAGGCCGCAAATCACCCGGCCGCCGCCGACCTGCTCGCGAATCTCGGCGATCTTGGTGGCCCGGAACTCGGCCATCGTCCAGTCGCCGCCCAGGCCGCAGACATGGCGGACGAAATTGGCCAGCAACTTGCCGCCGTCGGGCGTGTGGACCACTTCGGGGTGGAACATCAGGCTGAAGAAGCGGCGCGCTTCGTCGGTGGCGACGGCATAGGGGGCGCCTTCCGAATGGGCGACGACCCGGAACCCTTCCGGCAGGGTCTCGACCCGGTCGCCGTGGCTCATCCACACCTGGTGGCGCTCGCCGCGGCTCCACAGGCCGTCGAACAGCACCGAATCCCCGACGACTTCGATGAAGGCTCGGCCGAACTCGCGGCTGTCGGACGGGGCCACCATGCCGCCGAGCTGATGCGCCATCGTCTGCTGGCCGTAGCAGATGGCGAGAATCGGCACACCGGCGTCGAAGAAATGCTGAGGCGCCCGCGGGCTGTCGTCCCACATCACCGACGAGGGCCCGCCCGAAAGGATGATGCCTTTGGGCTTGAGGCGATCGAACGCGGCGTCGGCGGCGTTGAACGGCGCGATTTCGCTGTAGACCCCGGCTTCGCGGACCCGGCGGGCGATGAGCTGGGTGACCTGGCTTCCGAAATCGACGATCAGGATGGTTTCGGAAGGTTGGACGGTCATGAAGGCCGATAAGCGCGCCGGTCGGGGCGTGTAAAGGGACACTCGTCACCCCGGCGCAAGCCGGGGCCTCGGGGAGGCCCGCCGAGATTTCCGGTCCCGGGATCCCGGCTTTCGCCGGGATGACGGGGAAGACCAGCGCGGTCCCTGAAAAAAGAAATGCGCGCGGACTTTCGCCCGCGCGCATCCCTTACGCATCCTGCCGCTGGTTACAGGCGGAAGTCGGTGATCCTGCCGTTGCCGCGGGCGGTGCAGGTGAAATCGTCACCCCGCCCGTAGCCGCCGCGGTCGTAGCGGCTGCCGCCGTAGCCGCGATCGTAGCGGCTGTCATAGCCCCGGCTGTAGCCGCGGTCGTAGCCGCCGCCATAGCCGCCGCCATAGCCGGCCTGGACGATGCCGCGGACCCGGTAGCGATCGCTGCCGACCCGGTCGACGTCGACGATCTGCACCTGGCCCCGGCCCATGCGCTGGGCTTCCTGGGCGCAAGCCTGGACCGCATAATTATAGTCGTTGCGATAACGGTCCCGATAGCCGTAGCCGTAGCGGCCGCCATCGCGGTCGACGGCGGAGCCGATCGCCGCGATCCCGCCGAGGATGGCGACTCCGGTGATAATGTCGCCGGCGTCGATGCCGCGATTGCGGTCGTAGCGCCGATATTGCGCGTCGGCGGGGGCGGCGAAGCTGAGGGCCGCGACGGCGACGGCGCCGGCGCCCAGCATGGTCTTCGAAATGGCCTTCATGGCGATGTGCTCCTTCCAGACGTGGGGCCCCACCAAATTCGTGGGCTATGTCCCCCGTCTACCGGAGCCTGCGTGAGCCGGCGCTGAACCGGACTGTCGGCTAATGTTCAGCTTTCCCAAAGGCTTTGTCGGAGCATCCGGACGTCGGCGTGGTGACCGTGCATATCCCCTGGCATGGCCGCCGCGAGCGGCGCCGCCGCGAAACGGCAAACGCCCGCGGCCGAGCACGGCCGCGGGCGTCTCGAAAGCCTGGCGATCAGGCGAATGTGGTGGCCAGATCCTCGCCCTTTGGGTCCGGGCCATATTCGTTCGGACCGTTATTGCCCTCGAGGCAATAAAAGACCAGCAGGACGATGCCGCCGACAAAGGGCACCAGCGCGATCAGCAGCCACCAGCCGGAGCGACCCGTGTCGTGAAGGCGGCGAATGCCGACCGCGATGCTGGGCACGAGGGTGGCGAGCAGGAACAGCGATGTGAGCAGCCCGTAGGGACCGACCATTCCGCCCAGGCCGAGCAGGTTCTCGATGACGCTGAGGACGATGGCGACGACGATGACGAGAAGCGTGTACATCCAATATTCCTTGCGGCGCGAACGGCCGCTGAATTCCGCATATCGCTTGAGCGGCAGAGTTGCCCATTCCATCTGATTTCCCCCTTTTCTCGGAACATCCGAAGCTGCGCAGCCTAGCTTGAACATCGAGGATGGCAAGCCCGCGCGCAGCCGGCGCGCGAACGCAAGACAGGCCGAGGATCAGCCGGCGCCCGGCTCGAACGCCTCGCCCGCCTTGGGGTCCTCGCCGAAGCGGTTCGGGCCCCGAATTCCCTCCATGACCGAGAAGACCAGAAGGACGAGGAAGCCGATGCCCGCCGCCAGCGACAGGAGATATTCCCAGCGGGCCACCCCCGCGAGCGCCAGCGCCGTCGAGGCGGCGGACGCACCGTAACCGGCGAGCAACCACCATCCGGATCGGCCGATGTCGTGGAGCCGCCGGGCTCCGACGGCGAGCGTGGGCAGCAGAACCGCGAGCTGGAAGAGGGTCGTCAGCGGCCCGTAGCCCCGCGCTCCCCTGAGATCGAGCAGGCTTTCGATCGCATAAGCCGCGCCGAACAGGACGGCGACCAGCACCATGAACGACCAATATTCCTTCCGCCGCGCCCGGCCTTTGAAATCGGCATATTTCCTGAGCGGGGCAAGGGCCCAATCCATCCGACGTCCCCTTTTCGATCGTGCCGTCTTCTGCCTATCCGGACGGCCGGATGGCAAGTCCCGCACGCCGGCCGGCGGCGCAAGTGGAACGGCTCGACCGGAACGCAGTTGAAGATCCGGCATCCGATCCGACGGCAGGAGAGAGCAATGGCACCGCGCGACGATCACGGCACCTATTGGAACGCGACCGCCGACTCGCCCGGCTTCCCGACCCTGTCCGGCGACATCGCCGTCGACGTCGCGATCATCGGCGGCGGCATCGTCGGGGTGACGACGGCGCGACTGCTGAAGGATCGGGGCCTTCGGGTCGCCCTCGTCGAGGCGCGGCGGGTCGGCCGTCAGGTGACCGGCAAATCGACCGCGAAGATGAGCTCGCAGCATGGCGCCACCCGCTACCAGGATCTGGTCGGCACGTTCGGCGAGGACCGCGCCCGGCTCTACGCTTCGGCCCAGGAGGCCGGGATAAAGCGCATAGCCGAGCTGTCCTCCCGGCACGGGATCGACGCCGACATCGAACCGATGCCGGCCTTCGTCTATACGCGCGACGAGAGCTTCGTCTCGAAGATCGAGAAGGAAGTGGAAGTCGCGAAGCGGCTCGGCCTTCCGGCCAGCCTGACCCGCGACACGGGACTTCCGTTCGACGTCCTTCAGGCGATGCGCTGGGACGGCCAGGCCCAGTTCCATCCGGTCAAATATGTCGCCGGTCTGGCGGCGACCCTTCCGGGCGACGGCTGCCACGTCTTCGAGAACAGCCGCGCCGTCGACTGGGAGCCCGACCGGGTGATCACCGACAACGGCAACCTGATCGCCAAGCATGTGGTGATGGCCACCCATCTGCCGCTCGGCCAGGTCGGAATGTATTACGCCACCAACCATCCGAAGGCCGAGCCGGTCGTCGCCGCCCCGATCCGCCGGGTCCCTCCCGGAATGTACAAGAATGCCGAGGAGCCGGGCCATTCGATCCGAACCCACCGGAACGCGGACGGGCAGGTCTACGGCATTGCGGCGGGCAATCATTTCAAGCCGGGCCACCCCGACGAGGAGCGCGAATATCTCGCCGACATCGAGCGCTGGCTGACCGAGAATTTCGACGCGGGCCCGATCGAGCATCGCTGGATCAACGAGGATTACGCGCCGATGGACGGGGCGCCCTTCATCGGCTGGTCGTCTCGCTCGGACGGCTATCTGGTCGCCACGGGCTTCGACGCCTGGGGGATCAGCAACGGCACGGTCGCCGCCGAGATCATCGCCGATCTCGCCACCGGCAAGGAGAATCCCTGGCTCGAAGTCTTCGACGCGCGCCGGATCAAACCGATCGCCGGAGCCCCGGATTTCGTGAAGGAGAATCTGTCGGTCGCCGCGCATCTGGTCGGCGGCTACCTCGGCAGCAAGGCGAAGTCCTATGACGAGCTCGGACGGGGCGAGGCGGCGATCCTCAAGATCGACGGCGACAATGTCGCGGCCTTCCGCGACGAGGACGGCGCCCTCCACGCCGTCTCGGCCGTCTGCACCCATATGGGCTGCCTGGTCGGCTGGAACGACACCGACCGGACCTGGGACTGCCCCTGCCACGGCTCCCGCTTCGAGCTGAGCGGCGAAGTCATCCACGGCCCGGCGACCCGGCCGCTGGGATCGAAGATCACGGGGTAGAGCGGAACACGCAAAACCTGACTCGTCACCCTGGGGTTGACGAATGATGCGGATTGCCGCCGCCTCGGCGATTGGGAGAAGGCGATGCAAAAGGTCGAGCGCGGGGGCGGCCGAGGCCCTTCAACAATTGCGATCCGCGCCTAAGTTGCGGTGATGAAAGCGACTATCGCACTGGCGCTGCTGGCGACGCCGCTGGCGGCCTGCACTTCCCCCGTGGCGCGGGTTCAGGCCCTGTCCCGGGCGGACCGGGAAGTCAGCGCCGCGGTCGCCGACCAGGTCCGCCGCTGCTATCGAGCGCCGCGCGTGCCGTCGGCGGGACGCGGGATCGTCACTCGACTGCTCGTCCGCTATGCCCCGGACGGCGGCCTCCTCGGACTTCCACTCCTCGTCTGGCAACAGGGCGTCACGCCGCAGGGCCGGCCCTATGCCGGCAAAATGTCCGAGGCCGCACGCCTCGCGATCATCCAGTGCAGCCCCGTCCGGCTGCCCGCCGAGCCCGGCAAGCAGCGACCGAGCGACTTCTACCTGACCTTCAGCCCCGGCCTCAGGGCCTAGAAGCGGAAGCGAAGCGTCGCGCGCGCCGTCGTCGGAGCGCCGGGAGCGATATTGTTGTCGCTGTTGGCGGAGGGGAAATAGTCGCCGCCGAGCAGATTCTCGACATTCACCTGGGCCTCGATCCCGTCCGCCAGTTCATAGAAGACGGCCGCGTCGACTCGGGCATAGCCGGGCAGGGTCACGGCATTGCTGATCGAAACGTAGGACTTCGTCGCTGCGATCACGCCCAGGCCGAAGCCCAGCGTCTTGGAGACATCGTAGCGGTTCCATACGGAGAATTGGTGGCGGGGGACCAGCGGCACTTCCCGCCCCTTGGGCGCCGCGGCGGTGGTTCGGGTGATTTCGGCTTCCTGGAAGGCGTAGCCTGCCGAGATCTGCCACTTGTCGGTGATGTTGCGCTCGAGCCCGATCTCGAGCCCTTTGCTTCTCTGGGCACCCGTCAGGACGACGAGGTTGGTCAGCGGATCGACCGCGCGCGTATTGGTCCGGTCGAGACGGTAGGCGGCGACCGTGGCGAGAAGGCCCGGGATCGGCTGCCACTTGGCGCCAATCTCGTAATTATCGAAGCGCTCGGGCTTGAGCGCCTGGCTGGTGACGTCGAGCGAGCCGAACTGGTCGCCGGAGCTCGGCAGGTAGGAGCGCCCGTAGCTCGCGTAGAACGACAGGTCGGACACGGGCTTGAAGATCACGCCCAGCCGCGGCGAGAAGAGGTTGTCGGCCCGGCTGAAGGTCGAGCCGCTGTTGAGATCGAGGACATCGAGTTTGAAGCGATCGTAGCGGAGGCCTGCGACGATCTCGAAGCGGTCGGAGACCCGCAATTGCTCCTGAGCGTAGAAAGCCAGGATGGAGGCGTCGCCGCGATTGTAATTGGCGGGCGTGCGCGCGGCATTGGTGTTGACCGGAAGGAAGAGGACGTTCGAGGCGATCGTCGGAGCGGCGAGCGGGACCGTGATCGAGGGGCTTCCGGCCGGATTGGCGGCCGAGACGAAAAAGCCGTTCAAACGGCGATTGAAGCTGTCCTGATCGCCGATCTCGAAGCCGAGGAGGAGGGTGTGCGACAGGCCGCCCAGATCCCCTTCGAGCACGAGATCGGTCTGGCTGAAGAGATTCTGCCGCTTCGTTTTATTGTTATAGGCGGAAAGGGCCACCCCGGTGCCGGCCGCGTTGATCGCGCCCGGAAGGACGTTCTGGTAGAATTTGTCATAGTCGCCGTAGCTGGTCCGGTTGCGAAGGGTGACGGCGTCCGAGAAGCGGTGCTCGACGGCAAGGCTGACGATGTGGGCGTCGACTCGCGCGAAGCTCACATCCGGGTCGCCGAAGAAGATCCGATCGAAGCCGCGCAGGGGGCGGCCGTTCGATGAGGGGACGCCGCGATCGGCGGTCCGGCGATCGTGGAAATATTCAAAGGACAGGTCGATCCGGGTGTCGCCGAAGCGGGCGCCGAGGACGGGATTGACGCCGTACCGTTCCAGCTCGACCCGGCGGCGGAAGCTCTCGCCATTCTCGTAGACGCCGTTCAGGCGCAGGCCGAGCGAACCGCCGAGCGGCTGATCGAGGTCGCCGGTCAGCCTGACTCCGCCTTCGCTGTCACCCTGCGCGGCGAACTCGCGATAGGTTTTGAAGCCGCTGCGCTTCGTCACCCGGTTGACGATTCCGCCGCCGCCGCCGCGGCCGAAGATCATCGCATTGGGGCCGCGAAGCACCTCGATCCGCTCCGCATTGTAGAGGTCGCGGAAATATTGGACGTCGTCGCGCACGCCGTTGACGAAAAAGTCGGCGGTCGTGTTGTTGCCGCGAAGGATGATCTGGTCGCGATTTCCTTCCCCGGTGCCGGACGTCGCACCGGGAACGTAGAGCAGCACGTCGGCGATCGAGCGCAGCGCCTGATCCTCGATCTGGCTCTCCGTGACGATCGATATCGATTGCGGCACATCCTGGACGTCGGTGCAGGTCTTGGTCGCGGTGCAGGTCTCCTTCGCCCCATATTCGGGGCGCTGGCCGGTCACGACGACGGTGGCTTCGGTGTCGAGCGCGGCCTCATCCAGCTCGGCCGCGAAAGCGGGCGCGGCCAAGGCGCCGGCGAGCGCGAAAACGGAAACCGAGCGGAACAGCATAGAACCCCATCCGAGTGCGCATCGTTGCGCCACCGTGACGGGCCTATCGTTGTTGCGAATGTTTCGCAATAGCAAAAGCCGTCATGCGAGGAGCGGAGGGACGCGGCAATCCAGCGCTGCGCAGGCGACAGCCGCCGACTGGATTGCTTCGCTTCGCTCGCAATGACGGGTCGGCTGAGCGCGCCTAGTCCGGACCGTCAGCCGCGCCGCGTCAGGACAAGCGGCATTCCTCCGGCCGGCCTCAGCGTGACCATGCCGTGGACCCGAACCTCGCGTCCGGGGGTGGGGGCGAAGCGCCACCGGCCGAGCCAATGGGCGAGGATGGCGAGCGCCTCGGCGGTGGCGAAGCGGGCGCCGACGCACAGGCGGGGGCCGGCTCCGAACGGGATATATTGGAAGCGGTGACGCCCCTCGCGCCGCCCCGGGGCGAAGCGATCCGGGTCGAATTCGTCCGGCCTTTCCCACAAGGCTTCGTGGCGATGGAGGATCCAGGGCCAGATCGAGACGATGTCGCCCGGCTTCACCTCTTCGTCGCCGAGACGGTCGGGCTCGACGGCCTCGCGGTCAAAGCGCGGCGCCGGCGGATAGAGGCGGAGCGACTCCTCTAGCACCATCCGAAGCCGCGGCAGGCGATCGGGCAGATCCGGCCCTTCCCCGGCGGCAACGGCGGCGGCGCTCTCGGCGGCGATCCGATCCTGGAGCTCGGGCTGCTCGGACAGCAGATAGAGGGTCCAGGTCACCGCATTGGCCGTCGTCTCGTGCCCGGCGAGGTAGAAGGTCATGGCGTTGTCGGCGGCGAGCCCGGCGGCCTGGCGAGGCTCGAATCGGTCGCCCAGCCCGCGGATGAGCTTGCCCAGGAAAACGTCGGGCCCGCCGTCGGGCAGCCGCTCGCGTACCACCGCCTCAAGCGTCTCGCGCAGATATTTCTGGCCCTTCTGCGCCCGCCATCCCTGACGGGTCCAGGGAATGCGGGGCAGGCCGAGCATCGCCTGGAGCCGGGCTTCGCTCACCCCCTCGAGCGCCGCCGCGATGTGGGCCATCGCGCTGTCCCGGGTAAGCCGTGGGTCGCCGCTGAACAGCGTATTCGAGATGATCCGCATCGTCGCCTGGGTGGCCTCGAGCGCCATGTCGCGGCTGCCGGGCCGCCACCGCTCCATCGCCGCGCGTCCGACGGCTCCGAATTCCGGCACCAGGGCGTCGACCGCGGCCGGGGCGAAGTTCGCGGCGACGATCCGCCTCTGTTCGCGCCAAAGGCCGCCGTCGGAGGTGAGCAGGCCCTGCCCTATCGCCGGGGCGAGCAGGCGCTTGACCACATCGGGCTTTACGTAATTGGCGGCATTGTCGAGCAGCACCCGCTGAATGAGGTCCGGATCGAGCGGGATGTGGACGTTAAACCCAAGGATCCGGCGCCGGATATAAGTTTGGCGGAAGGCGAGCTCCGACCAGCCGTAGACGGCGGTCCGGGCCCGTTCCCCGACGAAGCCGCGCCATACCGGGACCGGGCCGGCGCCGCGCGGAGGATGCGGCGGAATGAAAGCCGGACGAGCGCTCATGAATCTCCCTTGCCCTTTACCGGAGTCTGGCGCGCCTGGACCATGGCTTCGTCATAGACGTGGATCAGGGCATCGAAGCCGGCCCGGAACTCCGCCGCCTCGGTCCGGAAGGGGACGTCCGTCCCCTCGGCGATCTCGGGCGAAAGCAGCCAGTCGAGATGGCGCCGGCCCGCGTCCCCGCGGCCGCTCGTGGCGCCGTCCTCGCGAAGCCGGATCATCGAATCCTCGACGGACTGGAAACGGCGCGACCAGACCTTGACCCAGTTGGCCCCCTGCTCTCCGTAGCGCCGCAGCCAGACGATCTGGGGGTCGTCCGGGTCGACATCCTTCTCGTCGGCGAGAATGAAGCGGGTGCGCTCGTACATCAGCTCCTGGAAGACGATGTCCCGCTCGCTCCGCCAGCGCGAGAGCAGGCGCGGATTCGGCCGGCTGAAATCGCCTTCGGGGAAGAGGAATCGGTCGACGAAGATCGGGTGGTCGAAGGTGAGCGGCCTCAATTCGGGGAATTCGAGATAGACGGCCATCTCGGTGGCGGTGCTCGCCTCCCGCTCGTTGCGGAACGCCTTTGCTTCGAAGGTCGGCAAATTGCCGTTGGGGATGTAGGACAAGGTCGCGGCGTGGTGGATCTCGTGGAGGTAGCGAAGGTCGCGGATCGCCGGGCTGTCATAGTCGCACAGCAGGATCCCGCCCCACCAGGTGGAGAAGTGGGTCCATTCGATGCGCTGGTCGGAAGCCCGGAAGAAGAAACGTGGAAGCCGGGCGAACCGATCGACCAAGCGCTTCACCGAGCCGCCGGAGGCATGGGAGCGGCGAATCGGCCCGTCGCTCCACAGGCTCATGACGAAGTCGTGAATGTCGGCCGGCTCGGCCAGCAGCTCGATGCTCTCCGGCTTCATCGGCGGCCGTCCCAGGCCGCTCGCAGGGCGGGGGCCGTCGCCGGGGCCATTGCGGGATCGATGAGGCAGGTCATTGCCGGGGTCATGCAAAGCCTGACCACCCGCTCCTCCGGGCTTCCTCTCAGCACGCTGGCGAGCAAGGGCGGCAGCGCGGGATAGGGTTCGGCCGTGGCAAGCAGAAGCACGTCCGTTGGAACCAGGCCGTCGACTCCGAGCAGGCGCCCTGCCCTTCGGGCCGCCTCCTCCTGGACCGGGCGATATTTTCGGGGCAGCTCGAATATGCCGTGCCGCCGCATCATTTCGGTCCCCCAGGCCAGCGACAGCAGATTCTTGAACCATTTGTTGCCGAACAGGCTCGGATGTTCGCGCCGCGCCAAAACTCCGCCGACCCGGTGATAATAGCCTCCGAACGGCTTGCTGTGGCTGATCACGATCGCCGGGATGGCGGGCGAGTCGAGCGCGATCCGATAGTCGCGCGCGACGCTTCCGACGTAGGTGAGGTCGGGAACGATCGTGGCGCCGCGATCCTCCTTCGCGGTGGCTTCGACGAACGCCTCGAAATCGGGCCAGACTGTTCCGTCGATCGCGGACGGCTGGCTGATCCAGAATTGCGAATCCGAATCCAGCTTCGCCGGAACGTCGTTCCAGGCGGCGCGGTCGTGGCGGACGATCCGCACCTTGAGGGCGTCCGCATAAGCGGCGAAGCCCTCATATTCGCCTTCGAACATGTGGACCGTGGGTTCGCGGCCGGCGGCTCGCCGTTCCGACGCGAATTCGGCGAGGAGCTTGAAGATCGCTTCGCTGGCGCCCGCCGTCGGATAGCGGAAGGGGAATTCCTCGCCCCGGATCGAGACGACGGGCGCCGACCATCGCAGCCACTCGTCGAAATAGGCTTCGTGCATCGAATCCTGCTTCTGGGTCCAGGGCTCGCGGTAGCGGTCGAGGAAATCGGGGCCGGCGACGACGGCGGCGAGCGCCGCCTCCGATTCCGGCATGACCAGCGAATAGATCGTACCGGAAGCGCCCGCGGCAAGCAGCGCCGCCTTGACGTCCGCGGCGGCGTAGGCCGGGAGATCGGCCGGCCGGGCCTGTGCCATCACCGGGCCATCACTCGGCCGCGAGCAGGCGCTCGGCGCCGCCCAGGTCGACGCTGACCAGGCGGCTCACACCCTTCTCGATCATGGTCACTCCGAACAGGCGGTGCATCCGGCTCATCGTCACGGCATTGTGGGTGACGATCAGATAGCGGGTCTGAGTCTCGTTCACCATCCGGTCGAGAAGGTCGCAGAAGCGCTCGATATTGGCGTCGTCCAACGGCGCGTCGACCTCGTCCAGGACGCAGATCGGGGCGGGGTTGGTGAGGAAGAGGGCGAAGATGAGCGCGATGGCGGTCAGCGCCTGCTCGCCGCCCGAGAGCAAGGTCAGGGTGGACAGGCGCTTGCCGGGCGGCTGGGCCATGATCTCGAGCCCGGCCTCAAGCGGATCGTCCGATTCGACCAGCTCGAGATGCGCCTGGCCGCCTTCGAAAAGGGTGGTGAAGAGGCTGCGGAAATGGCGGTCGACGGTCTCGAAGGCGGTGAGCAGCCGGACTCGGCCCTCGCGGTTGAGGCTTCCGATCGAGCCGCGCAGCCGGTTGATCGCAAGGCCCAGCTCCTCGCGCTCGGCCTGGGAAGCGGAATGGCTCTCGTCCAGCTCGGCAAGCTCGCGCTCGGCGATGAGGTTGACGGGGCCGATCCGCTCCCGTTCGACCGACATGCGTTCGTGGCGGCTCGATTCTTCGCCGGCCGGAAGGATAGCCGAATCGTCGAAGCCCAGCTTCTCGGGGAGGAGCGGCGGCGGGCATTCGAAGCGCTCGCCGGATATCCGGCCCATCTCGATCCGGCGCGCCTCCTGATTTTCGTGACGCGCGGCGGCGCCCGCCCGCGCCTCGCGGCAGGTGGCCAAAGCCTCCGCGACTTCGGCGAGCCTCGACTCGGTGTCGCGCAACGCCGCCTCGGCCTGCCGCTCGACCTCCGCCGCGGCGGCGGCGGCCTCGCCGGCCTCGACGGAGTCCGCTTCCAGGCTCGCGATCCGGCCCTCGATCTCGGCCGGGGCATCGGCCAGTCGAGCTTGCTCGGCCTCCGCTTCGTCGATTCGCCGGCCCAGGTCGGAATGGCGCTTTCCGGCCTCGGCGGAGCGGACCCGCCAGTCGGCGGCCTCCTTCACCGCGGCCTCGGAGCGAAGCTTGTCGGCGCCCACCGCGCGGGCGTGGGTCGCGGCCTCGGCGCGGACCTCGGCCAAAGCATGCTGGGCGGCTTCGGCGGCCTGGCGAAGGTCCGCCATCCGCGCTTCGGTGGCGGCGGCGTCGGGCAAATCGGCGACGACCCGCCGGGCCTCCGCCTCGCCGCATTGGGCTTCCGCCAGGTCCTGGGCCGCCTGATCGAGCCGCTCGGCGAGGCCGCTTCGGCGCAGGTCGAGGCGTTCGATCTCGACGCGCGCATTATCCTCGGCTCGGCCGGCGTCTCGAATCTCGGCCGAAGCCTCCGCCTCGCTTCGGCGCGCCGAATCGGCGGAGTCGCGCGCTGAGCCCATCTCGGCCAAGGCGGCGGCAATTCGCGCCTGGGCCGATTCGACGGCCGCGGCAGCCGGCGGTAGCGCCTTCTGGATCTCGCCGAGCCGATTGACCCGAATCAGCCGCTCGGCCGCGGCCGCGCCCAGGCCCGTCGCGACGAAGCCGTCCCAGCGGCGAAGGCGGCCGTCGCGGGTGACGAGGCGCTGGCCGACCGCCAAAGCGAGGCCCTCGTCGCGCTCGACCACGCCGACCTGCTCGAGCCGGCGGCGCAGGGCCGGCGGCGCCTGGACATGACCGGCGAGCGGCTCGACGGACGACGGCAGCGACGGATCGTCCGGCAGCGATTCGGCTCCCGACCAGCGCCTCGCGGCGTCGCCTTCGAGCGCCGCCTCCAGATCGTCGCCCAGCGCCGCGGCGAGCGCCCGCTCGAAGCCCGGATCGGCTTTGACATGGTTGATCGCCCGGTCGCCGCTCGAGCCTTCGACCGCCCTGGCCAGGGCCTTGGCTTCGGATTCGAGGGCGGCGAGCGCGGCGCGGGCGGCCGAGCCTTCGCTTTCGGCGGAATCGCGCGCCGCGGCGGAGCGCTGCCGCTGCGCTTCGGCCGCGGCGACGGCTTCGCCGGCCGCTTCCAGCCGCGATTCCGCCGCCTCCCGGCGCGAGCGCGCCGCCCGAAGCGATTCGACCAGGGGGGCCTCCTCCCCTAGGCCGGACAATTGCTCTTCGAGCCTTTGGCGCTCCGCTTCGGCGCGGGCAAGCCGGGCCTGGGCCGCTTCGAGCGCGCTTCGGGCGACCCGGGCCTCCGCCTGCTCCGCGGCCTGGACGGCCCGGACCTTGCCGAGCGCCGCCTCGGCTTCGCGCGCGCGATCCTCAAGTTCGACGGTGCGAACGTCGATCGTCCCGCGCGCCGCCTCCGCCGCGGCGAGGCGGGCGGCAATGTCGCGCTGTTCCTGCTCGAGCCGAGCCAAAGCGGCCTTCGCATCCTCCCCGAGCGCCGCCTCCCGCTCGCGGTCTCCGCGAAGCGCCGTCCGGCGCTCCGCAAGCTCGCTTAGCCGGCGGGCGATGCCGTCGCGCTCGGCGCGCAAGGTCGCGAGCTGGTGGCCGAGCGCAGTCGAGCGGTCGCGCGCCGCGAGCGCCGCGGAGCGGCGATCGGCGAGAGTCTTCGCCGCCTCCGTCTGCCAGGCCGCGGCGGCGCGCTGCGCTTCCGACGCCTTCTCGACCGCGGCGCCCGCGGCCTCCGCGTCGCGCTTCGCCGAATCGGCGGCCTTGGCCGCCTCGCGCCAGCGGGCGAAGATCATCCGGCCTTCGGCCACCCGGATATGGTCGGAAAGCTTGCGGTAGCGCTCGGCCGCCTTGGCCTGCCGGCGAAGCGCCGAGGCGCGCATCTCCATGTCGGCGAGCACTTCGTCGAGCCGGACGAGATTGGCCTCGGCGGCGCGCAGCTTCTGCTCGGCGTCCTTGCGGCGGACGTGGAGCCCGGAGATTCCGGCCGCTTCCTCGAGCATCAGCCGCCGCTCGGTCGGCCTGGCGGCGATGACGGCGCTGATCTTGCCCTGGCTGACCAGCGCCGGGCTATGGGCGCCGGTGGCGGCGTCGGCGAACAGGAGCGCGACGTCCTTGGCCCGCACGTCGCGGCCGTTGACCCTGTAGGCGGAGCCGGCGCCGCGCTCGATCCGGCGGGCGACCTCGACGTCGCCGACCGGCGCCAGGCTGACGTCCCCCGGCATGTCCTCGGCCTCGCGCTCGACGAGCAGCGACACTTCGGCGAAATCGCGGGCGGGACGGGCGGCGGTGCCGGCGAAGATGACGTCGTCCATCCCGGCGCCGCGCATCGACTTGGGGGAGCTCTCGCCCATCACCCAGCGGATCGCCTCGAGAACGTTCGATTTTCCGCAACCGTTCGGCCCGACGACTCCGGTCAGGCCGGGCTCGATGCGGAGCTCGGCCGGCTCGACGAAGCTTTTGAAGCCGGAAAGCTTCAGCCGCTTTATCTGCATGGCCGCCCCCCGACCGTCATCCTATCCCGCCCCGTCGCGAAGGATCGGCTCCAGAGTGGCCCAGGTGTGGGTTCCGATATTGGCGCCGTTGATGAAGAAGGTCGGCGTTCCTTCCACCCCCTGCGCATTCGCCGCTTCGGCGATCTTGCCGAGCCGGCCGAGCGCCGCCTGGTCGGAGAGGCAGCGCTTGGCCGAGGCGGGCGCGATTCCGTTCTGGGCGCCGATCTGGACGAGGCCGGCGAGCTCGGCCACCCGGCCGAGCCGCTGGTTTTCGGGAAGCGCGTTCATCTGCGCCTTCTGGGCCTCGGTCAGGTCGGTGATACGCCCCATCCACTGGCCCTGGGTGGCGTAGAGGCGGTCGGCGACGGGGAAGAACCGGCTCGGGCCGCCGCAGCGGGCGACCAGGCTCGCCGCGACGTCGAGGCCGTTCAGGATGAAGTTGCGATATTCGTAGCTGACCTTGCCGCTCCGGACATAGGTGCCGACCAGCGACGCCATCCCCGCCTTGGCGAAATTGGCGCAATGGCCGCAGGTCAGCGAGCCGTATTCCACCAGCTTCACCTTGGCCGCGGGATTGCCCATCCGGAAGCCGCCTTCGGGCGTGGCGACGACGGTGCGCGACCAATCCATCCGCGCCGGCCTGGCCGCCGGAGCGGCGGCGACGGTCGGCGCGGCCGAAGCGGCGGCGCCGAGCAGAAGAAAGACCGCCTTCATCAGCCTATCGCCTCGCGAAGCGCCGGCTCGAGCCCTGTCCAGCTGGCCGCGCCGTCGACGAACTTGCCGTTGATGAAGAAGGAAGGCGTGCCGTTGACCCCGGCTTCGTCGCCCTTGCGCTTGACCTCGGCAACCTTCTCGAACCCGGCCGGATCGGTGAGGCAGGAATCGATCTGCGCCGAGGGCATGCCGCGCTGGCGGAAGAATTCGTCGAGGCCGCCGACCCGGGCGACGGTCCCCGCCGATTGGCGGGCGTCCATGGCGAGGAGCGCCTTTTGCTGATCCTCCGGCATCGCCTGGACCTTGCCCATCCAGTCCCGCTGATCCTTGTAGAGCTGCTCGACCGCGGGAAAGAAGGCGTCCGTGCTCTGGCAATTGAGGAGCAGCGACACGCCGGGATCGGTCGGGAAGAGGAGATAGGGGCGGAATTCCCAGCTGACCTGACCGCTCTTCACATATTTGCCGCGAAGGGTGGGGGCGCCCTGCTCCTCGAACTCGGCGCAGTGCGGGCAGCTCAGCGAGCCATATTCGACCAGCTTCACCGGTGCTTCCGGATTGCCCATGCGGAAGCCGCCGTCGGGCGTCTTCGCGACGAGCTGGGTCCAGTCGCCGTTATTGGGCGCCGCGATCTGCTTGATCGGATCGTCGTTGACGGAGGCCGACTGATTGTTGCCGCTCCCGCCGCCGCAGCCGACCAGGAAAAGCGCCAGAGCGGCCGCACCGGCCGTGAGCATCGACTTCATCTTTTCGTCTCTCCACCAATTCTGCCGAGCACCGGAATGGCGATCGCCGGTCCGAGTGCGGCCTCGTTCGCCGCGACGCCGCGGGCCAGGGATTCCAAACAGGCGCGGAGCTCCGGATCCGCCACCTGGCGCAGCGAATCGCCGAGATCGACCGGGATCGGACGCAAAGACGGCGGCGCGGCCCGAGCCTTGGCCCGGGAAATCTGAACCAATCCTTGCCTGAAGGCGATTCGGGCCACCGCCTGATATCCGAAGAAGCGATTGACGCGTTCGACGATCACCGGCGCGACATGCTGCATCATCGGCGCGTGGGCCCCCTCGACGATCAGGTTGAGCACGCCGTCCGAGCGCTTGCCGGCGGGGAAACGGATCGATTCGGGCGAGGAGACGGCGGCGTAGCGATCGCCGACGATCTCGCTCCAGCGGCTGACGATCGAGGACTGGACGAAGCCGAAACGGCGGAAGGCGGCGCGTCCGACATCGGGAACGATGTCGGACACCGGCCGGGCCCGATACGCCCGCGGTGCCTCCGCCTGCTTTTTCGTCGTCGGGCCGGATTTCGCCATCGTTGCGATCATGGCATAGGGACGGCATGTCCGTCGATGCTTGCGATGCCCTGTTGCGCTGGTTTGCTGTGGATAAGCGGCGACTGCCCTGGCGGGCGGAAGGCGACGAGCGCCCCGATCCCTATCGGGTGTGGCTGTCCGAGATCATGCTCCAGCAGACCACCTGCGCTCATGCGGCCCCTTATTTCGAGAAGTTCACGGCTCGCTGGCCCACCGTCCAGGCGCTCGCCGCCGCTCCGGAGGCCGACGTCATGGCCGCCTGGGCGGGGCTCGGCTATTACGCCCGCGCCCGCAACCTCATCGCCTGCGCCCGAAAGGTAGCCGGCCAGCTCGGCGGGCGCTTTCCGGAACGCGAGGAGTCGCTTCGCGAGCTTCCAGGCGTCGGCCGCTACACCGCCGCGGCGATCGCCGCGATCGCGTTCGGGCGGCGGGCGGTCGTGGTCGACGCGAATGTCGAGCGGGTCGTCGCCCGGCTGTTCGCGGTCGAAACCGAATTGCCGGCGGCGAGGGAGGAAATCTACCGGCTCGCCGACTCGATCACGCCCGAAGCCGGCGCCGGAGATTTCGCCCAGGCGATGATGGATCTCGGCGCCACGATCTGCACGCCACGCTCGCCCGAATGCGGACTTTGCCCCCTCGCCTACCGCTGCGCCGGGCGGGCGACCGGGAATCCGCAGGCCTATCCCCGCAAGGCGGCCAAGGGGCCCAAGCCGAAGCGGGAGGGGGTCGCCTATTGGCTCGAACATGACGGCCACGTCCTTCTCGTCCGCAGGCCCGCCAAAGGCCTGCTCGGCGGAATGCTGGCGCTGCCGACCGACAGCGAGGGTGCTCCGGCGGAGGCGCGATGGCGCGAGGCGGGGAGCGTCGACCATGTCTTCACCCATTTCGCGCTGACCATGAAGCTGCTCTGCGCCGACGCATCGATCCGCCCGGACGGGACCTGGTGGCCGATCGACCGGATCGGCGAAGCGGGCCTGCCGACCCTGTTCGCTCGGCTTGCTTCCCTCTCCCTGCAGGGGAGAGGGACAGGCGCGAAGCGCCAGGGTGAGGGCTCGACGAGGGCCGGACCTGCCCTCACCCTCCCACCGCTTCGCGGCGGGCCCCTCCCTCTCCCCTGCAGGGAGAGGGGTTGATGCGCACCGGCTTCACCGGCGCCGGGCTCGACCGCGCCGACCATCTCCGACTCGACGAGGCGCGGCTGGCGGAGCTGGCGGCGAGCGTCGAGGCGCGGCTGCTTCGGCTAAGCGGCCTCGATCCCGAGCTGGACGAGGAGGGCCGGCTCGGCTGGGAAGCGCTGGCCGAGGCGGAGGAGCGCATCTTCTTGGGCTTTCGCGACGGCGCGCCCTTGTTCGCGCCGCTCCTCGGGGTCGAGCCGGGGCAGCGCGCCTGGTCGGTATTCGCCCTGCTCGACCGGATGGCGGCGGAGGACAGCGCGATCTGGGGCACGGCCCGGAGCCTGATCGAGTGGCACAACCGACACCGTTTCTGCGGCGCCTGCGGCACGGCGACCGCGACCTTCCGGGGCGGCTGGGGGCGGCGCTGCACGGGCTGCGGGCTCGAGCATTTCCCCCGCGTCGACCCGGTCGTGATCATGCTCGCCGAGCATGAGGGCCGGGTGCTTCTCGGCCGGCAGCCGCAATATCCGGCCCGCCGCTATTCGGCCCTCGCGGGCTTCGTCGAACCGGGCGAATCGATCGAGGAGGCGGTGGCTCGGGAGCTCGGCGAGGAGGCCGGGATCGAAGTCAGCGACGTCCGCTACGTGGCCAGCCAGCCCTGGCCCTTCCCCGGCCAGCTGATGATCGCCTGCACGGCGACCGCCGCCGGCGACGAGATCGTCCTCGACACCAAGGAGCTGGAGGATGCGATCTGGGTCGACCGGGAAGGCGTCCGAGCGGCTTTGGCCGGCGAACCCGGGGCGCCGTTCCTCGGGCCACCCCATTTCGCCATCGCGCATACCCTGCTCACGCACTGGGCCGAAACTTAATTCCTCCCCCGGATTTCCGGGGGAGGGGGGACCAGGCGAAGCCTGGTGGAGGGGTTCTTCGGACTCAGCAAGGCCCCTCCACCGCGCTTCGCGCGGTCCCCCTCCCCTGCAAATGCAAGGGAGGAATGTCCACCGTCTTGCCCCGCCTCGCCCCCCCGCCTAAAGGGGCTCGCGAATTTACGTCATCCCCGCGCGCGTTCGCGGGCCGCCCTGGAGGTCTTTGAAGGCATGGACAACCGCTCGAACACGATTGCGGGCTGGGTGCTCGGCGCCGCCATCGTCGCGCTCGGCGCGTCGATCGTCACCGGCGAGATGTTCCATCACGAGCGGCCCGAGAAGATGGGCTATCCGATCGAAGGCGTCGTGCTCAAAGGCGAGGGCGGAGCGGCCGCGGCGGAAGTGCCGATCGCCACGCTCCTCGCCTCCGCCGACCCCGCCAAGGGCGAGCAGAGCTTCAAGAAGTGCACCGCCTGCCACACGATCAACCAGGGCGGGCCCAACGGCACCGGTCCGAACCTGTGGGGCGTGGTCGGCAAGCCGATCGGCAAGCATGCGGCCGGCTTCCCTTACTCACCGGCCCTCGCCGGCAAGGGCGGCAATTGGGACTGGGAAAATCTGAACCATTGGATCACGTCGCCCCGGGACTTCGCCCCGGGGACCAAGATGACCTTCGCCGGCATCGGCAAGGGCGAGGAGCGGGCCAATGTGCTCGCTTACCTGAACACCCAGACCGACAGCCCGATGCCGCTCCCCAAGCCGCAGGCCGCTCCCCCGGCCAATGCCGCCAAGGCGGCCGCGGAGAAAGCGGACCAGCCCGCCGCCGGCGAAAAGGCGGAGACCGAGCCGGTGATGAACGAGCAGCAGGCGGGTCCGAACCGAATCGGCGGCGAGGGCGCGCCCTCGGTCGCGGGCCGCTCCGGACAGGAAAAGCGCTAGTCGGCCGAGCGGGGATGGTCAGCAGCCAGGCGCCCACGCCCGAAGCCTATCTCTCGGAGCTTCCACCGGAGCGCGCCGCTCTGGTCGCCCGGATTCGCGACCTGATCAACGCCAATCTCCCCGACGGCTATGTCGAGCGGATGAGCTGGGGGATGATCGGCTGGGAAGTCCCGTCGGCCCGCTATCCCGACACCTATAACGGCCAGCCGCTCGTCTATGCCGGACTTGCCGCGCAGAAGAATTACACCGCGCTCTACCTCAATTGCGTCTACGCCTCCGAGGCGCGGACCGAGCGGCTGAAGGCGCAATGGGCCGCCTCCGGCCGCAAGCTCGACATGGGCAAGAGCTGCCTTCGCTTCAAACGGCCGGAGGACGTCGCCGAGCAGGTGCTCGCCGAAACGATCCGCTCGATCCCGGTCGACCGCTTCATCGCCGAGCACGAGGCTGGGAGAGTAAGGGGCTGAAGTCCCCCTGCCGTCATGCTGAACTCGTTTCAGCATCCAGCGTGGATGCGCCTCGCGGGCGGAGAACTGGACCCTGAAACAAGTTCAGGGTGACGATTCCCCTTCGACAGGATTAGACCTAGGCGCCTGCCACCGGCCCGCCTGCCGCTTCATAATAAGCGCAGACATGCTTCCACGCCTCTTCGGCCGTCTCGACGAAGGTGAACAGCTTGAGGTCGTCCGGAGCAATCACGCCTTCTTCGACCAGGGCCTGGAAGTCGATCACCCGCTCCCAGAATTCGCGGCCGAAGAACAGGATCGGGAGCGGCTTGACCTTGCCGGTCTGGACGAGGGTGAGCAGCTCGAAGGCCTCGTCGAACGTTCCGAACCCGCCGGGGAAGATCGCCACGGCCCTCGCCCGAAGCAGGAAGTGCATCTTCCTCAAGGCGAAATAGTGAAACTGGAAGCTGAGCGAGGGCGTGACGTAGGGATTGGGCATCTGCTCGTGCATGAGCACGATGTTGAGGCCGACCGATTCCGCCCCTTCGTCATGGGCGCCGCGATTGGCGGCCTCCATGATCGACGGGCCGCCGCCGGAGCAGACGACGAATTGCCTGAGGCCGGTCTCGTCCGGCTCGCAGCGGCTGGCGAGCCGGGCGAGCTGGCGCGCCTCCTCATAATATTTGCCCTTGGCCTTGAGCCGCTCGGCGATGCGGCGCTGCTCGTCGGTCGCGGCGGCGGCGATCAGTGCGTCGGCCTTCGCGGTCTCGGGAATTCGGGCCGAGCCGTAGAAGACGAAGGTCGAGGCGATCCTGGCCTCGTCGAGCAGAAGCTCGGGCTTCAGCAATTCGAGCTGGAAGCGGACCGGGCGCAGGTCCTCGCGAAGCAGGAAGTCCATGTCCTGGAAGGCGAGACGATAGGCGTCGTGTGCCGTCTGGGCTGAAGGGGTCGGCTGGTTGGCCGATTCGGCTTCCTGGCGGGCGGCGGGAAAGGTGCGGTTGGGGGGTATGGGATCGGTCATGGCCGCTCGTTTAGCGGCAATACGGCCCCTGTCCCATGTCGAAATGAAGATGGTCGCGATGGAAGGCGTCGGCGTCGGGGCCGAGCACGATCCCGAAGCGCCGGCATCCCGAATCGTGGACGGCGCGAAGGAAGCGGCGAACGTCCTCGTCGCCGCCGCGCCAGCCCGCCAGCACGGTGATCCGCCGGCCATCGGCAAGGACGAAGGCGCCGATGTCGACGGCGTTCGAACGGCCATGCTCGCTGAGCCGGGCTCCGGCGCGGCCGTTGACAGGCCGGCAGCTGTAGGTGCCGAAGCTTTCGACCTTGACGATCCGGCTGCCCAGCCAGGCCTCGGCGGCCGGCTGCATCGCTTCCCGAGTCCAGCGGGCGAACTGCCGCGCCAGCGGGCAAGTCATCGCTCCAAGGTTGGCAACCGGAGTGCCGACGTCGAGGAGCTGGACGGCGCCGATCGCGCTGCAGCCGCCGCCGAAGCGGCGATCGGGCAGCGCCTTGAAGCGGACATGCTCGCGGGTGAGATCGGCGAGGCATATCCTGGTCTCGCCCGCCGGCGACTGGCGGGCCTGGGGCGGGGGCTTGCGATCGCCGGAGGGGAGACAGGCGGCGAGAAGCAAGGTCAGCGAAAGGGCCCAGCGCATGAGGGGAGACTGTATCGAACGTCCGCCACCTCGTCATCCCGGCGAAAGCCGGGACCTCAGGCCGAGAAGTCCCGGCGGGTCTCCCCGAGGCCCCGGCTTTCGCCGGGGTGACGGGCACGCGCGGTTGACACCGCCGCCCCTGCCTCTATCCCCCGCCTCGGGCCACGCCGTCCCAACGCGGCGCGTGCTCTCTGCGAGGAGAGTTTGACAGTGACGATCACCAAGCCGGATCTGCGCCCCGAGCGCCCTTTTTTCTCCTCCGGCCCGTGCGCCAAGCCGCCCGGCTGGGGTCCCGAACACCTCGCTCTGGGCTCGCTGGGACGCTCGCACCGCTCCAAGCTGGGCAAGGCCCGGCTCGGCCATGCGATCGACCTGACCCGGCGGGTGCTGAGGGTGCCGGCCAGCCACCGGATCGGGATCGTCCCGGCCTCCGACACCGGCGCCGTCGAGATGGCCTTGTGGTCGATGCTCGGCGCCCGGCCCGTTACCCTGCTCGCCTGGGAGAGCTTCGGCGAGGGCTGGGTGACCGACGTCGTCAAGCAGCTCAAGCTCGACGCCAATGTGATGAAGGCGGATTATGGCGAGCTGCCCGATCTCGCCGCCGTCGATCCGGGCCACGACGTCGTCTTCACCTGGAACGGCACCACGTCGGGCGTGAAGGTGCCCGACGGCGACTGGATCAGCGATGCCCGGGAAGGCCTGACCATCGCCGACGCCACGTCCGCCGCCTTCGCCCAGCCGCTCCCCTGGGACAAGATCGACGTCGCCACCTTCAGCTGGCAGAAGGCGCTCGGCGGCGAGGGCGGCCACGGCATGCTCGTCCTGGGGCCCCGGGCGGTCGAACGCCTGGAGAGCTATTCCCCGCCCTGGCCGCTGCCCAAGATCTTCCGGCTGACCAAAAGCGGCAAGCTGATCGAGGGCATCTTCCAGGGCGAGACGATCAACACGCCGTCGATGCTCGCGGTCGAGGATTATATCTTCGCGCTCGAATGGGCGGTGGGGGTCGGCGGTCTTCCGGGGCTGATCGCCCGCTCCGAAGCCAATGCCGCGGCGGTGGATGCCTGGGTCGAGCGCACCGACTGGGTCGAGCATCTCGCCCGGATCCCCGAGACCCGCTCCAACACCAGCGTCTGCCTGAAATTCGCCGAGGGCGGCGATCCCGAAGCGCAATCGGCCCTGGTCAAGAAGATGGCCGGCCTGCTCGAGGCGGAAGGGGTTGGCTACGACGTCGCCAGCTACCGCGACGCGCCGCCGGGCCTCAGGCTTTGGTGCGGGGCGACGGTCGATACCGACGATCTCGAAGCGCTCTTCCCCTGGCTCGACTGGGCCTATCACGAGGCTCGCGCCTGACCGTCGTCCCAGCGAGACAAAGCCGCCACGCCTTCAGCCCACGGGGCCCCAGCCTTCGCTGGGGCGACGGAGTAACAAAATGCCCAAAGTCCTGATTTCCGACCCGATGGATCCCAAAGCCGCGGAGATATTCCGGGCCAAGGGGGTCGAAGTGGACGAAAAGCCCGGCCTGACCAAGGAGGAGCTCAAGACCGTCATCGGCGGCTATGACGGCCTGGCCATCCGCTCCGCCACCAAGGTCACCCCCGATGTCCTCGAGGCGGCCACCCACCTCAAGGTGATCGGCCGGGCCGGCATCGGGGTCGACAATGTCGACATCCCCGCCGCCACCCAGCGCGGGATCGTGGTCATGAACACGCCCTTCGGCAATTCGATCACCACCGCCGAGCACGCCATCGCCCTGATGTTCGCCCTCGCCCGCGACCTGCCCGCGGCCGATTCCTCCACCCAGGCCGGCAAGTGGGAGAAGAACCGCTTCATGGGCGTGGAGCTGACCAGCAAGACGCTCGGCCTGATCGGCGCCGGCAATATCGGCTCGATCGTCGCCGACCGGGCGCTCGGCCTTCGAATGAAGGTGATCGCCTACGACCCGTTCCTGACTCCAGAGCGCGCGCTCGATCTGGGAGTCGAGAAGGTCGAGCTCGACGCGCTCCTCGCCCGGGCGGACTTCATTACGCTTCACACGCCGCTCACCGACCAGACCCGAAACATCCTCTCGCGCGAGAATATCGCACGGACGAAGAAGGGCGTGCGGATCGTCAATTGCGCCCGTGGCGGCCTGATCGACGAGACGGCGCTCAAGGATGCCCTCGATTCCGGCCACGTCGCCGGCGCCGCGCTCGACGTGTTCGTCGAGGAGCCGGCCAAGGCGAACCCGCTGTTCGGCACCCCGGGCCTGGTCGCGACCCCCCATCTCGGCGCCTCGACGACCGAGGCCCAGGTCAACGTCGCCATCCAGGTCGCCGAGCAGATGGCCGAATATCTGGTGCGCGGGGGAGTGACGAACGCCCTCAACATGCCCTCTCTCTCCGCCGAGGAGGCGCCGCGGCTGAAACCTTATATGGCCCTGGCCGAGAAATTGGGCTCGCTCGTCGGCCAGCTTTCGCACGGAGCGATCGCCGGCCTTTCCATCGAAGCCGAGGGCGCCGCGGCCGAGCTCAACATGAAGCCGATCACCGGCGCCGTCCTCGCCGGCTTCATGCGGGTGCATTCCGATACCGTGAACATGGTCAACGCGCCCTTCCTGGCCCGGGAGCGCGGGCTCGACGTCCGCGAGATCCGCCACGACCGCGAGACCGACTATCACACCCTGCTGCGGGTCTCGGCGATGACCTCGGCGGGCGACCGGCCGGGCGCCGGCACCCGGTTCGCCAATTCGACTCCGCGCCTCGTCGAGATTTTCGGGATCCGGGTCGAGGCCGAGCTTGAGGGCGAGATGATCTACATCGTCAACGAGGATATGCCAGGCTTCATCGGCCGGCTCGGTACCCTGCTCGGTGAGGCCGGCGTCAATATCGGGACCTTCAGCCTCGGCCGCCGCGAAGCGGGCGGCGAGGCGGTCGCCCTGGTCTCGGTCGACAGCCATGTCGGGCCGGACCTGGTCCAGCGACTGCAGGCATTGCCGGGGGTGAAGAGGGTGAGCCCACTGCGCTTTTGAAATTCCTCCCCTGCATTTGCAGGGGAGGGGGGCCATACGAAGCATGGTGGAGGGGCTCCTCTGACTTGGAAGAACCCCTCCACCGCGCTTCGCGCGGTCCCCCTCCCCCGGAAAGCCGGGGGAGGAATTAAGAACTCCCCTTGAGCCGTTGTTGATATAGTGGCTCGGCGTCATTCGAAAGGATTCAGGCCTTGGCCAACGTCACCGTCATCGGAGTCCAGTGGGGCGACGAGGGGAAGGGCAAGATCGTCGATTGGCTGGCGAGCCGGGCCGACGTCGTCGCCCGGTTCCAGGGCGGCCACAATGCCGGCCACACCCTGGTCGTCGGCGACCAGACCTACAAGCTTTCCCTGCTCCCTTCCGGAATCGTCCGCGGCACCCTTTCCGTCATCGGCAACGGAGTCGTTCTCGATCCCTGGGCCCTCAGGGCCGAGGTCGAGCGGCTGGGCGAGCAGGGCGTCGCGGTCACCCCCGAGACCCTTCACATCTCCGACATCTGCCCGCTCATCCTTCCCTTCCACCGCGATCTCGACGCGCTTCGCGAGGACGCGTCGGGCCAGGGCAAGATCGGAACCACCCGGCGCGGCATCGGCCCGGCTTATGAGGACAAGGTCGGGCGCCGCGCCATCCGGGTCTGCGACCTCGCCCATCTCGGCCAGCTCGGGCCGCAGATCGACCGCCTCTGCGCCCATCACGACGCGCTTCGCGCCGGCTTCGGCGAGCCGCCGATCGACCGCGCCCGATTGGAGCGCGACCTCGGCGAGATCGCCGAGTTCGTGCTTCGCTTCGCCCGGCCGACCTGGATCACGCTCAACGAGGCCAAGGCGCGCGGCAAACGCATCCTGTTCGAAGGCGCCCAGGGCGTTCTGCTCGACGTCGACCACGGCACCTATCCGTTCGTAACCTCGTCCAACACCGTCGCGGGCACCGCCGCCGGCGGCAGCGGCCTGGGGCCGGGGGCGGCCGGCTTCGTGCTCGGAATCGTCAAGGCCTATACCACCCGGGTCGGCGCCGGCCCCTTCCCGACCGAGCTCGAGGACGAGACCGGCCAGCGCCTGGGTGAGCGGGGACGGGAGTTCGGAACGGTGACCGGCCGCAAGCGCCGCTGCGGCTGGTTCGACGCGGTCCTGGTGCGCCAGGCCTGCGCGGTGGCGGGCGTGACCGGGGTGGCCCTGACCAAGCTCGACGTCCTCGACGGCCTGGAAGAGCTGCGCATCTGCACCGGCTACCGGCTTCGCGGCGCTTCGCTCGATCATCTCCCGGCCCATGCCGCCGACCAGGAAGCGGTCGAGCCCGTCTACGAGACGATAGCCGGCTGGTCGGAATCCACCGCCGGCGCCCGCAGCTGGGCCGAGCTTCCGGCGCAGGCGATCAAATATATCAAGCGGATCGAGGAGCTTTGCCGGATCTCGGTCGCCCTGGTGTCGACCAGCCCGGAGCGGGAGGACACGATCCTGGTACGGGACCCGTTCGCGGATTGATCGGCGGCGTCGCTCCCCGGCGACTGGACGGCTTCACCTCCCGCGACTATCGCGCCGGCATGGCAAACATCCTCGTCACCGGCACCAGCCGAGGCATCGGCAAGGCGATCGCCGCCTCTCTCTCCGCCCACAAGGTCGTCGGCCACTCCAGCCGGGGCGGTGACGGCATGATTGCCGCCGACCTCTCGGCTCCGGGCGCCGCGGGCCGTCTCTGGGAAGAGGCGCTGGAGCGGCTGGGGGGCCGGATCGACGCGCTCGTCAACAATGCAGGCATCTTCGAAGCCGCCGACGTGGATCTTCCCGCGCAGGAATGGACCGCGAATTGGGAGCGGACGATGCGCGTCAACCTCACCGCCTCGGCCGAGCTCTGCCGCCTTGCCGTCCTCCATTTCCGCGAGGCCGGCGGCGGGCGGATCGTCAACGTCGCCAGCCGGGCCGCCTATCGCGGCGACAGCCCGCAGCACTGGCATTATGCGGCGTCCAAGGCCGGGATGATCGGGATGACCAAGTCGATCGCCCGCGGCTTCGCGGCGGACGGCATCCTCGCCTTCGCCGTCTGCCCGGGCTTCACCGCGTCCGAGATGGTCGACGATTATATGGCGAGCCGGGGCGGGCAGAAGGTGATCGCCGACATCCCGCTCGGGCGCATAGCGAGCGCCGAGGAGGTGGCCGAGACGGTGCGCTGGCTTGCGCTCGACGCGCCGGCGTCGGCGACCGGAGCGGTGATCGACGTCAATGGGGCGAGCTATGTGCGGTAGCGAAATTCCTCCCCGCCATTTGGCGGGGAGGGGGACCGTCCGGAGGACGGTGGAGGGGTCCTTCCGCTGCGGCCCCTCCACCAGGCTTCGCCTCGTCCCCCTCCCCGGCAAATGCAGGGAAGGAATTCGATGACCGACAGCTGGAAGGTCACCCTGCCCTGCACCAAGGCGGAGGCGGAGGCGCTGAAGGACGACATCTCGCCGCTCGCCTGGCTCGAATTCCCCCCGGTGCTGATGACCAGCGAAGCGGACGGGGCGAGGCCGGACGAATGGCGGCTCGACGCTTATTTCGACCGTGAGCCGAATGCGGAGATGCTGGCCCTCCTCGCCGGGCTGGCCCCGAGCGCGTCCGGAACCCGGCCCGTGGTCGAGCGGGTCGAGGACCGCGACTGGGTGACCTTGAGCCAGCAGGGCCTGGAGCCGATCGAGGCGGGCCGCTTCTTCGTCCATACGCCGGCCCATCGCGGAACGGCGCCGGCCGGGTCGATCGCGATCGAGATCGACGCCGGCCGCGCCTTCGGCACCGGCCAGCACGAGACGACGACCGGCTGCCTTGTCGCGCTCAGCCGACTCAAGGCCGGGGGCGCGGCGGTCGCCGATCTCGTCGACCTCGGCACCGGCACCGGCCTCCTCGCCTTCGCGGCGCTTCGGCTGTGGCCGGCGGCGCGGGCGGCCGCGTCCGACAACGATCCGGTGGCGATCGAGGTCAGCGAGGAGAATGCGGCGATCAACCGCGTCAGGATGGGGCGGGCTCGGGGCCAACTGGAGCTTCTCGTCGCCGAGGGGATGGACCATGTCCGGCTGCAGGCCCGCGCGCCTTACGACCTCGTCATCGCCAACATCCTCGCCGGGCCGCTGATCGAGCTTGCTCGCGAGGTGGCGGAAGCGATCGCGCCGGGCGGCCGGCTCATCCTGGCCGGCCTGCTCGACCACCAGGCGCCGGCGGTGGCCGCCGCCTACCGCCGCCAGGGCATGATGCTGAGCGGCCGGGTCGAGCGCGGCGAATGGCCGACCCTGATCATGCGCAAGCGGCGGGCAGTCCCGGTGCGCAGAAGGCGGGGCGGCTGAGCCCACCCGTCATGCTGAACTTGTTTCAGCATCCAGTGACGAGCCGCCTCGCGGGCGGAGACCTGGACCCTGAAACAAGTTCAGGTGACGACTAAGCCAGGATACGCCCGCGGTTCGCTACCTCTCCACCCCCAGCTCCTTCAGCATGAAGGCGTAATATTCGGCGATGTCGCGATAGCGGCGGAAACGGCCGGACTTGCCGCCGTGGCCCGCCTCCATGTTGATCCGGAACAGCAGCGGGTTCGAATCGGTCTTGGCCGCCCGAAGCTTCGCCACCCATTTCGCCGGCTCGTAATATTGGACCTGGCTGTCCCACAGCCCGGTGCTGACGAACATCGCCGGATAGGCCTTGGCCGCGACATTGTCGTAGGGCGAATAAGACAGCATATAATTATAATATTTCGGATCCGACGGATTGCCCCATTCGTCATATTCATTGGTGGTGAGCGGAATGGTCGGATCGAGCATCGTGGTAACGGCGTCGACGAACGGCACCTGCGCGACGATCACCGAATAATCCCGGGGGGCCATGTTGGCGATCCCGCCCATCAGCAGGCCGCCCGCGCTTCCGCCCTGGGCCGCGACCCGGTCCTTCGCCGCATAGCCCTGGGCGACGAGATAGCGGGTGACGTCGATGAAGTCGGTGAAGCTGTTCTTCTTGTTGAGCAGATGGCCCTGGTCGTACCATGCCCGGCCCATCTCCTGGCCGCCGCGGATATGCGCGATCGCGTAGACCATGCCGCGGTCGAGAAGGCTGGTCACCGTCGGCGACCAGGCCGGATCGCTGGAGATGCCGTAGCTGCCATAGGCATATTGGAGCATCGCCGCCTTGCCGTCCTTGCGGAAGCCCTTGCGGTAGACGATCGAGACCGGGATCCGGGCGCCGTCGCGGGCGGTCGCCCAGGCCCGCTCGGTGACATATTGGGACGGGTCGTAGCCGGGCGCGGGAGTCTGCTTGAGCAGCCGCCTTTCGCCGGTCTTCGCATTGACCTCGTAGATCGTCGCGGGCGTCGTCAGCGACGTATAATGGTAGCGAAGCCAGTCGCTGTCGGGCTCGGCGTTGACGTCGAGCCCCATCGCATAAGCGGGCTCGTCCGAGGCGACGAACCGGCTCTTGCCCGCCTCGGTCAGCAGCCGAAGGCGCTTGTTGCCGCCCGAGCGCTCGGCAATGGCGATATAGCCGTTCATCGGCTTGAAATCGTCGATGAAGACATCCGCCTTGTGGGCGACGAGGTCGGTCCACTTCGCCCGGCCGCCGGCCGCCGCCGCCTCTGAAACCTGCATCAGCCGGTAATTGGGCGCCTTCCAGTTGGTGAGGACGACCCAGCGGTTGCCGATATGGTCGGCCTGATAGAGGAACTCGCGCTCGCGCGGCGCCAGGGCGGCAAAAGAGCCCGGCCTCGCGGCGCTCGTGCAGCGCTGCTCATTGCTGACCGTGCTCTGGAGGACGATGCAGATATATTTGTCGGACGTGGTCCTCCGCAGGCCCATGTAGAAGCTCTCGTCCTTCTCCTCGTAGACGAGGCGATCGGCCGAGGCCGGGGTGCCCAAAACGTGCGCCTTGACCCTCTTGCTGAGCAGGGTGACCGGATCCTTCTCGATGTAGAAGAGGGTGCGGTTGTCGTCCGCCCAGACGAAGTCGGGCTCGGCGTTGGGGACTTCGTCGGCAAGGGCCCGGCCGGAGGCGATGTCCTTGACCCGAAGCACATATTGACGGCGCCCGACGACGTCCTCGGCATAAGCGAGCAGCCGGTTGTCCGGGCTCGGCTCGGAGGCGCCGACAGCGAAATAGCCCTTGCCCTTGCCCATTGCGGGCTGGTCGAGCAGCACCTCCTCGGGCGCGGTCATCGCGCCCTTGCGGCGGGCGATGACGGGATAATCCTGCCCCGCCTCGAAGCGGCTGTAATAATAATAGCCGCGCTTGCGGTAGGGGACGCTTGAATCGTCCTGTTTGATCCGGCCGACAAACTCTGAGTAGAGCTTCTCCTGGAGCGGCTTGAGGGGCGCCATCGCCGAATCGACATAAGCGTTCTCGGCCGCGAGATAGGCGAGCATCTCGGGATTCTTGCGGGTGTCGTCGCGAAGCCAGTAATATTCGTCGTTCCTGACGATTTCGCCGGGCCCCTTGATCTCGTGCGGCCGCTTCGCCGCGACCGGCGGCGCGGGTAGAGCCTGAGCGAAGGCGACGACGGGGAGCATCAAAGCCGCGAGGCCGATCAGGAAGGTCTGTTTCATCGAGGGCTTCTCCGGGGGTGCGGCACAGGTCTGGCATGAGGGAAGAATGCGGGCAAGGCGGTGCGTCGCCTCCCGTCACCCCGGCGGAAGTCGGGCCTCGCGGGGTGAAGTGCACAGGGCCTTTCATTCGCTGCGGTCCCGGCTTTCGCCGGGATGACGGTCACATCGCGCCCTGCACAAGGGCGTTCCAGGCCGCCTCGTCGATCGTTTCCACGCCGAGCTCGGCCGCCTTCTTCAGCTTGGAACCCGCGCCCGGGCCGTAGACGACGAGGTCGGTCTTGGCCGAGACCGAGCCGGCGACCTTGGCCCCGAGCTTCTCCGCCTGCGCCTTAGCCTCGTCGCGCGACAGGGTTTCGAGGCTTCCGGTGAAGACCAGGGTCTTGCCGGAGACGGGCGATTCCTTCGTTTCCCACACCAGGTCGCTTGGCCGCACGCCGGCGTCGCGCAGGTCGTCGAGCACCTCGCGGTTATGGTCTTCCTCGAAGAAATCGAGCAGGGCGTTGGCGACCTCGGGACCGATATTGGGCGTTTCGATCGCTTCGACCACCGCCTTGTCGCGGCGCTGGCGGAACTTGCGCTCCTCCTCGCCGAGCACAGGCTCCATGTCGCCGCGGATGGCGATCGCGCCCTCGATCATGGCGCGGAAATTGTCCCAGCTTCGGCAGCGTCGCGCCAGGTCGCGCGCCGTCACCTCGCCGACGTGACGGATGCCGAGCGCGTAAAGGAAGCGGTCGAGCGGCGGCTCGCGCTTGGCGTCGATCGCGGCGATCAGATTGGCCGCCGAAATCTCGGCCCATCGCTCGCGTCCGAGCAGGGTCTCCTTTGTCAGCCGGAAAATGTCGGCGGGCGACTGGAGCAGGCCGTCGCGGAAGAAATTCTCGATATGGGTGATCCCGAGTCCCTCGATGTCGAGCGCGTGGCGGGAGACGAAGTGGCGCAGCCGCTCGACCCGCTGGACCGGGCAGACGAGGCCGCCGGTGCAGCGGACGTCGACCTCGCCCTCCTCGCGCACCGCGTCGGAGCCGCATTCGGGACATTTATCGGGGAAGAGGTAAGCCGGCCGCTCCTCGTCCGGGGTCAGGTTCTCGAGCACCTGCGGGATGACGTCGCCGGCGCGCTGGATCCGGACGCGATCGCCGACCCGGACTCCCAGCCGTTCGATCTCGTCCTTGTTGTGAAGGGTCGCGTTGGTGACCGTCACTCCGCCGACGCTCACCGGCCGAAGCCGGGCGACGGGCGTGAGCTTGCCGGTGCGGCCGACCTGGATGTCGATCGCTTCCAGCAGGGTCTCGGCTTTCTCGGCGGGGAATTTGTGGGCCAGCGCCCAGCGCGGCGCCCGGGCCACCTGGCCGAGGCGACGCTGCCAGTCGAGCCGGTCGACCTTGTAGACCACGCCGTCGATGTCGAAGGGAAGGTCGGCCCGTGCCGCTTCGATCGCCCGGTAATGGGCAAGCAAGGCGTCGAGATCGGTGCAGCGTTCGAGCTGGCCGGCGATCGGCAGGCCCCAGGCCTCGATCGCCAACATCACTCCGAGCTGGGTCTCCGCCGGCAAAGCGGACACCTCGCCCCAGCCATGGGCGTAGAAGCGAAGCGGCCGCGATGCGGTCACCGCCGCGTCCTTCTGCCGGAGCGAGCCCGCCGCGGCGTTGCGCGGGTTGGCGAACTGGCGGGCCTTGGCCGGATCCTCCGCTTCGGCGAGCAGGCGGGCGTTGAGGGCCGCGAAATCGGCCTTCGACATGTAGACCTCGCCGCGCACCTCGAAGACGTCCGGAATCGTCATCCCGGCGGAAGAAGCCGGGACCTCGGGGTCGAAGGGCGCCTGTCCTCCCCGAGGTCCCGGCTTTCGCCGGGATGACGGGAGGCGAAGCCGCTGAGGAATGTCGGCGATGGTCCGGACATTGTCGGTCACGACTTCCCCAGTAGTGCCGTCGCCGCGAGTCGCGGCAAGGACCAGCTCGCCTTTCTCGTAGCGAAGCGAGCAGGACAGGCCGTCGATCTTGGGCTCGGCGGTAAGGGCGACCTCCTCGTCGGGGCCGAGGCTGAGGAAGCGCCGCACCCTGCCGATGAAATCCGCCACTTCCTCTTCGGAAAAGGCGTTTTCCAGGCTGAGCATGGGCAGCGCGTGGCGGACTTTGGAGAGGTGGGCGGCGGGGGCGGCGCCTACCTGCCGCGACGGGCTGTCCTCTCGGACGAGGTGCGGGAATTGCTTCTCCAGCTCGGCGTTGCGACGGACGAGGGCGTCATAATCGGCGTCGGAAATCTCCGGCGCATCCTCGCTATGGTAGAGCCGGTTGTGGCGGGCGATCTCGGTTGCGAGATGCTCCAGCTGCGCGGCGGCTTCGGTTTCGGTCACTTAATTCCTCCCCGAGATTTCTCGGGGAGGGGGACCGCGCGAAACGCGGTGGAGGGGCTCCTCAGACTCAGCAAGACCCCTCCACCATGCTTCGCATGGTCCCCCTCCCCTGCAGATGCAGGGGAGGAATTTCCTGCGCCGTACGTCATGCCGCTTCCAGCAGCCGCCCGGCCTGCGCCCTCGCTTCGTCCGTCACCTGAGCGCCAGACAGCATCCGCGCGATCTCCTCCCTTCGCCGTTCCTCGTCCAGCGCCTCGACGCTGGTTCGAGTGACGAAGCCCTCGTGGCTCTTCTCGATGAGAAGGTGGCGGGCGCCTCGGGCGGCGACCTGCGGGCTGTGGGTGACGACGAGCAGTTGCGCACCCTCCGCGAGGCGGTGGAGGCGCTCGCCGACCGCGCTTGCGACGGCGCCGCCGACCCCGCGGTCGATCTCGTCGAAGATCATCGTCCGGGCGTCGCCGCGTTCCGCCAGGGCGACCTTGAGGGCGAGGATGAATCGGGAGAGCTCGCCGCCGCTGGCGATCTTGGTCAGTGGCGCAAAGGGCGCGCCGGGGTTGGTGGAGACTTCGAACTCGACGCGATCGCGGCCCCGCGCCGCCCATTGCGCTTCGGCGAGCGGCTCGACGAGGGTCCGGAAGCGGGCGGAGTCGAGCTTCAACGGGGCGAGCTCGCGCTCGACCGCCGAATCGAGGCGGGCGGCGGCGGCGGTTCGAAGCTGCGTCAGCCGCTCCGTTTCGCCGAGATAAGCGGCGCGGCTGTCGCGAACCCGGGTTTCGAGCGCGGCCAGGCTCTTCTCACCCGCCTCGAGCGCGGCGAGCTTCGCGGCCAGCTCCGCGGCGAGCGCGGGCAAGGCGTCGGGATCCACCCGGTGCTTGCGGGCGACGGCCCGGATCTCGAACAGGCGGGTCTCCGCTTCGTCGAGCCTGGCCGGGTCGAAGGCCAAAGCGGCGCTCGCGGCCTCCAGCCGGTCTTCCGCCTCGGAGGCCTCGACCAGCGCCCGGTCGAGCGCTTCGAGCGCCTCGGCGAGGCGGTCATGCTCGCCGGCGATCCGCTCCAGGCGCCGGGCCGCCTGCCGGCAGAGCGAGAGCCCGCCTTCGGAGCCGTCGAGAAGCTGCCCGATCGCGGCGATGTCCTCGGCGAGCCGGGCCCCTTTCTGCATGTCCGAGCGAAGGCCGGCCAGCGCCGCTTCCTCGCCGGGCTCCGCGGCGAGCCTGTCGAGCTCGGCGACGGCATGGTCGAGCCATTCGCGGTCGCGGGCGGCGGCTTCCAGATCCTCTTTGGCCCTGGCCAAAGCGGCTTCCGCCTGGCCCCAGGAACGATAGGCGAGCTCGGCCGCTTCGCTGTCGATCCGGCCGAAGGAGTCGAGCAACGCCCGATGGCCCCGCGGATTGAGCAGGCCTCGATCGTCGTGCTGGCCGTGCACCTCTACGAGCAGGGCTCCAAGCTCGCGCAGCAGCGACACGGAAGCCGATTGATCGTTGACGAGGGCGCGGCTACCGCCGTCGGCGCGGACGATCCTGCGGACGACGAGCGGCTCGCCGCTGTCCCCTTCGAGGCCGTTATCGCGAAGCAAGGTGTGGGCCGGATGGGCGGCGGGAAGATCGAAGCCGACGGTGACGACGGCCTGCGCCTGGCCTTGGCGGACGAGGCCGCTGTCGGCCCGGGCGCCCAGCGCGAGGCCGAGCGCGTCGAGGAGGATCGACTTGCCGGCCCCGGTCTCGCCGGTGAGCACGCCGAGGCCGGGGCCGAATTCCAGGTCGAGGCTCTCGATCAGGACGACGTCGCGGATTGAGAGAGAGCTGAGCATGACGCGCCTCTCAGCGCTTCACCCCGGCAAAAGCCGGGGTCTCGGGTCGCCCGCCGTGTCTTCTTGTCCCGAGGTCCCGGCTTCCGCCGGGATGACGGGACTGCCTCATGCGGCCGGCGCGGCCGCCGCCGGCGGGTGCTTCTGGACCAGCGAATAAGCGCGCTGGTACCATTTGGTGTTCGGATAATTGGCTCCGAGAACCGCGGCCGACTTCCGAGCTTCGGCGGGAATGCCGAGGGCGAGATAGGATTCGGTGAGCCGCATGAGCGCTTCGGGCGTGTGGCTGGTCGTCTGATATTGGTCGACGACGGTCCGGAACCGCATCACCGAGGCGAGCCACTGGGCCCGGCGCTGGTAGAAGCGGCCGATCTCCATCTCCTTGCCGGCGAGATGGTCGCGGACGAGATCGACCTTCAGGCGGGCGTCCGCCGCGTAGCGCGTGTCCGGATAGCGGCGAACGAGCTCGCCGAGCGCGTCAAGCGCCTGCTGGGTGGTGCTCTGATCCCGCGTGACGTCGGTGATCTGCTCGTAATAGCTGAGCGCGATCAGGTAATAAGCGTAAGGCGCGTCGCGGTTGCCCGGGTGGATGGAGAGGAAGCGCCGGGACGATTCGATCGACTTGGCGTAATCGCGGGCCGCATAATAGCAAAAGGCGCTCATCAGCTGGGCCCGGCGCGCCCAGACCGAATAAGGGTGCTGGCGTTCGACCTCGTCGAAAACGAGCCCGGCTTCAGCGTAATCGTGCTGGTCGAGACGCTTCTTCGCGAGGTTGTAGAGGGTGTTGACGTCGCGCGCGACATATTGGGTGTCGGCCTTGGTCTTCTTGCCGCCGGTGGCGCAGCCGGCGACGGGAAGGACGAGGCACGCGATGACGGCGGCGGCGGTGAGGCGGGCAGGGTTACGCAGCATGGAGGGCTTCTTAGCGGAGGGTTGGGACTAGGCCAAGCGCGGACTGGGGCACGGTGGAGATGGCCGGATAGTGACTTTCGTGGATGAACGGCGGTTTAATGTCTCGCGATGTAAGAGGGCCGCCATGTTGCGCGTTCTGACTCTCTCGACGCTCTATCCGGATTCCGGCCGGCCGACCTTCGGCGTCTTCGTCGAGCGGCAGACGCTGGCGCTCGCGGCCAGGGACGGGGTCGAGGCGGAAGTGGTCGCTCCCGTCGGGCTTCCGATCTGGCCGATGACCCGCCATCCTCATTACCGGTCCAGGGCCGCCCTGCCGGCGAAGGAGCGCCGGAACGGCATCGCCATATACCGTCCTCGCTTCCGCATCTGGCCGGGGTTCGGCGGCACCGGCGCCGCGCGATCGCTCGCGGCGGCGGTCCTTCCGGTCGCCCGAGCCCTTAAGTGCGACGTGATCGATTCCGAATTCTTCTGGCCCGACGGCGTGGCGGCGATGCATGTCGCGGAGGCGCTGGGACTGCCTTTCTCGGTCAAGGCGCGCGGCAGCGACATCCATTATTGGAGCCGGCGCCCGGCGATCGCGGCGCAGATGATCGAAGCCGCGCGCAAGGCGCCCGGGCTGATCGCGGTGAGCGCCGCGCTGAAGGCCGACATGGCGGCGATGGGAATGCCGGCGGAGAAGATCCACGTCCATTATACGGGCGTCGACCTGGAGCGATTCCGGCCGGGGGACCGGTCGGCCGCGAAGCTAAAGCTGGGCGTGGACGGGCCGCTGATCGTCACGCCCGGCAACCTCGTGCCGCTCAAGGGCCAGCGGCTCGTCATCGAAGCTTTGGCCGCCATTCCGGGCGCGACCCTGCTCATCGCCGGCGAGGGCCCGGAGCGGCCGGCGCTGGAGGCTCTGATCGCCGAGCGCGGGCTGGCGCCGAGGGCCCGGCTGCTCGGAAGCGTGTCGCCCGACGCCATGCCCGAGCTGCTGGCGGCGGCGGACCTGATGATCCTGCCTTCGGAGCGCGAGGGCCTGGCCAATGTCTGGGTCGAATCGCTCGCCTGCGGGACTCCCATCCTGGTCGCGGACGTCGGCGGCGCGCGCGAGGTGATCGACCGGCCCGAAGCGGGCCGTCTCGTCGCCCGCGACGCGGGGGCGATCGCCGCCGCGGCGCGGGACATGCTAGCCGCGCCGCCCGACCCGGCCGCGGTTCGGCGCTCGGTCGAGCATCTCAGCTGGGAGCGCAATGGTGCCGAGCTTCACGAATATCTGGCGGAGCTGGTAGCCTCGCGATGACGGCTAGAACGGCATCAGCGCGGCGGCAATCCAGCGGCCTTCGCCGCGAAGCAGGCCCCAGGCCCGGGCGGCGGCGCGGCTGTCCATCGCTTCGAGGCCGATGCCGAGCTTCTCCAGCGCTTCGCGAAGCGCCCGGGGCGGGTGGATCAGGCGCTCGCCGGTCCCGAGGATCAGGAATTCGGGGGCAGGATCGAGCGCAAGCAAGGGCTCCAAGTCGGCCAGGGCCAGCTCGGCGGGAACCGGCGAGGCCCATTCATCGGCCCTCAGCGGAGTGAGCAGCAGGGCCCGGTAGACCCCTTCGTCGACCACGAAGCCGCCGCCGGAAAAGCCCGTGACGACGGGGCCTTCGGCGGCGGGATCGCGCTCGAGGCGGGCCATCACATGCTTTCGTTGCGGCTCGTCACCCGCTCGGCTCCGCCGGGTCCGCCCGCGGTCTTCGGGAGGAAGCTGTCGCCGCTCATCTTCAGCCACACCAGGATCGGCGACGAGATGTAGATTGAGGAATAGGTGCCGACGAAGATGCCGAGGAAGATGGCGATGGTCAGGCCGAAGATCACCGGTGGCCCGATCAGAAGCAGCGCGGCCAGTGCCAGCAGGATCGAGAGCGAGGTGACCATCGTGCGCGACAGGGTCTCGTTGAGCGAGAGGTTGAGGAGCGGCACGATCTCCATCTTACGATATTTGCGCAGATTCTCGCGTATTCGATCGTAGATGACGACGGTGTCGTTGAGCGAATAGCCGACGATGGTGAGGATGGCCGCGACGACGTTGAGGTTGAATTCGAGCTCAGTCAGCGAGAAGAAGCCCAGCGTCATCGAGACGTCGTGGAACAAGGTGACCAGCGCCCCCACCCCGAACTGCCATTCGAATCGCATCCAGATGAAAAGCGCGATCCCGATCATCGCCAGGCCAATTGACCAGGCCCCGGATTTATAGAGCTCGCCCGACACTTTCGGCGACACCGTGTCGACCGCGAACTTCGTGCCGGGATAGCGGGCGGTGATCGCGTTGCGGACCTTCGACGCGGCGGCATTGGACGCTTCCTCGCCCCCCGGAGGCGGCCCCATCCGGATCGACAGGGTGTTGGAGTCGCCGAACTCCGAGATGGCCGGGTCGCCCAGGTTTAGGGCCTCGACCGTGGCGCGCACCTGCTCGACCATGGGCCGCTGGCTGAACGTCGCCCGGATCTGCTGGCCGCCGACGAAATCGACTCCGAGGTTGAGGCCCTTGACCGCGACAAGGGTGATCGACGCCACGGTGACGATGATCGACAGCCACAAAGCGACGTTGCGCCAGCGCATGAAGTCGATGTTGGTATCGTCGGGGACTAGCTTCAGGAGGCGCATCTGCCGTTCCTCAGATATGGAGTTCGCGCGGCCGCGCCTTGCGGGCCCAGAGGGAGACCAGCATCCGGGTCACGTTGACGGCGGTGAAGACCGACGTGACGATGCCGATTCCAAGGACCACGGCGAAGCCGCGGATCGGCCCGCTGCCGAAGAAATACATCAGGGCGGCCGCGATGACGTTGGTGATGTTGGCGTCGAAGATGGCGGTGCTGGCCTCGCGATAACCGGCGTCGAGGGCGTCGAGGACCTTCCGGCCGCGCTTTATCTCCTCGCGGATGCGCTCGTTGATCAGCACGTTGGCGTCGACCGCCGCGCCGATCGTCAGGACGAAGCCGGCGATGCCCGGAAGCGTGAGGGTGGCGTTGAAGATGGCCATGATGCCGAGGATGAGGAGCGCGTTGAGGATCAGGGCGATCGTCGCATAGACTCCGAAGCGGCCATAGGTGATCAGCATGAAGACGATCACGCTCAGCGTGGCGACGACGCTGGCGACCGTTCCCCAGTAGATCGATTCCTTGCCGAGATCGGGGCCGATCGTGCGTTCCTCGACCACTTTTAGCTCGACCGGCAATTTGCCGGAGCGGAGCTGGACGGCGAGATCGGTCGCGGTCTGGACGGTGAAGCTGCCCGAAATCTGGGCGCTGCCGCCCATGATCGGTTCGTTGATGTTCGGCGCGGAGATGACGACATCGTCAAGGATGATCGCGAAGGGCTTGCCGACATTCTCCTTGGTGACCCGGGCGAACGAACGCGCGCCGCGGCTGTCGAAGGTGATGCTGACTGCGGGCTCGTTATTCTGGTTGTAGGCCTGCTGAGCGTTGACCAGCTGGTCGCCCGTGACCATCGCCCGGCGCTTGACGGCGATCCGGCGGCCGTCCTGCATCGGCAGGACCTGGCTGCCCGGCGGCGCTCGGCCCGAGGCGAGCATGTCGGGGGTGGCGTTGAGGTCGACAAGCTTGAAATCGAGCCGGGCGGTCTTGCCGATCAGCGCCTTCAGCCCTTCGGGATCCTGAAGCCCCGGGACCTCCACGAGGATCCGGCGGCTGCCCTGGCGGATGACCGTCACTTCCTTGGTCCCGTCCGGATCGACCCGGTTGTAGACGACCTCGCGGGCCGTGTTCATCGCTTCGTCGAGCGCCCGCGCCAGGCCGGATTCCGTCGGAGTCATGACGATCCGGCTCTGGTCGACCACGTTCACCGTCCAGTCGCGCTGGCCGAGCGCCGCCGGCTGGGTCTGGTTACGGGCGAATTCGACGGCGGCATCGACCTGCGCCGGATCGCGGACGAGGAAGCTGAGACGGCCGCCGCTGGTCGAGATATCGCCGATCTCGATGCTCGGCGAGCTTCGCCTCAGGCCGAGGCGGATGGTCTCTTCCATCGTCTCGATGCGGTGCTTGGCGACGTCGCTGGTGTCGGCCTCTTCGAGAAGCTGGCTTCCGCCCGCCAGATCGAGACCGAGGTTGATGCGGGCGCTCGGGACCGCTGACGGCCATTTGGCGACCTGCGCCACGGGGAAGAAGCTCGGAACCGCGAAGAGGATTCCGACGAGGCAGAGGAGGCTGACGCCCCAGACCTTCCAGCGGGGAAAATCGAGCATGGCGTCAGTCGTTCGCCGGCTTGGCGCCGTGCGGGCGGACTTCGCTGAGCATCCCCTTCACCACCCGGACCCTTATCCCGGAAGCGATTTCGAGCTCGATCTCGGCGTCCTCAACCTTGGTGACCTTGCCGATCAACCCGCCGGTGGTGACCGCGACGTCGTTGCGCTTCACCGCCGCGACCATGTCGCGATGCTCTTTCACCCGCCGGCTCTGCGGCCGGATGAGCAGGAAGTAGAAGATGACAAAGATGAGCAGCAGCGGCGCGTAGGAAATGAGGATGGCCGGAAGGCCTCCGGAAGCAGCGGCGCCGGACTGGGCATAAGCGGGCGATGAGAACATGGGCTATACCTGGTAAGGGACCGGCGCCGACGCAAGCGTCCGGGGGAAGGCGGCGGCGACTAACATGCGTATAGCGGCTTGCGCAAGCGCGCCGCCGTCCCGTCGGCAACTGAGTTCCCAGTCATCCCGGCGAAGGCCGGGATCCATGAACATGGCGGCGTTAGATCCATCCGAACTGTATTCATGGGTCCCGGCTTTCGCGGGGATGACGGAAGACCGGTCAGCCGCGCGGCGGCAGGATGATCAGGGTTGAGGTGCCGTGGGCAAGCACCTTGCCCTCGTTCGACAGCAGGCGCGCTTCGGCGGTGGCGATCTGGCGGCCTCTCGTCACCACCCGCCCCTCGCAGCGGACGAGGGCGCCGTCCGGCGGCACCGGGCGGGTGAAGTTCACCTTGGTCTCGACCGTCGTATAGCCGACGCCCGCGTCAAGCTCGCTATGGACCGCGCAGCCCGCGGCGCTGTCGATCAGGGTCAAGGCGACTCCGCCGTGGACGCCGCCGAGCGGGTTCAGCAGGTGCGGGCCTGCCGAGCCCTCGAACACCGCGCGTCCAAGCTCCACCTCGACGAGTCGGAAACCCATGGTGACCCCGATCGGAGGCGCCGGAAGCTCGCCCGAAATAATCGCCCGCAGCATCTCTATCCCGGTAAGGCCGGCAATCTCCTCGCGCGAGGCGACCCCGGTGCGCCGCTCAGAATTCATTTTCGGCCTCATGAGTAGGTTTCTATTTAAAACTAGATAGCGCCGCGCTTCGGGTCAACGATCGATCCTTCCTTCCGGCGCGGCTTGCCTTCGGGGAGGGCAGGGCCTAAGTCGCGCGCCTTGGGCGCTTCGAAAACGGCGCCTCGGTCGGGGCGTAGCGCAGCCTGGTAGCGCATCACACTGGGGGTGTGGGGGTCGGAGGTTCGAATCCTCTCGCCCCGACCATTTTTTCGGACTCCGGCTCAGCCGGACTCCCGAACGATCCGCTCCGCCCGCAATACGGTGCCGTAGAGCTTGCCCATCGCGATGAGGGCGATGCCGAGGCCGAGGAACGACAGGATTCGAAGCGCGCCCTGGAGCTCGGCGGCGTCGAACACGAACACCTTGAAGATCGTCACCGTGAGAAGGACCAGCCCGGCGAGGCGGAGCGCCTTGTCGGGGACCCGGATGCCGGCCGCGATCAGAGCGAGGGCGATCACCAGCCAGGTCGCGGACACGAAGTCGCGTGGCGTGAGGTCGAAGCCGGCCATGGCGAGAAGCAAGGCGGCGGTCACTCCGGCGACGACCATCGCCGAATCCGGCAATTTGCGCCCGGCCGAATCGGTCCTGTGGAGCCAGAGCAAAGCCAGCGCCGCCACCGCGAGGAGCGCGGCGGCGAGGCCCCAGCCGAACGGCGAAAGCAGCCCGGGCCGGAGCAGCCGAAGGATCAGCACCGGTCCGACCAGAGCCGCGCAGGCGGTGAGGGTCCGAAGGAACCGATCCTTCCTCGACAGCGGGATCGACACGCCGGCGAACATCAAGGTGATCGCGACCGCGGTCCATGGAACCGAAGGGTCGCGGTCGATCGGTGCCTTGATCAGAAGCAGGATCAAGGCCAGCGCCAGCCCGACCGGCGGCGCGAAGCGGGCTTCGGCACGGCGGGCGCCGAGCCACAGAGCGATGGCCGCGAGCGATCCGAAGAGAAGCCAGGCGCGGGGGTCGGTGTCGAGCGTGATGACGAGCAGGGTCAGCTCGAAGAGACCGATGATGAGCGGCTGCAAGGCGGCCGAAGGCCGGCTTTCGCCCGATGGAAGCAGCGATGCGGCCAGGGCAAGTCCGACGACGAACAGGCCGGCGGCGAGCGCGTCGGGCGGGGATCCGAAAATCAGGACGGCGGTCCAGACGAAACTGAGGGCCACCGCGCCGGCCGCGATCCAGCCCCAGCCCCGCCGCCACGCCAGGAAGAAGATCGCCGCGTCGAGAAGCGCGATATAGGCGAGGATGGGCAGCGCGCCGCCTTCGGGATCGCCCGCGAGCCAGGGCGTCAGGAAGCCGCCGATCATGCCCATCACCGCCGTCGCCGGCCCATGCCTCAGCGACAGAGCGAGGGCCGCCGCGCTGATCAGCAGCATCAGCGCCGACGCGGTCTTGCCGCCGATCTGGCCATAGAGAAACCAGCTTCCATAAGCCGTCGCGTAGAGGACGGCGATGCCGGCGCCGACCAAGGCCTGCGCGATCCGGGGCTCGTCGGCGAGGAAGCGGCGATTGCGCGCATATTCCCCGCAGCCGAGCAGGAGCACGCCGAACAAGGCGGCCGCCGCCATTCGAAGCTCGGGCGTGACCAGCCCGATTTCGATCGTATGCCGGATCAGGAAGAAACCGGCGACGACGAGCGCGATGCCGCCGATCCAGATCAGAAGGCGCCCGCCGACGAGCTGCTCGAAGAGGCTTGCGAGAGTCTCGCGAGCGGGCGTCTCCCGAGCGGGCGGCGAGGGCCCGGCCAATCCCGCCTCGGCGGCGGCGCGGCGGGGCTCGGCCGGACCGGCCTGGCCCCGGCCCATCGCGCCCATCGCCTGCTCCAGCCGGACAATCCGCGCCAGGAGATAGGCAAAGGCGATGAGCAGGCCGACGAAGCCGGTGAGGACGAGGAGGAGAATGAGCTCCATCGCGAGAATGCTAGCCGCCGGCCGCCGCCCTGTCAGCGCCCAATCGCGGAGCGCCGAAGTTTCGGAAGTTTCGGAAGTTTCGGCTTCCAAAGCGTAGAAAAATACCGCCCGCCCGATCCTCACGCCTGCGGCGCCTTGGGCTCTTTCGGCAAAGCGGCGGGATCGCGCAACGCTCGGCGCGTCTGCTGGACGGCGTCGATGACTCCCGGCGCCGCCGCGAGCACGACCGGCAAGGCCCGAATCAATCGGCTGAGCAATGATCTTCTGTGCGTCGGCATGACCCTGTTCCTTCTTTTGAAAAATCCACGGTCATTCGTGGATAGGAAGGAACATAGCACGAACGCAGATGCGTAGGAAAATTCTTTTTGTGCTCGTCATTGCGAGCGAAGCGAAGCAATCCAGTACGGCCTCCGACGCCCGCTGGATTGCTTCGTCGCTTCGCTCCTCGCAATGACGGGAACGTCCATCATGATTGCAACCCTCCCCGGCCCCTCCCATATCGCCGCCGTCCAGGAGCGGGAGCGAAACGATGGAAAGCTGGCACGGAACGACGATCCTGGCGGTGCGCAAGAACGGGCGCGCGGTGATCGCCGGCGACGGCCAGGTCACCCTTGGCCAGACCGTGATCAAGCCCAATGCCCGCAAGGTTCGTCGGCTCGGCGACGGCAGCGTGATCGGGGGCTTCGCCGGAGCGACCGCCGACGCCTTCACCCTGTTCGAGCGGCTGGAGCGCAAGCTCGAGCAGCATCACGGCCAGCTGATGCGCGCCGCGGTCGAGCTCGCCAAGGACTGGCGGACCGACAAATATCTGAGGAACCTCGAGGCGATGATGATCGTCGCCGACAAGGAGGTGACCCTGGTCCTGACCGGCAACGGCGACGTGCTCGAGCCCGGCTCGGGCGTGGCGGCGATCGGATCGGGCGGCAATTTCGCGCTCGCCGCGGCTTCCGCCTTGCTCGACTATGAAGAGGATGCGGAGGCGCTCGCCCGCAAGGCGATGGCGATCGCCGCCGAAATCTGCGTCTACACCAACGGCAATCTGACGGTGGAGAGCCTGGAGACCGCGGCTTGAGGCGTCGCCTCCTGCTCCAACTCGCGGCCGCTTCGACCTTGCTCTCGGCCTGCGGCGGCGGCGGGGACTATGACCCGGAGGTCCGGCCCGAGGAGAAAAGGGCCGGCGCCGAGCAGAATCCGCAGCTGCTCGCCGAGTTCGGCGGGGCCTATCGCGGGCCGGAGGCCGACTACGCGCGGCGGGTCGGCGAGAAGGTCGCCGCGGCGGCCGGCCTCGAGGGCGAATGCACCTTCACCCTGGTCAACAGCGACGTCGTCAACGCCTTCGCCGTGCCCGGCTGCTACATCTACGTGACCCGGGGTCTGATGGGCATCGTCAACTCCGAGGCCGAGCTCGCCTCCGTCCTGGCGCACGAGACCGGCCATATCGTCGCCGCCCACAACCGCCGCCAGCAGCGGCGCTCGCTGTGGCGAAGCCTGGGCGTCTGGGCGGTGGGAGCGGTCACACGGTCCGAGGATCTGACCCGGATCGCGGGCCGGGCCGCCGAATATTTCACCCTGCGCTATTCGCGGAACCAGGAATATGAGGCCGACGCGCTCGGCGTGCGCTTCCTCGCCGAGGCGGGCTACGATCCCTGGGCCGCGGGCGACATGCTCGGGGAGCTCGGCCGGCACGAGCAATATATGGGCCTCACCCGCGGCCGCGACGAGGCGCGCGCCATTCCCGAATGGGCGCGCACCCACCCGCTCGCCGGCAACCGGGTCGAGGGGGCGGCGAAGGCGGCGGCGGCGACGGGGATCGCCGACGACGCCCGGCCCGAGCTCGAAATCCCCTATCTGCGCGAGCTCGACGGGCTCCTCTACGGAGACGACCCGGCTCAGGGCTTCGTCGAGGGACGGCGCTTTGCCCATCCGGTGATGCGGATCGGCTTCGAAGCGCCCCAAGGCTTCACGCTGACCAACAGTCCGCAGGCGATCTTGATCGAGGGGCCGGACGGACTTCGCGGCGAGTTCGGCGGCGGGCCGATGCCGCCGGGAGGGCTGACCGAATATGCGCAAGGGCTGATCGGCACCCTGCTTCGAGGCGCCCCGGCCCGGGTCGGCCCGGCCGAGCCCAGCCGGATCAACGGCCTTCCCGCCATGCTCGTCCCCGTCATGGTGCAAACGGAGCAGGGCGCTGTCGAGCTCAGCATCGCCGCTTATGACGGCGGCGGCGGCGGCGCCTTTCATTTCATCATGGTCGGCCCGCCGGCCGATTCGGCGCGCGCCGCGATGGCCGCCTTGTTCGGGTCGTTCCACCGGCTTTCGGACGCGGAGGTGAGCAGCCTCAGGCCGCGGCTGATCCGGACCGTCCGAGTCGGCGCCGGCCAGACTCCGGCGACCTTCGCCGCACTGATGGCGAGCGACCACCCGCTCGACCATTTCCTGATGCTCAACGGCCTCTCGGCGGGCCAGAAGCTGAAACCCGGCGCCATGGTCAAGATCGTCACCTTCGCCCCGCGCTGAGGGGGGCAAGCGCTCCCCCGCTCGTCACCCTGAACTTGTTTCAGGGTCCAGTTTTCCACTTGCGAGGCGGCCCCACGCTGAATGCTGAAACAAGGCCAGCATGACGCCTGCTGGACGCATCGGACCGGCCGGGGCTAGTCTGGCGCGCATGCTCATGCTTCCTCGCCGCCAGTTCCTGACCACCGGCGCCCTGGCCGCCGGCGGCCTCCTCCTCCCAGGCTGCGCGACGACGACGACGGCCGGCCGAGCCGGCCCCGCCGCCTGCCTGCCGCCCGTCAATGTCGCACCGGAGCGGGTCATCCGGACCGTCGCGGGCCTGCGCCCCTATCGCGCTTCCGGCTTCGTGGTGCGTGCCGAACCGCTTGGCGATAAGAAGCTCGTCCACAATTACGGCCATGGCGGCGCCGGGATAACGCTGAGCTGGGGCAGCTCGAGGCTGGCGGCCCAAGTCGGGCTTCAGGGCCATGGCGGCCCGGTCGCGGTGATCGGCGCCGGAGTAATGGGGCTGACCACCGCCCGCCTGGTCCAGGAGGCGGGGTTCCCGGTCACGATCTACACCGAGGCGCTGACGCCGCACACCACGTCCAACATCGCCGGCGGCCAGATCTCCCCTTTCGGCCACTTCAGCGAGGAGGAGGTCACTCCGGAATGGCGGGCGCAGTTCGCGGCGGCGATGGATTACAGCTGGCGCCGCTTCCAGATCATGGTCGGCGACGATTACGGCATCAGGTGGCTCCCCACCTATCAGCAAAGGGACAGCGGCGGCCCGCCCCGGCCCAATCCCTATCATCCCGACGCCCGCAGCCTCACGCCCGCCGAGCATCCGTTCCCGGTCGAGCATCTCGTCCGCTACGACACGATGTATGTCGAGGTCGGCCGCTTCCTTCGCGAGCTGACCCGGGACGTGCAGATCGCCGGCGGGCGCATCGAGGTTCGGAAATTCGCGACCCCCGCGGATATTTCGGCGCTTCCCGAGCGGCTGGTCTTCAACTGCACCGGCCTCGGCTCGCGCGAGCTGTTCGGCGACAAGGCCCTCCACCCGGTCCGCGGCCAGCTCGCCATCCTGCTCCCGCAGCCGGAAGTGCGCTACGCCTTCCAGGGCCAGGCCGGCTACATGTTCCCGCGCGCCGACGGCATCCTGCTCGGCGGCACTTTCGAGCAGGACGAGTGGGACGCGACCCCGCAGCCCGCCGACATCGAGCGGATCGTCGCTTCGCACAAAGCGCTGTTCGAGGGGTTCAGATGTTAGCCGGGATGACGGGGGTTCAGACCTGCCCCGCCATCGCCGCCGCCAGCACCTTGCGAGCCGCGGCGGCGTCGAAGGGCAACGGGTTGCCGCCCGCAGAGGGATCCGCTTCGGCCATGATCGCGATCGGCTCCAGATCGGCTTCGGAAACCCCGAGCTGAGTCAGCCTGTGCGGGATCCCCAGCCGCTCCCTCAGCGCGATTATCCAGGCCAGGAACGCTTCGAACGAAGCTTCTTCGAGGCCGATATAGCCGGCGAGCCGGCTTAGCCTCTCCTCGATCGCGCTTCGGTTGAAGGCGAGCATGTAGGGCATCAGCACGGCGTTGGTCAGGCCATGGTGGGTGCCGAGCACCGCGCCGATCGGATGCGACAGAGCGTGCATCCCGCCGAGGCCCTTCTGGAAGGCGGTGGCGCCCATCGACGCCGCGACCAGCATATGGCCGCGCGCCTCGATGTCGCTGCCGTCGTCCATTGCCCTCGGCAGCCAGCGGGCGATCTGCTTCATGCCTTCGGCGGCGATCCCGTCGGCCATCGGGTGGAAGCCGGGGGCGCAATAGGCTTCGAGGCAGTGGGACAGCGCGTCCATGCCGGTGGCCGCAGTGACGTGGGGGGGAAGGCCGAGGGTGAGCTCGGGATCGAGGATGACGATCCCCGGAAGCATGCCGGGGTGGAAAATGATCTTCTTTATCCCCGCCGCCTCGTCCAGGATCACTCCGGCCCGGCCGACTTCGGAGCCGGTACCGGCGGTGGTCGGGACCGCGACGACGGGCGCGATCCCGGCCGGGTCGGCCCGCGACCACCAATCCGCCTTGTCCTCGAAATCCCACAGCGGACGGCCCTGGCCGGACATGAAGGCGATGACCTTGCCGGCGTCGAGCGCGCTTCCGCCGCCCATCGCGATCACGCCGTCATGGCCGCCCTCCCGAAAGGCGGCGAGGCCGGCCTCGACGTCGGCGCCGACCGGATTGGCGTGAATGTCGCAAAACAGCCCGGCCCCCGCGGCGGCCAGAGCGGCGGCCACCATCGGCAGTTTGGCCAGCGCCGGGTCGGTGACGAGCAGCGGCCGTTCGATGCCGAGCGCCCGGCAGGCTTCGCCCAGCTCGGCGACCCGGCCCGCGCCGAAGCGGATCACGGTCGGATAATTCCAATTGGCGTCGGGCAAGGCCATCAGGCGCTCCGCAGGTGGAGGGATTTGGGGCGGGTGACGCTGTCGAAGCCGTAGCGGCCGAGCGAGGCGCCGCGACCGCTGTCCTTGACCCCGGTCCAGGCCAGGAAAGGATCGAGATAGTCGCAGCGATTGGCGAAGACGGTCCCGGCCTCGACCCCCGGCGCCAGGCTCTCGGCGGCCTGGAGATCGCGGGTCCAGATCGAGGCGGTGAGGCCGTAGGCGCTGTCGTTCATCAGCCGAACCGCCTCGTCGTCGTCCTTGACCTTCATGATCCCGACGACGGGGCCGAACGTCTCCTCCCGCATCACCGCCATCCGGTGGTAGACCCCGGTCAGCACCTGGGGCATCAGATAGGCGCCGTCGCCGGTATCGGACGGGAAGAGCTGCGGCGGGATGTGCGCCGTCGCCCCCGAGCCGATCGCCTGGCGGACCTGCTCGCGAACCGAAGCCGCGCCCCGGGCGCTCGCCATCGGGCCCAAGCTGGTCTCGGGATCGAGCGGGTCGCCGAGGCGGTAGCGCAACGCCGCTTCGACGAAGCCGTCGAGGAACGGCTGCCACACCGATTGATGGACGTAGATGCGCTCCACCCCGCAGCAGGACTGGCCGCTATTGTAGAAGCTGCCGTCGACCAGGCCTTCGACCGCGCCGGCGACGTCGGCGTCCTCGCGGACATAGGCCGGATCCTTGCCGCCGAGCTCCAGCGTCAGCGTGGTGAACGACCCCGCTGCTGCCCTCTCGACCGCTTTTCCGCCGTCAACCGAACCGGTGAAGGTGGCGTGATCGACCATGCCGGAGCCGAGCATTCGGGCGGTCTGCTCGTGGCTCAGGAACAGATTGGCGAACAGGCCCTCGGGCAGGCCCGCGATCCGAAAGGCCTCGGCGAAGCGCTCGCCGGCCAGCGGAGTCTGGGCGGAATGCTTGAGGATCACCGCATTGCCCGCCAGCAGCGCCGGGACGATCGTGTTGGCGGCGGTGAGGAAGGGGTAGTTCCAGGGCGCGATCACGAACACCAGCCCGGCCGGGGACCGAACCACTGAACGTCCCGGTTCGACCGGGAAGGGCGCAAGCGCCTCGGCCGACAGATCGACCATCGCCAGCACCCGCTCCGCCAGCGACCGGACCTCGCCGCCGAAGCGCACCGGCCGGCCCATCTGCCAGGCGAGCTCGGGAACGATGGCGGCGTTGAGCCCCACCATCGCCTCGAGGAATCGAAGCATCGTCGTGCTTCGGGTCTCGAGCGGGGTTCGCGCCCATTCGCCCTGCGCCCGCCGCGCATGATCAAGGGCGCGCTTTATCTCGGCATCGGAGGCGAGCCGCCGCCGGGCATATTCGCGGCCGTCGACGGGCGAGACGCAGATAAGGTCGGTCATGGCTTGCCGTCATTGCGAGGAGTGAAGCGACGAAGCAATCCATCCCCTCCAAGGCCCGGCTGGATTGCTTCGCTGCGCTCGCAATGACGGTGCTTCATCGGTCAGATGATCTCGAAATAGCGGGCGAGCTGCCAGTCGGTGATCGCCTTGCGGGCCTCTCGCTCCTCCCATTCGCGGGTGGCGGCATAATGGTCGACGAAGGCGTCGCCGAACAGCGCGCGCGCCGCCGACGAGCCTTTCAGCCGCTGCGCCGCGTCCCACAGGGTGGAGGGCAGAGCCCGCGCCTGTGGAGTCTCGGCCGCATAAGCGTTGCCCTCGATGGGAGCGTCGGGCTCGATCCGGTTCTCGATCCCCCACAGGCCGGAGCCGATCGCGGCGGCAAGCGCGATATACGGATTGATGTCGGCCGCGCCGACCCGATACTCGACCCTCTGGGCCTTCTCCGACCCGCCGATCACGCGGAGCGCGCAGGTCCGGTTCTCATAGCCCCAGGTCGCCGAGGTCGGCGCCCAGAAGCCGGGGATCATCCTCGTATAGCTGTTCACCGTCGGCGAGATCATCGCCAGCAATTCGGGCATCAGCGTCTGCTGGCCGCCCACGAACCAGCGCATCGCGTCGGCCATGTGCAGCGGCTTGCCCTCGTCGAAGAACAGTCCCTGCCCCGTCTTCGAATCGAGCAGCGACATGTGGAGATGGCCGGACTGGCCGGGCCAGTCCTTCGACCATTTGGCCATGAACGTCGCCATCCAGCCCCGCTTCTGCGCCAGGATCTTGGCCACCGTCTTGAACAAAGCCGCCTTGTCCGCGGCCTCCAGGGCGTCGTCGACCTTGATCGCGGCCTCCATCACCCCGGGGCCCGTCTCGGTGTGAAGCCCCTCGATCTCGATCCGCATCGAATCGCAGGTCGCCCAAAGCTCGTGGTAGAAATCGGCATGAACGCTCGATCGGAGCATCGAATAGCCGAAATTCCCCGGCGTGATCGGCTTGAGGTCCCGATAGCCCTTGTCGCGAACCGATTGCGGCGTTTCCTCGAACACGAAGAACTCGAACTCGGCGGCGGCCTTGAGCGCGAAGCCCGCCGCCTCGGCCCGGGCCAGCACCCGCCGCAGCAGGCTTCGCGGGCAGATCGCCTCGGCCCGGCCGGCGAACTCGCCCAGGATCAGCGGCATCTCCCCTTCGAAGGGCATCGCCCGCTCCGTCCCGGGCAGAAGCCGGGCCTCGGCGTCCGGATAGGCGGTGTGCCAGCCCGTGAAGCTCAGATTGTCGACAAGCTGGTCGCCGGAATCCCAGCCCAGGACGACGTCGCAAAAGCCGAAGCCCTTGGCGAGCGCGGATTCGAGCTTGTCGGGATCGAGATATTTGCCCCGGAAGACTCCGTCGATGTCGAAGACGCCGACCTTGGCGCAGGCGGGCGTGCGCTTCCGGACTCGCTCGACCAGGTCGTTTGTCGCCATGCTCGCGCCTTCCTCCTTCGCCGCCGCCACCCGTAACGCCTGACTCGCTGAGGCGGAAGCATCGGCCGCCACCGCTCGTCATCCGGCGAAAGCCGGGACCCCAGGACGAGAAGTCACTGTGGGTCTCCCCGAGGTCCCGGCTTTCGCCGGGATGACGGGAGGGCCGCGCCGCTTGATTCCCGCCCGCTCCGCGCCATCTACCCCGCAAGAGAGCAAATACGGGTCCCAGCACAAAAATGAACGACAGCCTCACCCCCAAGGCGGTGGTCGCCGCCCTCGACGAGCATATCGTCGGCCAGCAGGACGCCAAGCGCGCCGTCGCGGTGGCGCTTCGCAACCGCTGGCGCCGGCAACGGCTCGAGGAGGGGCTCCGCGAGGAGGTCACCCCCAAGAACATCCTGATGATCGGGCCGACCGGCTGCGGCAAGACCGAGATCAGCCGGCGGCTGGCGAAGCTCGCCGACGCGCCGTTCGTCAAGGTCGAGGCGACCAAGTTCACCGAGGTCGGCTATGTCGGCCGCGACGTCGAGCAGATCGCCCGGGACCTGGTCGAGGAGGCGGTCCGGCTCGAGAAGGAGCGGCGGCGGCTGGCGGTCAAGGACGCCGCCGAGGGCGCGGCGATGGAGCGGCTGCTCGAAGCCCTGACCGGCAAGGGCGCAAGCGAGGCGACCCGCGAGAGCTTCCGCCAGCGCTTCCGCGAGGGTCATCTCGACGGCTCCGAGGTCGAGCTGGATCTCGCCGAGGCCCCCAACACGCCGTTCGAGATCCCCGGAATGGGCGGCCAGGTCGGGATGATCAACCTCAGCGAAATGATGTCGAAGGCGATGGGCCAGGCGCCGAAGAAAAGGCGCAGGCTCAAGGTCGGCGAAGCCTGGAACCGGCTGGTCGAGGAGGAGGCCGACAAGAGGCTCGATCCCGACGACGTCAGCCGGGTGGCGCTCGCCGACGCCGAAGCGAACGGGATCGTCTTCCTCGACGAGATCGACAAGATCGCGGTCTCCGACGTCCGCGGCGGCTCGGTCTCCCGCGAGGGCGTGCAGCGCGACCTGCTGCCGCTGATCGAAGGGACGACGGTCGCGACCAAATACGGACCGATGAAGACCGACCATATCCTCTTCATCGCGTCCGGCGCCTTCCATGTCGCCAAGCCCTCGGACCTGCTCCCCGAGCTTCAGGGCCGGCTTCCCATCCGGGTCGAGCTGAAGGCACTGACCGAGGAGGATTTCGTCCGGATCCTGTCCGACACGAGGGCCAGCCTGACCGAGCAATATGTCGCACTGATCGCTACCGAGGGCGTCGAGGTCGAGTTCAGCGACGACGGCATCCGGGCGATCGCCCGGATCGCCGCCGAGGTGAATGGCCAGGTCGAGAATATCGGCGCCCGCCGGCTCTCGACCGTGCTCGAGAAATTGCTCGAGGACGTCAGCTTCGAGGCCGAGGAGCGCCGCGGCGACCGCGTCGTCGTCGACGCTGCTTATGTCGAGGCCCAGCTCGCCGAGATCGCGCGCGACACCGACCTGTCGAAATATATCCTGTAGGAACGGCCCCGCCTTCGTCATGCTGAACTCGTTTCAGCATCCAGTCCGGAGACCCTGAAACAAGTTCAGGGTGACGGAGAAGGCTCAGGGTGACGGAGGAGGGCCGTCCCCGGTGTCCTCATCCATGTCGCCCTCGACGAAATTGCCGTCGGGGACGATGTGCGGGCAGCCGCCGCTCCGGCCGCCCGGTGCGACCTTGCGCGCCTCCGGATCCTCCCTGGGTGCCGGGAACTCCCAATCGTCGTCCATTGCCTTCTCCTCTGGCGCCCAACGTCGCACAACGGCGAACGGTTCTCCAGACGCGATCAACTGAGCGCAAATGACGCTAATCCGGGATCGTTGTCTTAGGTTAATGAAACTGCGCTCTTACTCGCCCGTTCATAGCCAGAGTTTTCACGGGGAAAGGAACCCAAGTCATGCGTAAAGTCACCCTCGCTATCCTGGCCGCCACGATGGCGATGCCGGTCATCCCGGCCGCTCCGGCCTCGGCCCAGAGCGGCTATTATCACGGCAAGACCTGGCGCGATTCGCGCGGTCGCATCCGCTGCCGCCGCTCGAACGGCACTGTCGGCATCATCGTCGGCGGCGCCGGCGGTGCTCTCGTCGGCCGGGCCGTCGACGGCGGTCGTAACCACACCGTCGGAACCGTCGTCGGCGCCGCCGCCGGCGCTCTCGCCGGCCGGGCGATCGACCGCAGCCGCACCCGCCGCTGCCGCTAAGCTCTCAATCCGAATCACGAACGGGGCGCTCCGATGGGGCGCCCCGTTTCGATTCCGGCGCCCGCGGCTAGGCGAAAAGCTCCCGGTCGCGCGCCTTCCTTGGATCGTCGTAGCTCGACCGCCACCAGGGCCCTTCGCCCGGCGCCCGCGGCGGTTTGGCGAGCGCAAGCGTCTTGCGGGCCGTCCTGGCATCTTCCTGGACCACCCGAAAATGGTAGTGGTCGAAGATCCGCAACGCCTCGACCATGTAGGAAGTGGCGATCCGGGGGTCCCGGATGAGCAGTAGATTCTCCCCGTTCTTGCGATCGGCCGGATTGGAGAAATTGTACGAGCCGAGCCACACCCGGGCGTCGGGTGTGTCGAAATCCACAACCACGAATTTGTGATGCATGCGCGTGCCGACGCCGCCGGCCAGGCCCGTCGGCTCGGACTTGAAGGGCTCGGGCACGTTCTTGGTGAGCGACGAGGCCTTGACCGGCGCGATATTGCCGTCCGGCTTCTGGATCGCGATGCCGGCCTGCTTGTCCGAAATGCCGTAGACGAAGATGCCGTCGGCGTTGGTGACCTTCTCCAGCGCGTCGGGAATGGCCCCGGCGGTCTGGCCCAGAAAGGCCAGTGAATAGAACAGGCTCGACTTCGCGGTCTCGATATCGTCGGCGATCGACTGGAGAACCGCATTGCCCTGCGAATGGGGCGAGAAGGTCACCCTGGCATCGATGCCGTCAAGGCCGAGGTCCTGCCACTGGGCGGACGGAGTCGCTCCGAAAGTGGCATCGCCATGGTCCCAGAAATTTTCGAACGCGGCGAGGAAGGGGACGATCGCCGAGGCCCCGCTGACGATCACCGCATTATTGTTCTGGACGTAGAGCCCGCGCCAGCTGAAGTTGGTCGAGCCGCCGATCGCCTTCTTCACCGTCGGCCCGTCGACGACGACCATCTTGTTGTGCTGGAGGCCCAGCATGTGCTGGCGACGGACCTGCGCGCCCTTGGCGGCGAGCCGATCGGCGCTGAGGGTCTCGCCCGAATCGGCTCGGCCGTGCTTGGCGCTGTCGTCGATGATGATCCGAAGGCGGGGCCCGAGCGCCTCGAAGCGCTCGACGATGTCGGGTACGTCGAGATCGTAGCAGGCCGCCCTGACCTGGGCCTTGGGATCGGCGATCGCCTGGTCGAGCAGCTCGAGCACCGCGCTTCGAGCCTCGAATCCCATCCAGGCCAGGGCTTCCTTGGCTTGGCGGTGCGTCGGCTTGAAGTCGAGCGGCTCGTCGCCTTTGCCCGGGAGGATCGTGGAAACGTCGTCGTAGCGATCGACGAATGCCTGCGAAGAGACGAAACCGCGGGTGAAGGTGACGTTGAGCTGGCCCGGGTAGGTTTCCCGCCGAAGCTCGATCCCGACCCGCTGCGCCTCGCCGTAGCTGAGCTCGTCGGCCGGGTTCATGAACGCCGGCGTGACCTTGTAGATGAATTCGCCTTCCATCTCCGCATTGCGCGGGAAGTGGACCCATCGGAACTTCTGGATGGGCGACAGCCGCGACGAAAGCTGGCCGGGCTTTTTGCGGTCGGCTCCGGGGAAGGTCAGGCGGTTGTTGAGGGCGAAGAAGCGATCGCCGCCCGGCTCCATATATTCGATCGCAAAGCCAACGAAATCGTCGGGCGGCGTTCCGCTTTTCCAGTCCATCGCGATCAGAGCGGCGCCCTCGCCCCGATGAACCTTGAGATTGAACAAAGCGGCATCGCATGTGCCGCGGACCGTGCATTCCCCCGCCATGGCTATTCCCCCCCGGTGCGGCCCCCGCCGCCAGGAGGTTCTACCATCCCGGACAGCTCGGCGACAGCGGAGTCCGCTCCGATATGGAGTCCGGGAGCGGCCGTCCTAAACGTCGAGATTGGCGACGTTGAGCGCATTCTCCTGGATGAACTCGCGGCGCGGCTCGACGACGTCGCCCATCAGCCGGGTGAAGATCTCGTCGGCGACGTCGGCCTGGGCGACCTCGACCCGGAGCAAGGAGCGGTTGTCGGGATCGAGGGTGGTTTCCCAGAGCTGGTCGGCGTTCATCTCGCCGAGGCCCTTGTAGCGCTGGATGGCGAGGCCCTTGCGGCCCGCCGCCAGGATCGCGTCGAGCAATTCGGTCGGCCGGCGGACCAGGATCCCGCGCGGATCGGCGGCGGCCCGGCCCGGATCGGGGACGCCCTCGACCCTGGCGTTCGGATCCTCGCCGTCCGGGGCGGACTCTTCCTCAGCCTCGACGGCGGCGGCCGCCGTCTTGGCGGAGACGAGGCGCGAGGCGCTGGCATAAGTGGCGGCCTGCTCGGCCGTCAGGCCGTGCAGCTTGCGGGCCTCCGCCGAGGCGACGAACTTGTGGTCGACGACATGGTGGTCGGTCACTCCGCGCCACAGGCGGCGAAGGACATAGTCGCCGTCGGCGCCGATCTCGCCGGTCCAGGTCGAGGATTCGTCGCTGGCCTCGAGGAAGGCCGCGGCCCGGGCGATGGCCTGGGCGCGCTGCGCCGGCGGCAAGGCCGGATCGAGCGCCCCGTTCAGCGCCAAAGCCTCGATCAGGCCCGGATCGTAGCGGCGCGGGACATAGGCCATCAGGCTCCGCACCCGCCGGGCATGGTCGGCGAGATCGCGAAGATCGTCGCCGGTGCGCGGCCCGTCGTTCGTCTCGAGCCGCATCAGGCCGATGCCGGCGTCGACCAGATAATCGTCGAGCTTGGAATTGTCCTTCAGATAGACTTCGGAGCGGCCCTTGGCGACCTTGTAGAGCGGCGGCTGGGCGATGAAGAGGTGCCCGCGCTCGATGATCTCGGGCATCTGGCGGTAGAAGAAGGTCAGCAGCAGAGTCCGGATATGGGCGCCGTCGACGTCGGCGTCGGTCATGATCACGATCTTGTGGTAGCGCAATTTCTCGATGTTGAAATCGTCGCGGCCGATGCCGGTGCCCATCGCCTGGATAAGGGTGCCGACCTCCTTCGAGCTCAGCATCCGGTCGAAGCGGGCGCGCTCGACGTTCAATATCTTGCCCTTCAAGGGCAGGATCGCCTGGACCTCGCGGTTGCGGCCCTGCTTGGCCGAGCCGCCGGCGCTGTCGCCCTCGACCAGGAACAATTCGCACTTGGCCGGATCGCGCTCCTGGCAGTCGGCGAGCTTGCCGGGAAGCGAGGCGACTCCGAGCACCGACTTGCGGCTGGCCTCGCGGGCCTTGCGGGCGGCCTCGCGCGCCGCGGCGGCGTCGATGATCTTCTGGATGATGGTCCGGGCGTGCTGCGGATTTTCCTCGAGCCATTCCGCCATCTTGTCGGCCATCAGGCTCTCGAGCGGCTGGCGGACCTCGGAGGAGACGAGCTTGTCCTTGGTCTGCGAGCCGAACTTCGGGTCGGGTAGCTTCACCGAGACGATCGCCGTCAACCCCTCGCGCATGTCGTCGCCGGTCAGGCTGACCTTCTCGCGCTTCATCATCCCCGATTTCTCGGCATAATTGTTGAGCGTCCGGGTCAGCGCCGCCCGGAACGCGGCGAGGTGGGTTCCGCCGTCGCGCTGGGGGATGTTGTTGGTGAAGCAGAGCGTCTGCTCGTAATAGCTGTCGTTCCACTCCAGGGCGACCTCGATGCCGACATCGTCGCGCTGGCCGGTGACCGAGATGGGATCGGGAATGAGCGCCGCCTTGGTTCGGTCGAGATAGCGGACGAAGGCGGAGATCCCGCCTTCGTAGTAAAGCTCGACCGACTTCTCCTCTTCGTGGCGGGCGTCGGTCAGGATCAGCCGGACCCCGCTGTTGAGGAAGGCCAGCTCGCGGAAGCGGTGCTCGAGCTTCTCGAAATCGAACTCGACGATCTTGAACGTCTCGGGCGAGGGCAGGAAGGTGACCCTGGTGCCCTTCTTCTCGCCGGCCGGGCCGACCATCTTCAGCGGCGCGACCGCATCGCCCAGGCGGAAGCGCATATAATGCTCCTCGCCGTCCCGCCAGATGGTGAGGTCGAGCCATTCGGAGAGGGCGTTGACCACCGAGACTCCCACTCCGTGGAGGCCGCCCGACACCTTGTAGGCATTGTCGTCGGACGTGTTCTCGAACTTCCCGCCGGCGTGGAGCTGGGTCATGATGACCTCGGCCGCCGACACGCCTTCCTCGGCATGGATCCCCGTCGGGATGCCGCGGCCGTTATCTTCGACCGAGACCGACCCGTCGGGATTGAGGACGATGCGGATCAGATCGCAATGGCCGGCCAGCGCCTCGTCGATCGCATTATCGGAAACCTCGAACACCATGTGGTGGAGGCCCGATCCGTCGTCGGTGTCGCCGATATACATTCCGGGCCGCTTGCGGACCGCGTCGAGGCCCTTCAGCACCTTGATGGAATCGGCGCCGTAAGCATTTTCGCTGGGGGGTGTTGCCATCATTGACATATAGCAATCCGGCCCCCGAATCCCAAGGAAATCCGCCGATTTCTCGCATCTTTTTCGCATGTGCAGCATATTCGCGCGCGGGCCGGGCGCCTATGCGACGAGGCCTGCAGGAAACTACAGGATTCGACCGTCCGCCACCTCGAAGCGGGTCGCGGCCATCCCGACATCCTCGAACAATCCGGGCTCGGTGCCCGTCATCCACACCTGCCCGCCTCCCGCCTGAAGGCGCTCGAACAAGGCCGCCCGGCGGCGGGGGTCGAGATGGGCTGCGACTTCGTCGAGGAGGAGGATCGGGCGGCGGCCGGAGCGCTCGGCGACGAGATCGGCGTGGGCAAGAACGATCCCCAGAAGCAGCGCCTTCTGCTCCCCGGTCGAGCACAGGCTCGCGGGCTGGCCCCCTTCGGCTCCGCCCGGGACAGGCTTGCCGAGATGGGTGACGGCGAGGTCGGTTCGGTGCGGGCCGGCGAGGGTTCGGCCGGCCGCCGCATCGCGGGAGCGGCCGCGGGCCAGCTCGACCGCGAGATCCTCGCCTCCGCCTTCCAGGGCCAAGCCGGCGCGCGCGAACGGACCTTCCGGGGCGCCGGCGAGGCGCTCCGCCAGCATGTCGACCGCGCCGGCCCGGGCGGAAGCGAGGGCGGCGCCGTGCTCGGCCATCCGCGCCTCCAGCGCCGAGAGCCAGGCTTCATCCCAAGGCCCGGTCTCGGCCAGGAGCTTGTTGCGCGCCCGCATCGCCGCTTCGTAGCGGGCGGCGTGGACCGCGTGGCCCGGCGCGAGCGCGAGCACGAGCCGGTCTAGGAAGCGGCGGCGTCCGCCGGCGCCTTCCTGGAAAAGCCGGTCCATGGCCGGAGTGAGCCACAGGACCGAGAGCCATTCGGAAAGCGAGGTGGCCGAAGCGGGGGCGCCGTTGATCCTCACCTGGCGCCGCTCCGGCGCGCGCGGCTCGGCGCCGGTGCCGATCTCGACGTCGCCGAGGCGGGCTGCAACCGCGAAGCCGCCGGCGCCGCCGCGCCGCGCCATTTCGGACAGCGAGGCCCCGCGCAGTCCGCGTCCCGGCGACAGCAGGGAAACGGCCTCCAGGACATTGGTCTTGCCCGCTCCGTTCTCGCCGGTGAGCACGACGGCGCCGGGGCCGGGCGCGAGCAGGGCGTCGCCGTGGTTGCGAAAATCGGTCAGGGAGAGGCGGGTGACGGCCATGGCGCCTGCTCTAGCGGAAGGGCGGCATAAATTCCTCCCCGGCATTTGCCGGGGAGGGGGACCGCACGAAGTGCGGTGGAGGGGTTCTCCAGCGCTGGAAGAGCCCCTCCACCATGCTTCACATGGTCCCCCTCCCCTGCAAATGCAGGGGAGGAATAGAGGCTCAGATCCCCTTCAGTCCCGCTTCCGCCAGTCGCCTCTGCGCAGCCCGGTAGCGCCGCGGCTCCGCGATTCGAAGCCGCGCCCGCGCCTCGTCGATCGGCTCGGCCATCAGCGCCTGATAATCCTCGCCATGGAGCCATCCGGCCCGCCGGCCGTGGCGATATCCTTCCCAGACGGCGCGGGCGAAGGCCGCGTTGCCGGTGATTCGAAGGCTTTTGAGCGCGGCCCCCGCGCCGATGAAGGCCCAGCCGAGCCCGCCGGTCTGGGCGTAGGAGAAAGCGACCAGGCAGGCCTCGCCGAGCGGCTCGTCGGCCTCGTAGCCGGTGAGCACGTGCCAGAGGTCGTGGACGTCGCGCTCGCGCCGGCCGAACCAGGCGTAGGGATGCTCGATATTGGCCGGAATGTCGGTGTCGGCGATGCTGACCTCGGCGAGGCCGTCGGCCGAATAGCCGGTGCGATCGAGGAAGGCGCGATAGGCGGCGCCGACGCTGCCTTCGGGAAAGGAATCGATCCAGGCGCGGTCGCAGAGCCGGGGGGCCAGCTCGACCCGTTCATAAGCGAGCCGCCCGCCTTCGGCGCTGGCGATCAGTCGCCGGTAATTGCGGTGCGAGGTGTCGCCGTTCAGAGCCCGCATGATCCGGAAGACCTGGACGGTATCGTCGCCGTCGGCGAGCAGCCGGCGAAGCGCCCTGAACGCGGTTCCCCACTGGCGCTTCATCGGCACGGCGGGATTGAAGGACTGGCTCGCCATGGGGCGACTCCGCTGCTGACAGTGATGTCAGTCTGGCACGCGCCGCGGCCCGGTTCAATCCGGAAGAGGGGCGGCGACCTCGCCGGCACGCGCGCGGCCGAACAGGCCTTTGGCGAGCCGCCGTCCGATCTCGGTCCCGACGAGCGCCGCGACTCCGGCATAGGTGGCCCAGGTCATCGCCTTTCCGGCCTTGCCCGTGACCAGCAGCCAGACGATCACGATCGCGAACAAAGCGGTCACCAGGATGACGATCCACTTGAGCCAGAAATCGGCCGGGCGAATCGATTTGAAGAGCTGCCCGGAGGCAAAGGCCGCAATCAGGGCCCCGGCCAGGCCCTGGACCAGGGCCAAAGCGGCGACGGCGGGCGTTCCGGGTTCGATGTTCGCCAGTTCGGCAAGGTAGCCGAGAGCGAAATTGGCGATTGCAAGGCCGGCGACGGCCACGACCAGCCCGGCGGCATAGACCCAGGGTTTGAGAGCTTCCTGGTCCACGATCACACCCGCATCGGCATCAGGACGTAGAGCGCCTGGGCCTTGTCATTCTCCCGAAGCAGGGTCGGCGCCGCGGCGTCGGCGAGGTGCATCTCGACGATGTCGCCTTCGATCTGGCCCAATATGTCGAGCAGGTAGCGGGCGTTGAAGCCGATCTCGAGCCCGTCGGCATTGTAATCGCCCGGCACCTCCTCGGCGGCGGTGCCGTTTTCCGGGCTGGTGACCGAGAGGGTGACCCGGTCGCGGTCGAGCGCCATCTTGACGGCCCTCGTCTTCTCGCTGGCGATGGTGGCGACGCGGTCGACGCCCTCCTCGAAGCTGCGCGGATCGATCCGCAGGAGCTTGTCGTTCGCGGTCGGGATGACCCGGCTGTAATCGGGGAAGGTGCCGTCGATCAGCTTGGAAGTGAGGATGGCGCTGCCGAGGCCGAAGCGGACCTTGGTCTCCGAAAGCGAGATCTGGACCGTTCCCTCGAGCTCGTCGAGCAGCTTCCTCAATTCGGCGACGCATTTGCGCGGGATGATGACGTCCGGCATGCCCTCGGCTCCGGCCGGCCTCGGCACGGTGACCCGGGCGAGGCGGTGGCCGTCGGTCGCGGCCGCCTTGAGCACCGGCTGGGCCTCGTCGGAGACGTGGAAGAAGATTCCGTTCAGATAGTAGCGCGTCTCTTCGGTCGAGATGGCGAAGCGGGTCTTGTCGATGATCTGGCGAAGCGTCGCCGCCGGAAGCTCGAACCGGGTCGGAAGATCGCCCTCGGCGATCACCGGGAAATCGTCGCGCGGAAGGGTGGAGAGGTTGAACCGGGCCCGGCCGGCATTGACCTGCATCTTGCCTTCGGCGGCGTTCAGCTCGACCTGGCTGCCTTCGGGGAGCTTGCGGGCGATGTCGAACAAGGTGTGGGCCGAGACGGTGGTGGACCCAGCCTGGGTGACATTGGCCTCGACCGTCTCGACGATCTGGAGGTCGAGATCGGTGGCCATCAGCCGGAGGCCGCCGCCTTCGGCCGCCTCGATGAGGACGTTGGAGAGGATCGGGATCGTGTTCCTGCGCTCCACCACGGACTGGACGTGGCCGAGGCTCTTGAGAAGCGTGGCCCGTTCGATCGTCGCCTTCATCAGGTCCCCCAAAATGGCATTCGGTGGAGAGTATTAGAGCGCCCCGCCTCCCCCCGCTAGGGGATTGTCGCCGAGCGTGAAAAAAGGGGCTGGCGGCGGCTTCGCCTATCCTGATTCCTCCCCTGCATTTGCAGGGGAGGGGGACCATGCGGAGCATGGTGGAGAGGCCTTTCCGGACTTGAGAACCCCTCCACCGCGCTTCGCGCGGTCCCCCTCCCCGCGAAAACGCGGGGAGGAATTGGGCGCTTGGGTTTTTGGTTGCCAACGCCGGGCCGGCGGGGCCATTTGCGCAGCCATGATGCGGCGCCGGTGTTTCCTGCTGATTTCCCTCGCCCTTGCTACTCCCGCCATCGCCCAGCGCCAGTCGCTGGGGGTTTTCGGGACCTGGGGGGCGTTTCGCGGGCCCGATCGCTGCTATGCCATCGCCATGCCTTACCAGGCGCCCGGCCCCGGCGACGGGCGCGGCTTCGCCTCCGTCGGCTATTGGCCGGCGCGGTCGGTGGGCGGGCAGGCTTTCTTCCGGCTCAGCCGGGCCAAGCGCGAGGGATCGGCGGTGCTGCTCCGGATCGACGATCGCACCTTCCAGCTGCGCGGCGGCGGCGCCGATGCCTGGGCCGCGGATCCGGCGGCGGACGCGGAACTGGTGTCGGCGATGCGGACCGGGATCGAGATGAGCGTCGAGACCCGGGCCGCGAACGGCGCGCTGGTCCGCAATTCCTATCGCCTGCGCGGGGCGGCGACCGCGATCGACGCGGCCGCGATCGCCTGCGCCCGGCCCAGCTGAGACTTTGGGCTGAAGATGGCCCGCTGGTTCATCGCCCGGCACGGCGAGACCGTGTTCAACGCGGCGAGGCGGATGCAGGGCGAGGTCGTCCACACGCCGCTCACCCGAGCCGGCTTCCGCCACGCCGAGGAGATAGGCGAAGCGCTGCTCGCGGCGCTGGGGCCGGGGCCGGAGCTGGCCATGTGGGCCTCGCCGACGGGGCGGGCGCTGCAGACGCTCGCCATCGCCGCCGAGCATGTCCGACTCGACTGGCACCGGGCGCGCACCGACGAGCGCCTGTCCGAAATGGACATGGGCGAGTGGGGCGGACGCCTCTACTCGGAGATCGCCAAGGCCCATGGCGGCTTCGTCGACCGGAAGGCCGGGGTCTTCTCCGTTCGTCCGCCGGGAGGCGAATGGTTCGACGACATCGCCCGGCGCCTCAAGGCCTGGATGGCCGACACCGGGGAGGAGCGGGGCGACCGGCTGATCGTGATGCACGGAATCTCCTCGCGGGTGCTCCGCGGCCTTCTTACCGGGGCGCCGGACCGGCCGGGATGCGGAGCGCCGGTGGCGGCGCCGCTGCCGCAGGGATCCGTGGTGTGCATCGAGGACGGGGCGGAGACGGTAGTCGGGCTCGGCAGCGGCGATCTCGGCGCGTCGGGAACGGCCTGATTGATTTGCCGTCATCCCGGCGAAAGCCGGGACCTCAGGACGATAAGGCTCGACGGGTCTCCCGAGATCCCGGCTTTCGCCGGGATGACGGTGCTGGCGCCGCAATGACGAGGTGGAAATTCCGCCGGCCTTCCCCTACATACGCCGCCTCATGTCAGCGCCGATGCCAATCCCCGGTCATATCGACCCGGTCCCCGTACCGCGCCCCGCTTTCGAGGCGGAGGATAAGCGCGTCGATCTGGTCGGGCTTTCGCGCGACGCCATCCGCGCAGCCCTCGAGGAAGCCGGGCTCGAGCCGAAGCAGGCCAAGCTTCGCGCCAAGCAGATCTGGCACCAGATCTACAATCGCGGCGCGACCTCGTTCGACTCGATGAGCGACATCGCCAAGGCGCAGCGCGCCTGGTTCGCCGAGCGCTTCGTCGTCGGGCGGCCGGCGGTGGTGGTCGAGCAGGTTTCGACCGACGGCACCCGCAAATGGCTCCTGAAGACCCCCGACGGCCACGATTTCGAGATGGTCTTCATCCCGGACGCGGACCGGGGAACGCTCTGCGTCTCAAGCCAGGTCGGCTGCACGCTCAATTGCGCCTTCTGCTTCACCGGGACGATGCGGCTGGTCAGGAACCTCACTGCCGGCGAGATCGTCGGCCAGGTCATGCTCGCCCGCGATTCGCTCGGCGAATGGCCCTCCCAGCCGGAAGGCCGAATGCTCTCCAACATCGTCATGATGGGCATGGGCGAGCCGCTCTACAATTTCGACAATGTCCGCGACGCCTTGAAGATCGTTATGGACGGCGACGGGCTCGGCCTGTCGCGCCGCCGGATCACCCTCTCCACCTCGGGCGTGGTTCCGATGATGGCCCGGGCCGGCGAGGAGATCGGGGTCAACCTCGCCGTGTCGCTCCATGCCGTCACCAAGGCAGTGCGCGACGAGATCGTGCCCCTGAACCGCAAATACGGGATCGAGGAGCTGCTCGAGGCCTGCGCCGCCTATCCGGGCGCCAACAACGCCCGGCGGATCACGTTCGAATATGTGATGCTGAAGGACAAGAACGACAGCGACGAGGACGCGCACGAGCTGGTCCGGCTGATCCGCAAGTACAAGCTCCCGGCCAAGGTCAACCTGATCCCGTTCAATCCCTGGCCCGGCGCCGTCTACGAATGTTCGGACGAGGAGCGGGTCCGCCGCTTCTCCGACATCATCTTCGAGGCCGGCATTTCCGCCCCGATCCGCCGCCCGCGCGGCCGCGACATCATGGCCGCCTGCGGCCAGCTCAAGTCCGCAGCGGAGAAGAAAAGCCGCGCCGAGCTCGACCGGATCTCGGCCGAGAAGCAGGCGGCGCTGGCCGACTGACCCGTCATCCCGGCGAAAGCCGGGACCTCATGTCGAAAAGGCACGGCGGGTCTCCCCGAGGTCCCGGCTTTCGCCGGGATGACGGGCCCCTCCCTCCGCTCCCAGCCTGAACGCCGGCTTACGAGCCCATTCAGGACCCGCTCAACGCGACTCGTCCAAACCCTCCTCATGCGGGCGGTCAGTTCGCCGCCGCGAAAGGAGTTCACGATGTTCAGGAAGCTTACCCTCGCCGCCGCGACCGTTTCGACGCTCGCTATGGTTCCGGCCGCGGCCGAAGCCCGGCCCAGCCACGGCTATTACGACAGCGGCCGTTACCAGCAGAGCTATAACAGCGACCGCTACGGCCGCTACGACAGCCGCTATTACGGTCGCAGCGTCCGCTACAACGGCCGCCGCTGTTCCGGCACGACCGGCACCGTAGTCGGCGGAGTCGCCGGCGCTCTGCTCGGCCGGACCATCACCCGCGACCGCTATCGCGGCCGATCCGGCACCACCGGGACGATCCTGGGCGGCGCCATCGGAGCCCTCGCCGGCCGCTCGATCCAGAAGTCGAGCTGCCGCTAAGCTTCAAATCCCTCCGGTAGTGTATCGAGGGCGGGGCCGGTCTTCCGAAAGGAAGGCCGGCCCTTCTTTTTATCCTCCCCAAGCGTCGCTGGGGAGGATTCAGGGCCCGTCGAACAGGGCCGCCAGTTGCTCGATCATGGTTCCGCCCAGCTGCTCGGCGTCCATGATCGTCACCGCCCGGTCGTAATAGCGGGTGACATCGTGCCCGATTCCGATGGCGACCAACTCCACCGGCGAGCGGGCCTGGATCCAGCCGATGACCTGCCTCAGGTGGCGCTCGAGATAGGTGCCGCTGTTCACCGACAAAGTGGAATCGTCGACCGGCGCGCCGTCGGAGATGACCATCAGGATCCGCCGCTCCTCGGGCCGCGCGATCAGCCGGTTATGCGCCCACATCAGCGCCTCGCCGTCGATATTCTCCTTGAGCAGGCCTTCGCGCATCATCAGCCCGAGATTCTTGCGCGCCCGCCGCCACGGCTCGTCGGCGGCCTTGTAGACGATGTGGCGAAGGTCGTTGAGCCGGCCCGGGCTGGGCGGGCGCCCGGCCGCGAGCCAGGTTTCGCGGGCCTGCCCGCCCTTCCAGGCCCGCGTGGTGAAGCCCAGTATCTCGACCTTGACCCCGCAGCGCTCCAGCGTCCGGGCGAGGATGTCGGCGGAGATTGCCGCGATCGAGATCGGCCGCCCCCGCATCGAGCCCGAATTGTCGATCAGGAGCGAGACGACCGTGTCCCTGAACTCCGTCTCGCGCTCGATCTTGTAGCTCAGCGAGTGGGCCGGATTGACGATCACCCGGGCCAGCCGGGCGGCGTCGAGTATCCCCTCTTCCTGGTCGAAGTCCCAGCTCCGGTTCTGCTGCGCCATCAGCCGCCGCTGAAGCCGGTTGGCGAGCTTGGTCACCGCGCTCTGCAGATGGACGAGCTGCTGGTCGAGATAGGCTCGAAGCCGGCCCAGCTCCTCCTCGTCGCAAAGCTCCGTCGCCTCGACGACCTCGTCATATTTGCTGGTGAAAATCCGGTAATCGAACTGCGGCGACAGATCGGAGAGCGGACGGTTGGGCCGGGTCGGAAGCATCCCTTCCTCGCCTTCCTCGCCCATGCCCTCCTCGCCTTCGGTCATCTCCTCTTCCGACCAGTCGCGCTCGCCGTCCTCGTCGTCGCCTTCGCTTTGCTCGACCCGCATCTCGGCCTCGCCGGCCGAGCCGCCTTCATCCTCCTCGTCCTGGCTGTCGCCTTCTTCGCCCTCGTCCTTGTCCTTCCCCTCGCCGTCCTCGCCCGAATCGGGGTCGGAATCGGCCTCCGCCTCACCTTCGATCAGCTCGAGGTCGCGTAGAAGCTTGGTGGCGAGCGCGGCGAAGGCGGCCTGATCGTCGAGCACCAGGCCCAAAGCGTCGAGATCGGCGCCGGCCTTGTCCTCGATCCAGTCGGTGACGAGCGCGATTCCCGCGCGCGCCGCTTCCGGCGGCGCCTCGCCGGTCAGCCGTTCGCGGACCTTGAGGCCGAGCGCGGTGCCGAGCGGCACCTCGGCGCGGTTGCGGGCGCGGGTGATCGGATCGGTGCGCATCCGCATCTCGACCGCCAGCGCGAGGTTGGCGCGAACCCCCGCCATCGCCCGAGCGCCGAGCGCCTCGACCCGGGCCTGCTCGACCGAATCGAACACGGCCCGGGCGACCTCGTCGGCCGGCGCGCCGCGACTGTGCATCGCCACATTGTGATGCCTGAGCTTAAGCGCGGCGGCGTCGGCATAGCCCCGAGCCTCGGCCACCTCCCTCGCGGCCAGCGAGCGCCCCGGCATCGGCACCTTGACGCTCTTGCCCGAAGTGGTGGGCGCGTCGGCGGTAAAGCCAAGCTCGAGCTCCGGCTCGCGCGCGATCGCCCGGGCGGCGCCGGTCAGCACCTGTCGGAAAGCTTCGAGGGGGTTGTCGGTGCGGTCAGCCATCAGTTCCCCGGCGAAGGCCGGGGTCCGGTCCGGCCGCTGGGCTGGGCCCCGGCCTTCGCCGGGGAACAAGCGATCCTCACGCCTTCGCCGCGACGCTCTCCGGCAGGTCCTTGCCGAAGACGCGCTGGTAATATTCCGCCACCAAAGACCGTTCCGCCTCGTCGCATTTGTTCAAAAAGGTGAGGCGGAAGGCGAAGCCGACGTCGTTGAAGATGAGCGCGTTCTGGGCCCAGCTGATCACCGTGCGCGGGCTCATCACGGTGGAGATGTCGCCGTTGACGAAGCCCTGGCGGGTCATGTCCGCGACCTTGATCATCTTCTCGACCTCGGCGCGGCCGCCTTCGTGATCATATTCGCCGCTCTTGGCGAGGACGATCCGGGCTTCGATCTCGGCCGGCAGGTAATTAAGCGTCACGACGATGTTCCAGCGGTCCATCTGGCCCTGATTGATCTGCTGGGTGCCGTGATAGAGGCCGGTCGTGTCGCCGAGCCCGACCGTGTTGGTGGTCGCGAACAGCCGGAAATAGGGATGCGGGCGGATCACCCGGTTCTGGTCGAGGAGGGTCAGCTTGCCCTCCGTCTCGAGCACGCGCTGGATGACGAACATGACGTCGGGCCGGCCGGCGTCATATTCGTCGAAGACCAAAGCCGTCGGAGTCTGAAGCGCCCAGGGCAGGAGTCCTTCGCGGAATTCGGTGACCTGCTGGCCCTCGCGAAGGACGATGGCGTCGCGGCCGATCAGGTCGATCCGGGAGATGTGGGCGTCGAGGTTGATCCGGATGAGCGGCCAGTTGAGCCGCGCCGCAACCTGTTCGATATGGGTCGACTTGCCGGTGCCGTGATAGCCCTGGACCATCACCCGCCGGTTCTTGGCGAAGCCGGCGACGATGGCGAGGGTAGTGTCCGGATCGAAGACATAGGCCGGGTCGAGATCGGGCACGCGCTCGTCCGCCTCGGAGAAAGCGGGCACTTCCATGTCGCTGTCGATCCCGAACAGGTCGCGCACCTTCGCCATCCGGTCGGGCGAATCCATGATCGCGGCGCCGCGGCTGGCGGGATTGGCGTTGGGCAGGTCGGACATAGTCACTCTCTAAGCGGGGAATCAGGCGAAGGCGGGGCGGGACTTGAGGTGCGTATAAGCCTCTATCACCGACTGCAAAGCCTTCTCGTGGCCGCGGTCGCCGCCATTATGGTCGGGATGGTAGCGGCGAAGCAGATCGGCGTAGCGCCGCCGCAGGGTGCGGCGGTCGGCGTCCGTGCCGAGGCCGAGGATGCGAAGCGACTTGCGGTCGGGTTCGCTCAGCTCGCGCCCGTCCAGCCTCGGCCCTTCCGCGGCGGCCCGGCGGAAGCGGGCTCCGATCGCGTCCAGGGGGTCGTGGAAATCGGCCCATTTGGGCGGCCCGTCAGTGCCCATATGGGCGAAGGCGCGGGTCTCCCGGTCCCAGCCGCCATAGGGGTTGTTCGCGGCCTGGATCTCGTCCGCGCTCATTCCCTCGAAATAATTGTAGCCCGCGTTGAACTCACGGACATGATCGAGGCAGAGCCAGCGCCAGTCGCCGGGGCCGTCGAAGCTGGGGCCTCGGCCGGCCGGCGCCCGAAACTCGCCGGCGCCCTCGCAGCCGGGATGCGCGCAAGTACCGCGCGCTTCCGCCCGTCCGTGAAACCGCGTCTGCCTTCCGCTTGCGCTCGCCACCCACTCACCTTCGCATCCAAACAGGCTATATAGGCGCGATGACGCAAGCTTTCACCGGCCGAATCGCCCCCGAGATCGAGCGCAGGCTGCGCGCCGCCCTTGCTCCCGCACATCTCGTCGTGACCAACGACAGCGCCCGCCACCGCGGCCATGCCGGCGACGACGGCAGCGGCGAGAGCCATTTCTCGGTCGAGGTGGTTTCCGAGCGATTCGCCGGGATGAGCCGGGTGGACCGCCAGCGGGCGGTGAACTCGGCGCTCGCCGATCTGATGCGGGACCACATCCACGCGCTGGCGATCACGGCGAAGGCGCCGGGGGAAGCGTAGGAATGTCCGGTAACGCCAGCGCGTCCCTCCCCGTAGCTGCAGCCGTCGGAACGGCGGCGAATGGCACGCGGCAGCTCCTGATCCTGTCCTTGGTAGCCGCCTTCGGTGGCTGCACTACCGGCCGCGATGAGCTTCGCGAGCGCCCAGTGGAGAAATGGTACACTACCGCGGCGACCTTCCATGCCTTTGAAACGTGCATGGGATGGGCGCCGAAAAAATTCGGACCGATGACCGTGAGTAATGAAGCGAACCGTCGGCATCTTCGTTTTGGCGACCAATTGCTTGTCACCCTTTCTCCTGGACCGGACAATTTGACGCGGGTCGAGGTGAGAACCCGCGATGGTTATCCTCCTCCCATTCCTGTGACCCCGCGAATTGAAACGACGCGACAGTTGGTTCAGTCCTGCCTCTGAAGGTTTGCAAGGTCTATATCGCCAGCCAAGTTCAGGGTGACGGTTGTCCTTCGTGTCCGGTACAGGTCCCCAATGACCGAAAATCTCATCCTGCAGACGCTCCACCCCGCCACCCACGATCTCGGCGGCTTCAAGGTCCACCGCACTCTGCCGCACCGCGAGCGCACGACCATCGGGCCCTTCATCTTCTTCGACCAGATGGGGCCGGCGCATCTTCCCGCCGGCGGCGGGATCGACGTTCGGCCCCACCCGCACATCAACCTCGCCACCGTCACCTATCTGTTCGCCGGCGCAATCGACCATCGCGATTCGCTCGGCACCTTCGCGACGATCGAGCCGGGGGCCGTCAACCTGATGACGGCCGGACGCGGAATCGCCCATTCGGAGCGTTCGCCGGCGCAGCTCCGTCCGGACGGCCCCGAGCTCAGCGGAATCCAGACCTGGATCGCGCTTCCCAAGGCGAAGGAGGAGATCGATCCCGCCTTCGAGCATGTCGCCAGGGACCGGCTTCCGGTCGTCGAGAGCGGCGGGGCGTCGGCTCGGATCGTGATGGGCTCGCTCTGGGGCGCTTCCTCGCCGGTGACCTGCCACAGCGAGACGATCTACGCGGATATCCAGCTCCAGCCAGGCGGCACCATGCCGATCGATCCGGAGGCGGACGAGCGCGCCGTCTATGTCGCCGAAGGCGAGGCCAGCCTCGACGGGCTCAAGCTCGAGCGAAGCGTTCTCTACGTCCTCGCGCCCGGCATCGCGGCGACCCTGCGCTCGGACAGCGGGGTGCATGTCATGCTGTGCGGCGGGGCCCCGCTCGACGGGTCGAGGCATGTCTGGTGGAACTTCGTTTCCTCCAGCCGGGAGCGGATCAACCAGGCGAAAGAGGATTGGGCGACGGGCAGGTTCATTCTTCCTCCCGACGATTCGGGCGAGTTCATCCCGCTTCCGACGGTTCCGCCGAAGACGGTAAGCTATCCGTAGCCCGTCATTGCGAGGAGCGTAGCGACGAAGCAATCCAGCGGGCGGCGGCGCCACACTGGATTGCTTCGCTTCGCTCGCAATGACGGTGTAGGGGAGCGGCATGACCGAACTCACCTACCAGCGCCTGGGCCTCGCCACCGGCGTCACCCTCAACGTCGCGTCCGCCGGGCCGGAAGACGGCGAGCCGATCCTCTTCCTCCACGGCTTCCCGGAATCGCACCGAACCTGGCGGCACCAGCTTGCGGGCCTGTCCGACCTTTACCGGGTCTACGCGCCCGACCAGCGCGGCTTCGCGGCATCGGACATGCCGGAGGGCGTCGAGAATTACGAGACTGACAAGATCGTCGCCGACGTCATGGCTCTCGCCAACTCGCTGGGACTCGATGACTTCACCCTAGTCGGCCACGATTGGGGCGGCGCGGTGGCCTGGACGGCGGCCCTCACCCATCCCGGCCGGGTGAAAAGGCTGATCATCGTCAACGCTCCGCATCCGCTCGTCTTTCAGAAGAGCCTGATCGACGACGAAGCCCAGCGCGACGCCTCGCAATATATCAGCTTCTTCCGACTGCCGGCCGCCGAGGCCGCGATCATCGCCATGGGCCTCGAGAATTTCCTCGACAAAGTGATGCTGAGCCATGCCGATGGGACCAAGCTTCCGGCCGAGGAGCGGCAGCATTATCTCGACGACTGGTCCCAGCCGGGCGCGCTGACTGCCATGCTGAACTGGTACCGGGCCTCGAAGATAAAGGTGCCGGGGCCGGGCGAAAAGGCCGAGGCGCCCTTATGGACCCACGCGCCCTTTCCGAAGCTGAAGATGCCGACCCTCGTGATCTGGGGATTGAAGGATAGCGCCCTGCTCCCGATCCAGCTTGACGGGCTTGCCGACCTGATCGACGATCTTCGCCTGGTGACGTCGCCGAGCGCCGGTCACTTCATCACCTGGGAGGAGCCGGGGACGGTGACGTCCGCGATTCGGGATTTCATGGCGGAAGCCTGAGCCCCGTCGCCCCAGGCTCAGCTTCGGACGGGACTCGTCTGGAGGACCGCGCGGTCCGGTCCGGGCCGCTGCACCTCGTTGGCCTTGGGAGCGGCGGAGCGGGCTCCAGCTGCGACGCATTGGGCCGCGATCACCGGATAATCGACGTCGCTGTTCTGGGTGAGGGCCGCCTCGGTCGCCGCGGTACAGGCCGCCTGGCTCTCGTAGCGGGCCTCGAGGGTCTTGACCTGCTGGCACGGCGCATCGCCCTCGCCGCAGCCCATAATCGCGATGATGAAGATTGCCGGTCCCATGGTGAGCTAAACCCGTGTGAATCCTCGCCGTTCCATTTGTTTCGCAGGCGATTCGACGAACGGTGCTCCAGTCCTTCAACCGAAGTGGCCGTAAGCCGGGTCTAGGCGACTCTCGTCACGCCGATGTGTCGCGCCAGGGGATTTCTTGTCACAATTGTTGCAGCCTGGCCGACGCCCCTATCGTTCGGTCCTTGGGGAAAGCCCCTGCCTTTCCTACTTAGGAAGCGATGCGCCCGCTCGAATCCCCAGTCACTACCCCGCGAGCGGGCTGGAGCGCCATGCGGCGGTTCCTGCCCTATCTCTGGCCCGCCGGGGAGCCGGGGCTGAAGGCTCGGGTCGTCATCGCTTTCCTTCTGGTGCTGCTCGCCAAGGGCATCTCGCTCAGCACCGGCTTCGTCTACAAGGGCGCGATCGACATCATGTCGGGGAGCGCGAAGGGCGCCGATGCCGCCGTCGGCCTCGCCGTCGGGCTGGTCCTGGCTTATGCCGGCGCGCGCTTCGCGGGCGTGCTGTTCGAGAATCTGCGCAACGCCATCTTCGAGCGGGTCGGCCAGGACGCCGCCCGGCGCCTCGCCGAGAAAGTCTTCGCCCACATCCACCAATTGTCGCTTCGCTTCCACCTGGAGCGGCGCACCGGCGCGCTCACCAAGATCGTCGAGCGAGGCACCAAGAGCATCGACATGATGCTCTATTTTCTTCTGTTCAACATTGCTCCGACGATAGTCGAGCTCGGCGTCATCTGCGTCATCTTCGGGGTCAAGTTCGGCGCCGGGCTGGTCGTCGCGACGCTGGTGATGGTCGTGGGCTACATCACCTTCACCCGCCTGGTGACCGAATGGCGGACCCATTTGCAGCGGCGCATGAACGACGTCGACAACCAGGCGATCGCGCGAGCGGTCGATTCGCTCCTCAATTACGAGACGGTGAAATATTTCGGAGCGGAAGAGCGCGAGGCCCGGCGCTACGGCGGGGCGATGCGCGCCTTCGCCGACGCCGCGGTCAAGAACGAGACCTCGCTCGCCTGGCTCAACATCGGCCAGTCGCTGATCACCAATCTGATGATGGCCGGCGCGATGGGCTATACCGTCTGGGGCTGGAGCCGGGGCGCGTTCACGACGGGCGACGTCGTCCTTGTCAACACCCTGCTCGCCCAGCTCTTCCGGCCCCTCGACATGCTCGGCTGGGTCTACCGGACCATCCGCCAGGGACTGATCGACATGGAGGCGATGTTCGCCCTGATCGACACGCCGGCCGAGGTCAGGGACATGGAGGGCGCTCCGGACCTGGTCCTGTCGAAGGGCCGGGTGCGCTTCGAAGGCGTCCGCTTCGGCTACGATCCGGAGCGGGAGATATTGCACGGCATCGACATCGAGGTCGCGCCCGGCACGGTGACCGCGGTGGTGGGGCCTTCGGGCGCCGGCAAGTCGACGCTGTCGCGGCTCCTGTTCCGCTTCTACGAGCCGACCGGCGGCCGGATCGCCATCGACGACCAGGACATCTGCAAGGTGACCCAGGCCAGCCTCCGCTCCGCGATCGGCATCGTCCCCCAGGACACGGTGCTGTTCAACGACACGATCGGCTACAATATCGGCTACGGCCGCGGCGGCGCGACCCAGGAGGAGATAGAGGCAGCCGCGCGCGGCGCCTCGATCCACGATTTCATCCAGAGCCTGCCCGAAGGCTATGAAAGCCAGGTCGGCGAGCGCGGGCTCAAGCTTTCCGGCGGCGAGAAGCAGCGGGTCGCCATTGCCCGGACCCTGCTCAAGAACCCGCCGATCCTGATCCTCGACGAGGCGACCAGCGCCCTCGACAGCCGGACCGAGGCTGCGATCCAGGAGACTTTGAGCGCCGTCACCGCCCGTCGCACCTCGATCGTCATCGCCCACCGCCTGTCGACCGTGGTCGACGCCGACCAGATCGTGGTCCTCGACCAGGGACGGGTGGCGGAACGGGGCACCCATGCCCAACTGCTTCGCAGGAACGGGCTGTACGCGGACATGTGGGCCCGGCAGCAGAGCGAAGCGGAGGAGAAGGCGGAGGCCGCGGAATAGTGTTCCCCGGCGAAGGCCGGGGCTCAGCGGCAAGGACGGAGGCCTGCATCGTCGCCCCAGCGAAGGCTGGGGCCCCAGGGGGTGAAGTGCACCGCGTCTTTCACTCCCTGGGGTCCCAGCCTTCGCTGGGACGACGAAAATGCGGATATCCAATGTTCTACGCCGGCCTCGCCCACCCTCGACACCGCTCTCCTGCTTCCGCTAGCAGCACCTGGTGACCCCCCTTTCCATCCTTCACGAGACCTTCGGCTTCCCCGCCTTTCGAGGAGTCCAGGAGCAGGTGATCGGACGGGTGATGACCGGACAACACACGCTCGCGGTGATGCCGACCGGCTCCGGCAAGTCGCTCTGCTATCAGGTGCCGGCGCTGGCCCGAAAGGGCACGGCGCTGATCGTCTCGCCGCTGATCGCCTTGATGCACGACCAGATCCGCTCGGCCACCGGCTTCGGGATTCGAGCTGCCTCGCTGACCTCGGCCGACGAGGACCGCCAGGAGACACTGGCGCGGCTGAAACGCGGCGAGCTCGATCTGCTCTACGTGGCGCCGGAGCGGGCGAGCGGGAGCGGTTTCCGCGAGCTGGCGGAACGCACGCCGCTGTCGCTGATCGCGGTCGACGAAGCCCATTGCGTGTCCGAATGGGGCCACGACTTCCGGCCCGACTACCGGCTTCTGAAGCCGCTGCTCGACGCCTTTCCGGGCGTACCGCGGCTCGCCCTCACCGCCACCGCCGACCGCCAGACCCGGGCCGACATCCTCGTCCAGCTCGGAATCCCCGACGACGGGCTGATCGTCGCCGGCTTCGACCGGCCCAACATCCGCTATCATGTCCGTCCGCGCGACGGGATCGGCGCCCAGCTCAAGGCGCTGCTCGCCGAGCAGCCTGGGCCCGGGATCGTCTACGCCACCAGCCGCGACAAAACCGAGAAGCTCGCGCTCCAGCTCGCCGAGGGCGGCCGGAAGGTCCTGCCTTACCATGCCGGGCTCGACGCCCGGGTTCGGGCGGCGAACCAGCAGGCTTTCGTTTCGTCCGAGGACATGGTGATGGTGGCCACCATCGCCTTCGGAATGGGCATCGACAAGCCGGACGTTCGCTTCGTCGCCCATGCCGGCCTGCCCAAGTCGATCGAGGCCTTCTACCAGGAGACCGGCCGCGCCGGCCGCGACGGCGATCCGGCCGAGGCCTGGCTGTTCTGGGGCGCCGAGGATTTCGCCCGCGCCCGCCAGCGGCTCGAGACCGAGACGCCCGAAGCGCGGCGGCCGGGAGAGCGGACGAGGCTCAACGCTTTGGCCGCGATGGTCGAGACCGCGGGATGCCGCCGGGCGCTCCTCCTTCGCCATTTCGGGGAGGCGCCGCCGGAGCGCTGCGGCAATTGCGACAATTGCCTGGCGCCGCCGACTACCGTCGACGCGACCGAAGCGGCCCGCAAATTGCTCTCCGCCGCCTTCCGGACCGACATGCGCTTCGGGATCCAGCATCTTACCGACGTCCTGGCCGGCCGCGACACCGAAAAGGTGAGGAGCTTCGGCCACGACCGGGTCTCCGTCTTCGGGATTGCCGGCGAGGAGGAGCTGGCGCTGATGAAGCCGGTGGCCAGGGCACTGCTCGCCCGCGACGCGTTCCGGGCCGATCCTTATGGCGGCCTCAGCTTCGGCCCCGCCGCCAAGCCGATCCTGCGCGGCGAGGAAAGGCTCGAGCTCGTGCTTCCCACCGCCCGGCGGGCGCGCAAGCGCCGGGACCGCGACTCCAACCTTCCGCACGATCCGCTGTTCGAAGCGCTCCGCGCCCGCCGCCGCGATTTGGCGAAGGAGGCCGGGGTACCGCCCTACGTGATCTTCCACGACAGCACCTTGCGGGAGATGGCGGAGCTCAGGCCGGAGGGTCTTCACGCTTTGTCGCGGGTGACGGGGGTGGGCCAGGCCAAGCTGGAGCGCTACGGCGAGGCTTTTGTGGAGGTAATAAGGGGGTTTTCCTGACCGTCATCCCGGCGGAAGCCGGGACCTCGGGGAGACCCGTTGCGACTTTTCTCCCAGGGGTCCCGGCTTTCGCCGGGATGACGTATGGGGGGCCATGCGCAAGCTCGACCCGTCCACCTTCGTCTTCGTCCGGCAACTCGCCATCGGCGATATCGACGAAGCCGCTGCCACCGGCATCCGCCTGATCGTCAACAACCGTCCCGATGGCGAGGAGCCGGGCCAGCCCTTCTCAGCCCAGATCGAGGCGGCCGCCCGAGCGGCCGGGCTGGACTATCGCCACATCCCGATCGCCGGAGGTTTCGCGCCGGAGCAGGTGGAAGCGATGGCCCGGGCGCTGGAGGAAGGGCCGGTGCTCGCCTTCTGCCGCACCGGGACCCGCTCGACCTTCCTCTGGGCCCTGGCCCGAGCCGCGCGCGGAGCGCCGGCGGAGGAAAGCATCGCCGCGGCCGCGGCGGCCGGCTACGATCTCAGCCCGATCCGCGCCTTGCTCTAATTGATGTCCTGGCGTGCGAACGCGGCGAAGGTCGCTGCGTACAAAGCGGCGGCCCAGGCGACGAGGATTCCGAGGGAGGTCGTCCAGGACAGATCGACGACCCGGCCGTCGAGAAAGGCCCGCTTCAGCGAGTGGCCCGTGCGGATATACTCCGCCAGATTGGCGATGTGGTGGCCCGGGAGCAGGTGATAGAGCGGCCAGACGATGGATGGGAAATTCAGGGCGAGCGGCGGTCCGAAGGAATAGACGATCGATTCGATCGAGGTCGCGGCGATCGCAACCACCAAGGCCGCGATCGTCGAGCGGGTGAGGATCGCGGCGAGGCTTGCATAGCCGACCGCGATCAGCAGCGGCCCCGCCGCAGACAGCGCGGCCTTGCTGTGCGCGCCCCAGAGCGAAGCGGCGCTGAGGCCGGCAGGGATCGTGTCTCCGGTCAGCGCGTCGTCGGCGAAGTTGAGGGCGATGAGCAAGGCTGCGGTCAGAGCGAAGCTGAACGCGAACAACAGGATCGTCAGCGCATATTTGGCGGCGATGAGCGAGGCGCGGCGCCGGTGAGGCACGATCAGCTTCCAGGTGTTCCAGCCATATTCGCCGGCGAAGAGCACGGCGACGAAGGCGGAGATCAGGTAGCGGCCGACGGCGTTGTTCGGCACGGACCAGATGATCGTCGTCGAATCGATCCACTGGGCGACGCTGTGTTGCTCGGGCTTGCCGGCGCCCGCCATTCCGACCGCGATCGAGATCAGCATGATGATCGTGAAGGCGATTGGGAACAGCCAGACGAGGAACCAGGTCGCCTTGTGGGTGCGCATCTTCAGCGCTTCGGCGGAAAGGGCCTCAAGCATCGCCCGGCTCCCGGGTGATCGAGAGGAAGACCTCTTCCAGGTTGCGCTGCTCCGGAGACAGCCGGAAGAGATCGGCGCCGGCCCCGACGAGCCGCCTCACCACCTCCGGCGCCTCCGCCCGAGTCGCGCGAACGACAAGGGCGTCGCCGTCGCGCTCGACCGGCCAGCGCGAGGCGAGCGCGGCTTCGGCGATCTCGACCGGCGCGGCGTCGATCCGCAGACCGTCGTCCTGGCGGAGAAGGTCGGCGATGCTCGATTCGCGGACGATTTCGCCCTTGCTGATGATCGCCACCCGGTCGCAGGCCTGCTGGACTTCGTGAAGGAGGTGGCTCGAAAGGAAGACGGTCTTGCCCTGGTCGACGGCGAGGCCTCGGATGAGGTCGCGCATCTCCTGGATGCCGGCGACGTCGAGGCCGTTCACCGGCTCGTCGAGAATGACGAGGTCCGGATCGCCGAGCAGCGCCGCGGCGACCCCGAGGCGCTGGCGCATCCCGGTCGAATAGCCTTTGACCTTGCGCTTCGAATCCCTGGCGAGACCCACCCGATCGAGCAGCTCGTCGATCCTCTCGGCGCCGCGGCCCTGGGTCTTCGCAAGCACCTCCAGGTTGCGCCGACCGGAGAGGAACGGGTAGAAATTGCCGCCGTCGACCAGCGAGCCGACCCGGCGAAGCACGTCCGGACGGGTCCGCAGATCCTCGCCGAACAGACGCGCCTCTCCAGACGTCGGGGCGATGAGGCCGATCAGCATCCGGATCGTCGTCGACTTGCCGGCGCCGTTCGGGCCGAGGAAGCCGTAGACCTCACCTCGGCCGACCGAGAGCGAGACGTCGCGGACCGCCTGGACTCCGCCGCGCCGCCGGCCGTAGGTCTTGCTGAGGCCGGCCAGGTCCAGCACCGGCGCTTCGCTATCGGTCATGGTGTATTGGTGGATTGACACACCTTGGCTGTCAAGCTCTCTGCGCGAGCAGGCGCTCCGCCCGGTCGAGATCGTCCTCGTCGACCATCAGCCTCACCGGGACGACCCCGTCCAGGCCGCCCCAGTTCATCTCGGTGTCGAACAGGACGCTTTCTATGCCTTCGGCGGCGAGCCGGGCGCGAGCCAGGCCGCCCTCGATCGAATTGTAGAAGCGGGCGGCCGCGACCAGCGCCATTACCAGGGCATCACGTCGCCGGCCTCGACCTCGGCCGGGCGCGGCGGGCGGCCGAGAATAATATTGCGGTGCGGGAAGCGGCCGAACCGCTCGATCACCTCATAATGCTTCCTGGCGAAGCCGAGCTGATAATCGTCGCCGAGCGCCGTGAAGAGGGACATCGAACGCCGCTGGTCGTCCATAGTCTCGCTGTGCTGGAAGGGCATATAGAGAAAGCCGCGCTCGGCCGGGCTCAGCGCCTCGTCGAGCCCGCGCTCGACCGCGCCCCTGGCGACCGCCAAAGCGAGCGGATCGGTCGAGAACTGGTCGGCATCGCCCCGGAAGATGTTGCGCGGGAACTGGTCGAACAGGATGACCGCGGCAAGGGCGTCGCGGGCGCTGCCGAAGAAAGCCTCCGGCACATTCTCTCGCTGCTTCTCCCATACGGACAGGAAGCGCTGGCGGATCTCGGCGTCGAGCGCCGGATCGGCCTTCCACCATTGGTCTTGCGAGAGGCCGAACCAGTAGCCGAGGACCTCGTCCTGCCAGCCCATCAGCGACCCCGCCCGTCATTGCGAGGAGCGAAGCGACGCGGCAATCCAGCCGCGGCGTCGGTGCCAGGCGCAGTGCTGGATTGCTTCGCTTCGCTCGCAATGACGGGAATGTGGTGCATCAGGCCGCCGTGCCGCCCACGGTGAGCCCGTCGATCAGGAGGGTGGGCTGGCCGACTCCGGCCGGCACCGACTGGCCGGCCTTGCCGCAAATACCGACGCCTTCGTCGAGGGCCATGTCGTTGCCGATGGCGGCGACCTTTGTCAGCACCGTCGGCCCGTCGCCGATCAGGGTCGCCCCCTTGATCGGCGCTCCCAGCCTTCCGTTCTCGATCAGATAGGCCTCGGTGCAGGAGAAGACGAACTTGCCGCTGGTGATGTCGACCTGCCCGCCGCCGAAGCTCTTGGCGTAGATGCCGTTTCCGGCCCGGGCGAGGATCTCGCCGGGATCCTCCCTGCCGCCGAGCATGAAGGTGTTGGTCATCCGCGGCATCGGCGCATGGGAGAAGCTCTGCCGGCGGCCGTTGCCGGTCGGCTCCACGCCCATCAGCCGGGCGTTGAGGCGGTCGTGGATATAGCCCTTGAGGATCCCGTCCTCGATCAGGGTGGTGCATTGGGTCGGAGTGCCCTCGTCGTCGATCGAAAGCGATCCGCGCCGGTCGGCCATCGAGCCGTCGTCGACGACGGTGACTCCCGGGGCCGCCACCCGCTCGCCGATCCGGCCGGAGAAAGCCGAAGTGCCCTTGCGGTTGAAATCGCCTTCGAGGCCGTGGCCGATCGCCTCATGAAGCAGGACTCCGGGCCATCCCGGACCGAGCACGACCGTCATCTCGCCGGCCGGGGCGTCGACCGATTCGAGGTTCGCAAGCCCCTGGGCGAGGGCGATGTCGATCGCCCGGCTCCAGGTCGCCTCCTCGAACAGACGGTCGTAGAGATAGCGGCCGCCGAGGCCGTGATAGCCGGTCTCGCGGCGGCCGCCCTGTTCGACGACGAGCTGGACGTTCAGCCGGACCTGCGGCCTCACGTCGTGGGCGACGAATCCGTCGGGGCGGACGATCTCGATCACCGACCAGGAACCGGCGAGCGACACGGTGGCCTGGACGACCCGCGGATCGCAGGCCCGGGCGGCGGCGTCGATCTGCTGGCAGAGCGCGACCTTGCGGGCGAACGGGATCAGGCTGAGCGGATCGGAATCCGTGTAGAGCGCCGAATTGGTCCGCCGCGGCGGGCCGGGGCGCGGCCCCTTGGCCGGATCGAGCACGGCCATCGTCTCGCCGGCGCGGCGGATGGCGGCCTCGGAAAGCTCGTTGGCATGGGCGAAGGCGGTGGTCTCGCCCGATACGCCGCGAAGGCCGAAGCCGGCCTGGGTGTCGAAATCGGCGGTCTTCAGCCGGCCGTCGTCGAACCCGAAGGATTCGGAGACCGTATATTGGAGATAGAGCTCGCCGTCGTCACACGATTTGAGCGCGTCGGCGGTGAGGCGAAGGGCGCCTTCGGGGCTGAGCGCATCGTTGCGGTAGAGGAAGCGGCGGGGATCGATATAGGTCATGGCAAGGATATAGGGACTGCGCCCCCTCCCGTCATCCCGGCTTTCCCCGGGACAACGAGGACGGATGCGCCGCTAGCGAAAGACGCAAGTGGCGCCGCCCCATAAGTGGGTCACCTTCGCGCCAGGCGCCTTGGAAGCGAGGATCCCGCTCAGCCCGCCGGACCGGAACTCGGTGCCGAGCGTGCTCTCCTCCGCCTCGAAGCCCGGCAGGACGGCAAGGTCGGCGCGGCTCGAGCCGAGGCCGATTCCCTCGACCGTCTCGAGCTTGCCCTTATCGTCCCAGCCGGCGAAGCGGCCGTCCAGGAACCAGGCCCTGATCTCGCCCTTCCACTCGGCGAACTCCATTCCGCCGCCGCCACATTCCTGATTGTCGCCCTGCTGAGTCGGCGGCCGGCCAAGAGCCTTGGTCAGGACCTGGATCGTTTCCGCTTTCGGCGTGTCGAAAGCCAAGGTCCTCGGCGGCGAGGCGCTCGGGACTCGCAGGCCGGCGCCTTCCAGGACGATCGAAGCGGCGGCCGGCGCGCCGGGGACGGACGCCGATGCCTTGGCCGCGACGGCGGAATTTACGGCGGTTTCATTTCGGGCCGGCTCGGCGCCGCAGGCGGAGAGCGCGAGCAGGATCAGGCCGGCGCCGATGGTCAGTTTTTGCAAGATGGGGCCCCTTCGATGGTCCGCCGCCCGGTTGAACCCAGTCCCGGCGGAAGGCAATTCTTCGAATAGCGGTCGCTTCAGCCCTCGGCTCCGCCTTCGTCGGCGGCGCCGCCCTTCAGGACGAACCTCTTGTCGCAATAGCCGCAGTCGACATAGCCCTTTTCGTCAATCTGGAGATACACCCGGGGGTGGCCGAGCGCCGGATGGGTTTCGGAGGCGCCGTCGCAGGCGACCCGCGGGATGGCGACGTAGCTGATCTCCGGCGTGAAACGGTCAGTCTGCATGGCGCCGGCCTGTAGCAAGGGCGCGAGGGGCGGGCAATGTCCGCCTCGGAACCTGCCCGGCGCGCGGCGGTTTCGTTCTTCGAACCTCTCGAGGATGCACGATGAACAAGAGCCATCACGATTCCGAATCCGATCAATCCCAGAATCAGAACAATGCGATGTCCGACGATCCCGGCGACGGCGGCCGCAAGGCGTTCGCGACCGGACGCGACGGCGGCCGGACGGCGGCGGAGAAGGCTCCCGAGCAGGACGACCAGGACCAGTCGACCATCGAGACGTTCGGCGAGGAAGGCGCGGGCATCGCGCCGAAGGAGTGAGGCGATGAGCGATACCGAAACCCTCGACATGATCCATGAGGATGCCTTGCCCGGGCACGAAAGCGAGCTCGAGCCCAAGCCCGACTGGGCGCCGCGCTATCCCGGCTCCGGCCGTCTCGACGGCAAGGTCGCCCTGATCACCGGCGCCGACAGCGGCATCGGGCGGGCCGTCGCCGCCTTGTTCGCGCGCGAAGGCGCCGACATCGCCATCCTCTATTTGTGCGAGCATGACGACGCGGCCAAAACCAAGGCGATCGTCGAGGGCGAGGGCCGAAGGGCCCTGACCATTGCCGGCGACGTCGGCGACAAGGCCTTTTGCGAGCGTGCCGTGGCCGAGACGGTGGCCAAGCTCGGCAAGCTCGACATCCTCGTCAACAATGCCGGCGAGCAGCATCCCGACGAGGAGATTACCGACGTCACCGAGGAGCAATTGAAGCGCACTTTCCAGACCAATTTCTACGGCTATTTCTTCATGGTCCAGGCCGCCCGGCCCCATCTGAAGAAGGGGGCGGCGATCATTAACTGCACGTCGGTCACGAGCTACCAGGGCGCCGAGGCCCTGCTCGATTATTCGTCGACGAAAGGGGCGATCACGGCCTTCACCCGCTCCTTGTCGCAGAACCTGATCGGCGACGGCATCAGGGTGAACGGAGTCGCTCCGGGGCCGATCTGGACTCCTCTCAATCCGTTCGGCGGCCAGCCGCCCGAGAAGATCCCGGATTTCGGCAAGGACACGCCGATCGGCCGGCCCGGCCAGCCCAACGAGGTGGCGCCGAGCTTCCTGTTCCTGGCCTGCGAGGATTCGAGCTACATGGCCGGCCAGGTGCTTCACCCGAACGGCGGCACCGTGGTGAACGGCTAGAAGCGTGGGTGCCCAGGCCCGGAAACGTGTTATAGGCCCCGCTCCCGACGAGGGGCGACGATGGACAGGCTGATCACCGGCATCGTGCTCGCAATGCGCGCATGACCCGCCACCGAAGCTTCCGCGACTTTCGGTCGCGGTCTTTGCGAGAGCAGGGCCGGCCGGCGAAGCCGCAGTCATGGAGGGACCGCGCGCGATGCGGACTGAAATGACCGACGCCGACGCGGCCGAGGCGATTGTGACCCTGCTCCTCAAGCTCAGGGCGCGCGACGTGGTGACCGGAGCGGAAGAGGATGTCCTTCGGGCCTCCGTCTCCGAAATTCGCGAATATCCGGCGGGGCGAGCGATCGTCCGGACCGGGACCACGCTCAGCGCCTCGACCCTCCTCATCGAGGGGATCGTCTGCCGCTACAAGGACCTCGCCGACGGCCAGCGCCAGATCATGGAGCTTCACGTCGCCGGCGACTTCGTCGACCTTCACGGCTTCCTCCTCAAGCAGCTCGATCACAATGTCGGGTCGATGACCCCCATTCGGGTGGCCAGCGTGCCGCACGACGCCCTTCGCGGGATCACCGAGACCAACCCCCATCTCGGCCGGATGCTGTGGTTCTCGACCCTGCTCGACGCCGCCATCCATCGCGAGAAGATCCTTTCCATCGGCCGGCGAAGCGCGATGGCCCGGATCGCGCACATCTTCTGCGAATTGCTCGTCCGCCTGCGCATGGTCGGGCTTGCGACCGACGCCGGCTACGACTTGCCGCTCACCCAGGCCGACCTCGCCGATGTGACCGGCCTCACCTCGGTGCACGTCAACCGGATGCTCAAGAAGCTTCGCGACGACAAGCTGCTCACCTTCCGCGGAGGCACGGTGACGATCGAGGACTGGGAGCGGCTGAAGCGGGTTGCGGAATTCGATCCGACCTACCTGCACCTGGAGCGGCGGCCTCGGTAAGAGTGCCGTCATTGCGAGGAGCGTAGCGACGAAGCAATCCAGCGGGCGTCGGAGGCCGTGCTGGATTGCTTCGCTACGCTCGCAATGACGGTCTACAAATCGACCACCTCGAACCTCTTCCGCTTCACCATGCGCTGAGCGAGCATCGAGCGGTGGCATTCCGGCGCCCCGCGCTCGTAGCAGAGCAGGGCCGAGGGGCGGGCGGAGGCCTCGGCGAGCGCCTGCTCCATTGCCAGGCCCGCCTCCGGGGTCTCGAGCTGGTCCGCGTAGATGGCGCGCATCTCGGCGACCCGGCCGGCGCGAGCCGCCTGGCGGCCGTCCGCCGGAGTGCCGAGCGCCCGCAAGTGAAGATAGTCGATTCCGCGCTCCTTCAGGCCACCGGCCAGGGCGGTCTTGGAGAAGCCGGGGCGGCGCGAGGCGGCTACGGCGCGCACGTCGAGGACAAGCTCCACTCCGGCGGCCTCGAGCTCGTCGAGGAACTCGGCCTGGGTCTTGCCTTCATAGCCGATGGTGAACAGCGATTTCATGGCCGCTGCCTAGCAAAAGCGGATGCGCAAAGCTTCCCTTTCCGGCGCCCAGCGTTTATGTCGGCGCGATTTTGCGAGCCGGTCCAAGAGGGTGAATTGGCCAAGGAAGAACTCCTCGAGATGCGCGGACAGGTGGTCGAGCTGCTGCCCAACGCGATGTTCCGGGTCCGCCTCGAGAATGAGCATGAGATACTCGGCCACACCGCCGGCAAGATGCGCAAGAACCGGATCCGGGTCCTCGTCGGCGACGAAGTGCTGGTCGAGCTCACTCCCTACGATTTGACCAAGGGTCGGATCACCTACCGGTTCAAGTGACGGCCGCGAGGCCCGTCTCATGCACCTGATCCTCGCCTCCGCTTCGCCCCGCCGGCTGGAATTGCTGGCGCGCCTGGGCGTCATTCCGGAGGCCGTCGTCCCCGCGGAAATCGACGAGACTCCGCGCAAGGCCGAGATTCCCGACCGCTACGCCCTTCGCATGGCGGCCGAGAAAGCCGCCGCCGTGGTCGTGCCCGGCAGCCTCGTCCTCGCCGCCGATACCGTCGTCGCCGCCGGGCGCCGGATCCTTCCCAAGACGGAGAGCGAGGACGAAGCGCGCTCGGCGCTGACGCTTTTGTCCGGGCGGCGCCACCGGGTTCATTCGGCGGTGGCGGTGACCGACACCGGCGGCCGGACCCGGCTGCGCCTGTCGACCAGCGTCGTCGCGTTCAAGCCGCTCTCCGCCGACGAGATCCAGGCCTATCTCGCCAGCGGCGAGTGGCGCGGCAAGGCGGGCGGCTATGCCATCCAGGGTCGCGCCGAGGCCCTGGTGCGAAGGCTGTCGGGCAGCCATTCCGGAGTCATGGGGCTGCCGCTCTACGAGACCCGGGCCCTGCTCCGAGCTTCCGGCTATCCCCTTGGCTGAGTGGCTCTACGAGGAGGGGATAGGCGAGAACCGCGCCATCCTCGTCGAGGACGAGGACATAGTCGTCGCGGCGATCGAGCTTCCCGGAGAGCTTCGCTGCGGCTCCGTCATTGCCGGCCGGCTCGTCCGGATCGCGATCCCGGGCCGCCGGGGTATCGTCGGGACCGCCCAAGGCGAAGTGATGGTCGAGCCGCTTCCCGCGGCGCTGACCGAAGGACAGAAAGTGCGGGTCGAGATCGTCCGCGAGCCGATCGCGGAACCGGGCCATCCGAAATTCGCCAAGGGCCGGATAACGCAGGCCGATGAAAAGGATGGTCCGACCCTGGCGCAGCGCATCGGCTCGCCGCGCCCGCTTCGACAGATGGGCCCCGACCTCTTCCATGAGGCCGGCTGGTCGGAATTGATCGACGAGGCGATCGGGGGAGAAATCGATTTCGGCGGCGGCGCGCTTCGCATGAGCCTCACCCCGGCCATGACCCTGTTCGACGTCGACGGCTTCCTGCCCCCGTTCGAGCTGGCGCTGGCGGGCGCGGAAGAGGCGGCTTACGCGATCCGCCGCCTGGATATCGGCGGCTCGATCGGGATCGACCTGCCGACCCTGACCTCGCGCGACGAGCGATTGCGAGTCGTCGCCGCCCTCGACGCCGTGCTCCCGCAGCCGTTCGAACGGACGGCGGTCAACGGCTTCGGCTTCCTCCAGGTCGTCCGGCGCCGCGAGCGGCGGTCGCTTCCCGAGCTTCTGCAATGGGATGAGGCCGGAGCCGCCGCCCGCGATCTTCTCCGCACCGCCGAGCGCGCGATCGGCGGCTGCGAGCTCGCCGCCGCTCCCGCCGTGATCGCGCGCCTTCGGACAAGTCCCGACTGGCTGGAAACGCTGGCGAGGCGGATCGGCGGCCCGGTCGGGTTGCGGGAGGAGCCGTCCTTCACCACATGGCACAGCCATGTCCACGTCAAGCGCTCCTAGGCCCGGCAAGGGCTGCCCGCTCTGCGGCAAGCCCGCCGACCCCGCATTCAAGCCCTTCTGCAGCCGCGGCTGCCGCGACCGCGACCTGCTGAACTGGCTCGGCGATTCCTACCGGGTGCCCGGCCCGCCGGCCCTTGAAAACGAGGACGGCGGGCTGGACAGCGAAGGCTGAGCCCTTCTATAGGCGCTCGTCTTCGGCTCCGCCGGAACGCCCAGGTAGCTCAGTTGGTAGAGCACGTGACTGAAAATCACGGTGTCGGCGGTTCAATTCCGTCCCTGGGCACCATTCCTTCCGCCTGCTGAGCTCCCTTGACGAAGTCGATGAAGGCGCGAAGCGGCGGCGGCACCAGCCGGCGACCCGAATAATAGAGGAATGGGCCCGAAAAGGGCTGCCACCAGTTCTGAAGCACGGGCTCGAGCCTTCCTGATTCCAAATGCGGGCGAAGCCAGTCCTCGAACAGCTGGATGACACCCGCGCCCGCCACCGCCATGTCGACGACCAGGTCGGTTGCGGCCCCGATGCTGACCGTCAGCGGGCCTTGCGGCTCGACCCGGACCACTTCCCCCGCTTGCTCGAACTCCCAGGGCCCGGCCAGCGCCCCGCTGGCGAAGCGCCCGCGCAGGCAGGCATGGGCGAGGAGGTCGCGCGGATGGTCAGGACGACCCCTCCGGTCGAGATAGGCCGGCGCCGCCGCGGTCGCGAAGCGCTGGATCCGGGGTCCGATCGGAACCGCGATCATGTCCTGTTCCAGGCGCTCGTCGTAGCGGATGCCGGCATCGCAGCCCGAAGCCACGACGTCGACGAAGCTGTCGTCAGCCAGGATCTCCATCCGGATCTCGGGATAGGCGGCGAGGAAAGCCGGGAGAATGGCGGGCAGGACCAGACGGGCCGCGCTGACAGGCACGTTGAGCCGGAGCGTTCCGGCGGGCCTGCCGCGAAATCCGTCCACGACGTCGAGCGCGGCCTGGACCTCCCCGAGCGCGGGGATCAGGCGATCGATCAGGCGTGCGCCCGCCTCGGTGGGAGTGACGCTTCGGGTGGTGCGGTGAAGCAAGCGAACGCCGAGCCGGGTTTCGAGTCGGCGCACCGCCTCGCTGAGGGCCGAAGGGCTGGCGCCGCCGATCCTGGACGCTTGCCGGAATCCGCGCGCCCGGGCCACCGCGATAAAGGCGTTGAGGTCGCCGAGGTCGGTCTGCATTGTCCTGATATCCGCACAGCCCGTGCCGATTGTGACGGATTATCGTGACGGTCCGCAAGGCCTAGTTTCCGGCTGTCAAAAGGGAGACAGACATGAAGACGATCGATCAGGCCGGAACCTTCGACTTGGCCGGCCACGTGGTGAAGCGGCTCGGCTATGGCGCGATGCAGCTCGCCGGGCCCGGCGTCTTCGGGCCGCCGCGCGATCGGGACGCGGCCCTCGCGATACTTCGCGAAGCCGTGGCGGCCGGGGTCAATCACATCGACACCAGCGATTATTACGGACCCTATGTCACCAACCAGATCATTCGCGAGGCGCTCTCGCCCTATCCCGACGATCTGCTGATCGTGACCAAGATCGGCGCCCGTCGCGGGGAGGACGGATCGTGGTTCCCGGCGAACGGCCCCGACGATCTCGCCCGCGCGGTGGAAGACAATCTCCTCCGCCTCGGGCTGGAGGCGCTCGAAGTGGTCAACCTGCGGATCATGTTCAGCGCGCACGGCCCGGCGGAAGGGTCGATCGCGACGCAAGTGGAGGCGCTTGCCAAGCTCCAGCAGCAGGGTCTCGTTCGCAACATCGGTCTCAGCAACGTCACGGCCGCCCAGATCGAGGAGGGCCGCGGCATCGCCCGCATCGTCTGCGTCCAGAATCAGTATAATCTCGCCCATCGCGACGACGACTCGCTGATCGATGCCCTCGCCGCCGACGATATCGCCTACGTCCCCTTCTTTCCCCTGGGCGGGTTCAGCCCCCTGCAGTCCGCCGCGCTGTCCGAGGTCGCGGCACGGCTCAGGGCGACTCCAATGCAGGTGGCCCTGGCGTGGCTGCTGCAGCGTTCGCCCAACATCCTGCTGATCCCCGGCACGTCATCAACCGAACATCTTCGCGCGAACCTCGCGGCCGCGACTTTGGTCCTGCCGGAGGACGGCATCGCGGCGCTGGAAGGGATCGCGCCCGCTCCGCCGCTACCGTCTTAAGGCTCGATTGCCGGTCCGCTCTTCGGGCTCTAACGGAACCTTCCTCAGCCCTTATTCATCTCTCATGCGTTGCAATTGAGCACTCTTTTTTCGAGGAAGTCGTACGAGCCAGGCCCACCTCAACGCGATCGGCACCGCCGTTCCGAAGCATGATATCCATGCAGCCTTCATCCGCTGGGCCGAGCAACGGCTGGAGGAGCCGCGGACCCGCGCTTTGTTCGGCCGGATGGCGGCCCGCTCGGGGATCGGGCACCGCTGGTCGGTGCTGCCGGAGGGGCCGGAGGGCGGCTCGCCGGTCGATGCCGGCGGCTTCTATTATGGCGGACTGCCCACCACCGGCGAGCGGATGGAGATCTATGCGCGCGAGGCGCCGAAGCTGGCGCTGGCGGCGTGTCGCCGTCTGGAACCCGCCGCGCTCGCCGGCATCACCCATCTCATCGTCGCCAGCTGCACCGGCTTCGTCGCTCCCGGTATAGACCAGATCATTGCCGCCGAGCTCGGCCTCGCCGGAAGCGTCGAGCGCACTTTGGTCGGCTTCATGGGCTGCTACGCGGCGGTCTCCTCGCTTCGGCTGGCCCATCATATCGTCCGCTCGGAGCCCGCGGCGCGGGTGCTGGTGGTCACGGTGGAGCTTTCCACCCTCCACCTTCAATATGAAGAGGATGTCGAGCGCCTGCTTGCCGCGCTCGTGTTCGGCGACGGCGCCAGCGCGTCGCTGGTGACGGGCAAGCCGGGCGGCTTTGCCCTTTCCCGCCCCTTTGCAGCGACCCTTCCGGAATCGGGCGAGCTCATCCGCTGGCGGGTGGGCGACAGCGGCTTCGTCATGGACCTTTCGGGAGAAGTCCCAGGCCGGATCGGCGAGGCGCTGAGGGATCGGGGCGTTCGCGAGGCCATGCTCGGCAACGAGGCGCCGGACGCGTTCGACGCCTGGGCGGTGCATGCCGGCGGCCGCTCGGTGCTCGATTCGGTCGAGCAGGGGCTCGGCCTTCCCCGCGAAGCGCTGGCCGAATCGCGCGAAGTCCTCGCCCGCTTCGGCAACATGTCCTCGTCCACCCTGCCCTTCGTGCTCGAACGCCTGCTTGCCGATCCGGAGCGCCGCCGGGGAATCGCGCTCGCTTTCGGCCCTGGCCTTGCCGCCGAGGGATTCCACTTCGAGCGGGCGGCGTGAGATCGCTTCGCCAGCGGGTTCGCGACGAAGAGCAGATGGACGATCCTTCGCTCGACCCGAAAGTCTATGACGAGGTCCTGAAAGGGCTTGGACGGGTCAACCGCTGGACCTTCGCCGCTCGCCCGACCCTGGCCTTCCTGGCCCGCGCCACAAGCGGCCGAAGCGGGTTCACCCTGCTCGACGTCGGCTCCGGCGAAGGCGGAATGCTCCGGGTGATCGCCCGATGGGCGCGCAAGCGGGGCCTCGACGCGCGCCTCACCGGAGTCGACCTCAACCCCAAGAGCGAGGGGGTGGCTCGGGCGATGACCCCGGCGGACCTTCCGATCGACTACCAGACGGGGGACTTTCGCGACCTCGGCCGGTTCGACCTGGTGGTGAGCAGTCTCGTCGCCCATCACATGACCGACGCCCAGCTGCTCGACTTCCTGCGCTGGATGGAGGCCAATGCCGACCGCGGCTGGTTCGTCAACGACCTCCACCGGCACCGTTTCGCTTATTCCGGATATCCGCTGCTGACGACCTTGCTCGGCGTTCACCGGATCGTCCGCCAGGACGGCCAGCTCTCCATCGCCCGCGCCTTCCGGCCCGGCGACTGGCGCTCGATCCTCGCCGAGGCCGGCGTCACCGAGGACGTAAAGGTCCGCCGCTATTTCCCGTTCCGGCTGTGCGTCGAACGGCTGCGCTGATCGTCGGCGGCGGGCCCGCCGGCTCGGCCGCGGCCATCGCCTTGGCCCGCGCCGGAGTCGAGGCGGAGCTGGTCGAGCGAACGGAGGGACCGCACGACACCGTGTGCGGCGGCTTCCTCGGCTGGGACGCGCTCGCGGCGCTGGACCGGCTCGGGCTTGACCCGATGGCGCTGGGCGCCCCGCCGATCCGCCGGCTTCGGCTGGTCTCGGCGGAACGGTCGATCGAGGTCGGCCTGCCCCGGCTCGCCGCCGGCCTTTCGCGACGGACCCTCGACGAAGCGATGCTCGCGGCCGCGGATCGGGCCGGGGCTTCGATCAGGCGCGGCCGGACGGTGCGCGCGGCGGACCTGGCCGAGCGCCGGATCCGACTCGACGGCGACGAAAGCCTGGCCGGCGAGGCGCTCGTCCTCGCCACCGGCAAGCACGAGCTTCGCGGCGCCGCCCGGCCCGTCGACATATCGACCCGGCCGCTCGGGCTGAGGAGCTCGATCGCGCCGGGCCCGGCTCTTGCCGAGGCGCTCGACGGCGTGATCGAGCTTCATCTCTACGACGGCGGCTATGCGGGGCTTCTCCTCCAGGAGGACGGCCAAGCCAATTTCTGCCTGTCGGCGTCGCGCGAGCGCCTGAAACAGGCCGGCGGAATCGAGCCTCTGGTGGCCCGGCTCGCCGACGAGCTTCCGGCTTTCGCCGAGCGGCTTGGGCAAGGCGAGGCAGGCCCGTGGAGCGCGGTGTCGGGAGTCCCCTATGGCTGGCGGGCCACCGAGACGGTGGAGGGCGTCTATCGGGTCGGCGACCAGGCCGCGGTCATCGCCTCGCTGGCCGGAGACGGAGTCGCCATCGCCCTGGAGAGCGGGGTCGCCGCGGCCGAGGCGATCGCCGGCGGCCGGTCGGCGGCGGGGTATCAGCGCGACTGGGCCAGGCGGGCGCGGCGGCCCGTCGGAGTCGCGGAAGCGCTCCGCCGCTCGGCCGAGAACAAGGCGTCGAGGCAGGCGATGATGGGGCTGGTCGGCTGGTTTCCGTCGCTGGCGCCGTTGGCGGCGAGGCTGACGCGGATCGGGTAGCTAAATTCCTCCCCGGCATTTGCCGGGGAGGGGGACCGCCCGAAGGGTGGTGGAGGGGTTCTTCGGAGTCAGTGAGAACCCCTCCACCGCACTTCGTGCGGTCCCCCTCCCCGCGAAATCGCGGGGAGGAATTCAGATCAATATTGCTTCTTGTAGCGGACGTTGACGTTGTTGCCGCCGCCCGACGTGCCGACCTGGGAAAGGATGCTCAGCGCCTTGGAAAGGGCGATCTCGATCTGGGTCGCGGTGAAGCCGCGGGCGTCGGTGATGATCTCCAGGTAGATGTCGTCGGAGACGTAGAAGCCGGCCGCCAAGGCGGTGCCGCGGCCGGTCGTGTCGTCGGCGCCGAGAATGCGGAGGCGGTCAAAGCCGCCGGCCGAGCGCAGCTTGCCGAGCGGGTTGAGGCCGCCGCCGCCGCCGCGAAGCGAGTTGAGCGAGGAAGCGAGCTGGATCGCCTGGATCGCCGAAATCTCGCTCACCGACCCTCCGAACAGGATCCGGGCCATGATCTCGTCCTGCGGCAGGGCCGGCGACGAGGTGAAGGCGATCTGCGGATTGAGGGCGTTGCCGCTGACGTTGATGTTGACGGTGACGTCCTTGATGTCGGCGCTGGCGACGATGTCGATGCGCGGGTTGGGCGGCCTCTGCCCGAGGAACTGGATATGGCCGCGGGCGACGTCGAAGCGCTGGCCCGAGAAGCTGAACGTGCCCCGGATCAGGTCCGCCTCGCCGATGATGGCCGGAGTCGCGGTCGTGCCCTGGACCCGAAGATCGGCGCTCCATTCCGATTCCAGGCCCATTCCGGCAATGAACAGGCGATTGTCGGCGCGAAGGCGAAGGTCGAGCTTCCAGATGCTCGGCGCCGCGTCCGACTGCTGGGTGGCGGCGTCGGCCGTCGGCAGCGGCTCGCCCTTGCGGCGCACCCCGGCCAGCTCGACCACCTGGGCCGCGCCCTGGCGGATGATCTGATAGCGCACCTCGGGAAGGGTCAGGTCGCCCGAGATGAGAGCGCCGTTGGCGCGGCTGTTGGTGATGGCGAGATCGCCGGTGAGAGTCGCGCCGATGCTGTCGCTTCGGGCGAGCTGGGCGTCGGCGAGCTTGAGGCGGATATCGATCGGATAGCCGGCCGTCGAGGCGAAGCCGACCGTTCCCGAGCCGCTGATCGTGCCCTTCCCGGCCCGGCCGGAAAGCTGGGTGATCTGGAGCTCGGAGCTTGTGAACCGGCCCTGCAGCGCGAGCTTGCTGATCCGGGTTCCGTAGGTTTCGTGGACGAAGGTCAGGTCGTTGGCGCGGACGATTCCGGTGAGCTGCGGGCTCTGCACCCGGCCCGAGAAATCGGCGGCGACCCCGATCGGGCCGGAGAGCTGCATGTCGGCTATTCCACCCAGTGACCACAGCACCTCGGCCGGGCCGTTGTAGCGGATGCCGCCGGCCAGCGGCGCGGCGAGCAGGCGGGCGGACCAGCCGCCGGCGCCGGGCCCGACCGGCTGAAGCCGAAGCTGGGCCCGGCCGATGACGGCGGCGTCGCGGCGGATGACCGCGGCGAGGCTGCCTCCTTCGGGCCGGAGCTGTCCGGCCAGGGCCAGGTCGACCGGCGGCGAGCGGACGGCGATCCCGGTGCGGGTGAAGCCGGCGACGGTGAGGCGGGCGTCGGCGCGGGGGAAGGAGTCGCCGCCGACCTGGGCGAAATCGATGCTTCCCGAGGCGCGGCCGCCGAGGCCGAGGCCGGGCGAGAAGACGTTCAGGATCGAGATGTCGAAATCCTTGAGCCGCGACTGGACGACCATGCCGTTGCCGTAGCGGCCGGCGAGCTGGACGTTGCCCTGGGGCAGGACGAGCTCGGTCGGCGCCAGCTGCCAGCCGCCCGCGACCTTCGAGATCACGGCCGGCCGGGCGAGCCGGAACGGGATGTTGCGCACCTGGCCCTGCGCCGCGGCGCGGATCAGGTTCGGCGACAAAGCGGCGTTGACGGCGACCCGGAACGGCATCCCGCTGGTGCCTTCGGCGAAGACCTGGGCGAGGCCGTTGCCACCCCTGTAATCGACCTTGGCCCGGGCCCGGGCGAGGAAGAAATTGTTGGCGCGAACCCCGGCGAGCTGGGCGTCGCCGACGATGTGCGGCGCGTCCGGATAGAGGATCACGCTCGCCTGGACGATCCCGCGCTGGATCAGGATCGGGTTCTCGCCGGGTATCTGGGCGCCGTTGGCGGTCGCATTGACGTCGGCGCGCTGGTAGCGGCCCTCGGCGGCAAGCCGGATCGTGCCCTCCAGGCCCTGGCCGGTCATGGCGAGGGTACCGACGAAGGGGCCCGCCGGCGTGCGAACCACCCGGCCGCTGAAGGTCATTCCGGCGAAGAGCAACCGGCGGACCTCGATCGTCATCGGACCGCGGCCGGACAGGAGGGTCACTTCGGCTTCGAACGGCCCGTAGGCCGATTGTCCCCTGGCCGTGATCGCATAGCCGCCGGCGACGGCGCGAACGGTCGCGGTGATATCGCGAAGGCCGATGCCGAAGCCGGGATTGGCCGCCCTGAGCTGTATCTGCGGCCTGGTCGCCGTCCCCGTCACGACGACGGCCAGCGCGCCGTAGGCCCGGGAGACCCCGGCCGCCCGGATATTGATCCGGCCGTCGGGCCAGATCGTGCCCCCGCCCGAGGTTATGCGAAGCCCGGGTGAGCTCAGCCGGACGGAGTCGAGGGTGATCACCCCGGCCGGGGTCATGACGACGTTGGCGGACGCCGTCGCATTGCCTTCGAGAACGCCCGCGGCGGACGGATTGTCGATCCGCCGGGTCCTGATCGCCACCCGGCCCTTGAGCCCGAAGCCGTTGGCCGCCGTGTACACGTCCATCTTGGTGGTGAGATCGAGAAGGCCGATCCCCTCCATGTGGTAATTGTTCACCGTGCCCTGGATCCCGGCGCGATACTGGCCCCTGGCCATGTCCGCGGCGAGGACGACGGTGGCGTTCAGCCGGTCGGATCGGATCTTGAGGTTGTCGGAGACGAGCTTGGTGCCGCTGATGTTGATCGTGCCGTTGACGCCGACATTGGTGAGCAGGCTTCCGAGCGACGGATCGAGGCCGCTGATCCGGCGCGCCCGGGCCTGGATCGGGACCCTGATCCGATCCGTGTCGACCTTGGCGCGGCCGCGCGCCTGGAGGAATTCGATCGTGGTCTTGTTGAAGCTCAAGGAGCGAGCGCTGAGGTCGTAGGCGACGAACGGAGTCTTGAAGGCGCCGTTCAGGACCATGGCCACGCGCAGGTCGGTGCCGTCGATGTTCGGGCCGATGACCCTGGGCCGGGACAGGCGGGCGGCGACCTTGAAGTCCTGGAACTGGCTCTTGGAGAGGTCGAGCATGCCGTCGGCGACGACGGCCATCGCGGCGGAAGTCAGGCTAAGGCGGGTGTCGGCCCGGCGCTGGTCGAGCTTCGTCGTCAGATTGACCTGAACCTGCGGGGAAAGCAGGTTTTTGGGCACTCCGGCCGCCATGACCAGGCCCGGATTCATCGGCCCGGTCACCGTGAAGGCACCGTCCTTGGCGCCGACGACGAGATCGGCGAACTGCTTGCCGCCAAGGATGGCCTTGGCCCGGCCGCGCCAATTGGCCCAGGTGCCGTTGCCGCCGACGGTGGCGACGAGCGGCTGGTCGAGGCCGCTGAGCTTGGCGACGAAGCCGTTGGCCGGCGCTTCCACCCGAACCCCCATGGCCAGCCGGTTGGCCTCGGGGACCGCGTCGATCCGCAAGGCGAGCTTGTCGCCGCCGGGCAGGCCCGGCCCGGAGATGGCGTGAGCGTCGAGCGCGACCTGGGCCCGGCCGTCGTCGATCCGGGCGCTGCCGGCGAGGCCGAGGAGGTGGCGATAGCCGGTCACCCCGGGATCGACGAGGATCCGGTCGACCTTGATCTGGCCGATGTCGACATTGATGTCGGGGAGCAGCGGGGCGTTGGGATCGCCGGGCTTGAGCTCGGGAAGGCGGTAGAGCCGGGCGCTCGGGATTTCGAGCCGCTTGATGTCGATGTGGTTGCGGAAATAAGCGAGCGGGCGCCAGTCGAAGGTCGCCACCGGCGCCGCGAAGAAGGTGCCCTTCGGGTCCTTCAGGGTGAGATCGTGCAGCGTGAGCTCGCCGAACAGCGAGCCTTCGATCCGGCCGACGTCGATGTCGAGGCCGGACGCCGTTTCGAGCTGGTTGATCTGCTTCACGACGAAGCGATGGCCGAGCGAGGAGTTCAGCCAGACGAAGAAGAGGAGGATCGCGACGACGAGCCCGATGAGGCCGATCCCGGTCCATTTGGCGGCGGTGCGGGCGCGCTGCCGGCCGCGCGGCACGTGGGGAGCCGGTTCGACGGCGGTCGCCATCTAGAAGGCCTGCCCGATGGACACGTAGACGGCGAAGCGCGATTCGCCCTTGCGGCGGCCGATCGGCATCGCGATGTCGGCGCGCATCGGGCCGAAATTGGTGTAAAGCCGGCCGCCGACGCCGACTCCGAAACGCATGTCGTTGAGACGCGGGGTCTGGCTTTCATAGACCTGGCCGGCGTCGACGAAGCCGACCACGCCGTAATTGCCGAACCGGTAGCGGGCCTCGGCCGCGAACTCGACCATCGACCGGCCGCCGGTCGGGATGAAGATGGTCGGATCGGCCTTTTCCTTGGGATCGGTGGGGTCGAACTTGGGGTTCGCGACCTCTACCTTCGGGCCCAGCTCCTGGAAGCCGAAGCCGCGCACCGATCCGCCGCCGCCGGCATACATTCGCCGCGACGGCGCGAGCTCGTTCAGCTCGGCGCCGTAGATCGAGCCGACCCGGGCGCGGCCGGCGATGACCAGGCTGTCGCCCGCGGGATAATAGACGCTGCCGTCGAGGATGTTGCGGAAATAGGGCTGGGTTGGCTCACGAAGCGACGTCTCGGGATTGAGGAAGGCCTTGAGGCGAAAGCCCCTGGTCGGATCGAGAAGGCTGTTCGAGCGGTCGTAGCCGACCTGGGCGTTGACCCCGGCGAGGAAGAAGGCGTTGTTGACCGACAGCTTAGGGAACCCCGTCTGAGCCTCGTTGGTCGCGATAAGCTCGGCCCCCACCGCGTAGGTCCAGACCTTTTGCCAGATCGGGGTCGATTCGCGGGCAGCCTGGGCGAGGAGGCGGGTGGTATAGCCCTTGAAGGCGGGAAGATCGCGGCGTCCGGCCTCAGCCTGGACGAAGATGCTCCGGTCGCGCTTCTTCCAGTTGTTGCGGCGCAGGCGAACCCTCAGGAGCTGCTCCTGGGTGCCGGCGATGGCGTTGACCATCAGCCCGCCCTCCGGCGGGAAGAGGTTGCGAAGCTCCCAGGTCGCCTCGGCCCGGATGCCCTCGCCGGTCGAGTAACCGGCGGTGGCGGCGAGCGAGCGGCTCGGGCCCGCGTCCTGCTTGACCAGGATATTCACATATTCGGTGCCGTCCTCGGCCTTTTCGCCGGTGGCGACGGGCTCGGCCGAGACGGTGGTGAACAGGTTGGTGGCGATCATCGCCTCGCGAAGATCGTCGACCTTGCGGCTGTCGTAGAGGTCGCCGCGCTTGAAGCGCGAGAGCACTCCGACATGCTTGGCGCCGAAGGCGAGATCGCCCTCGGTGGTGAAGCCGGCGAAGCGGGAGCGGTTTCCGGGCTCGACCGGCAAGGTATAGTCGCCATGGCGGGTCTCGGGATCGAGCAGGATGTCGCGGAGGCCGACCTCTGCAAACGGATAGCCCTGCTGCGGGAGGCGAAGCCGGACATTGGCCTCCGCCGCCTCGACGTTGACCGCGACGATCGGATCCTCGGTCTTGAGCGGCAGCGAGTCGCGGGCGAGGTTCGCGGGCTCGGTCTGCGGGCCGTCGATCGTGATCTTGCCGAGCAAATAGCGCGGCCCCGGCACGGCGCTCACCACCACCCTCATCCGGCCAGGCGTGTCGGGCAATTGCTCGATCGAGGACAGAGCGGTCGCGTCGTAATAGCCTTCGGAGCGGAGCAGCCGGACGGCGAGCAGCTCGTCCTCCTTGGCCCGGGCCGAGATCTGGGCGCCGTTGGTCGCCTCGCCGTCGGCGTCCTCGAGCGCGGAGAGGTCGCGGAAGCGGCCCTCGAGCCCGATATCCTGGAGCCCCTCGACGACGAGGTTGTAGCGGACGGGCTCGACCTTTTCGGAATCGTCGCTGTCGCCCTGCGTCGGCGGCGGGGTGGTGACGTCGAACTGGGAGATGGGGGTAAGCGGCCGCTCGAGCTCCGGGTCCGGCAATGCGGCGTCCGGAATCAGCTCGCCCCCGGGCGTCGTGGCCGGCGGCGGGCCGGCGAAATCCTCGAGCGGCTCCAACGGCTTGCCGAGCTCCGGGTCGAGCTTGGGGAGCTCCTTCTCGAACTGGGTGTCGGGGACGATCGGCTCGTCGGCGGCCGGCGGTGTCGGCTGACCATTGGATGTCGTCTGGGCGTAAGCGGGCATGGCCGAGCCCAGCGCCAAGGCGCCGGCAGCGACCGCTCCCATCAAAACACCGGCCTTCTTCAAATGCCCGCCGCTCCCGAGGTCAAACCGGGTCCTTACGCCGAAAACCGTTCAACTGGAAAAGCTTGCATTTGTTCCGGAGGCGTAAGGGATGGCGGCTGTGGCCCGTGTGCCACGTCATAGATTACAGCCGGCGCGGCTTCGCCGACCCTAGCCCTTCGGCCTCACCGGCGCGGCGCCGTCGCCGATGATGGCGAAGCCGGCCCAATAATAAGGATGCGAGGTCGCCGGCGAGGCCATCAATCTGTCCTGGGCCAGGCGCAGGGCGGTCGCGACGGCGGTGCCGGGCGGTGCCTCGAACAAGCCGGAGATGAGCCGGTTGGTCGAATCGTAATCGTCGGGCACCGGCCAGTGGCTGGCGATGACCGAACGGCCGCCCGCCCCGACGAAGGCGCGGACGAGCCCGTCGAGCGCGAATTCGCCGCCGGCCCGCAGCCCCGCCTCGCGGCTCGCGGCCAGGCTCGCCTTGCCGGCGGTATCGCAGGCGGAGAGGATGACGAGATCGGCGTCGAGGTGGAGGTCGTAAATCTCGGCGAAGCTCAGCAGCCCGTCCGAATCCCCGCCGGCGAACGAGGTCATCAGCGCCGGTCGGGCGGGGCATTCGGGGCGAGGCGCGGTGACCAGCCCGTGGGTGGCGAAATGGACGATCCGATATTTGGAAAGGTCGCCCCGCGCCTTGATCGCGCTGTCGGTGAAGGCCGCGCCGGTGACGATGTCCGATTCGGAGGCGCCGACCGCCGCGCGCGCGGTCTCGAGCTCTGCGTCCGAGATCGGCTTGGCCCACTGGCCGATCGGCCAGCCGCAGCCGGACGATTCGCCGAGCAGCCCGCGCACCGCCGTCCGCTCGGCCGCCGGCCCTTGCGGCGGAGCATTCTCGCCGAAGCCGATATAGGGCCTGGGCGCGCGCGAGGCGGCGGCCCGGCGGACGTCGCGGAAGGCCCGGGCCGAGACGGCGGTGCTGACGTCGCGGTCGCGGCCGAGCCAGCGCACCGAGGTGAAGTCGAAGCCGTCGTCGCCCGGCCGCCGCGCCTTGGCCAGATAGAGGTCGATCCCGGCCTGGTCGGTGACGAGGAGGTTGGGAGGAAGCCGGAGCATGGCGCCGTCGGGCTCGAAGATGAGATGGGAAACGGGCCGCATCGCTTCCGCCCCGGGACCGAACAGCTGGTTGTAAAGGGTGAATGCCCGCTCCACGTCGAACGGATACGTGAGGATCTTGCCGTCCTCCTCCACCGCGATGGTCGCCCGAAGCTTGTCGACCTCGTCCTCGAGCTGGGCCGGCCTTGCGGCGATCCGCCAGGCCCGGGCCGAATCCGCCGTCGCCAGAACGGCGTAGGCGTCGTCGCCGACCACGATCATCTTGTAATAGGCTTCGCCCGGGCGAAGGGCCTGTTGAAGCTCGGCGAGCGGCATCAGCCCGCCGGAAAGGACCCGGTAGCGCGGAAAGCCGGCGAGCCTCGACTGGGTCGCGACCTGCTCCCCCTCGAGCCGGGCGAGCTCCGAGCGCAAGGCGACGAGGGCGGCAGGGTCCGTCGGCGGCGAGCCTGAAAGGCGGCCGATCTCAACCCGCAGCCGCTCGATCGAGCGGCTGAGGTTGACCGACTGGCGGAACAATCGCGAGGCCTCGTCGCTGCCCCCCGAAAGCTCGCGGGCGAGCACCGCCTGGGTCTGGGCGACTCCGGGCCGGACGAGGAGCTGGCCGGCCTTGAACATCTCGGCCACCGCCGCCGGCTCGCCGCCCTCGCGCTCGAGCAGCTCGAAATAGGGCGCGAGGGTCCGGTGCAGGGTCGGCGAGGGGCTGCCGTCCGAATTGGCGTCGACGACTTTCCGGTAGAGCGCGCGCGCCTCGGCGGTTCGGCCGCTTCGGGCATAATAAGCGGCCAGCCGGGCTTGGGCGCTGAGCAAAGCGGCCGAGCCGGGATAATCGCTTTCGAGCAGGGCGATCGCGGCCTGGTGCCGGCTTTCGGCCCCGGTCCAATCGCCTCTGGCCTCGGCCAGCGCGGCGAGCTCGCCGTAGATCTGCGCCCGCATCCAGACCGTCGAGGTGACCCGGCCGTCGCGGACGGCCAGCAGCTGGGCCAAAGCCTGCTGGAGGGCGTCGGCCGACGGCCCCGGCTTCCCCGCGAGCCGAAGCAAGGTGCCGCGCAGCTGCAGCGCCTGGGCGTCCAGGATCTGCGCTTTTTCCTCGGGCAGGAGCGCCCCGCCGGGCCCGCCGAGCTGGCGAAGGGCGGGGGATTCGGCGTTGATTCGCGCCGCCGTGCCGGAATCGATCGCGGTCGCCTCATCGGGCGTCGGCAGCCGGGCCGAAGCCGGCAGCGGCCGGTCGAGCTCGGCCAAGGCGTCGGCGGCGCTGCCGCGGTTGAGAAGGTCGATGGCCCGGTAATTGCGGAGCATCCGGGCGACCACGATGTCGCCGCCGCCGGCCTGCGCGGCGCGGGCGAACAGGGCGTCCGCCTCCCCGTAATAACCGAGGTTGGACTGCTGGACGGCGTCGTTGATGATCGCTTCCGCGCGGCCGGCTCCGGCGCTCTCGGCCGCGGTCAGGAGCTCGAAGAATTCGGCCGAATCGGCGTAGAGGCCGGCATTGTTGCGGCGATAGGCTTCGTCGCGCGCTCGCGCCGGGTCGAGCGCCCCGGCCTGGGCGCGGGCGAAGGCGGCGGGATCGCCCGCCTCCGTGACGGCGATCTCGACATTGCCGGGCACCGGCCGGTCCGCCGCCAGGGTGCGCAGGCCGAGGCGGAGCGCGCTGTCGTAGCCGGCAAGCCCCTCGGCGACGAACAAAGTGCCGCCGCGCCGCCAGCTGTAGACCCGATAGGGAAGGCCGTCGCCGAGCGTGCAGCTCGACGCCGCGACCTGGCGCAGATTTTCAAGATCGGTCCGGGCGGCGGGAGAGCATCGCGCCTCCCTCCGCCCCGCCAGTCGCAGGCCGGGATCCTCGCCGCGCACCCTTAGCGCGTAGAGCCGGCCGACCGGGGCCGCGGCGTCGCGGCAGACGATGGCATAGCCGCGGTCGAACATGTCCTTGAGCGCCGGGTCGCGCGACGAGGATTCGGCCGAGCAGAGGACGCTTCCCGCCGATCCCAGGCGGAAGCCGTCCTCGAGGCTGATCCGCGGCTCGGCGGCGGCGGCCGGGGCGGCGGCGGCCAGCGCCAAAGCGAAGGAGATCCGGCGCCTCATCGCGGCGGCGCCGCTTTGTCGTCCCGGTCATCGTCGTCCTTGTCGCCGGTCCAGAAGCTGGAATCGCCGCCGCTCGCGACCGGTTCCTCGATCAGCGCCGGGCCGCCCAGGCGAATGTCGATGATCTCGCCTTGCTTGCGCGCTTCCTCGGTCAGGAAGGGACCCAGGACGACGGCGGAGTTGGTCGGGCGCCCCGCCGGCCCCGGGTCGAGCTTGGGCGGAGGCGCAGGGGGCGGCGGCGGCGGCGGCGGCGGTGGAGGCGGCGGTGGCGGAGGCGGGGGCGGGGGCGGAGGTGGCGGGGGCGGAGGTGGCGGCGGCGGAGGCGGCGGAGGCGGGCAGACGCCGCTGTTGATGTTGCACAGGTTGAGCTCGGAATCGGCGCTGTAGATGGTGCCCGCGCCCTTGCCGAAATCGGCGAGCGCGAAAAAGGCGTTGCCGGTGGTGAAGGTGCCGTCGGGATTGCGCTTGCGGCCGAAGCCGATGACGGTGATGGGCGCCGGGCCGCCGCGGATCGAGAGGCCGCCCGAGCCCACGGTCAGGCCGGCCAGATCGGTCGCGGTGCCGCTGTTCTGGACGAACAGCGCCTTTGAGACCGTGAACGCGATTCCGCCGGCCATCAGGTAGCCGACCGGGTCGAGGGTCCCGCCATTCTGGCGCAGGGCATCGTCGCGGCCCGCATAATCGGGATCCGCGGCGAGGAGGGCGGTCAGCAGATTGCCGGTGACCGTGATGGTCGGGGCGCTGAGGCTGAGCAGGCCGGCGGGGGCGCCGAGGCCGTCGCTGAGCAGGATCGATCCGTCCGGCGTGACCACCTGAAGCCGTTCGCCAGCGACGATCGAGAAGAAGTCGGTCGCCGAAGCGTTCGAATAAGCGACGCCGCCTTCTACCCGGATCCGGCCGGGCGTGACGATCCGGAAGGCGGCGAGACCGGGCCCGGCCTCGGTTCCGCTGAGGGTCATCGAGCGCACGAAGAGATCGGCCTGGCCTCCCGGCTCGCCGCTGATCGGGGCGAGGACATTGATTTGGCGCGAGGCGACCCGGGCGAGCTCGGCGGAATTCAGCGTATAGCCGGCCCCGGCCGCGCTGCCGCCGATCGTCGCCGCCTTGCCGTTGCCGACGATATCGAAGGTGGTGGCCAGGGTCGCGGAGTCGCCGAGCGTGCCGGCGATGGCGATGTCCTTGGAAGTCAGGAGCAAGTTCTGGGCGGTGACCGGCCCGTCGACGGCGATGGTCGCGCCCGACTGGATCGTGAAGGCCGAGCCGCCGGCCGCGTCGGCCAGCCGGACGTCGCCGCCCGCGGTGACGGCCGCGCTGGTCGTGGCGGCGATCCGGCTTCCCGGCGCCTGGTCGAAACGGCCGAGGCTCGAGGCGACGAGGCTTTGGGTCTGGAGCGTGCTCGCCGCCGGGTCGCGGCCGGAATGGGTTACAGTGATGTCGCCGAGCGGCGCTCCAAGCTGGATCGAGGCGGCGCCGACCCTGCCCGTGCCGACCGCGTCGAGGGCGAGGTTGCCGGCGCTGACCAGGATCATCGCGCCGCCGGCGTCGACGAGGCCGTTCGACGCCTTCACCGTCGAAGCCGGGCCGACGGCCGGAGTGCCGGTCGCCGAGGCCCGGAGGTCGAGCGAGGCGAGGGCGATATTGCCGTCGACGGCCGCGACGTCGAACCTTCCGGCGACATTGCCGCTCGATCCGTCGCCAAGCGCCTTCGCGGTTCCCGCGACCGCGCCGCCGGTAAGCGAGCCGGGAGTCGCGGCGAAGCCGGCCTGGGCCGCGGCGAGCAGGATGCGGCCGCCTTTGGCGACGCCTAGGGCGCCGATGGCGCCGCCGCCGAGACCGGTTGCCCCGCCCGCTCCACCCAGACCGTCGGCATTGAGACTGGCGCCCGCCGCGAATGTCACCGGCGCTCCGGCGGAGCTCAGCTCGGCCCGGCCGCCAAGGCCGGTGCCGCCCGCGCCGCCGGTCGTGGGCAGACCGTCGCCGCCCTTGCCGCCGGCGCCGCCGTTTCCGAACGCCTGGAGCTGGGCCGAACCGAGACTGGCGCCGCCCGTCACGGCAGCGCCAGCGGCGCCCTGGACCGTGCCGGCCATGGCGGTTCCGCCGGCGCCGTCGCCGCCGCGGCCGCCATCGCCATTGTCGCCGCCCTTGCCGCCGGCGCCGCCGGCGCCCACGGCCTCGACGCCGGTCAGCAGCGCCGTGACCGTCCCGTTCGCCGCTTCGGCCGCGACCGAGGCCGTGCCGCCGGCACCGTCGCCGCCGCGGCCGCTGGCGAGGACCCCGCCGAGGCCGCCGGGGCCGCCCGTGCCGTCCGCGACGACGAACAGGTCGCCCGCGGTGATCGAGGCGGGGGAGCCGTCGCTGTGGGCGAGCACGGAAGCGACGCCGCCGGCGCCGTCGCCGCCGCGGCCGCCATTGAGGTCGCCGGCGCCGCCGCCCTGGCCGCTGGCGGCGAGCTCGAAGCCGCCGCCGAGCTTGACCGTCCCGGTAGCGGCGTCGATCGAGGCCGAGCCGCCGGTGCCGGTGCCCCCGGTGAACCCGAGGCCGCCGGTGCCGAGCGAACGGGCGAAGCCGCCGCCCTGAAGATCGACGGCGCCGCCGTCGGCGGCGATCGTCACTTTGCCGCCGGTGCCGGTGCCGCCCGTCCCCGCCGCATTTTCATTGTCGCCGCCGAGGCCCTGGGCCGTCGCGTCGAGCGCCGCCTTGAGCGTCACGCCGCCGCCGCCGACGGCGCCGATGACGAGCTGGCCGCCCTTGCCGGTGCCTCCGGCGCCGGCGCTGCTGGAGAGGCTCGAGACTCCGCTCGCCGACATCCGGGTGGTTCCGCCGACGACGATCTGCCCGCCGGTCAGCGCCGCGAGGCTTGAAGTTCCGCCGGCCCCGTTAACCCCGGCCGCAAGGGCGGCCGGGCCGGCGCCGGCCTGACCGTCGGCGGCAAGATCGAGATTGCCCAAAATGTCGACGAGGCCGCCCGCCGCCGAAATCCGGGCAATGCCCCCGGTGCCCGCGCCGGCGGTGTTGCCGGAACCCTCGTAGCCGCCCTGGGCGGTCGTGCTGAGCAAGGCGGTGCCGGTGATCCTGACAAGGGCGTCGCCGCTGGTCAGGATCGCCGCCTCGCCCGCCGCGGCGTCGAGCGCGCTGCCGAGGGGCACGTCGGCGATGATCTTGTCGGAGCGGAGCTCGAGGTTGCCGCCGACGATGGCGGCGGTCGAGTTGGCGATGAGCTGGGCGTGGGCGTCGCCCTGCAGCTTGAGGTTGCCGGCGATCGTGAGATTGCCCGTCCTTCCGGCGACGAAGTCGGCGGTGGCGCTGCCCTTGATCGACGAGCTGTAGGTTCCGCTCGATATCTCGAAGCTCGAGGCGGGGAGCTTGGGCTGGTCGACGAAGCCGTCGGCGACGACGTTGCGCCCGGCCGACAGGATGATCTCGCCGTTGACGATACTCGCGTCGGCGGCCGGATCGAAGCCGGCGCTGCCGCTGAGCAAGGCGGTGATCGCCGAATTCTTCGGGACCGCCACCATGTAGATCCGATGATTGTCGCCGGCGCCGGTGCTGGCCGGGCCGCCGGTCGTGCCTTCGTGGATCAGGGTGTTGAGGGCGCTGCTGCTGCCGGTCTCGACGGCGATGTCGAACAGGCCGTTGTTGATCGTGAGGGCGACCTTTTCGGCGGCGACATAGGCGGCGGCGCCGTTGACCTGGACATTGCCCTGCTGGAGAATCTTGGGCGAGGCCAAAGCGATGTAGCTGCTCTGCTGGAGCGCCTTGATCGTCGCGCCCGGCTGGATAGTGATGAAGCTCGCCGGATCGACCTTGATGAGGTTGTAGCGGTTGGCGACGAAGAACTGGCCGCTGTTGAGCTCCGGATCGATGGTGGTGAGCAGGAGGCTGCCGACGTCGATCACCGCCTTGCTTCCAACCAGGATCCCGCCCGGGCTGTAGAAGACCACCGTGCCGCCGCGGACGGTGGAGTTGATCGACTTGATCTGGCTGATCACCGTGCCGTTGAGGGCGATGGCGCGGGACGGGTTGGTCGGGACGATCCGGTTGAGGACGATGAAATCCGGGTTGTTGGGCCCGTTCTGGAAGGTCGCGATGTTGCCCGCGGGCAGGAAGTCGATCGTTCCGAGCCCGAGCTTGTCGGTCGGATCCCAGTTGATGATCGTGCTGGAGCTGTCGAGGGTGATCGTTTCCGTACCCGTACCGACGGTGCGGGTCCCGAAGCCGTCGGCGAAAGTCGGCGTGCCCTGGAAGGCCTGGGCCGAGGCGCGCTCGGCCGCTCCGAAAGCGATCGCGGCGGCACCGAGGAGCAAAGCGGCGCGACTGGATGAAGGCAGGGACATCAGAAGCTCCAGGGCCAGAAGCGGGTCGCGAGCGAGACGAGCAGGCGCGGGTCGCCGCGCTCGCCGGAGATTCCGGCCCGCTCCAGCGGGACCGCAAGCACGGCCTCGAGCCGGGCGCCGTCGCCCAGCGCGGCGCGAAGGCCGCCGCCGGCCGAGGCCAGGCTTCGGCCGCCGGTGAGGATCGGGATCCGGCCCGCCTCGGAGACCCGGGCGGCGTCGATGAAGGCGAAGGCCTGCCAGGCGAGGTTGCGCGGGCCGGCGGTGACGAGGCTTCCGTAGCGAAGCTCGGCCTGGCCGCCGATGCCGCGGTCGGCGAGCAGGGTCCCCGGGTCGTAGCCCCTGCCGACCGTGTAATTGCCCGCCGAATATTGTTCGAAGCTGAGCAGCGGATCGCCGGTCATCTGGGCGCGAAGACCGAGGGCGACGGTGAACCGGGGCGAAGGCCGATATTCGCCCGACGCTTCCAGCCGCAACAGGGTCGCGGTGGCATCGCCCTCGAGCCGGCTCGGCGGCACCGCGCCGGGCGCCGTGCAACGCGCGAAGGCCGGGCCGCAGGGCTGAGTCGCTCCGAGCAGATCGAGGCCCTGGCGAAGCTCGATCCGGCCGGCGAGCCGCCAGAGCGGCTCGGCGGCGCTGTAGCCGGCGCGGCTGCCCAGGCTCGAACGGTCGAGACGGTCGAAATCCATTCGCGCGAAGGCGACCCGCAATCGGTCGCTCGACAGCCTGAGGCTGTTGAAGCGGACGCGCTGGTCGATGAGGTCGAGGCCGGCGCCGGCGCGCAGGGTCGCGGCCTGGGTCCGGACCAGCGGATAGCTCGCCTCGAGCGTGGCCAGCGAGGTCCTCGCCCTTATGTCGAGCGCCGGATCGGCGAGGCCGGGATTGGCCCAGGCGTAAGTGAACATCCCGCCCAGGACGAGCCCCTCCGAGCCCACCCGGAGCTCGTGGCCGACCTGGATCGTCTGCTGCTCGTCGGTGTCGGCCGTGGTGAAGGCGGCCAGGGTCGTCCGGTCCCCGAGGCCGGTGAGGCCATAGAGCTGGCCGCGGACCATCGCGCCCCAGCGGCCGAGCGACTTCGCCCCGAAATTCTGGATATTGGCTTCGAGCGACCCGGCCTGGCGGCGCACCGTCACCTCGCCGATCACCTCGCCGCGGGCGGCGCCTGCGGACTTCAGGGCCAGCCGGACGTCGAAGCCGGGGATGTCGCGGGCCAGGAGCAGATATCGCTCCGCCTCGAAGCGATTGAAGACCTCGCTTCGAGTCAATTTCTCGAGATAGCGGGCGATCGTCCTTTCCGACCGGCCGGCGTCGCCGCGGACCCTTATCGCGATCAGCTTCGCCATCAGCACTTCGAGCCTGATATCGCCGGCGGCGATACGCTGCTCCGGTATCTCGACGGCGGCGACGTAGCCCGCATCGCGAAGGATGGTGGCGGCGCGGTCGCGGATCTCGCAGAGGATCGCGACCGGCTGCTCGCGGCCGAGGAAGGGCTCGTAGGCGGAGCGCAGGGCCGATTCGGGAAGGGCCTTGAGGCCGCCGAACGAGACGCTGCGCGGGGTGAAGCGGATGTCGCGATAGGCCTCGCCCTCCAGCGCGCAGGGCGCCCGCTCGATTCCGCCTTCGACGCTCAGCCTGGGCCGCCGATCGGCCTCGGCGGGCCGGGGCCGCTCAATCTCCTCGCGGGTCGGAGGTCTCGGCAAAGCGCGCACGGCCTGGGCGTGCGAGGCCGGGGCGCAGGACAGCACCGACAGGAAGAGCGCCGTCCGCGTTGCAGTGGAAGCCGGAGGCCTCACTTCGATCCCCCCATCCCCCTCCCGCCGAGCGGGAGCCGATGCAGCATAAACCGAATGCGGATGCCGGCAAGTCGTTACGAGGGAGGTGACCGGCGAAGACCCTCTCTTGGTCCAGCGTTCCGGCTACACGCGGCAGGCCTTGACGCAGCCCTCTGTTCTTGTTATGTTCTGGACAATCTAGTCGACGGGGGATATCATCACGCGAATGACGCCGACACACACGCTCCTAAACCGCGCTGACCGTACGAGAGCGGGCCGGTCTAACCCTTCGCTTCTGCCGAGCGGCGGACTTGAATTTGCGGCGTCGGATGCCACTTAGAGGGACCGGCGCCGCTCAGCCTTCCCTCCGAAACGAACCAATCGTTCCGGGGTCCCGCAAGAATTTACTTGCAGTGTGTCGCCTTTTTGCCACATGCAACTACCGTGCTCGGGGGGCGTTATTCCGTGCGCGGGACCAAACAGGCTTGGGCAAGCCTTGGAGATGGACCGATGACACAACTCGTACAAACTACAGCCAACAGGGCACCCATGGTATTTGGTGGGGGCATCCTCAGCGTCACATTCGCTGCGCTGGGGCTTGGAATCTTTGGTCTCTCTCTGGGCTTGCTCGGAGAAGTAGTAATCGCCGGAATTGGGATGGTCATTGCAGGCCGATACGCCGCCTAGCGACGCTAGCGGGTGGCTGCCCAACCTCCTGCATAACTTCATTCACGCCAACACCCCCCACTCTCCAATGGCATTATACATAGCCGCTGCGGCGTTCGCTGCGGGCGCTGTGTTTGCGGTCTACGGGCGCTGCAAGTGGACAAACTCGGCTAAAAAGCTTGAGAAGGGATGGGTCGGGCGGACGGCAACTCACGCCGCTCCGATGCCAGTTTTTGTTCTTTTGCTCCTGTCTCCGCTTGATGGCGATCTTGTGAAGGTCATGATGAAGGATTTCATCATCGTGGCGCTTGCGGGGCTGTACGGCCTTAGCGAAACGATAAACGATCTGCGCAGTGTCGCAGGGCGAGCCAGGGAAAAGGCCGAATCGTCGCCATAAATGAACGCGCCCGTTACCCTATGCCAGAAGGGCAAGCAGCGGTCCGATTTCGAACTGTGACACTGCGGCTCTTTGATAAGTGAATTGATTGCGGAGGCTGGGAAGGCCAGTGTTGGGCGGTGCTTCGACCGCCTTCGTCCGCTCTGCTCGACTCGCTCGAATCGCTGCTTGGCCCGCGGGGCTTCAGCCGCGATCTGGACTTGCTCGAGCCGTGGCTGAGCGACTGGCGCGGGCGCTATCGGGGCCGTGCGGCGGCGCTGCTCTCGCCCGCGTCCGCCGCGGAGGTGCAATCGATCGTCGCGTGTTGCGCCGAGGCCCGGGTCGCGCTGGTGCCGCAGGGCGGGAACACGTCGATGGTCGGGGGCGCCACGCCCGCCGCCGAGGGGCGCTCGCTGCTTCTGTCGCTACGCCGGATGAACTCGGTGCGGAGCGTCTCGAGCGAGGACAATGTCGCCGTGGCCGAGGCCGGTGTGGTCCTTTCCGACCTTCACGACGCGGCGGCGACGGCCGGGCGCCGGTTCCCGCTCTCGCTCGGCGCCAAGGGCTCGGCCACGATCGGCGGGCTGGTTTCGACCAATGCCGGCGGGACCCAGGTACTTCGCTTCGGGCCGATGCGATCGCTCGTCGTCGGGCTCGAGGCGGTTCTGCCCGATGGATCGCGGCTCGACGGGCTGTCGGCCCTGCGCAAGGATAATCGCGGCTACGATCTCAAGCAGCTGCTGATCGGAGCGGAAGGGACGCTGGGCGTGGTCACCGCCGCGAGCCTGAAGCTGGTCGCGGCCCCGGGCTCCCGTTCGGTGGCCTGGGTGGGCCTGAAGTCGCCGGCGGCCGCGCTCTTGCTGCTGCGCCGGCTCGAGACCCGGCTCGGCGAGGCAGTGGAAAGCTTCGAGCTGGTGCCGCAAGACGTGCTCGTCCTCGTCCTCGCCTCGATCCCCGGCACTCGGGCCCCGCTCGCGGCCGCCCATCGCTGGAACGTCCTCGTCGAATCGGTCGCGCCCGAGGGTGCCCGCGAGGCGGGGGAGGCGTTGCAGGAAGCGCTCGCCGGGGCTCTGGAGGAAGGGCTCGCCGAGGACGCCCTGGTCGCCGCTAGCGAGGCCCAGGCCGCGGCCTTGTGGAGGCTGCGCGAATCGATCGCCGAGGCGGAGCGGATGAACGGGCCGTCGGTGAAGCACGACGTGTCGGTGCCGGTTTCGGCGATGCCGGCTTTCATCGAGCGGGCCAAAGCAGCGGTGGAAACCCGGTTCGAAGGCGCCCGCGTGGTGGCCTTCGGGCATCTCGGCGACGGCAACGTCCATTTCAACGTCCAGCCGCCGGCACCGGTCGAAGGCGGAGCCGAGGTCTGGCTGGCCGCCCAGGCGGCTGCGGTGACCCGGCTGGTCCACGATCTGGTGGGCGAGTCGGGAGGCTCGATCTCCGCCGAGCACGGCATCGGCCAGTCGAAGATTGACGAGCTCGCCCGGACCGCTCAGCCGGCGCGGCTGGCGGCGCTGAGGGCGATCAAGCAGGCGCTCGACCCGGCCGGGATCATGAATCCGGGCAAGCTGCTGCCGTCACTCTGAAGGCGGCGACGGGCGCCTCGCGGCGAACAGGCGTGGAGCGAAGCGGACGAGCAGGAGAAGCACGATCGGAAAGAGCATCGTGTTCCAGATGTCGTGGAGGGCGGCGGCGCGCTCCCACGCTTCGGCGACATGGTCCCGATAGGTGTCGAGCACCTCGTTGAGCAACTCGGCGGCGAGCACCGCCAGCAAGGGAAGCGGCGAAGCCAGGCTCCGCCGGAAAAGGACGGCCGCGCCGATCTGGACGAGCATCGCCGCATAGATGTGGAGCGCGTCGCGCTCCAGATCGGTCCACAGCGAGATGGTGGCCTTTACATGCTCCCAGTCCAATCGCCGTTCCTTTTCAGGCTGTCGATGCCCCGGCCGTCATCGCAGGCGGTCCATCAAATCGGTTCGGAATAATGGACCAGGTTGCGGCTTTCGAAGCGGTCTCCGCCGACGTCGCGACCGCCGCGGAAAGCGGAATACATGGAGCGCGGCGAGTCGTTGCGATAGCTGTTGCGGCCGTAGGTGATGCCCTGGAGGTGGACGAAATAATCGCCCTGCTTGCCCGAGCGCGGGCCGATCACGCAGATATTGTCGGTGAACTCGCCCGCCCCGATCCGGGCGATGCCCTGGGTGCCGACATTGGTCGCGGAAATGCGGTTGCGGCTGACGACGACGCCCTGATAGCCGGGGCCGAAGATTTCGATGACGAAGGCGCCGCCGCCGGACAGCTGGTTGTTGCGGATGGTCAGTCCCCTTATCGATTCGGGATGGGTGGCCGCCGTCCGGATCGCGCCGCCTTCGGCCCCTCCGATATTCGATTTGATGTTGGGATTGTTTTCGATGCGGACGTCCGTGCTTCGGTCGCCGACGAGGATGCCGCTATTTTCCGCCTCGATGTCCATCCCCGAGATGGAGACGCCCTGATTGGCGTTGGTAATGTAGATCCCGACCTGGACGGCGCGGATCCTGCCGCTCGAGATTCGAATGTTGCGGTTGGGAAAATCCGGCAGGTCCGGCTCGAGATCGATACCGCCGGCGGGCGCGGTGCCGTCGATCTTCTCGATGTCGAAATTGCGGATCTCGCCGTTGCGCCCCGAGACGATCGAGATGCCATTGCGCCGGCAATTGCGCACCTTGACCCCATCGATGAGGAAATTCTCGCAGAAGCCGCCGCCGTGCGAACCGACATAGATGCCGTCCCCCCAGCAATCGGCGACCTCGACTCCGCCGACGATCTGCCAGTCCGCCGAGCCCCAGGCGGAGATGCCCATGCCCCATTCGCCGCCGGTGCCGGCATGCTCCATCCGTTCGCCGACGATCCGGCCCGGACCGACGATCTTCCACCCAGAGGTCATGTACCCCTGGACCACCGAGCTGTGGGGAAAGCGGCTCGGCAGAGCGCGCAGCTCGGCCCCGTTCAACTCGAGGATCTGGCCCGATTTGAGGCGAAGTCCGCCGATTTCCTCCCTGACCGGGCGATAATTGGGATCGATCCGGTAGACGGCGCCGCGGCGCAACCGAACGATCGCGCCCGGCGGAGCGAGGTCGAGAGCGAGCTGGAGCGCCGCCGTATCGTCGGTCCGGCCGTCGCCGCGGGCCCCGTGATCCTCCGGGCTGACCACCGGCGGCGGCACCGCCGCGCAGGCGGCCCCCGCCCAGACCACCGGCAGCGAGACCCCGGCGAGCAACAATTTGCGGCGAGTGACGATCATCGGCCGGGGCCTAGCTCGCGCTCGCTGAACGACGGGTGAGCGCGCTCGGCCGGATCGCCGCCGCCGCGGAATTCGGGCATCGTCTCCGATCCCTCCGCCGCGACCCCGGCCCGCGAGAGCACCTTGGCGATCGTCATCAGGAGGATCTTGAGATCGAGCCGGAAGCTGCGATGGTCGACATACCAGACGTCGAGGGCGAGTTTGTCGTCCCAGCTCAGCGCGTTGCGGCCGTTGACCGCTGTCCAGCCGGTGAGGCCGGGACGGACCTCGTGGCGGCGCGCCTGCTCGGGCGTGTAGAGCGGCAGATAGTGCATGAGGAGCGGGCGCGGGCCGACCAGGCTCATGTCGCCCTTCAGCACATTGCAAAGCTCGGGAAGCTCGTCGAGGCTGCTGGCCCGGAGCATGCGGCCGAAGCGCGTCAGGCGCTGCGAATCGTCGAGCGGCTTGCCGTCCGGACCGACGGCGTCGAGCATGGTCCTGAACTTGACCAGTCGGAAAGGCTTGCCGTGCCGCCCGGGCCGGACCTGCCGGAACAAGACCGGCCGGCCGAGCGCGATGGCGACCGCCGCCGCGACCGCCGCGAGCACCGGGGCCAGAACGATCAGGCCAAGCCCCGAGAGGAGGATGTCGAAGGGCCTTTTGGGGTCGAAGCCGGGCATGCCAAGCCCATCGCCCTCCCGCCGTTCAATTGCAACGGCTTCGGCGCCGGGCTAAGAAGCAGCCGAGAGCCCCGCCCCGCGCGGGGCGCCCGGCGGGCGTAGGATCAGAGACCATGTGCGGCATTGCGGGCTTCGTCGGCGGACGCTTCGATCATGGCGGCCAGGGCGCCCGGGCGACGCTGGCCCGGATGACGGGGGCGATCGCCTATCGCGGACCCGACAGCTCGGGCGCCTGGCTGGAAATGGACCACAAGGTCGCTCTGGGCCACCGGCGGCTGGCCATCGTCGATCTCTCCGCGGCCGGCGAGCAGCCGATGACGTCGAGGAGCGGCCGCTTCGTCACCGTCTACAATGGCGAGATCTACAACCATCTCGAGCTTCGCGAGCGGCTGGCCGGGCCTTGGCGCGGGCATAGCGATACAGAGACGCTGCTCGCCGCGATCGAGGCCTGGGGGGTCGAGGAAGCCCTCAAGCAATGCGCCGGAATGTTCGCTTTGGCTTTGTGGGACCGCGACGAGAAGGCGCTGATCCTCGCCCGCGACCGGCTCGGCGAGAAGCCGCTTTATTACGGCTGGCAGGGCTCGGGCCCGGAGGCCGCCTTCCTGTTCGGATCGGAGCTGAAGGCGCTCGCCCGCCATCCCGCGTTCCGCCGCGACATCGACCGGCAGGCGCTCGCCCTCTTCACCCGCTTCAACTACGTGCCCGCCCCCCATTCCATCTATGCGGGCATTTTCAAGCTTCCGCCGGGCGCCGTCCTGACGCTTCGGGCGGGGGAGAAGGCGCCGTCGATCGCGACTTACTGGTCGGCGGCCGAGGTCGCCGCCGCCGGCGCCTCGGCGCCGCTCGACATCGGGCCGGCGGAAGCGATCGACGGGCTGGAGCGGGTGCTGGCCAAGGCCGTCTCGCAGCAGATGATGTCGGACGTTCCGCTCGGCGCCTTCCTGTCTGGCGGAGTCGACAGCTCGACCATCGTCGCGCTCATGCAGGCGCAGTCGTCGCGGCCGGTGAAGAGCTTTTCGATCGGCTTCGACGATCCGGCCTATAACGAGGCCGAGCATGCCGGAGCGGTCGCCCGCCATCTCGGCACCGACCATAGCGAGCTCTATGTCCGGCCGGAGGACGCGCTGGCGGTGATCCCGACCCTGCCCTCCATCTACGACGAGCCCTTCGCCGACGCTTCGCAGGTCCCGACCCTTTTGGTGTCGCGGCTCGCTCGCCGCCAGGTCACGGTGGCGCTGTCGGGCGACGGCGGGGACGAATTGTTCGCCGGCTACAACCGCTACCGGCTCGCCGCCCGCAACTGGGGACGAATCTCGAAGCTGCCCCGGCCCTTCAGGCGCGCTTTGGCCCGGGGCCTGGTCGCGCTCTCGCCCGGCCAGTGGAACAAGGTCGCCGGTGCGGTCTCGCCGATCCTCCCCGGCGCGCTTCGGCTGTCGCTGCCGGGGGAGAAGGTCCACAAGGCCGCGCGCGGGCTCGCCAGCGGCTCGGCCGACGAACTCTACCAGGGGCTGGTGTCGAGCTGGAGCGACCCCGCCGAAATCGTCCTCGGCGGGGCCGAGCCGGCCACGCTCGGGCCGGAAACGCTGGCCCGGCTGGACGGCCTGGGCACCTGCGAGCGGATGATGGCGCTCGACATGCTGACCTATCTGCCGGACGACATATTGGCCAAAGTCGATCGGGCCGCGATGAGCGTTTCGCTCGAGACGAGGGTGCCTTTGCTCGACCACCGGGTCGTCGAATATGCCTGGCGGCTTCCGCTCGATCTCAAGCTTCGCGGCGGCGAGACCAAGTGGGTGCTTCGGCAATTGCTCTACCGTCATGTCCCGCGCGCGCTGATCGAGCGGCCCAAGATGGGCTTCGGAATCCCGATCGACGCCTGGCTTCGCGGGCCGCTCAAGGGCTGGGCCGAAGAGCTGATTTCCGAGCGGCGACTGGCCGGCGAAGGCTATTTCCGGCCGGGACCGATCCGGGCCGCCTGGGACGCCCATCAGAGCGGCCGGGCCAATATGCAATATCAGCTCTGGGCGATCCTGATGTTCCAGTCCTGGCTCGAGGGCCAGTCGGCGCCGGAAGCGGCCGAGGGGCTTGCGGCCGTCGCCTAGGGCCCACGGTCGTTCGTCATCCCGGCGAAGGCCGGGATCCATGAACACGGACGACAGCGAATAAGCGCGACGATCCGTGTTCATGGGTTCCGGCCTTCGCCGGAATGACGGGGCTAGCTCACCACCCTCGTGTCCCTGGGGATCCCCTCCGGCCTCTCCGCCGGATCCGGACGTCCCAGCTCGCCCTGATCGGGGGCGATCAGCTCCTGGAGCTTGTCGCGGACGGCGCCGGCGTCGCCGGCGAAGATCGCCGCGCGCAGCCGGTCGACATGGGGACGAAGCTCGGCGAACGAGATGAAGCGTTCCTTGGCCATCTTGATCCGCGGATGGGCGGTGTCGAGAGCGGATTCGCCGACGAACAGCTCCTCGTACAGCTTCTCGCCCGGGCGAAGGCCGACATAGGCGATCTCCACGTCGCCCACCGGATTGTCGTCGTCCTGGACCGACATCCCCGACAGCGAGATCATGTTGCGCGCCAGCTCGGCGATCCGGATCGGCTCGCCCATGTCGAGCACGAAGACCTCGCCGTGCCGGGCCATGGCGCTGGCCTGGAGGACGAGCTGGGTCGCCTCGGGGATCGACATGAAGAAGCGGGTGACTTCGGGATGGGTGACGGTGACCGGGCCGCCGCGGCGGATCTGCTCGCGGAAGGTCTGGACCACCGAGCCGGAGCTGTCGAGGACGTTGCCGAAGCGGACGATCCCGAAGCGGGTCTCGCCCTGCTCGGCCAAGGCCTGGATGACGAGCTCGGCGACCCGCTTGCTCGCGCCCATCACGCTTTCCGGGCGGACCGCCTTGTCGGTCGAGATCATGGTGAATCGGGTAAGCTTGGCGTCGAAGGCGGCCCGGGCGAGAATCCAGGTGCCGATGACGTTGTTCTCGACCCCGACCACCTCATTATGCTCGAGCAGCGGGACATGCTTGTAGGCGGCGGCGTGGTAGATGGTCTCGACGCCGTGAATGCGGATGATGTCGCGGACCAGAAGCTCGTTGAGCATCGAGCCGACGACCGGGATCACTTCGGGACGGTCGCGCGGGTCGCGGTCCTTGAGCAGCTCGAGCAGCTGCTGCTCGATCGAGTAGAGCGCGAACTCGCTGTGATCGAGAAGGACCAGCTTGGCGGGACGGACCCGGAGGATCTGGCGGCAGATCTCCGATCCGATCGAGCCGCCGGCGCCGGTGACGAGAATGGTCTGGCCGTCGACCACCTCCTTGATGAGATCGCTGAGAGGCTCGACCGGATCGCGGCGGAGAAGGTCGTTGACGTCGATCGGGCGGACGTCGCTGACCGTGAACCGGCCGGAGACGATCTCCTCCGGCGCCGGCACGGTCATGACCTGGACGTTGAGCTTGTTCAATCGCTCGATCGCGCTCAGCCGCTGCGAGCGGGTGGCCTTGGGCATGGCGAGAAAGACCTCGCCGACATTATTGTCCTGAACCAGGTCGGCGAGCGCCCTGGGCGGGTAGATTTGCGATCCGGCGATGATCTGGCCCTTGAGCGCGGGATCGTCGTCGACGAAGCCGCAGAGCCGGAAATGGCGGTCGCGGCGAACCGATTCGGCGAGGCTGATGCCGGCCGAATTGGCGCCGTAGATGACGATGTTGCGGCGCCCGGCGCGGCCGCTGGGATGCTTGCGCTCGGCGCCGATGACCAGGCCCGCCATCGCGTAGCGGCCCATGAACAGGAGCAGGAACAGGAAGCCGCAATAGATGAAGCCGACCGAGCGCGGCACCAGGATGCGGATGCCGTCGACCATCATCGAGGCGCGCATGAAATAGACGAGGATCACCCAGGCGGTGGCGGTGATCGCGGCTCCGAACAGGATCCGGCTGACGGTGCCGAGGTCGAAGAAGCGAAGCACGATATGGTAGATGCGCAGCTGGAAGAGCCCGGCGAGGCCGACCACCATCGAGATCGCGGCCGCCAGCAGAACCAGCGGATCGATCTGGAGATAGGGCTCCCCCAGGCGCGCCGAGAAGGCGCCCCACAAAGCGAGCATCATCGCGACGACGTCGAACGTCACCAGGATCAGGCGCTTCTGAGCGCGGTCCGCCGAGGACACTCGTCTGACAAACTGGAAGATCATGGGAATGCCGGCCTTTAGACCAAAATGCCTCTTGCTGGAAGCTTAACCCAATACCGACCGGATCAGCGCGGCGAGCGCCTCGGCCCTCAGCGCGAGCCGCTCGGGCCGAAGGGTGGGATGGATTTCGACCGCGAGGCTGCTTCGGGTCATCGCCCGGGCGTTGGGCAGATCGGGCTTCGGCAGATCGTGGAACGCGTGCTCGCGATAGACTTCGGAGCAGGAGCCGGCGGCGAGGCGAAGCCCGGAATCGCGCGCGCGGTTCAATATCTCTTCGCGGGCGTCTTCCGCCCCCGGCTCCAGATAGAAGTTGAACCGGTAATAAGCGTGTCGGAACCGAGGTCCCGGCACTGGCAGCCGAAGTCCCGGGGTGCCGGCGAGCGCGTCGGCCCAGATCCCTGCGTTGCGGGTCCGCGTCGAATGCCATTCGCCGAGCTTTTCGAGCTGCTTCAGGCCGATCGCCGCCTGGGGACCGGTCAGCCGCCAGTTCGTGCCGACGCTGTCATGGACCCAGCGGAATTCCGGCCCCGGCGGCGCCGTCGCCCTGGCGCGGTTCTTGCCATGGTCCTTGAAGCTCCACGCTCGGTCCCAGGCGGCGTCGTCCTCGAACAGGGTCGCGCCGCCCTCTCCGCCGGTGCTGATGATCTTGTCCTGGCAGAAGGAAAGCGCGGTGGCGTGGCCGAAGCTGCCGGCCGGGCGGCCGTCTATCTCGGCGCCGTGCGACTGGGCGCAATCCTCGATGACGAGCAGCCCGCGCCGCTCGGCCAGCGCCATGATCGCCGGCATGTCGCAGGGCCAGCCGGCGAGATGGACCGGGATGATCGCCCTCGTCCGATCCGTCAAAACCGCTTCGATGCTGGCCGCGGTGATGTTCCCGCTGTCCGGATCGATATCGGCGAAGACCGGGGTCGCGCCGACCAGCCTGACGCAGGTCGCCGAAGCGACGAAGGTCCGCGGAGTGACCACCACTTCGTCCCCGGGCCCGATGCCGAAGGCGCGCAACGGCAGCTCAAGGGCAAGCGAGCCGTTGGCCAAGGCAATGCAGTGCCGGCCGCCGAACGTCCGGGCCAGCGCGTCCTGGAAAGCGAAGACCTCGCTTCCCGTCCACTGGTTGACCCGTCCCGACCTCAGGACCGCGGCGACGGCCTCGATCTCGTCCTCGGCGTAGAAGGGCCAATGTTCTTCGGGGCCCTGCCGAAGGTCCTGCGCCGCAGCGGGCGCCTCGGCCGTCGGTTTCAGGTTGAGCATGTTCATCCAGACCTTTCGAGCCCTCAGGCGCGGCGGAAGCTTTGTGGGGCCGGGGAGGCGCCGGCATAAACCGACCCGCCGGAATCGTATAGCAGGCTCTTGCGCGCCCCTCGAACCGTCACCAGCGCGGCGAAGAAGACCAGCAGCGCCGGCATCGTCATCATCTTCTGCCTCAGCCCAAGGCCGACATTGTAGTTCACCATGGCGAGCAGCATGACGAGCAGCATGAAGAAAAGGATCGCGAACCGCGCGAACAAGGCGGCGCGGGCCACCGACACGACCGTCCGGAAACGCCAGACCAGGCTGCCGATGATGAACAGAAGGACGACATTCTCGAGCGAGGCGACATAGCCGAGGGCCCCGGACGCATCGATGAAGAAGGGCCGGAAGAGGAGGCTGACCAGCCTGACCGGGAAGGAGGCATTGATGATGCTGATGTCGCCGCCCGATTCCTCGGAGACCGACGATTTGGTTTCGATGAACTCACTCACCGAATCGGTGTTCGAGATGTTCAGGCCGTTGAAGCTTTGCTCGACCAGCCCCCAGACCGACGCGATCCCCGCCAGCGCGACGACGAGCAAGGCGACTCTCGAAAGCAGGGAGGTCTTGCGCGCGACCAGGACCGTCGCCGCCAGGGCGACCAGCGTGATCAGGGCGATGTGCGGCCTCACCAGCAGGGAAATGACCACCCCGGCGGCGAAGGCCAGATAGCGGCTTTGCAGTCGGAAGACGGCCCAGGTGCACATGGCCACGGCCAGCGCGATGGGCGCATCCTTGCCGATCGCGCTCGTCCAGAAGTTGAGGCCGGGGAGGAACAGAAGCAGGTATACATAGCGGTTCTGCGGCTGTGCCAGCTCCTCATGGATGTCGTCGAAGGATCTCAGGACGAACAGCAGGCCCCAAAAGCCCATGGCCTGGAAGAGCAGGAAATAGTCGAAGAAGCTCCCACCAAAATATTCCTTCAGGAACTGAACGAAGTTGATGATGAAGATGGTGCTGAGACCAGTAGTGTCGGTGCCGTAAATTCCGAACTGGTCGTAGTAATAGAGCGAGGCGTCCCCGCCGAACTCCTGGGCGTAGAAAAAATAGACGATCGAGGCGCCGACGTGGGCAAGGAGCATCAGAACGAAGAGGATAAGCCGGGCACGCGACTCGTTCGCCCGAGCGAAGTAGAAACCCCCGATCGAGATCAGGATTCCCAGGATTCCGATCAGGCTCATCCGACCGCCCTCCGTTCAGCCGATCCAGGGCGAATCATGCGAAGGCGGTGGAGCCGGCGACGCGGGCTCCGCTTTCTGCGCGCGCCGCCCACTCCCGGTTCCAGGCGACGGTCCGCCTGATCCCTTCCTCGAGGGAGACCTTGGGCTCGTAGCCCAGCAATTCACGCGCCCTGCTGATGTCGGCGACGTAATGCGTGACCTCGCCGACCAGAGCGGGCTCAACCGTCATCCTGGGCTCCGTGCCGACCGCCGCTCCGATCAGCTCCGCCATCCTGATCAGGCTGTTGCCCTGGCCGAACGCCAGGTTGACGGTGTGCTTGGAAACCTTCCCGGCGGCGAGTGCATAGATTCCGCGGCTGACGCCCTCGATGCAATCGTCGACATAGGTGAAGTCGAGCACCTTCTCCGGCCCATAGACGACGATGTCCTCGTCGTTCGAAATCTTCCGGATGAACAGTGGAATGACGCGCTCCATCCGCTCGATGTCGTTGTCGAAGCGGCCATAGACGTTGCTGAAGCGAAAGACGAGGTAGGGCAGGTCGTAGCAGCGCGCGTAGGAATAGACGAGCGCCTCGCCAGCGATCTTGCTGGCCGAATAGGGGCTTTCGGTGAAGGCGAAATCGGCGTTGGTTTCCTCCGTCTCGAAGCGGTGGATATCGCCATAGACCTCGCGGCTGCTCGAAAACACGATCGGCGTGTTCCGCTGCCGGCAGAATTCGAGGACGTTGTAGGTCATCGTGATATTCTCGAGGGCCCCGTGCGGGAACTTGACCAGCTGGTGGACCTTCGCATGGGCGGCGAGGTGGACGACCAGGTCGACCTCGGGATAGTCGATCCCGCCAATGCCGCCGGGATGGGCCGGATAATGGCCGCTCAGATCCTGAAGGATGTAGGGAAAGGCGTCGGCGACCCAGGTGTTGAGGCGCTTGTCCACGCCGAACACCTCGTGCCCGTCCCCGATCAGCTTCAAGGCGAGGTTGGTGCCGATCTGGCCGCTGGAACCGGTAATCAGGATTCGCATGGGGGTCTTTCTTTAGGGAGTGGGGCGCGGGGGGCGGTCATGCGCCTCCGCCCCGCGACAACATCTTGCCGATCTGCCAGCGGCGGCGAGCCGCGACGGCCACGTCGACGATCCGGCGCGGCGACCGGACCAGCATTCCGCCGGCGCGGCGCAGATGGCGCTGGCGCAGAGCGTCGGCGAACAGGCCGACCCACTGCGCCGACCGAATCCCTTCCAGCCGGCCGGCGAAGGCGTCGGCCAGCTCGGGATCGTCGCGGATCCGGGGATCACGGCCCATCGCCTCCGCGGAGGCGATCAGGCCGTCGCCGATCAGCCGGCTGCGGGTGAGCTGCCCAGGCCTCGAGAGGTAGAAATAATGCGCCTGCTTCGCCGTCACCCATTTCACCCCGCGGATCATCGCGTCCATGTAGAATTCGAAATCCTCCTCGCCCGAACGGCGGATCGTGTTGAAGCGAAGGTCGTGCTCGCGGAGCCACGCGGTTCGGAACATGGGCTGGAGGATCCACTTCTGCCGGCACAGCTCGGCCGGCGAAAGCGGCCAGCCCTCTTTCTCCTGCCTCCAGCCGGCGAGCTCGTAGATCGTCCCCCAGGGCTTGGCCGCCCCCTCGTTGATCAGCAGCAGATCGTCGCTGATCGCGTCAGCGCCCGCGGCCCTGGCCACGCCGAGCATGTAGGACAATCGGCCCGGGCCGAACCAGTCGTCGGCGTCCAGGAAGGCGATCCACTCGCCCACCGCCTCCTCCAGCGCCTTGTTGCGGGCGGCGCTTGGGCCGCCGTTGACGGGAAGGTAAAAGCCGCGGACGCGCGGATCCGACGCTTCCAGGCGCCTGATCGCCTCGACCGTGGCGCCGCCGTCGGTCGAGCAGTCGTCGACGATGATGACTTCCAGGTCGACGTCCTGGCTCAAGGCGGAGCCGACGGATTTGTCGAGATAGTCGGCGACATTGTAGGCCGGGATCAGGACTGAGACGGCCGGTCCCGAAGCACGCTGATTCGCAACCGTCATTCCCGAAAATCTCTCCGTTCGAATTCATAAAAGTGCCGCGGCGCCGCGCAGCTGCGCCCATGCGGCTGGATTCGCGGCATGGCCGCCGCTAGAGCGCCTACACGCAGCCGGCGGTGGTTGGAAGCCTCCGCTTGGGCGGCGCAGTCGAACATGGTGGTGCCCGCCAGGACCCGCACCCTCCTGAAAGAAAGAACGTTTTTGCGATGACCAGTCCACACGCCCGGCCAGGAGCGCTTCCTTGAAAGGCATCATCCTCGCCGGCGGGAGCGGCACCAGGCTCTATCCCGCGACCCTGACCGTGTCGAAGCAGCTGCTCCCGGTCTACGACAAGCCGATGATCTATTATCCGCTCGCCACCCTCATGCTGGCGGGGATACGCGAGATCCTGATCATTTCGACGCCCCGCGACCTGCCGAGCTTTCGCAGCCTGCTCGGCGACGGCAGCGCGTTCGGAATCGCCTTGACCTATGCCGAGCAGGCGCAGCCCAACGGGCTCGCCGAAGCCTTCCTCATCGGCCGCGATTTCGTCGGCGCCGATCCGGTCGCCCTGATCCTGGGCGACAACATCTTCTTCGGAAGCGGCCTCGCCGCGCTCTGCCGGGACGTCGCGACCCGCGAAACCGGGGCGACGGTGTTCGCCTATCATGTCGAGGATCCTCAGCGTTACGGAGTCGTCACCTTCGATCCGGAGACGATGCGGGCGATCGAGATCGTCGAGAAGCCGCCCCAGCCCAATTCCAACTGGGCGGTCACCGGCCTCTATTTCTACGACAACCGGGTGCTCGACATCGCCGCCGAGGTGAAGCCGTCCCACCGCGGCGAGCTCGAGATCACCGACGTCAACCAGGCCTATCTCGATCTGGGCGAACTCAACGTCGTCCGCCTCGGCCGAGGCTATGCCTGGCTCGATACGGGCACTCACGACAGCCTCCACGAAGCCGCCTCGTTCGTTCGGACCATGGAGCACCGCCAGGGGATCAAGGTGATGTCCCCCGAGGAAATCGCCTTCGACTATGGCTGGCTCGACGAGGGGCAGTTGCGCGCCGCCGCGGACCGGCTCGGCAAGTCCGATTACGCCACCTTCCTCAGGCGGCGCGCCGACGAGGGCCCGGCCGGTTCGGGCGGCCTTTACGGCATTTCGCGATGAGCGAGCGCCTCAACATCCTCGTCACCGGCGGCGCCGGCTTCATCGGCTCGGCGCTCTGCCGCCACCTGGTCGGCAGCGGCCGCTACCGAGTCGTCAACCTCGACAAGCTCACTTATGCGGGAAATCTCGATTCCCTCAGGGACGTCGCCGATTCGCCCGATTATCGCTTCGTCGAGGGCGACATCGGCGACCAGTCGACGGTGCTCGGGCTTCTCTCCGCCGAAGCCATCGACATCGTCATGCACCTGGCCGCCGAAAGCCATGTCGACCGCTCGATCGACGGCCCCGAGGCCTTCATCGACACCAATATCGTCGGAACGTTCCGGCTGCTCAACGCGGCCCTGGAGCATTGGCGGGGACTGCCCGGGGATCGCAAGGCCCGGTTCCGATTCCATCACGTCTCCACCGACGAGGTGTTCGGCGACCTGCCGCTCGACGAAGGGATCTTCACCGAGGAGACGCCCTACGCCCCCTCCTCTCCTTATTCGGCGTCGAAGGCGGCGTCGGACCATCTCGTCCGCGCCTGGCACGAGACTTACGGCCTGCCGGTGGTGCTTTCCAACTGCTCCAACAATTACGGGCCCTACCATTTCCCCGAAAAGCTCATCCCCCTGGTCATCCTGAACGCGCTCGAGGGCTCGCCCCTGCCCGTCTACGGCAAGGGCGAGAATGTCCGCGACTGGCTCCATGTCGAGGACCATGTCCGGGCGCTCGAGCTGGTCGCGACCAAGGGCGCGGTCGGCGAGAGCTACAATGTCGGAGGCCATGCCGAGCGCACCAACCTCAAGGTCGTCGAGACCATCTGCGACCTGCTCGACGCCCGCCGGCCCCTCGCCGACGGCCGCGCCCGCCGTTCGCTCATCGACTTCGTGACCGACCGGCCGGGCCATGACCGGCGCTACGCGATCGACCCGTCGAAGATCGAGCGGGAGCTCGGCTGGGAGGCTCGCGAGAGCTTCGAGAGCGGGATCGCGAAGACGATCGACTGGTATATCGAGAACGACTGGTGGTGGCGCCCGATCCGGGAAGGCAAATATTCCGGCGCAAGGCTCGGGACCGGCTGATGCGATTGTTGATCACCGGCCGGGAGGGTCAGCTCGCCCGCTGCCTTGCCGAGATCGGAGCGGCCGACCGGTCGCTGACCGTGCAGACCCTGGCGCGGCCCGAGCTGGACCTTGGGCGGATCGAGACGATCCGGCCCGCAATCCGCTCGGCCGCCCCCGACGTGATCCTGAACGCCGCCGCCTACACCGCGGTGGACCAGGCGGAGGACGAGCCGGAAATCGCGTTCCGGGTCAATGCCGAGGCCGCCGGCGAACTGGCCGCCGCGGCGCGCGAGGCGGGAGCGCCGATCATCCATATCTCCACCGACTATGTCTTCGACGGGCGAGGCGAGGGCCCCTATCCGGAAACGGCGGCGACCAATCCCCTGGGCGTCTATGGCCGTTCGAAGCTGGCGGGCGAACGGGAGGTGGCCGCGGCCAATCCCGATCACCTGATCGTCCGCACGGCATGGGTCTACAGTCCTTTCGGACGGAATTTCGTCAAGACGATGCTCAACCTGGCGCGCGAGCGCGACCGCCTCTCGGTCGTCGACGACCAGTGGGGAAATCCCTCGTCGGCGCTCGATCTGGCCGAAGGCCTGCTCTCGATCCTGCGCCGCTGGCGCGACCGGCCCGGCCATGGCTTCGGGGAGATCTATCATCTGGCGGGAAGCGGTTCGACCAGCTGGTGCCGGTTCGCCGCGGCTATCCTGGATTGCTCGTCCCGGCTCGGCGGCCCGACCGCCGAGGTGCAGCCGATCGCCACCAGGGACTGGCCGACCAAGGCGCCCAGGCCGGCCAATTCGCGGCTCGACTGTTCGAAATTCGCCGGTGACTTCGGTTACGTCGCGCCGGAATGGACGCTGTCCACCGCCGAGACCGTGCGGCGCCTCGTTGCCGGAGTAGGCTGAGCCCCCGCTTATGCCAGAGCCGGAATCCCCCATTCCTTCCGCCAGCCCCCCGGCCTCCGCCGCCCCGCGGCGCAGGATGCTGGTGCTTTGCCCCTATCCGGAAGGCGTCGCCGCCGGCCAGCGGCTGAAGTTCGAGCAATATTATGCCGATTGGCGAAAGCTCGGTTTCGACATCCATATTTCCCCGTTCATGGACAGGGCGATGTGGCGCGTCCTTTACTCGCCGGGCCATCTGCCCGCCAAAGGGTTCGGCGTCTTCAAAGGCTATCTGCGCCGAATCCGCGACCTGTTCAGGCTCGGCGGCTACGACGTCGTCTACATCCACATGTGGGCGACTCCGCTCGGACCGCCCTTGTTCGAGCGCCTGGTCAGGCGACTTGCCAGGCGGATCATCTTCGATCTTGAAGACAATGTCCTGATCGGCTCGGGCGGCGCGGCGGACAATCCGAACCCCCTCCTGAAATATCTCAAGGGAAGCGGCAAACCGCGCTATCTGGTCGAGACGGCCGATCATGTGATCACCAGCTCCCCCTTCCTCAACGACCGCTGCCTCGAGATGAACCGGCGGCGCGCCTGCACCTACATCTCGTCGTCGGTCGACACCGACCGCTTCCTGCCGGCGACCGCTTATTCGAACGACCGGCCGGTGACGATCGGCTGGACGGGCACCTTCAGCACCCGTCCCATGCTCGATCTCCTCCGCGGCGTCTTTCAGGAGCTGGCGACCCGGATTCCGTTCAAGCTCAGGGTGATCGGCAATTTCGAATATTCGCTGCCCGGGGTCGACCTGACCGTCGTTCGGTGGACGGCCGAGCGGGAGGTCGAGGACCTTCAGGCGTTCGACATCGGAGTCTATCCCCTGTCCATCGACGATTGGGTGATGGGCAAGAGCGGCCTCAAGGCCATCCAGTATATGGCCTTCGGGCTGCCGATCGTGGCGACCGCGGTCGGAACGACTCCGATCCTGATCGCCGACGGAAAGAACGGCCTTCTCGTCCGGACCGAGGATGAATGGCTGACAGCGCTGGAAACCCTGATAAGGGACCCGGCCCTGAGACGGCGTCTCGGGACCGCGGCGCGACAGTCCGCAACAGGCAATTATTCAGTTCATGCGGTGGCCGGCGATTATCGCCGGGTCATCGAGGATGTGATGGGTATCGATCAATGACCGAGAAGAAGAGAATCTACATCGCCGGATGCGGGGGCATGCTCGGCGAGGCGTTCCACCGGGTGTTCAGCGAGCGCTTCGAGCTGAAGTGCACCGACAAGGACGTCAACGAGGATTGGCTGTCCTTCCTCGATTTCCGGGACGGCGACGCGTACCGCGCGGACGTCGAGGCGTTCCGCCCGGACTATCTCTTCCATCTCGGCGCCCATACCAGCCTCGAATATTGCGAGCAGGAGGTGGACGACGCCTACGCCACCAACACCCTGCCGGTGGAAGACGCCGTCCACATCGCCAACGCGCTCGACATTCCCCTCCTCTACATCAGCACGGCGGGAATCTTCGACGGCACCCAGGAGACTTACGACGATTGGGATATTCCCAATCCGCTCGGCCATTATGCCCGAAGCAAATATAAGGGCGAGCGTTTCGTGGCCGAGAATTGCCGGCGCCATCTGGTCTGCCGGGCCGGCTGGATGATGGGTTCCGGTCCTCGCAAGGACAAGAAATTCATCCAGAAGCTGATGAAGCAGCTCAAGGACGGAAGCACCGAGCTGCACGTCGTCGACGACAAGCTCGGGACGCCCACCTACACGCTGGATTTCGCCCGCAACGTCGAGCTTCTCCTCGAAAAGGAGAAATGGGGCATCTACAACATGATCTGCTCGGGCGTGACCAGCCGGCTCGAAGTGTCCCAATATCTGGTGAAGGCGCTGGGCCTCGCCGACCGGGTCAAGGTCACTCCGGTCGACTCGGACTATTTCAAGGCGGAATATTTCGCGGCCCGCCCCGCCTCGGAGCGTCTCATCCCCAAGAAGCTTCAGCTCCGCGGCCTCTACGTGATGAGGGACTGGCGTACCTGCCTCGACGAGTATCTCGCCGAATATTATCGGGGCTATCTCACCCGCTGAGGCGGGCGAGGTTCGCCAAAGCGTCGCGATAATCCCGGATGCTCCTGTCCAGCGAGTGCCGCTCGACGCCGACCGCCCGGGCGCGTTGGCGACAGTCCTCGCGGTTCGGCAGCACCGTATCGACGATCCACCGCGCCGCTTCCTCGTCGCTGCCGGAATCATCGAAGAAGATTCCCGCCGAGACCGCGGCCGAATTGTCGCCGACCTGCGCCGTCCCGACGATCGGGATCCCGCAGAGCAGATATTCGCCGGTCTTCACCGGGGCGATGCCCAGGGTCGAAAAGCTCGCGGCGATGAAGGCCGTGCCGACGTCGGCCGTCGCCAGATAGCGCGGCACTTCGTCCGGAGGGACCCTGCGGACGATGGTGAATTCGGCGAGCCCGGGCAGCGGGTCGATGAGCTCGGCCTGAGCGATTTCCGGCGAGCCCGACAGGACCAGGAGCCGCGTATCCGGCCTCAGCGCGCGAAGCTCGAGTGCCAGCTCCCCGATCCGGCGGGTCCGGTAGCGGCCGCCGAGCGAGCCGGCATAAACGATCAGGGGAGCGTCCGCCGCAACGCCCAGCTCGCGGCGGACGGCCTGCCGCGAACCCTCGTCGAACGGATGGAATATCGTTTCGTCCCGCCCGTTGGTGACGATGGTATATTTGGACGGATCCGCCGGCGGGCCCGCCCTCGCCATCAGGATCTCGCGGGTCGCCTCGGTGCGGGTCAGGATCGCCGTCGACCTTCGCGCCATCTGCGACTCGATGTCGCGAAGCAGGCGGTAAATGGGTCCGGTCGTCTTCAGGCCGGAGAATTCGGCGCGCTCGTCGATCTCGAGGCCGTCGGCGTCCAGAAGCACGGGGCGAAGCCGGTCGGCGCGGCCGGCGAGCACGGCGAGGGAGGGGAGCGTGCTTCGAGGCATGATCGCGTCGGCGCCGGAGCGGCGCAGGGCCTTGCGGACCAGGATTCCGCCCCGAAGGGCGCTGGCGAAGGCGCCCATCGGGCCCCAGCGCCAGATCGCCGCCGAAGTGTAGCCGCAGCCGGCCGCGACGCAGGCGGCGCGGACGGCGTCCTCCTGCTCCGCCGTGCCGAAGCGGAACTGGAGGATGTCGAACTCGAAGCCGTGGGGCCGGAGCCCGGCGAAGATCGGCAGGAAAAGGGATTCGAGATAGTGGACCTGCGGGCCGTCCCAGGTGACGAACAGGATCTTCAACCCACGAACCTTTCGATTTCCCCACCCGGGCACGGGCTGCGGCAATCCGCGCCGATGCGCCGACTAGCCGGTAAACCCGGCCGTTTCCAGACTTGCCCGAAAGTCGGAGATGGCCCGGATGATGGCCGGGAAGGCCCGTCCACTGACCGCATAGCCCATGTGGCGACAATGGAGCTCCCGCTCGCGGTCGCGTTCCCCCGCCGCGCCGCGGGCGGCGGCGGGGGCGATGAGCCCGTCGCGCCGCGACCACAAAGCCAAGGTCGGCACCGGGGGCTTCACCGCCGGATCGCCGGCGATCGGCGGCCGGTCGACCGGGTGCCCGGCGACGGCCTCGTAGAGCCGCCAGACATTGTTGTTGCGCCGGTCGCCCGAGAAAGGCGTTCCGAGCGTGACCACCATGGCGACCAGATCGGGCCTCGTCTTGGCGATCTCTCGGGCATAGATCCCGCCGAGGCTCCAGCCGACGAGGATGACCGGCCCGCCGCCGCCGAATTCCTCGAGCCGGTGCGCGATCCGCTCCAGGGTCTCGGGCCGGACCCCTTTATTCATTCCGAGCCCCCAGCCGCTCACCCGGTAGCCCGCCGCCGCCAAAGCGCGCTGAAGGCCGAGGGTGGTCCTGTCGGTGGCGAGAAAGCCGGGAAGGACCATCAGCCTTTGTCCGCCGGCGGGTCCGCGCTCGCCGAGCCGGCCGAAGGCGCGATAAAGGCGTGGGAGGAGGGCCGTGCCTTCCAGAGCGAGCCGCCAGCGCGACGGCCGCCGGTCGTCGCGGTCAGAGATATTCGCCGCCCATCAGCCCATGCAGGGCCTCCGGAAGCCGCACCCGGCCGTCCGCCTGCTGGTGGTTCTCGAGCAGCGGCACGAGGATCCGGGGACTGGCCAGAGCTGTGTTGTTGAGGGTGTGGACGAAGCGCACCTTGCGCTCGGAATCGCGCCACCTCAAATTCGCCCGCCGCGCCTGCCAGTCGTGAAGGGTCGAGCAGCTGTGGGTCTCGCGATATTTGCCGAGGCTGGGCACCCAGCTCTCGATGTCGTTCATCCGATATTTGCCGAGGCCCATGTCGCCGGTCGAGGTCTCGACCACCTGGTAGGGGATTTCGAGCCCGTGGAGCAGGCGCTCGGCGTTGGCGAGCAGCCGGGCGTGCCAGCGCGCCGATTCCTCGTCGTCGTCGGCGCAGATCACATATTGTTCGAGCTTGTAGAATTGGTGGACTCGGAGCAGCCCGCGGACGTCGCGGCCGGCGCTCCCGGCCTCGCGCCGGAAGCAGGGCGAATAGCCGGCATAGAGGATGGGCAGCTGCGCCTCGTCGAGGATCTCGCCGGAATGGAGCGAGGTCAGGGCGATCTCCCCGGTCCCCGCGAGGTAGAGCCCGTCCTTGGGCACCTCATAGGCCTCTTCCTCGTGGCCCGGGAAATGGCCGGTCGCGACGAAGGCCTGAGGCTTGGCCAGAGCGGGCACGGTCATCAAGGTGAAGCCGTCCTCGGCGAGGGTGCGCTGGGCCCAGAACATCAGGGCCTGCTCGAGCAAGGCGAGGCGGCCCTTGAGCGCGTACATCCGCGAGCCCGCGACCTGGGTGATCCGGGAGAGGTCGGCCCAGTCGTTCATCTCGATGAGGGCGACATGGTCGCGCGGCTCGAAGTCGAAGCGGCGCGGCTCGCCCTCGGTCCTCACGACGGTGTTGAAGCTTTCGTCCGGTCCGACCGGCGCGCCTTCCCAGGGAATGTTGGGGAGGCGAAGCATCAGCCCCTCGAGCTCGGACGACCGCTGCGCAAGCGCCGTTTCCGCCTCGGCGGCCTCGGCTCCGAACGCCTTGGCCTTGGCGCCGAGCGCCGGCCGCTCGCCCGGATCGGCGGTCTTGAAGCCGGCGCTGATCTCGTTGCGCTGCCTGCGCAGGTCGTCGATCCGGGTCTTCAGGCCGCGGACCTCGCCGTCGAGCGCGAGCAGGCGGTCGAGATCGAGGGCGGCGTTCTTCTCGCGGACCGCCTTTTCGACGGCCTCCCGGTTCTCGCGGACGAAGTTGAGGCTGAGCATGAGCGGCGACTAGCCTTCAATCGGCGCTAAGCCAAGTTGGTCAGCCGAAATTGACCTTGCCGGGATCGGGGTCGGCGCCCTGGAAAGCCTGGTCGCGATATTCGCCCTCGGCCTCCACCCAGTGAAGGAAGAGATGGGCGGACCAGCGGTTGGGGTTGGGGCTCATCCGGCCGTGGCGGCGATGGATCCCGCGGTAGAGCACCGCGTCTCCGGGCGCGGTGGCCACCGAGTGGAAGCTTTCGTCCTCGAAATCCTCGGTCAGATATTTCTGGCGGCCCGGGAGCGGGCGGCTTCCGACCTCGAGGTCCCAGGGCTTGCCGTCGCTATAGTCGAGGGTGAGCGAGAGGCTGTGCTCGCAGGCCTCGCGGTCCGAATGGACCCGGCAGACGTCCCCGGCGCGATAGACCCGGAAGAAGTCATAGGTGGGAAGGAGCTCTCGGCCGACGAGCCGGCTCATCAGCGGAGTGAGCCCCCAAAGGAAGAACTGCATCGGCGCATAATCGGCGCCGAAAACCTGAAGGGCGGGTCGCTTCAGAACCCCGGGATGGGCGTCCTTGCCTCGAAGCGGAAGCGCCGTCCGGCCGAGATCCTTCGCCAGCCGCTGGAGGAAGGCCCGGGCCACCCGGGGCTCGACCAGCCCCTTGATCAGGGCGTAACCGTCCTCCTCGTAGCGGCCCACGATCTCCATGGCGCCCGGCTACCGCGCCGCTCCCGAGGGCGCAAGGGAGCGGACGGGTGAAGCGCTCGGTTGAACGATTGGATTCCCGCCTCTATAGGGCGTCCCTTGCCGCACCGGAGACGTGGGTGAGTGGCTGAAACCAGCGGTTTGCTAAACCGCCGTAGGGGGATTACTCCTACCGAGGGTTCGAATCCCTCCGTCTCCGCCAGAGCCACATTCCGCCATAATCGACGAATTTGCCGGAACCGCTCGCCGGCGACCCTGCTCAGGGTCGCGAAAGTGGCCCGCTCCGAGGGACTCGAACCCCCGGCCCTCAGGTTCGAAGCCTGATGCTCTATCCAACTGAGCTAGGAGCGGTGCGGGTATTCTAGCGTAAATGCCGGGTCGAGGCGAGGGTGAAAAGGCCTCGATTCCGACCCGGAACGACCCTTCACCTCGGACGTTGATGGCTTGATGGAGGGTCGGGCCGTGCCGAATGCGTCTGTGAACGGACAAAGTGTCGCCGCGATGATGCGCCGGGGCCCGTCGCTTGCCGAACGGCACCTCATCCTTCCGCTCCCCCGGCTCGAATCGGGGAGCCGCTGGGGCGACTCGCGCTAGAAATCCACCTGGGCGCGAAGCGCCAGCGAATCCACGCTGAAGTCGCGCAGGTTGATCGGCTCGGACGAGCCCGGGACCACGGTCGCGGCTCGGGGCCCTCCCTGGTAGCTGCCGCGGGCATATTGAGCCTGGAAGCGCAGATAGTCGGTCGGGTTCCAGATCAGGCTGAGCTCATAGCCGAGCTGCCGGCCGCCGTTGATATAGTTGGGCGCCGCCAGGGTGGCGCCGCTGCCGACCCGGTCGCCGAGGTCGAGCCAGTCGAGGCGGGCGTTGAGCTGGAGGGCGCCCCAGCCGCCTTCGTTGAACGGGTGAAGCACCTTGGGACGGTCCCAGCGGCCGCCTTTGTAGCCGCGGCTCTCGCCGGTGAGATAATAGCCGGCCTCCGCATAGGCCGAGCGGAAGCCCGGATCGCCCGCGTAGAAGAGGCCGCCGGCGACGCCGTCATTGGCGCCGAAGGCCCGGCCGGGACGATAGCCGCGCACCCACAAGCGCTGGGCCTCCGCGGCGAAGTGGAACGACCGCACGATCGCCCCGAGCTCCAGGCCGGCAATGTCGTCGCCGTCGGCGGCGATGAGGCCGGTGTCGACGAAGCGCTGGTCGGTGATTTGGGTGAAGGGGCGCGCCCGGTACTGGACGTTGCGGGCGTCGCGCTGGGCGACCCGGTGCTGAAAATTAGCGCCGAGATGGAGCCGAACGTCGCCGACCGTCGGAGCGAAGGTGCCGCGGACGCTCGCCTGCCAGCCGGTCCGGTTGAAGGCGGCGTTGTTGATCTCCTGCCCGAACAGGCCGGCGGTGAGCGTGTAGCGGTCCCGGTCCGGATCGAGCAGGGCGACCGCCGCGCCGAGGCGCCGGTTATAGCCGAAGGCGTCGGTGAACGACGCGCGCTCCAGGAAGCTGGTCAGCCGCGAGCTCGTCATCGTCTCGAGGCTCGAGAGCGGATAGAAGTTCCCGATCGTCAATTTGATCGGGCTTTTCGGCCGCTGGTAGGTGAGGACGATGTCCTCGTAATCGACGGCGCCCTGGGCGAAATTGAATTCGACATTGTAGCCGAAGCCGCCGGGCAGAGCGCCTTCGGCGCCGAGCACCAGCCGCCGGGCCCGGCCGTTCCAGCCGAGATTGTTGTAGTTGAGGCCGCCCACCGTTCCCGAAAGCTCCGGCCCCGGAGTGCCGACGAAGCCGGCGTCGAACTGGACGAGACCCTTCGGCTTGAAGCTGAAGCCCGATTTCTTGTCCTCGAACTGCGGCGCGCCCTTCCAGCTCGGCGACGCCGAAGCCGCCTGGGCGGCGGCAGGGGCCGAAGCCGCCTGGGCGGCGGCAGGGGCCGAAGCAGGCGCCGGAGCGGACGCCGCGGCCTCCCGCCCCGCCTTCAGCTCGGCGACCTCGGCGCGAAGCGCCGCGATCTCCTCCCGCATCGCCGCCACCTCGGCGGCGACGTCGGCGGGGACCGGCTCCGGCGCGGCGAAGGCCGGCGCGGCGAGGGCGGTGGCAAGCAAGGCGGCGAGAAAGGCGGACTTGGCCATTCGGCGGCTCCAGTGAGAATGAGACAATTCTAAAACAGCGGCATTGCGGTTCCGGGTCGGCTTTGCGACACTTTTGTGACCACGTCATTTGTGGAATTGCGCCTCGGAAGGCCGCTATGACGCGCCCATGCCGATGCCCGTCTCCCAGCGCCGGATCGCCGCCGCCATCATCGCCGCGACGGCACTCGGCGCCGCGTTCCTCGCGGAAGAGGCCCTGTGGGCGGCCCTGATCGGCCTGATCGGCGGGGCGGCGGCGGTCCTGGTCGGCTGGCGGGCGCATTTCTTCCCCGAGCCGAGCCGATTGCCCCCGCCCCCGGACGACGGCCGCGACCGCTGGGCCCGCGAGCTCGTCGAGGCGATGGCCGAGCCGATGCTGTTCGTCGAAAGCGGCCGCATCGTGCTCGCCAACGCACCCGCCAGGGCCTTGCTCGGCCACTGGATCGAAGGCGAGGACGCGCGCCTGGCCATGCGCCACCCGGCGACCGTCGAGCGCCTCGTCCGCCCCCGGGCGCCGGAAGCGGGAATCGAGCAGATCGAGGTCGCGGGCATCGGCGATGCCGACCGCCAATGGCTGATGACGATCGCTCCGCTCGCCGACGGCGCGCGGCTGGTCCACCTTCACGACCGGAGCGAGGCGATCGCCGCCGAGCGGATGCGGGTCGATTTCGTCGCCAATGCCAGCCACGAGCTGCGCACGCCGCTCGCCACCGTCCTCGGCTTCATCGAGACCCTGCAGGACGATTCCACCGCCGAGGACGGCGACGTCCGCAACCGCTTCCTCGGCCTGATGCTCGGCGAGGGCAAGCGTATGCAGCAGCTCATCGACGATCTGATGTCGCTGTCGAGGATCGAGGCCGAGCGCTTCAGCCCGCCGCGCGACGCCGTCGACCTCGTCCAGCTCGTGGAGGAGGTTCGGGCCGGCTGCGCGCAATTGCTTCGCGAGCGGTCGAACGCGCTGGTGCTCGAAAATCGAAGCGCCTCCCAAATCGTGCCCGGCGACCGGTCGCAGCTGCTTCAGCTGCTTCGCAATCTCGTCGTCAACGCCGTCAAATACGGGCGTGCCGAAGCGCCGGTCACGATCGTCCTCGAGGACGAGAGCCCCGAGATGATCCGGATCAGCATCGCCGATCGCGGCGAAGGCATCGCGGTCGAGCATCTGCCGCGGCTGACGGAGCGATTCTACCGGGTCGACGCCGGCCGCAGCCGCGCCGTCGGCGGCACCGGGCTCGGCCTCGCCATCGTCAAGCATATCGTCGGCCGCCATCGCGGCCGCCTCGATATTCGAAGCGTCCAGGGCGAAGGGACGACCGTGATCGTTTCGCTTCCGCGCGGGGCCGATCCGCAATCCGCGCCCCAGCTTGCAGCCCAATCTCCGTCGCTGTCATGAAACCGTCACTCAACCGTCACAGGACTCACTCCGAGCCGACCTAAGGAGGTCGCCGGGGCCCGTTGCCGGGTTCGACGGAGGCAGGAATGAAGAAACTCTATTTTGCGGCGGCGGCCGCTGTGACGGTCGCGGCCTGCGGGCAGCAATCCGGCGGCGGGACTCAGAGCCAGCAGATCCAGATCGTCGGCTCCTCGACGGTCTATCCGTTCACGACCGCGGTCGCCGAGCAGTTCGGCCGGACCCATGCCGGAATGAGCGCGATCGTCGAATCGACCGGGACGGGCGCCGGAATGAAGCTGTTCTGCGCCGGCGTCGGCGATCGCTACCCGGACATGACCGACGCCTCGCGGCGTATCAAGGCGTCCGAATTCCAGGATTGCGCGAAGAACGGGGTGAAGCAGATCGTCGAGGTCCCGATCGGGATCGACGGCCTCGCTTTGATCGAGGCGAAGAACGGCGCCGGCATGAGCCTGACCCCCCGCGACATCTATGCCGCGCTCGCCGCCAACCCCTTCGGCAAGCCCAATGTCGCCAAGACCTGGAAGGACGTCAATCCGGCGCTACCGGCGGTCGCCATCCAGGTCTACGGCCCGCCGCCCACGTCCGGCACCCGCGACAGCCTCGCCGAGCTGATCCTCGAGAAAGGCTGCGAGACCGATCCGGCGATGAAGGCGCTGAAGGACAAGGACAAGGACAGGCAGAAGGATCTGTGCACCAAGGTCCGCGAGGACGGCGCCTATGTCGAAGCGGGCGAGAACGACAACCTGCTCGTCCAGAAGGTCGCGGCCAATCCGGGCGCGATCGGAATCCTCGGTTACTCCTTCCTCGAGGAAAATGCCGACAAGGTGAAAGGCATCCCGCTCGGCGGGATCGCCCCCACCGCCGAGACCATCTCGAGCCTCACTTATCCCGGCGCCCGCCAGCTCTACCTCTACGTCAAGGGCGAGCATCTCGGCGTCATCCCGGGCATGCGCGAGTTCCTCGCCGAATATGCCAAGGCCTGGGCGAAGGGCGGCTATCTCGAGCGGCGCGGCCTGATCCCGTCGCCGGCCGAGGTTCAGGCCAAGGGCGCCGAAGCGGCGACCAAACTCGCTCCGATGACGGCCGACGGGCTGAAGTGAGGAATGATGTCTACAATTCCTCCCCTGCTTTCGCAGGGGAGGGGGACCAGCCGAAGGCTGGTGGAGGGGCCTTGCTGACTCCGAAGAACCCCTCCACCATGCTTCGCATGGTCCCCCTCCCCCGGAAAGCCGGGGGAGGAATTTAACGTGACGCCCCTCCCCATCGCGATCCTCTGCCTCGGCCTGCTCCGCTGGCTGTCGATAAATTCCTCCCCTGCTTTTGCAGGGGAGGGGGACCAGCCGAAGGCTGGTGGAGGGGCCTTGCCGGCTCCGAAGAACCCCTCCACCATGCTTCGCATGGTCCCCCTCCCCCGGAAAGCCGGGGGAGGAATTTAAGGTGACTCCCCTCCCCCTCCTGATCGCGATCCTCGGCCTCGCCTTGCTCGGCTGGCTCAGCGCCCGCGCCCGCGCCATGGCGTTCGCGGCGCCCGGCGCTCCGCGCCTTCACTCGCTGCCCGGCTATCACGGCTGGTACGTCGCGATCTGGGCGGCCTTGCCGGCCTTGCTGTTCCTGCTGCTGTGGGTGCCGCTGAGCGACCGGCTGGTCATGGACGCCGTGCTGCAAAGCCCGGCGGCGGCCCATCTTCCCCCGTTCGAGATGCAGCGAAACGCCATCTTCCAGGAGGCGCGGGAGCTGGCCGAGGGGCTTCGGCAGTCGAGCTTCCATCCCGAAGCGAGGGACCTCGCCTCGGTCTACGGCTCGGCGCTGTCGCGCTACCGCCTGATCGGGACCGTCGCGGCCCTGCTCCTCGCCTTCGCCGGCGGGGCCTTCGCCTACAGCCGGATCGGCCCCGCCTTCCGGGCCCGCACCCGGGTCGAGCGGGTGGTGATGCTGGCGCTTCTGGTCGCGTCGCTGATCGCGATCCTGACGACGCTCGGAATCGTCCTTTCGCTCCTCTTCGAATCGCTTCGCTTCTTCAGCGCGGTCTCCCCGGTCGAGTTCCTGTTCGGAACGACCTGGAGCCCGCAAACGGCGATCCGCGCCGACCAGGCCGGCTCCTCGGGGGCGTTCGGCGCCATCCCGCTTTTCTGGGGCACCGTCTTCATCGGCGCGATCATCGCCATGATCGTCGCCATCCCGCTCGGGCTGATGAGCGCCATCTACCTCACCCAATATGCCCGTCCGGCGGTGCGCCGCTGGATGAAGCCGATGCTCGAGATGCTCGCCGGCATTCCGACCGTCGTCTACGGCTATTTCGCCGCGCTCACCGTCGCGCCCGCGATCCGGGATTTCGGACGGATGCTCGGCATTCCCGCCTCGTCGGAAAGCGCGCTCGCGGCGGGGCTGGTGATGGGGATCATGATCATCCCGTTCGTATCCTCGATGGCCGACGATTCGCTGACCGCCGTGCCCCAGTCGATGCGCGACGGCTCGCTGGCGATGGGCGCGACCCCGTCGGAAACGATCCGCAAGGTGCTCGTCCCCGCCGCCTTGCCCGGAATCGTCGGCGGGATCCTCCTCGCCGTCAGCCGGGCGATCGGCGAGACCATGATCGTCGTCATGGCCGCCGGCCTTTCCGCCAACCTCACCGCCAATCCCTTCGCCAGCGTGACCACGGTGACGGCCCAGATGGTCCAGCTGCTGACCGGCGACCAGGAGTTCGACAGCGCCAAGACCCTCGCGGCCTTCGCGCTCGGCCTCGTCCTGTTCATCGTCACTTTGCTCCTCAACATCGTCGCCCTCCGGGTCGTGAAGAAATATCGCGAAGCTTATGAGTAACGAATCCCGCCTCCGGCGCCGCTATGCGGCGGAGCGTCGCTTCCGGCTCTTCGGGCTGGCGGCGGTGCTGCTGTCGGCCGGCTTCCTCGCCTTCCTTCTCGGCACCATGGCGGTGCGCGGCGCCGGCGGCTTCGTCGAGACGCAGGTGAGGGTCGATCCGGCCGTGCCCGGCCAGATAGCGCTGGCGTCCGAGCTTGCGGCGAGGAATATCGGGCCCGCCTCGGGGCCGGCCTGGCTGCCCGCTTCGACCGAGATCGATTCGGCCGCGAAGGGCCGTGGGAGCCCGCAAGCCCAGGCGACCTACAAGCAGCTTCACGACCAGGGCCGGGCCCGAACCCGCTTCAACCTGACCTTCCTGACCTCCGCCGACGCCACCGATCCGGCGGCGGTAGGCATCTGGGGGGCGTTCAAGGGCTCGCTCCTGACGATGCTGGTGACCTTGGCCATCGCCTTTCCCGTCGGCGTGCTCTCGGCCATCTACCTCGAGGAATATGCGCCCCGGAACCGCTGGACCGACCTCATCGAGGTCTCGATCAACAACCTCGCGGCGGTGCCCTCGATCATCTTCGGCCTTCTCGGCCTCGCGGTCTTCCTTAACGTGATGCACATGCCGCGGTCGGCGCCCATCGTCGGCGGGCTGACCCTGGCGCTGATGACCATGCCGGTGATCGTCATCGCCGGACGCAACGCCATCAAGTCGGTGCCGCCTTCCGTCCGCGACGCCGCTTTGGGCGTGGGGGCGAGCCGGATCCAGGTCGTCTACCACCACGTCTTGCCGCTCGCCCTGCCCGGGCTGCTGACCGGGACGATCATCGGCATGGCCCGGGCGCTGGGCGAGACGGCGCCTTTGCTGATGATCGGGATGCGCGCCTTCATCGCGGTGCCGCCGGGCGGGGTCGCGGATCCCGCGACCGTCCTTCCGGTCCAGATCTTCCTCTGGTCGGACGAGGTCAGCCGCGGCTTCGTCGAGAAGACCTCGGCGGCGATCATCGTGCTTCTGGTCTTCCTGATGGCGATGAACGGTTGCGCCATCTACTTGCGGAACAGGTTCGAGAGGCGCTGGTGAGCTCGATGATCGATCGAAAAGACGAAATCGCGACCGACGCCGCCGAGCCGGCGACCGAGCCGAAGATGCGCGCCCGCTCGGTCAGCGTCTGGTACGGCGACAAGCGCGCCATCGACGATGTCTCCATCGACGTCGATCGCGAGCATGTCACGGCCTTCATCGGGCCTTCGGGCTGCGGCAAGTCGACCTTCTTGCGCACCTTGAACCGGATGAACGACACCATCCCGAGCGCTCGGGTGACCGGCCGGATCGAGCTGGACGGGGACGACATCTACGCGAGCGGGATGGACGTCGTTCAGCTGCGCGCCCGGGTCGGGATGGTGTTCCAGAAACCCAATCCCTTCCCCAAGTCGATCTTCGAGAACGTCGCCTACGGGCCCCGGATCCACGGTCTTGCCGCTGGAAAACAGGAGCTCGACCTGATCGTCGAGCGCTCGCTGAGGCGCGCGGGCCTCTGGGACGAGGTCAAGGATCGGCTGACCGAAAGCGGCACCGCTCTGTCCGGCGGCCAGCAGCAGCGGCTGTGCATCGCCAGGGCGATCGCCGTGGATCCCGAGGTGATCCTGATGGACGAGCCCTGCTCGGCCCTCGATCCCATCGCCACGGCGAAGATCGAGGAGCTTATCCACGAGCTTCGCGGCCGCTACGCCATCGTCATCGTCACCCACAATATGCAGCAGGCGGCGCGGGTCTCGCAGCGCACCGCCTTCTTCCACCTCGGCGAGCTCGTCGAATATGGCGAGACGTCCGCCATCTTCACCAATCCGAAGGTCGAGAGGACCAAGGATTACATCACCGGCCGCTACGGCTGAGGAACCCCCAAATGGCAACCACCGGTCACACCCTCAAAGCCTTCGACGACGATCTCAACCGGCTTCGGGCGAGCATCGCCGAGATGGGCGGCCTCGCCGAGGCGGCGATCGCGGCGGCGATGCGCGCGCTCGCCGACCGCGACAGCGAAGGCGCCCGGCGAGTCGTCGACGAGGACAAGCGGATCGACGCTCTGGAAAGCGAGATCGAACGGCTGGCGGTTCGGATCATCGCCCTGAGGGCGCCGATGGCCGACGACCTTCGCGAGGTGGTCGCCGCCCTGAAGATCGTTGGAGTGGTCGAGCGGATCGGCGACTATGCCAAGAACATCGCCAAGCGGGTCCCGGCGATCGAGGACAGCCCGGACCTCCGGCCCTTGTCGCTGCTGCCCGAAATGGGCCGGATCGTCGCGGAGATGGTTCGAAGCGCGCTCGATGCGTTCGTCGCCCGAGATCCGGCCAAGGCGGCCCTGGTGTGCGAGCGCGACAAGGCCGTCGACGATTTCTACAACAGCCTGTTCAGGACCCTGCTCACCTTCATGATGGAGAGCCCGAGCCACATCACCCCGGCCACCCACCTGCTGTTCGTCGCCAAGAATCTCGAGCGGATCGGCGATCACGCCACCAACATCGCCGAGATGGTCTATTTCGCCGCCACCGGCGCCCATCTGGGCGAGCGCGCCCGGGGCGCCGACACGACCCGGCCGGCGGATCGGTGAGCAAGGGCCGGATCCTTCTGGTCGAGGACGACCGGGCGCTCGTCGAGCTGATCGATTTCCATCTCGGCAAGGCCGGCTACCAGACCCAGCGCACGGCGAGCGGCGACGAAGCGCTGCTGCTGGTGCGCGAATCGCCGCCCGACCTCATCCTGCTCGACTGGATGATCGAGGGGACGTCCGGAATCGAGGTCTGCCGCCAGCTCAGCCGGATGCCGCAGACGAAGCCAATACCGATCATCATGATGACGGCGCGGGGCGAAGAGACCGACCGCATCCGAGGCCTCGACACCGGCGCCGACGATTACATCACCAAACCCTTCTCGCCCAAGGAGATGCTGGCCCGGGTGGGAGCGGTGCTTCGGCGGGTCCGGCCGGCCCTGGCCGGCGGGACCTTGACCTTCGAGGATCTGGAGATGGACGTGGCGAGCTACCGGGTCCGCCGCGGCGGCCGCCCGGTCCACCTCTCGCCCTCGGAGTTCCGGCTCCTTCGCCACTTCATGGAGAGCCCGCGGCGGGTCTTCACCCGCGAAGGGCTGCTCGACACCGTCTGGACCGAAGGCTCCGATCTCGACCTGCGCACCGTCGACGTCCAGATCCGCCGGATCCGCCGCGCCCTGAACGAGGGCGGCCGGCCCGACCTCATCCGGACCGTCCGCTCGGCCGGCTACGCGCTGGAGGGCGCCGGCGACGCCTGACCCCGGGTCGCATGCGAAAAATGCTGCCCCGGAAGGCCGGAGTCTTACGGTATCCCGGGCTCTGTCGCCGGAAAGCGGGCGCTCCCGAACCGGTCCGCCGCGATATCGACTCGGGTCGTCGCCCGTTCATTGCGGCGAAAGCCTTGCAGGCATTTACTTCCCGCAAGGAGAGCGAGGGGGAGTTTCGACCATGATCAGGCCCGTTTTCTTGAGGCTTGCGGCCGCCGCCGCGCTGGCTCTGGCCGCCGCCGCGGCGCCAGCGCAGGTCACCAATGTCGATCCCAACAGCGCCGCCGGCCCGGCCGCCGGGCCGGCGGAACCCGGATGGGAAGCGGACCAGCCCGAATATCAGCCGGTGGATTCCGGCACCCGGGACTCCGGCGCCGAGGCCCCGGCGCCGGCGAGCCCGCCGGCGGGCCCGCCGGCGACCGTCCCGCGCGACGACGTGTTCAGCGCCGCCGAGGGCGTCTTCGGCAAGGGCGCCGAAGGCCTCGGCGACATCATCGAGGACCTGCTCCGCGACCGCGGCGATCCGACCGGGTATATCACCGGACGCGAAGCCGGCGGAGCCTTCATCGCCGGAGTCCGCTACGGCTCGGGCATTCTCCACCACCAGATCGAGGGCGACCGCACCGTCTATTGGACCGGCCCATCGGTCGGCTTCGACTTTGGCGCCAATGCCGACAAGGTGTTCGTCCTGGTCTACAACCTCAACGACAGCCAGCGGCTGTTCCGCCGCTTTCCCGCCGCGGAGGGCAATGCCTATGTCGTGGGCGGCTTCACGGCGAGCTATCTGAGGCGCGGCGACGTCGTCCTCATCCCCGTCCGCCTCGGAGTCGGCGCACGGCTCGGAGTGAATGCGGGCTATATGCGCTTCAGCCAGAAGAATCGCTGGCTGCCTTTCTAGTCTAAATTCCTCCCCTGCATTTGCAGGGGAGGGGGACCAGGCGAAGCCTGGTGGAGGGGCTCTTCCAACGCCTAGAACCCCTCCACCGCGCTTCGCGCGGTCCCCCTCCCCGCGAAACCGCGGGGGAGGAATCTAGGCAATTAGGCGGCGTCCCTCAGGTCGATCGGCCGGTGGCCGCGGCTGTGGGTGCCGGCGCCGCGGCTGGTGGCGGCGACGAGCGGCAAGGCGGTCGCGCAGAAGCCGCATTCGGCCGAGACCCGGCCGACATACCAATGGGTGCGGCCGCAGCCGGGGCAATGGTTGACCTCGTTCTCGCGGTAGGCGACGCAATAGCCGCGGTGCTGGGGGTCGTGGGTGAAACCCTCTTCCTGGTTGTCGAGACTGAAACTGGCCATGACCCTATCCTTCGAAAAATGGGGTGAAACGCGCTGCGGGCGCTTCCCCGAGCCTGCTCCCTGCGGCGGGCCGCGGCCGCTGTCAGCCCCCGAAAATCCGTTGTTTCAAAAGGGGAATGCAATCCACGCAAAGGTTAATTGACGTGAGCAGTTCCTCTGTCACGTGGCCAGGCGCGTCAGGCCTTCGATCGTGTCGGCCTCGGTGGCGGGCTTGTCGGTGCGAATTCGCGAGATCCGGGGGAAGCGCATGGCGAGGCCGGATTTGTGGCGCTTGCTGGAATGGATCGAATCGAAGGCGATCTCGAGGACCAGGCTCTTCTCGACCTCGCGCACCGGCCCGAAGCGCTGCACCGTCTTCGTCCGCACGAAACGGTCGAGCCACAGCAAGTCCTCGTCGGTGAAGCCGAAATAGGCCTTGCCGACCGGAAGCAGCTCGCCCTCCGGTGTCCAGCAGCCGAAGGTGAAATCCGAATAATAAGAGGAGCGCTTGCCGCTCCCCCGCTGGGCGTACATCAGCACGCAGTCGGCGGTGAGCGGATCGCGCTTCCATTTGTACCAGAGGCCCACCCGGCGGCCGCCCGTGTAAAGGCTGTCGCGCCGCTTCAGCATCACCCCCTCGATCGCCGCGTCGCGGGCGCCGGAGCGGATTTCCTCCAGCTCCTCGAACGTGGTGGCCTCGATCAGCGCCGAAAGATCGAACCGCTCGGGATCGAGCTTCGGAACGAAGGCGGTCAGCCGCTCCCGCCGTTGCTCCCATGGCAAGGACCGCAGATCCTCGGCGCCGTCGAAGAGGATGTCATATAGCCGGACGAAGGCGGGATAGTCCTTCAGCATCTTGGCCGAGACCGCCTTGCGGCCGAGCCGCTGCTGGAGCGCGTTGAAGCTCGCCGCCGCTCCGCCATGGGCGTCGGCGCCCTGGAATTCGCCCTTGACCAGCAGCTCGCCGTCGACGGCGCCGTCGGTCCGGAAGCTCTCGGCGATCTCCGGAAAGCTTCGGCTGATATCGTCGCCGGCGCGGCTGTAGAGCCGGGTCTCGCCGCCGGCGCGGACGATCTGGACCCGGATCCCGTCCCACTTCCACTCCGCCGCATATTCGCCCAGCGACAGGCGCAGATCCTCGAGCGGATGGGCGAGCATGAAGGGCCGGAAGACCGGAATGTTCTCCGCGGTCGGCTGGGCGCCGCGGCCCTCGGCCCAGTCGAAGATCGGCAGATAGGGCGGGTCGATCCCGTGCCAGACCTCCTCGACGGCCTCGACGTCGAGCCCGAAGGCCTGGGCCAGCGCCGTCTTGGCGAGCCTGGCGGAAACGCCGAGCCGGAGCTCGCCGGTCGCCAGCTTGAGCAAGGCGTAGCGGCCGCTCGCGTCGAGATGGTCGAGCATCCGCGCCAGCGCTCCCGGCGCCTCGGCCCGGCCCAGGGTCTGGAGCCGCTCGACGACGTTGGCGATTCGGAGGCTGCCGTCGTCGATCTCGGCCGGCTGGTCGATCCGCTTGGACCAGAGCAGCGACACCGTCTCGGCCATGTCGCCGACATAGTCCCAGCTCATCCGGAAAAGGACGGGATCGATCCGCTCCTCGACGATCGCCCGGATCGCCGCCGGCTTGACCCCGGGCAGGTCGATCTCGCCGGTCAGCGCGGCCAGCGCATAGCCCCGGTCGGGATCCGGCGTGCGCTTCAGATAATCGCCGATCAGCTTCAGCTTGCCGTTGCGCGAGCGGGTGTAGACGAGGCCGTCGAGGAGTTGTGAGAATTCGCGCATCGCAGGCGTAACGGTTCGGCGGTTCGGGGTTTCCCGTCATCCCAGCGAAAGCCGGGACCTCGTGACAAGAAGTCTCGGCGGGCCTCCCGGAGCTGCCGGCGTTCGCCGGGATGACGGGCGCCTCCCTAAGCCTCCAGCTCGATGTCCCAGTAGAGATAGTCGCGCCAGCTTTCGTGAAGGTAGCCGGGCGGGAAACTTCGGCCGTTCTCCTGCAATTGCCAGCTCGTCGGCCGGTAGGGGCGGCGGTTGAGGTTCATATGGGCCTGGAGCGGAGTCCTGCCGCCCTTGCGCAGGTTGCAGGGCGCGCAGGCGGTCGCGACATTCTCCCAGGTCGTTCGTCCGCCCTGGGCGCGGGGGACGACATGGTCGAAGGTCAGCTCGGCCGGACTGCCGCAATATTGGCATTCGAAGCGGTCGCGGAGGAACAGGTTGAACCGGGTGAAGGCGGGATGCTCGCTCGGCTTCACATATTGGCGGAGCGCGATCACCGAGGGCAATTGCAGGGTTCGGGTCGGGCTGTGCACCTCGCGCACATATTGGGCGACGATGTCGACCCGCTCGAGGAACACGGCCTTGACCGCCGTCTGCCACGGCCACAGGCTGAGCGGATAATAGCTCAGCGGCGTGTAGTCGGCGTTGAGCACGAGCGCGGGGCAGGCGTCCGGATGGCGGAGAAGATCGGGATGGTACATGCGCCGCGCGTCTGCCCTCGTCCTTTGCGAGGAGATACGCCCGGCCTGTCGCACCCAGGACGGGGGAGCCCTCCCCGGTCCAAGCCCCCCTCGCAGGCGAGGGCGACGGCGTCATGACAGCATGGCGGGAGTCGCCCGGTCAAGGGCTCAGATGAGGATCGTCACCCGTTTCGCGCCGAGCCCGACCGGGCGGTTGCATTTGGGCCACGCTTTCTCGGCCCTGCTCGCGCATGAATTCGCGCGACGCCGGGGCGGCGGCTTCCTGCTCAGGATCGAGGATATCGACCCGCGACGCTCCCGCCCCGAGCATGTCGCTTCGATCGTCGAGGACCTCGCCTGGCTCGGGATCGAATGGGACGGCGAGATCCTCTTCCAGTCGAAGCGGCTGCCTCACTATGCCGAGGCGCTCGACCGGCTCAGGCGAGCCGGCCTCGCCTATCCCTGCTTCTGCACCCGCTCCGCCATCGCCGCCGAGATCGCCGCCAGCGCCGCGGCGCCGCACGGCCCGGACGGCCCGCTCTACCCCGGCACCTGCCGCGGACTCCCGCCGGAGGAACGCGAACGGCGCCGAGCCGCCGAGCCTCACGCCTGGCGCCTCGACATGGCGGCCGCGCTGGCCTCCCCGCTCCCCGGCGGAGCATCACCGCTCTATTGGTATGACGGCGACACCGAGGTCCAGGCCGAGCCGGCGGCCTTCGGCGACGTCGTCCTCGCCCGCAAAGACGCTCCGGTGAGCTATCACCTCGCCGTCACCGTCGACGATTCCGCCCAAAGCGTGACCGATGTGGTCCGGGGGCGCGACCTTTATGCCGCGACCGACGTCCACCGCCTGCTCCAGGCCCTGCTCGGCCTGCCCACTCCGCGCTACCACCACCATCCCCTGCTTCTCGGCGCCGACGGCCGACGGCTCGCCAAGCGCGACGGCGCTCCCACTCTGAGCGAGCTTCGCCAAAGCGGGGCCGATCCGAAAGCGCTCGCGGCCCGCCTGCTCACAGGCGAAATGCCGTATGGATATTCGGCCGGGGACACCTAGATAAGGTCCATGACCATATTCCTTGCCATCGCTCTCGTCCTGATGATGGGCGCCGTGCTGTTCGTCCTCGCCAAGGGGGTCATCGGCATGGCCCAGCAAAAGGACATCAGCGGCGCCCGCTCGCAGGCGCTGATGCGCAAGCGGGTGCTCTATCAGGCGATCGCGATCGTCTTTGCGATCCTCCTGCTGCTGATCGCCAAGGGGAGCCACTGATCTGGTCAGGCTCAACCAGATCTACACTCGAACGGGCGATTGCGGTTCGTCCGGCCTCACCGACGGCTCGCGCCGCTCCAAGGCCGACCCGCTGTTCGCGGCGATCGGTGACGTCGACGAGGCGAACAGCGCGATCGGCCTGGCCGTCCTGACGGTTGCGGACCCGGCGCAACGCGCGATGCTGACCGCGATCCAGAACGAATTGTTTGATCTCGGCGCCGATCTCGCCACGCCCGGCGAGGATTTCGCGCCGTCCGAGATGACCTTGCGGATCGTCCAGACCCAGATCGATCGGCTCGAGGCCGAGATCGATTCGATGAACGAGGCGCTGGAGCCGCTGCGCAGCTTCATCCTCCCCGGGGGCGGCGGCGGGGCGGCAGTGATCCACCTCGCCCGGGCCATTGTCCGCCGGGCGGAGCGCTCGGCCGTGGCGGCGGCCCAAGCGGCGGCGCTCAACCCGCTCGCGCTCATCTATCTGAACCGGCTCTCGGATCACCTCTTCGTCATGGCCCGCCTCGCGGCGGCGGGCGAAGGCGGCGAGGTGCTGTGGAAACCGGGGGCGACGCGTTAGCTTACCGTCTCCCCGGCGAAAGCCGGGGCCTCGGGGAGACCCGCCGAGACTTCTGGTCACGAGGTCCCGGCTTTCGCCGGGATGACGGTAGGGTACTAACCTCGGTCAAACATTTGGTATAAGGGGCGCGCGATGGCCACTCAGGCAGACTCCCCGCCGGCACACGCGTTGGCCGAGCGCTACCGCTCCGTCCGCGCGCTGAGCGGGGCCATCGCCGCTCCGCTTTCCGACGCCGATGCTACCCTCCAGCCGATGCCCGACGCCTCCCCGGCGAAATGGCACCTCGCCCACACGACTTGGTTCTTCGAGACCTTCGTTCTTCGCGACCATGTCCCCGGCCACCGATTGTACGACGAGCACTGGGCCTTTCTCTTCAATTCCTATTACGAGGGCGAAGGCGAGCGCCACCCGCGCGACCGTCGCGGGATGCTCAGCCGCCCCAGCCTCGACGAGATTCGGGCCTGGCGGATTTATGTCGACGAAGCGGTGACGGCGGCCCTGCCCCGGCTTCCCGAAACCGCGCTCGCGCTTATCGAGCTCGGCCTCAATCACGAGCAGCAGCATCAGGAGCTGATGCTGATGGACCTTGCCGCCGCGCTCGCCGAAAACCCGCTTCACCCGCCGCTTTGGCCCGGCGCCGCCGCGGCGCCGGCGCCGCTCGCGCCGGCCGCCGGCTGGATCGAGGGACGGCGGGGGCTCGTTGAGATCGGCGATGACGGCGTCGGCTTCGCCTTCGACTGCGAAGGGCCGCGTCACCAGGCCCTCCTCCACCCCCACGCCCTCGCGGACCGTCTCGTGACCAACGCCGAATGGCTCCGCTTCATCGACGATCGCGGCTATTCCCGGCCGGAGCTGTGGATGGCCGACGGCTGGGCCTGGGCGACGGCGAACCGGATCGAAGCCCCGCTTTACTGGCGGCGCGGGCCGCAGGGCTGGAGCCGCTTTGCCCTTGACGGCTTGGGCCCGGTCGCTCCGGCCGAGCCGGTCGCCCATATCAGCTGGTACGAGGCCGATGCCTATGCGCGCTGGGCCGGCGCACGGCTTCCGCGCGAGGAGGAATGGGAATCGGCGGCGGCCATGCTGGATCCGGCCGGAGGAAACCAGCTGGACCGCGCTGGGCCGGTTCGCGCCCGCCCGGCCTCCGGCCAGGGCCCCTTCGACGCCGCTCAGGGCAGGCTCCGCCAGATGTTCGGCGACCTGTGGGAATGGACGATGAGCGACTATTCGCCTTATCCCGGCTACCGGCCTCCGCAGGGCACGGTCGGCGAATATAACGGCAAGTTCATGTGCAACCAGTATGTTCTGAAGGGGGGCTGCTGCGCCACTCCGCGCGGCCACGTTCGGGCGAGCTACCGCAATTTCTTCTACCCCCATCAGCGCTGGATGTTTTCCGGGCTGCGGCTGGCGAGGGATCTGTAATGCACGCTCCCGTCACCGCCGTCGCCGATCCCGATTTCCGCGACGCGGTTCTTGCCGGCCTCGCCGCTCCGATCCGGGCCATCCCGGCGCGCTGGCTCTACGATTTGCGCGGTTCCGAGCTGTTCGAGGCGATCACACGGCTCCCCGAATATTATCTCACCCGCACCGAGACCGCCCTGCTCGAGCGCCGCTGCCCCGACGTCGCCCGGATTGCGGGCCCCGGCCAGGCAGTGGTCGAGTTCGGCTCCGGAGCCTCGGTCAAGACCAGGATCCTGCTCGCCGCCGCGGCGCCCTCCGCTTATGTGCCCCTCGACATTAGCGGCGACTTCCTTCGCGACGCCGCGGCGTCGCTGGCGGAAGACTTTCCCGGCCTTCCCGTCCATCCGATCGAGGCCGATTTCACCCGCCCCATCCGCCTCCCGCCCGAGCTCGACGCCTTGCCCAGGCTCGGCTTCTTTCCAGGCTCGACCATCGGCAACATGATCCCGTCGAGCGGAGTCGACGTCCTGCGGGCGATGCGCCGGACGCTGGGGACCGGTGCCTGGCTGTTCATCGGCTTCGACCGGGTCAAGGACCCCGCCGAGCTGCTCAGCGCCTATGACGATTCCGCCGGAGTCACCGCCGATTTCAACCTGAACCTGCTCGTCCGGATCAACCGCGAGTTGGACGGCGACATCCCCATCGAGGCGTTCCGCCATCGCGCCGTCTGGAACGACCGGCTGAGCCGGATCGAGATGCACCTCGAAGCGATGCGCGACGTCGAGTTCACGGTTTCGGGCCGCCCGTTCACGATGGCCGGCGGCGAAACCCTCCACACCGAGAACAGCCACAAATATGGCGAACGCGACGCCAGGACGCTCCTGCTCGCCGGCGGCTGGACACCGGTCGAGGAATGGACCGACGAGGAGGCGCGCTTCGCCCTAGTGCTGGCGAGGGCGGAGCCGGAGAGGAGCGCGCCCTGAATTCCTCCCCCGGATTTCCGGGGGAGGGGGACCGCGCGAAGCGCGGTGGAGGGGTTCTAGGCGTTGGAAGAGCGCCTCCACCAGGCTTCGCCCCGCGGCTGCTGCGCAGCCGGTTCCGGCTCTCGGCATGCCGCCGGCATGCCGACCCGCCTACACCCCCCTCCCCGGCAAAGGCCGGGGAGGAATTAGCTATTATCGCCGGACCACCCACGCCCGCCACGTCGTGATATAGTCCCTGGACCCCCGGCATTCGTCCATCTCGGCCTGCTCGACCAGCCGGAAGGCCCGGCCGTCCCAGGCGTAATCGGATTCGGTGCCGCAGTCGGCGAGGCCGCGGCCCTTGGCGAAGCTGGTCAGGAGGCCGTGTTCCTTGTCCCAGTCGGCGTTGATCAGCATCGGCTTGCCTTCCTCCGCCCACCAGCCCGGCTTGTAATCGAAGGTGGCGAGCTCGGCCCGGCCGCCGCGCCTGACGATGAAGGGCACGTAGCTGACATTGTAGGCGCCCGAGCCGCAGGCGAGCAGAAGCAGGGTCTCGCCGGCGGTGAGCGCCGTGCTTTCGGCTTCCTCAGGCCCACCGACCTCGTCGAGCGTGCAGCCGTGCTTCTTGCGAAGCGCCTGCAAGGCGGTCGCGCTCAGCACCACCGGATGCGCCCTCGAAAGGGGCGGAGCGAGGACGACGGGAAGCGGCGGCGGAGCCGGTACCGCGCCGCCCGGGCCGCGCCTCACCAGGGCCGTCGGGGTTCCCACTCGCCGCTGCTGCTCGTCCATGTAGAGCAAGGCCGCGCTCGCACCGTTGAGCGAAACGGTTCCGAGAGGCTTGCCGTCCGCCCCGAGCAATTGCAGTCGCCCGGCGGAGCGAAGGGCGGCGACCACCGCCGCCGTGTCGGCCGGAACGACCCGGGTCTCGCCGTCGGCCCCGCCGGCCAGCCGAACGGGCAGCCTCCTGCCGTCGGCGCTGAGCGCGACGGGGTCGCCGACGGCCCCGAGATCGAAGGCGACGACCGGCTGGGCCCCGTTCTCCGGGCCGCGCCTGACGCTCATCGTCGCGGCGTCGTCCGGCATGTCCTCCGGCATCAACGCCACGGCCTGGCAGGCGCGGCCATTGTCGCAGCCCACGGTCCAGTCCTGGAAGGACTTGAGATCGGCGGGCTGGGGAATTGTGGCGGCGGCGAAGAGGAGGAGCGAGATCATTTCGGCAGCGTAGCGCGGCTTCGTCTCACCGTCATGCTGAACTTGTTTCAGCATCCAGGACGGAAGCGGCAACGAGGCGGAGACATGGACCCTGCCATTGCCCCGAACCCGGCCCCGGCCTACATCGCCGGGAACCGACCCGCGGAGAGAGACGAATGCTGTTGGCCTTGATCGACGTGGTGATCATCCTGCTGAAGGTGGTGTGGTGGATCATCGTCATCCAGATGATCCTCAGCTGGCTGGTCGCCTTCAACGTCGTCAACACCTACAATGGGTTCGTGCGCGGTCTGATGCGCGGTCTCGACCGGGTCACCGAGCCCGTCTACCGGCCGATCCGCAAGGTCCTGCCCGATTTCGGCGGTCTCGATTTCAGCCCGATGGTCGTCCTCCTGGTCCTCTGGATCCTGAACCGCGTCCTGTACGGAATCGGCGCCGACATCGCGATGAGCTACCGGTGAGCGCAGAGCGCATCGACGGCCGCGCCTTCGCCGCGCGGCTGCGCGAGCGCGTCGCCGAGGCCGTTCCCACCTTCACCGCCGGCACGGGCCGGGCGCCCGGCCTTGCCGTCGTGCTCGTCGGCGAGGACCCGGCGAGCCAGGTCTATGTCCGCTCCAAGGGCCGGGCGACCGAAGAGGCCGGAATGGCGAGCTTCGAGCACCGGCTGCCCGACAGCGTTTCGCAGGAAGATCTGCTGACGCTGGTCGGCCGGCTCAACGACGACGAGGCGGTCGACGGGATCCTCGTGCAGCTTCCGCTCCCGGCCGGGATCGACGACAAAGCGGTGATCGAGGCGATCGATCCCGCCAAGGACGTCGACGGCTTCCACCCGATCAACGCCGGCCGGCTCGCCGTCGGCGAGGAGGGGCTGGTCCCCTGCACGCCCCTCGGCTGCCTGATGCTTCTCAAGGACCGGCTCGGCGACCTGTCGGGCCTGGAGGCCGTGGTGATCGGCCGCTCGAACATCGTCGGCAAGCCGATGGCGCAATTGCTGCTGGCCGGCAATTGCACCGTCACGCTCGCCCACAGCCGGACCCGCGACCTCGCCGAAGTGGTCCGGCGCGCCGACATCGTCGTCGCCGCCGTCGGGCGGCCGGAAATGGTCCGCGGCGACTGGCTGAAGCCGGGCGCGACCGTGATCGACGTCGGGATCAACCGGATCGAAAGCGGCGACGGCGGCAAGGGCCGGCTCGTCGGCGACGTTGACTTCGCCGGCGCGTCCGAGGTGGCCGCCGCGATCACCCCGGTTCCGGGCGGAGTCGGCCCGATGACCATTGCCGTCCTCCTTCGCAACACGCTGGTCGCCGCCCATGCCCGCGCCGGACTACCGCCGCCGGAGGGGCTGTGAGGACGAGCGCTGCAATCCGTTCGTGTCGAGCGAAGTCGAGGCACCCTGTCGAGCTTAGCCGAGACCGGATTTCTCGGCTTCGCTCGAATGGACCCCTCGACCTCGCTCGGGGCGAACGGTGGATGTGCCGGCGCGGATTGGCCTCGTCATGATCGCGCTCTTCCTCTCCGCCTTCGTCACCTTCCTGGTGGTCATCGATCCGCCGGGCTGCGCTCCGATCTTCGCCGGCCTGACCCGCGAAGCGACCGCGGCGCAGCGCCGGTCGATGGCGATCCGCGCCTCTCTCGTCGCCGCCGGGATCCTGCTCTTCTTCGGGCTGCTCGGCGAAGATCTATTGAAGACGCTGGGGATCAGCCTCGCCGCCTTCCGGATCGCCGGCGGGATCATGCTGTTCCTGATCGCGCTCGAAATGGTCTTCGAGAAACGCACCCAGCGGCGGGAGAACCGGGCGCAGGAGATCGAGGCCGACCCGGAGCATGACGACGTCTCGGTCTTCCCGATGGCGATCCCGATGATCGCCGGCCCGGGCTCGATCGCGTCGGTGATGCTGCTGATGGCGCGCAGCGACGGGCTCGACGAGAGCCTGGTCGTGCTCGCCGCTTTGGCCTCCGTCCTGCTCCTCACCCTCGTCTCGTTGCTCGCCGCGGGCTGGCTGATGCGCCTGCTCGGTCACCGCATGGAGGCGATGCTGACCCGTTTGCTCGGGGTCATCCTCGCCGCTCTGGCCGCCCAGTTCGTGATCGACGGGATTTCGGTCAGCTTCCAGGTTTGACGACCCGCCACATCCGGTAGGGCGACCGGGCCGGAAGCGGCACCGGCTGGAGCCAGGCCGGGATCCTCCCGCTCGCAAGCTGCACGTAGAAGCCGTTCTTGGCCTGGCTGGCATAGACCGTCGATTCGGAAAGGCCGGGGCAGATCAGGACATAGTCGATCCGCCGCCGATCGATCGTCGCCTTGGCTTCCTCGGCCGTTCCCCGGAAGGCCCGCATCACGTCGATGATGTCGCGGCCGTTGCGGTGATAGGGGCCGGCGACGGCGTCGTGGTGAGTGACGGTGATGAGGCGCGGCCCGAGATCGACGAAGGTGAGCACCTGTCCCCTCGGCACCAGCGCCACCGGCCTCAGCGCCCAGAGCGTCGGGCACAGCCCGTTGGCCTTGTTGACGCCTTTCATGCCGGGAACGGGCTTGGGCGGGAAGTAAGTGGCGATCTGCTGCGGAAGCAGGCCCGAGGCGAACAGGAACAGGGTGACCGTGCCGATCACTCGAACCAGCATGAACCGGCTTACGATGGCCGGCCAGACCAGGGCGGTCGCCCCCGGCACGGCGAGCAGCTGCGCCGCCGGACCGGCTCGGCTCTGCCAGAGCAGAAGCAGGGCCGCGAGCAGGGCCGGAGCCGCGGTCGCCGCCCAGGCGACGAGCTTCGCTTCGTCGCGGCGATGGCGCCAGAGTGCGGTCGCATAGCCGACAAGCCCGGCGACGGGCAGAGCGGCCACGGCGATCACGGTCGAGTAACCGTGCATGTAGAGCGGCCGGGCCTCGCGGACGTTGCCGAGCCACAAGCGGACCAGCTCGGGCGATGCGCCCTCGAGCCGGCCCAGGCAATGGGGCCAGGCCAGGACGAAGCCCGCCGCGAGCGCCGCGCCCGCCGCGCCCGCGGCGCCGAGCCGAAGCGGCCAGGAGCGCGGGCCGAGGAAGGCCAAGGCGACGGCGATCGCCCCGCCGGCCGTCACCACCGACAGCCATACCGGCGACAAGGCGTCGCAGACCGGGGCCCGGTTGGCGTACGAGGCGAAAATGAGGTAGCCGAGCGCCGAACCGCCGGCCAGGCTTGCGCCGTAGGTGGCGAGGCGCCGTCCCTCGGCCGGATCGCGCACCCAAAAAAGCACCGCGATGGCGCCGAGCAGAGCGAGATAGAGCAGCATCTCCAGGCCGATGACGAGCGACAGGGCCGTGGCGACGCCGAGCACCGCGCCGCCCCGCGCCCGCTTCGGATCGGTCAGGGAAGCTGCGGCGATCGCCAGGAAAGCGAGCTGCCAGCCGTGATGATCGATCCTGAGGGGGACGAACTGTCCGCGCAGCGAATGGCCGCAGAGCAGGATGGCGAGGGGGAGGAGGAAGGCCCAGGGCGAGATCAGGCGCCGGACCGCGACCGCCACCGCCGCCATCGCCCCCGCCAGGGGGATAAGGGGCGCGAGCGCCACGGCGGTCTTCTCGGCCGCCGGACCGCCAACCAAAGGCGCCAGCGCGAGCTTGATCCCGGCGATCGGAAGGTCGACCAGCCTCGACCAGTGGATGTCGGCGCCGAAGGGCGGGTTGAGCCGGTGCTGGCGAAGATCGAACCAGTCCTGGCCTGCGAGCAGCGCGCGCACCTGCATGATCCGCATATTGTCGTCGGTGTCGCCCAGCGCGAAGGCGTTGATCGCGCTCCAGCGCAGGTAAAGCAGGACGGCGCAGGTCCCCAGCCAGAAGAGCAGCACCCACCAGCGCCAGCGCCGCTCCAGCCGCTCGAACTCGTCCATCCTTTGGCCCTTCCCAACCCCTCGGCTTGGCATTAGTCGCTGCACCGCAAAGGGCAAGGAAAGGACGCGCGCTGGAAATGAAGCTGGACAGCGCGATGCCGCCGTTCCTGATGCAGGTGATCCGTTTCGGCCTGGTCGGCGGATTCGTCACGCTCGTCGGCGGAGCGGTCTACTATTTCCCGGCGACCTACATGGGCGTTCCGCCCCTGGTCTCGAACCTAATGGCCTACGCCGTCGCGGTGGGCCTCGGCTACGGACTTCACTCCAGCGTCAGCTTCAAGGATCATGGCAGTCGCGACCGGAAGGCCGTGCGCACCGGGCGCTTCGCCATCGTCTCGCTGGTCAGCCTCGGGCTCAACAGCTTATGGGTCTGGCTGCTCACCGGCCTGCTCGACGGGCCGACCTGGTGGCCGCTCATCCCGATGCTGTTCGTGTCGCCGGCGGTGACCTTTGCCCTCAACCGGCAATGGGTGTTCGGCTGAGATGGCCAAAATCTGATGGAACGCATCGTCTACGACCGGATGGCCGAGCTCGACAGCCGCCATTGGTGGTACCGCGCACGGCGCGAGATACTCGCCGACCTCATCAAGCGCCGGATCCGGCTGCCCGAAACGCCCCGGATCCTCGAAATAGGCTGCGGCACCGGGCACAATATCGTCATGCTGAAGCGCTTCGGGCGGGTCGACGCGATCGAGATCGACCCCGCGGCCCGCGCCATCGCCAGTCAGCGGCTCGGCCAACCCGTGATGGACGCACCCCTGCCGGCGCTGACCGGCGTCGAAGAGGGCGCCTACGACCTGGTCGCGATCCTCGACGTCCTGGAACATGTCGAGGCGGATCGCGAGGCCCTGGAAAGCATAGCCCGCAAGCTGAAGCCCGGCGGCCGGATCCTGATCGCCGTCCCGGCCCATCCCTGGATGTGGAGCGCCCACGACGTCGTCAACCATCACAAGCGCCGCTACACGCGCAAGTCTCTCAAGGCCGTGGTCGCGGCCGCCGGGCTGAAGCTCGAGATGATGAGCTGGTTCAACAGCCTGCTCTTCCCGCTCGCCGCGGCGGCGCGCTTCGCCGGCAAGGTGCGGGGCAAGGAGGACAGCGACGACACGCTTCCGGCGGCCCCGCTCAACGCGCTGTTCCAGGCGATCTTCGGCCTCGAGCGCTACGCGATCGGACGGCTGCCATTCCCGCCCGGGGTCTCGCTGGTGGCGATCGTCTCCGCCGCCTGAGCGACATGGCCGAGGGTCGGCGCTCCGCCGGCATGGCCGGCGATCTCGGCGACGATGTAGAGCGGGCGGCGCTTCGATTCCATGTAGAGCCGGCCCAGATATTCGCCGATCATCCCAAGCACGAACATCTGTACCGCCCCGAGGACGACGACGACCAGCATCAATGAGGTCCAGCCCTGGATCGCGCTGCCGGTGAAGAATCCGACGGCGATATAGCCGACCAGCAGCACCGAGGCGGCGACCAGCCAGAGGCCGATATGGCTCGCCATCCTCAAGGGCGCGGTCGAGAAGCCGGTGACCGCGTCGAGCGCGAAGCGGATCATCTTCGAGAGCGGATATTTGCTCTGGCCGGCATGGCGCTCGGCCCGGTCGTAGGCGATCGGAACCTGGCGGAAGCCGACCCAGGCGACCATTCCGCGGATGAAGCGCGCCTGCTCGGGAAGGCTGAGCAGGGCGTCCAGCGCCCGCCGGCTCATCAGCCGGAAGTCGCCGGTGTCGCGCGGAATGTCGATCTCCGCCAGCCTCGACAGCAGGCGGTAGAAGAGCTTTGCGGTGCCGAGCTTGAACGCCGTCTCGCCGGCCCGGGCCCGGCGCACGGCATAGACGACGTCGGCGCCCTGCCGGTCCATTTCGGCGAGCATCGGCGAAAGAAGCTCGGGCGGGTCCTGGAGATCGGCGTCGATGATCAGGATCCGGTTTCCCGCGCAGAGGTCGAGGCCGGCCGTCAAAGCGAGCTGGTGGCCGTGGTTGCGCGACAGGTTGATCGCCACCAGCCTCGGATCGGCCGCGGACAAAGCGCGCATCATCTCCCAGCTTTGATCGCGCGAGCCGTCGTTGACGAGGACGATCTCATAATCCTCATCCGCGGCAGCGCGCGCCGCCGCCGTCAGCCGGCCGTGAAGCTCGCCGAGGCACGCTTCCTCGTTGTAGCAGGGCACGACGATGGAGAGGGACGGCGCGGTCATCTGGGTTCCTGGGCGGCGATCGGGCGTGGGTCGACGACCCGATACAGCACGCTCGTGCCGCTTTGCCAGACCGGCCGGAGCCCGCGCAGCAGCGCCGGGTCGGCCGGAGGCGGGCTGATCAGCCAGACGTGGGTGAACTTGTCGCGGGGGAAGGTGGCGAGCGATTCGTCGAGGGTCTTCCAATGCTCGCCGCGACAGGGGCGGGCAAGGACCTGCTGCGACGGATCGCGCGAGAACCAGCCGCCGTCGGGAAAGCGGGCGGTGAGAAGCTGGGCGCCGCTCATCGACCATTGGTCGTTGGAGAAGGCGTCGCGGCGCACCAGGGCGAGGGCGGGGAGATGCTCGATCCGGGTCTGGGGCCAATCCTTGCGGCACTTCACGCCGACGAAGGAGACGACCCTGGCGCCGCGCGGGATATGGTCGACCGCGGCGAGTTCATGGTCGTAGGCCCGGTCGTACATCCAGAAGCTCAACGTGTTGCCGCCGAGGCGGGCGGCGGCGAAGAGCAGCGCGGCGGCGGCGAACATCGCTCCCGACCGGCCGGCCCAGTCGGGACGATAGCGGATCGCGATCACGCCTGCGGCGAGGACGAAGGGGGCGAGCCTCATGTCCGCATAATTGGAGCCGAAGACGATCCTGGGGAGGCAGACGTAGACGATCGCCAGGAAGATCGCGGAGGCCGCGAGGTTGCGCGAATATTCGAGCTTCTTCCAGTAGAGCAGGCCGACGATCAGGACGAGGCCGATCACCGTCAGTGAAGCCTCGTCCCACCAGTACCAGCGGTCGCGGAGCGCCATCAGGATCCACTCGCGCTTGAGCCGCCAGTTGAACCAGACCGAAGTCTCGCCGCCCACCGCGCCGCTTCGCCAGAGCAGCATCAGGAGCACCGGCGGGGCGAGTGCCAGGCAGTTCAGCCCGGTCTTGAAGCCGGCCTTCCAGAGCGGCCGCTTGAGGTCGACCTGGCGGACCAGCTCGGCGGAAAAGGCCATCACCCCCAGGGTCCCCCAGCCGAAGGCGTGGCAGAGCCAGAGCAGGACGGAGATCGGAACGAACAGGCCGGCGCGCAGCCGAAGGCGGCCGAGCCGGGCCAGCCTCAGCCACAAGGCGAAGGCCAGGAAGGCCAAAGCCATCGACAGCGCGAAATTGACGAAGCCGAACAGGAAGGGGAAGCCGTAGGTCAGCGGCAAGGCGAAATAGGCCGTCGGCGGCACCCGCCCGTGAACCTCGCGCGCCACCCACAGGAAGCCCGCGCCGGTCATCACCGGGATGGCGATGGCGATCAGCTTGACCGCCGCTTCGAGGCCGATCAGCTTGGCGAGCGGGACGACCAGCAGGTCGACCCCGAGATTGCCGATCAGCGCCCATTTGAAATCGTAAAAGGCCTGGAGGACGGGCGAGCCGCCGATCGCCATCTGGACGTGGTAGCGGCCCATATGGCCGGGCAGGTCGACCAGGGGGGGCACGTCGGGCCAAAGCAGGGGCATTCCGCAGGCCAGCACCATGGCGAGGACGACCGCGGGATGCTCCCACCAGGCGCGCGGCCGGCGGGCGCCGGCGCTCTCTCTTTCAGCGGGCGTGGAGGTCATCGCCCCCGCTGCCTCCTTCCTCCGGCAGGGAAATTCAAGGTTTAACTTGAATGAGGGATGCGTGCAGGCCGTTCCCCGGCGGAGGCCGGGGTCCAGCGCCCCGGCCGAAGCACTGGATCCCGGCCTTCGCCGTGAAGCAAATAAGGGTCCTCCCTGACCCGCGCTAACCGTTCGTTAACCCTGTTCTCCTAGCCGTGACGTAGAGGAGGCGGGCATGAGCGCGAGGACGGACAAGGCGGCATCGCCGGAAAGGCTGTGGACGCTCGCCTGGATCTTCGTCGCAATCCTCGTCGCCCTGCTCTTCGCCCAAGACATATTGGCGACCCACTTCACCCCCTGGCCGTCGATCCGGGGCGCCGCCATCTGGGGACGGGATTTCGCCAACGTCTATTCGTCGGGACGCCTGGTGCTCGAGGGCCGGCTCGACCTGATCTACGACCTCAAGGGCTACAGCGCCTGGCAAGCGGCCTTCTTCCAGGGCGCGCTCAGCGACCACAATTATTCCTACCCGCCGCCGACGCTCCTCTACACCTGGGCGTTCGCGCTGCTCCCCTATCCGGTCGCGCTCCTGTCCTGGCTGACCCTGACCGGCGCCGCCTTCGCCGCCGCGGCCCGGCCCTATCTTCGCGATGCCGGCCTTCCGGGCTGGCTGGCGCTGGTCGCTCCGGCGACCCTGCTCAACGTCTGGGCCGGGCATTACGGCCTTCTCATCGGGGCGCTCTGGCTCGGCGCCTTCCACTTCATGCCCCGCCGCCCGATCCTCGCCGGGATCCTGATCGGCCTGATGCTGGTCAAGCCGCACCTCGCCATCCTCGCGCCTTTGATCCTCGCCCGCCGCGGCGAATGGAAGGCCTTCGCCGCCGCCGGCGCCACCGCCGCCGTCCTCGTCGCCGTCTCGGCGCTCGTCTTCGGGCCTGACCTCTGGCGGACTTGGCTGGGAGTCACGGTCGGGGTGCAGACGGCGATGGTCGACGACGTCGGAACCTATTTCCTGACGATGATGCCGACCATCGTCCCGAGCGTTTCGGCGCTCGGCTTCCCAGGAGCGGCCGCCTGGGCGGTTCAAATCCTTGTCGGCGGGGCGGCGATCGCCTTCCTGCTGCTGCGCATGCCCAGCGACAGCCGCGCCGCCGGGCTGGCCGGCGGAGTCGCGACCTTCCTCGTCCTCCCTTATGCGTTCAACTACGACATGACCGTCCCGGGCCTTGCCGCCTTGCTGCTGCTCGCCCGGCTGAGGCGGGAGCCGGAAAGCGGACCCTCGTTCGTCCTGCTCCTCGCCTTTTTGCTGCCGCTGATCGTGCAGACCTTCGGCCTGCTCCACTTGCCCGCCCCGGCGCTGATCCTCGCCGCGCTCCTCGCCTTGATGCTTCGCCAGGCCCGCGCCGAGCCGGCGTTAAAGCCCGGTACAGCCGTCGCCCTTTAGGGGAAGGGCGCATGGGGAGTCGCTTCCCCTTGCGCCAAGGAGTTGATGATGAAGAAGATATTTTTTGCAGGCGCGGCTCTGGCCGTGCTCGCCTCGATGCCGGCCACAGCCCAGCCGGGCCGCGACCGGTCCGCCCAGCCGCAGACCCGCTCGGCCGTTCAGGCCCGGGTCCAGGCCCACTTTGCCCAAGCCGACTCGAACCGCGACGGTTTCGTCACCCAGGACGAAATCCGGGCCCGAGCCGAAGATCGTCGCGGCGAGCGCCGTGACCAGAGTTTCGACCGGCTCGATACCAACCGCGACGGAATGATCAGCCGCGCCGAGTTCGACGCTCCGAGAGCTCCTGCCGGCACCCTGCGCGGCGAGCGCCGGGGCCAGCGCTTCGCCGCTCGCGGCGGCCGCGGCACGGCGGGCGGCTTCGGCGGCCGGGTCTTCGCGATGATGGATCTGGATCGCGACGGCCGGGTCGCGCTCGCCGAGGCCCAGAGTGCCGCCCTACGCCGCTTCGACAAGGTCGATTCCAACCGCGACGGCACGATCAGCCCGGACGAGCGCCAGGCGGCCCAGGCGGCCATGCAGGAGCGGCGGGGCCGGTAGCCGTCATACCGGCGAAAGCCGGGACCTCGGGTCGAGAAGTCTCGGCGGGCCTCCCCGAGATACCGGCTTTCGCCGGTATGACGAAAAGGGCCGGAGCGTCGCCGCTCCGGCCCCTTTTCCTATTCCCTCACTCCGCCGCCAGATGCCATTGCGGCGCCTCTTCCCTCTCGCGGAGCCGGGCCGATTCCTCGTACATATAGTCGCGGGTCATCGGGATGGCGTCGCGGCGCTTCACGTACTGGATCTGCCAGTTGACCATTCCGCCGTAGCGGAAGGCGGCCTCGGCGCCGGCGAGGTAGAAGAGCCACATCCGGTAGAAGCGATCGTCGTAGAGCGAGATGATCTCGTCCTTGTTCATGACGGTGCGGTTGTACCATTCGGCGAGCGTCGGCGCGTAATGGTAGCGCATCGCCTCGACGTCGGTGACGATCATGTGATGCTTCTCGGCCTGGACGACCAACTCCGACAGAGCCGGGATATAGCCGCCCGGGAAGATGTATTTGCGAGTCCATTTGTCGGTGACGCCGGGCTCGCCCATCCGCCCGCAGCAATGGGAGACCATGACTCCGTCGTCCTTCAGGAGCCGGTTCATATGCTCGTAGAAGCCCGGATAATGGGGCGTTCCGAGATGCTCGATCAGGCCGACGTTGCTGATCCGGTCGAACTGGCCCTGGACGTCGCGATAATCGAGGAGCTCGAACTTGACCTTGTCGGACACGCCGGCTTCGCGGGCGCGCTCGTTGGAGAAGTCGACCTGGTCGCGCGCCAGGGCGACGCCGAGCACCTCGACCCCGTACATGCGGTGAAGATAGAGGGCGAAGCCGCCCCACCCGCAGCCGACGTCGAGCACCCGCATGCCCGGCTTCAGGTACATTTTGGAGGCGACATGGGCCTTCTTGTCGAGCTGGGCCTTTTCGAGGCTGTTCGACAGGTCCCGGTAGTAGGCCATCGTGTACTGCCGGTCCTCGTCGAGGAACAGCTCGAACAGGCGCCGGGTGAGGTTGTAGGTATGCTCGGCATTCTTTGCCGAGCGGGTTTTCCAGTTGATCTGGTCGAGGCGGCCGGCGATCCGGCCGATCGCCTTGCGGACCGGGCCCCTGGGCTTCAAATCGCCCTGGCGCTCGACCGGCGCGTTGTAGCGGATGAGGAGGACGAGATCGCGCAGATCGCCCTGCTCGACGACCATCCGGCCGTCCATGAACACTTCGCCGGCGCCGACCCGCGGATCCTTGATGATGTGGTTGGCGGCGCCCTTGTCGGTGAACCGGACCCGGACCGGCCCGTGCGGCGCCGGGCCGCCGTCGCCATAATGATATTCCTTGCCGTCATGGTCGATGACGGTGAGATCGCCCTTGCGGACGACCTTCTTGAGCATCTTATCGAGCAGCCACATTCGTCGAACACCCCTGGAAATTTCAGCGCAATGAGCATGGCGGAGGCCGATGGGTCAAGACGGTGCCTCCTCCCCGTCACCCTGAACGTGTTTCAGGGTCCAGTTCTCCGCCCGTCCGGGAGGCGGAGAACTGGATGCTGAAACAAGTTCAGCATGACGAAGAGACGCTTCACGCCGGCGCCGGGCCCTGCTTCTCCCTCAGCCGAGCCTCGTCGGCCAGCATGTAGTCGCGAATCATCGGGGTGGCGTAGCGGCTCTTCAGATATTGGAGCTGGTAGACGACCATCGCGCCGTCGCTGAACATCGTCATCGAGCCGGCGAGGTAGAAGAGATAGAGGCGGTAGAAGCGCTCGTCGTACATCTCGACGATCTTGTCGTGATTGGCCTTGAAGCGCTGGTACCAGGCGTGGAGCGTGTAGATGTAGTGGAGCCGGAGGGCCTCGCAATCGGCCATGATCAGCTTCTCGCGCTCGCTCGCCGAGACGATCTCCGACAAGGCCGGCAAATAGCCGCCCGGGAAGATGTATTTCTGCATGAACTTGTCGGTCGTGCCCGGCTTGCCCATCCGCCCCATCGTGTGGACGAGCGCGACCCCTTCCGGGATCAGCAGCTCGCGGACCTTGTGGAAGAAGGTCTGGAAGAAGGCGGTGCCGAGATGCTCGAACATGCCGATCGAGACGATCCGGTCGAACTCACCCTTGACGTCGCGATAATCGATCAGCTCGAACTTCACCCGGTCCGAGACTCCGGCTTCGTCCGCCCGCTGCCGGGCGACGGCGAGCTGCTCCTTGGAGAGAGTGACCCCGAGCACGTCGACGTCGGCGACCCGATTGAGATACAGAGCCAGCCCGCCCCAGCCGCAGCCGATATCGAGCACGCGCTGGCCCGGCTTGAGGTGGAGCTTCGAGGCGATATGCGCCTTCTTGTCGAGCTGGGCCTGCTCGATGCTGTTCGCCGGATCGGTGAAATAGGCGCAGCTGTACTGCATGTCCGGATCGAGGAAGAGTCGGTAGAGGTCGTTGCCGATGTCATAATGGTGCTGGACGTTCTTGAGCGACCGCGACTTCCAGTTGAGGGTGCTGAGCTTGTGGGTGAGCTTGCCGGTCTTCTTCAGGAATTCGTTGGGCCTGGTCCGCTCCTCCCACCGGCGGTTGCGGCGGATGAGCTTGATGAGATCGATGATCTCGCCCTGCTCGAGGATCAGCCGGTTCTCCATCCAGGTGTCGACCGTGCCCATGGTCGGGTCGCGGGCGATCTGGAGGGCGACCTTGCGGTCCGCCATCCGAACCGTCACCGGCTCCAGCCCCGGAAAGGGCGCGCCGAAGCGGCTCGTCCCGCCGTTGTGATCGATTATCGTGAGCTCGCCTTTGGTGACGAGCCGGCTCAGCATCTTGTCGAGTAACCCCATGGACGGGCAGAATAGCTCCATGTCCGCCGAGCGCAACTCCGTTACGAACACGATCCTTTCGCGCCGCTCGGCCCGGGCTTTCCTGCCCCGGGCGGTCGAGCGATCCGTCGTCGAGGAGATGCTCGGGCTGGCGGCGCGCGCGGCCTCGGGCGGCAACCTCCAGCCCTGGCATGTCGACGTGCTCGGCGGCGAGCCGCTGGCCGACCTCAAGGCCGAGGCGCTCGCTTCGACCCGGGCGGCGATGGAGCTTGTCATCTATCCTTCGCCCCTCCCCGAGCCGTACCGGACGCGCCGGCATCGAAGCGGCGAAGCCTTGTACGAGGCGATCGGCATCCCGCGCGAGGACCGGGCGGCCCGGCTTGCGCAATTCGCGCGCAATTTCGAGGCGTTCGGAGCGCCGGTCCTGCTGCTCTTCTCAGTGGGCCGGATCTTCGACCGGCCGCAATGGGCGCATCTCGGCATGTTCATCCAGAACGTGATGCTGCTCGCCGAGGAGCGCGGGCTCGCCACCTGCGCCCAGGAGGCGTGGGCGGCGGTGCACGATGTCGTCTCGCGCCATATCGCGCTTCCGCCGGAGCGGATATTCTATTGCGGGATGGCGCTCGGCCATGCCGATCCGGACGCGCCTATCAATTCGCTGCGGACGGAGCGGGAAAAGGTGTCGGCGTTCGCGAGGTTCAGGGGGTTCTGACCCTTCGTCATGCCAGCGAAGGCTGGCATCCATGCCGACTCAGCATAGACCCAGCCTTCGCTGGGGTGACGGAGGACGTCAGCGCGCGATCTGCTCGAGCGCCGCGCGCAGCTCGGCCGCGCGGAAGGGCTTTTGGAGGATCGGGCAGTGACGGAATCGTTCCTCGATCCCCTGGCGGCCGTAGCCGGTGGCGAAGAGGAAGGGGATTCCCCGCTCGGCAAGGAAGTCGGCGACCGGGAAGCTCGCCTCGCCGGCCAGGTTGACGTCCAGCATCGCCACGTCGAACTTGCTCTCGCTGGCCAGGGCCAGCGCGGGGGCGAGGCGGCTGGCGAGCCCGGCGACCTCGTGGCCGAGCTCGAGCAGCATGTCCTCGATGTTCATCGCCACCAGCATCTCGTCCTCGACGACCAGTATCCGGAGGCGCGGATCAGCCAAGCGAGCGCTCCTGCGCCCGGATCGCGCCGAGCGAGGCCTGGATTTCGCAGCGCAGGCCTGAAGGATCGAAATGGAGGGAAGCGGTTCCGCCGAGATCGGCGGCGAGGCCGCGTTCGATCAGGCGCGAGCCGAAGCCGCGCCGGCTCGGCGCCTCGACCGGCGGGCCCGCGCGCTCCCGCCAGACGAAGTGGAGCCGGTCCTCGACCTCGGTCCAGCCGATCGAGACCCGTCCGCCTTCGGTGGACAGCGCTCCATATTTGGCGGCGTTGGTGCCGAGCTCGTGAAGCGCCATCGCCAGTGCGAGGGCGGCTCGAGGGGCCAGCCGGAGCGGCTTGCCCTCGACGTCGAATCGCCCCGATTCGCCGGCGAGATGCTCGATCGAATCGCTCACCACCCGCTCCAGGGAGGCGCCGCCCCAATTCTCTTCGGTGAGCAGATTGTGGGCTCCGGACAGGGCCATCAGCCGGGCTTCGAAGCGGGCCCGCGCCTCGGCCAGCGAGATGTCGCCGCGAAGGGTCTGAAAGGCGATGCCCTGGACGCTGGCCAGGGTGTTCTTCACCCGGTGGTTGAGCTCGTTGATGAGCAGGCGCTGATGCTCCTCGGCCACCTTGCGCTCGTGGACGTCCTCGGTGGAGCCGTACCACAGGCAGATTTCGCCGTCGTCGCGGCGCCGCGGATAAGCGCGCGAGCGGGCCCAGCGATAGGAGCCATCGACCATTCGGACCCGATGCTCGATATCGTAGGGCTCGCCGGTGCCGACGCTGAGGCTCCAGGCGGCGAGGCTGGCCTCGCGGTCGTCCGAGTGGATCGCATCGACCCAGGTTCCCCCCAGCCCGGTCGTCCCGGTCCAGACGTTCCAGCGGTTGGAGACGCGGTTGAGCTGGCCGTCGGGATGCGCCGTCCAGGTCACCTGCGGGTTCAGCTCGACGGTGTGTCGATAATGATCCTCGCTCTCGACCAGCGACTGCTCGGCCCGGGCCTGCTCGACCGCTGCCCAGCTGCGCTCGGCGACGTCGCGGGCGATGGCGGCGTCCGATTTCTTCCAGGTGCGCGGCTCCGGTTCGTGGACGTAGAGCAGGGCCTTGAGCTCCCCCTGGCGGACGAGCGGCACGGTGATCAGGGCCCGGACTCCGGCCGCCTCCCAGGCGGCGGTGCGGTCGGCCGAGCCGAGCGGCAGCTGGCGCAGATCAGGGACCGCGAGCAATTGGCCGGCGCGGAAGAGGCCCAGCGCCTGTTCGCCGAAGCTTTCCGTCGCCGTGCGTTGGCCGGCCAGGCTTGGCACCCCTGGGTCCCGAGTCCAGTCGCGCTGGACAAAGGCCATTCCCAGCGCCTCGTCGATATCCGCCCAGCCGACCCGAGCGGCGCCGAGATAGGTGCCGAGCATCTCGACGGCCGCCTGCTTCGCCTCCTCCGGATCGTGGAGGCCGCGGAGCCGGTCGGCGAGCCGGACCTGGAACGAGAGGCGCCGCTCGGCGGTGACCGTCCTGGTGACCTCGTTGGCCTGGTTGAGAACGCCGGCGACCTCCCCCTTGTCGTCGACGATCGGTAGAAGGAGGCAATCCCAGTAGGTCTCCTCCTCGATTCCGTCGCGAAGCAGCCGAAGCGCCTGTTCCTGGACGAAGGCGCCTTCGGCCCCGTTTTCGACCTGCTCGACGAGCGGCGCCGCAACCGCCCAAAGGGACTGCCGGGTTTCAGGCGCCGGCGTTCCGAGCGCGGGTTCGCCGCCGATCAGCTTCGTCCAGGCGTCGTTGTGGATGAGGATCCGCCGGGGCCCCCAATAAAGCGCGGTGGCAAGCGGCGAGCGAAGGCAGAGCCCGGCCGCGAAAGCGAGGCTCGGCGGCCAGCTCTGCCGGGGGCCGAGCGGAGTCGAGCCCCAATCGTGATTGAGGACGCTCTCGCCCATCGGCGCGTCGGCCGCCGGAATGGGCGAGGGTGAAGCCATGGAGGATCTTCCGTCGTTGCGAGACGCTAATAGACGCAGCCGGGCCGGCAACAAAGCTTGAAGACGCCTGGAGGGCCGGGCGCAACCAATCCGTTACGCTGAACTTGTTTCAGGGTCCAACCCTCCACCGACAAGGCGGTCGCCGCTGGATGCTGAAACAAGTTCAGCATGACGGATACGCGGGGCTATTTCGACAGGGCGAAATCGGCGCGTATCTGCACCTGTCGGGTGCTGATCCCCGGCTGGACCGGCGGCGGCGCCGACACCGGCGCGACCGCGCGCGCTTCGAAGTTCATAAGCCCTTCCTCGGGATAAGGGCTGGACCCGCCGGCCTCGGCGTCCCGGATCGCAAGCACCCGCGCGACCTTCAATCCCGCCGCCTGCGCATAAGCCTCCGCCCGCGCGCGCGCCGAACGATAGGCGGCGGCGTAGGCGGAGCGGACCGCATTGTCGGGATCGGAGACCTGCAAATTGGGGCCCGAGAGCACGTTGGCGCCGGCTTCGGTGATGGCCGCCAGAGCCTCGCCCGCCCGCTTGATGTCGCGCACCTTGACCTCGATCAGGTTGTTGGCCTGGAAACGGCCGTGGTTGGGACCGTAATCGATCCTCGAGAGGGTGATTGAGCGGGTCTGAAGATCGTCCTCCTTGACCCCGAGCCGCTGCAGCGCCGCCGCCACCTTGTTGATCGTGGCGCTGTTCTGAGCGCTCGCCGCGCCCGAGGTCGCGCCGATCGTGTCGACCCCGACCGTGAATCGGGCCTCGTCGGGCCGGCTATCCGCCCGTCCCGAGGCCGAAACCTGGACGAGCACCTCATCATGGGCGACTCCGCGCGGATCCGGCGCCGGTTTCGAGCAGGCAGCGAGGGCCAGGGCCAGGCCGACGGCCGAAAACGAGCTCCGCATGCTGTTTCTCCCAGTTGTTTGTCGTGATATAATATCACTTCGTCGTACAGCGCCAGCCCGGCTTCGCGGCGGCCTTGAAATATGGCCGAAATGTGTCTATCTACCTGTTATGCAACAACTTATCCGCTTCGCAGCGTTCGCGCTGGCCGCCCTCCTTGTGATCCTGATGGCCTCGCCATCCTCGGCCCAGGCGCAGCCCGAAGGCCAGAGCAAGGCCGATTATCTCGCCTGGCTGTCGCGCGATCCCGGCGCCCGGGCGCAGGTGCTTTCGTTCAAGGCCTTTCTCGATGCCGGCGGCGTCGACGACGTCGTCCCGACCTGGCAGATGGTTCGCACCGCCAGCGACTGGCGCGAATGCGCCGGCCCCCGTTTCGAGGTCGCGCCGATCGCGGAATGGGCGCACATTTCCGAGACGCTCGAATTCATCAAGGCCAAGGTCGAGCCGGTGATCGGCGACGTCCAGCCCGTGTCGGGCTTCCGCAACGAAGGCCTGAACCAGTGCGCCGGCGGCGCCAAGGCGAGCGCGCACCGCCACTTCTACGCGCTCGACCTGGTCCCGGTCGACGACGACCTGTCCCGGACCGCCCTGATCCGCGACATCTGCCGGATCCACCAGGCGAGCGGCCGCGACTTCGGAATCGGCCTCGGTTTCTACACCGGAATGCGCTTCCACCTCGACTCCAAGGGCTTCCGCCGCTGGGGCGCCAACGGCAGCGGCGCCACCAGCCCCTGCGCCACCGGCAATTACGCTTAGGGCGAACAGTTATTGCTTATCCGTCGCCGGCGGCTTGCGTCGGAACAAGCGGCATGATCTTCTTCCCGGGATTCACGGGGAGTCGGGATCATGGGGCGGCTTTCGCGATCGGTCGTTGCAGCTTCAATCATCTTTTCGCTGGCCTTGACCTCCTGCGGGGGCGGGGGCGGGTCGGGCGGCAGCCCCACTCCGACGCCGGTACCCACGCCTCCGCCACCTCCCGCACCCCCTCCACCGCCGCCGCCCCCGGCGGCCACGCTCCAGACCCTGGCCGTCCAGCCGCCGGTTCCGGTCTATCTGGCGATGCTGCTGACCGACGGAAGCGTCATGGCCCAGGCCGACCCGACCGGCGCGCCGGGGCGAAGCGCGGGCGACTTCTACCGGCTTACCCCCGACGCCAACGGCAATTACGCCGCCGGCACCTGGACTCACCTCGCCCCGCCCCCCGCCGGCTACGCGCCTTACGCCTCGGCCGAGGCGGTGCTGGCCGACGGCCGGGTGCTGTTCGTCGGCGGCGAATATAACCAGGACGATTACAAGCTCCCGTTCGGCCCGCACGCGCTGACCAACATGTCGGCGGTCTTCGATCCGGTCGCGAACAGCTGGACGATGATCCCGCCGCCGCCCGGAGAGCCCTATATCGGCGACGTCCCGTCGACGGTGCTGCCCGACGGCCGCTTCATCTACGGAAGCAAGCTGAGCAAATCCTTGTGGTCGCTCAACCCCGCGACCCTGACCTGGACCGCCATCCCGGCGACGGGCAAGAATGACGATTTCGCCGAGGAAGGCTTTCACCAGCTTCCGGGCGGAATCGTCCTCACCGTCGACCTTCACGCGATCCCGCTGTCGGAGCATTTCGTGCCCGCGGCCAATGCCTGGGTCCAGGACGGCCCCACTCCCGTGCCGCTGACCTCGCCGACCGGGTCGCCCGGCGGCCTCACTTACGGCCCGGCGCCGGTCCAGACGGTCGGGGGAGTGACCTATGGGCCGGGGCCCGCTGGCACCTATTTCCCGCCCGGCGAGATCGGTCCCGCCATCCTCCGGCCGGACGGCAGCGTCTTCGCCACCGGCGCGGCGGCGGCGGGCCACACCGCGCATACCGCGATCTACCATCCCGGCCCGACGCCCGCCCAGGCGGGAAACTGGACCGCCGGCCCCGACTTTCCGGGCGTCGACGACGCCGACGACAGCTCGGCGGCGTTGCTGGTGAGCGGAAACGTCCTCGTCTCGGGCGCAAGCGGCGCGCTCTACGAATTCGACGGCAGCACCCTGAAGGTCACCTTCCCCGCGCCGGGGGGCAATGTGGGATCGGCGTTCCTTCTGCCGCTCCCCTCCGGCCAGGTGCTGGTGCTGACGCCGTCGCTCGCCGTCCGAGCCCAGCTCTACAACCCGCTCGGCGCGCCCCAGCCGGCCTGGGCCCCGACCATCGCCTCGGTCCCGGCCAGCTTGGCCCGGGGCCAGACCTTTACCCTCACCGGGACCCAGCTCAACGGCCTCAGCGAGGCGGCCAATGTCGGCGACGAGCTGACCGCCGCGACCAATTATCCGCTGGTCCGGCTGACCAACGCCGCCACCGGCCATGTCGTTTATGCCCGAACCCACGACCACAGCTCGATGGGGGTCGCCACCGGGGCCCTGCCGGTCTCGACCCGGTTCGACGTTCCGGCCGGCGCCGAGCCGGGACCCGCCACCCTCGTCGTCGTCGCCAACGGCATCGCCTCGGCGCCGGTATCGGTGACGGTCACCTAGACCCCCGACCGCTTCCCCGGGCGCGGCCGGCCACCTAAGAAGCTCCGCAAGGGAGAGTCTCGAACGATGCGCCTCTATATCCGCCCGATCGCGCCCAACGTGCTCAAGGTCCTGATCTTCATGGCCGAGCGCGGAATCGAAATCGAGACGATCGACGTCGAGGATCTCGCGCCCGAGGAATATGGCCGGATCAGCCCGCTTCGCACCGTCCCCGCGCTCGAGACCGACAGCGGCCTCGTCGTCACCGAATCCCTGACAATCTGCCAGTATCTCGATCAGGCCTTTCCGGGCTCGTCCCTGTTCGGCGAGGGCCTCGAGGAGCGCACCCTCGTCGCCCTTTGGGAGCGGCGGGCCGAGCTGATGCTGATGAACCCCGCCATCGAATATGGCCATCACTGCCAGCCGATGTTCGAAGGCCGCCTCGCCCAATATCCGGACTGGGCGAAGGCCAATGTCGAGCAGAGCGACAAGCTGCTGGGGCTGATGGAGGCCCGGCTCGTCGAGTCGCGCTGCCTCGCGTCCGAACGCTTCACCATGGCCGACGTCACCGCCTATCTGGGCGTCGCCGGCCTCGTCGGCTGGGGCGCCGTCGAGCCGGCCCGGGGGCCCGGGCTCGATCGCTGGCTCGGCGAGACCGGAGCGCGGCCGAGCATGGCGCCGTTGCGCGCGCTCGCGGCGCAATTCGGGTTGAAGCTCCCCTCATAAGGCTGGTCAGGAGCGCCGGTCGGCCTTTTCCGGCTGAGGGTGGTGGGGGACGAGGATCAGAGTCCGGCCCTCGACCCGCCACGATTCGAGCTTGGAGAGGAAGTTCATCCCGATCACGTCGAGATCGCCGAAGGCGGGCGAGACGACGACCTTGAGGTCGCGGGCGACGATGTTGCCGAGGCGGAGCGCCTTGACGCTGCCGGTGCGGGCCCTGGCAAGCCCGTTCGCGGTCTTGAGGATCACCGGCACCAGGCCCGTTTCGGAATCGACCTGGGCGGCGGCGGCGGACCGATCGGAAATGGCCGTCACGGTCGCGCCGCTGTCGATCAGCATCCGCCGCCTGACCCCGTTCAGGGTCGCGTCCGCCCAGAAATGCCCGTCCGCGGCCATCCGGATCCGCACCTCGCCGCCCGCCACCTGCTGCGAATCGAGGCCGAAGGCTCCGGTGAGCCGGGCCAGCTCCGGCTGGTAGGGCGCCTGCTGGAGAAGCAGGAAGATGGCGAGCGCGGCGAGGCCGAGCGAGAAGGCGAAGCGAAGAAACCGGCCGACCACCGGAAGCCTGAACAGGATCATGAGCAGCAGGGCGCCGCCAAGCGCATAGAGCGCGATCTGCTGCCAGTCCGGGGCGGTAGCGATGGGCATGGGGTCTCGAAATCCGCTTCCAGCCATCAACCGCCGCGCCCGGTCTTCGATCCCGAGCATGGCGACCCGGCCCGCTCCCGGCCCGGCGCCGACCGCACTCTAGGTCCGGAATGGATTAAGCTGAAGGAGTATTCTCACCCTTGTTCTGCTTTTGTTTTTTCGGGCCGATCCGGTGAGTAGGTGGGGAAGCCGGGGGCGGGCCGTGGCCCTCCCCTTTGCCCACTCGGGACGGAAGGGGGGCGGTCCCGTGGGCCGTCCCCCTTTTTGACCGGCGCCCCGTCGCGGCCTCGCCGCGGCGCATGTCGGAAATTTACCAGGATTGGCAGCCGTGAAGTTCTTCGTTCCCTACGCCGCCGACGACGACCATGCCGAGCAGATCTGGTCCGACGCCCGCTCCGACCTTTTCGACCTCGGTCTGCCGACGACGAAGCGCCGGATCTGGGCCCTTTCGCTCGACGTCTCCAACCCGCGCCATCTCCTCTACATCGGCCGCGAGGTGCCCGACGAATATGGCCCCGCCATGATCATCTTCGAGGCGAGCAACGTCGACGTCTACTATGTCTGCACGCCCTGGAACGGAGTTCTGGGCGGCGAGCCCTTCACATTGGGCCTCACGAATCGGGGCCATGCGATCGACTTCGAGGAAGTGGTGGAGGGGAATGCCTAGGGCCGGGCCTCTCCTCGCGCAGCCGCCGGGCGTAGGCTGTAGCAAGGCCGAGGTGGGCGAGCGTCGCGGCCAGCCCGGACGCCCCTGCGGCCGCCTCGGCTTCCTCTTTGACCCGCCGCTCGAGATGGCGGCAAAGGCCCCTGTCGGCCCAGTCCGGCATTTCGGTCCGGTCGGCGGTTCCGCGATCAGGCACCCAGGCGGCAACCCGTTGCCAGATAGTCCTCGCCGCCCTCGCCGGTCGCGATGATCGTCGCCACCGCGCCGACGCCGGTTCCGCACGCCCTTGCAATCGTGGTCAGGTTCGAGACGATCTGAAGGCGGTGCATTGCCCAGACATTGCGGATGAGGTCCTGGCGGCAGTCGAAATGGCCGGTCGCGCGCCCGCCGCGGCCCTGCGGGATCACCCGAGCCATGGCTGGACGATGAGAAGATGTCGCACGGATGCGGCGATGGCGAAGCCGGTGAGCAGGCCCGCCTTCGCCAATACGGGCCAGCCGACGACATGCGCGGCTATTCGCCGGACTCGGCGCAGGCGTGGCGCTCCGTCCAGGCCGCCAGGCCAGGCCATTGCGGGCCGATCCGCCTCGATTACACGCGCTGGCATGGTTTTCGATCTCCCGTACGTCAGGAGATACGGTGCGAACGGACAATCGGATGCAAGATAGGAGATCGTGATCGAGGCCTTAGCTGCGGCCCCCAACCTCCTTCATCTCGAACCCCACGATCTTCCCGTCCCACCGGCACTGGAACGATTGCTTCCGGCCCTGCCCCTCGACCGCACCCCACACCACCACCTTGGCGGCGCTCTTGTAGACGGTGTCGATGATCCTGACGGTCCCGTAGGGCGCGGCTCGGGCGCTGCAGGCGGCCCGGGCGCCGGGGCCGGGATCCTCCTTCGGCGCCCGGTCGGGTTTGTCGGCGGCTCGAACCGCGGCGCCGATCGCGCCGGCCGCGAGGCTCGCCGCGCAGCCGCCCAGGGGAAGGGCGCCGAGCGCGAGCAGAGAAAGGATCGATCGGCGCATTCTGGGTCCTCTCCTTCGGGTCCAAAGGCTCTCCGCCCCAATGCCGCGGGAATCGTGAAACCGCAAAGCTTCCCTCGCCTCGGCCCTCGATTAAACCGTTTCGGATGCGTTTCGCGTTGACTCGGTCGCCGGCTGGCCGGACATTTCGCGCGAGGCGCTTGCCCGTCTCGCCAAAGGGGACATGCCATGGCCAGGACCAATATCAACTTCGAGGAATTCACCAACGCGGCGATGGCCGCGGTCACCAAGTCGCTGACCGAAAATACGGGCCTGTTTCCCAACCCGGAAATCACCGTGGGAATCGTCATCCGACGCCAGTTCCACGTCGAGGTCCCCAACCTCAACCAGGGGCCGGCCACCAAGCTCTGAGCCGATGCCCCGAGCCTCCGATCCTCCGCTTTGCCCCAGTGGCGCCGCCGAGCAGCCGGGCGCCGTCGTGTTCGGGATCGTCGGCGCGGGGGATGCCGGCGGCGTCGGTTACCTTGACCGGGTGAAACCGGTCGATGCCGAAGTGCTCGCGCTCGCCGCGCCCCTGTCGCCGGCGAGCCTTTACCGGGTGGCGGTGCCCTGCGCGGCCGGGGCCTGCAGCCATTGGGAGGGTGGCGCCTGCCAGATCGCGGCGCGGATGATCCGTCATCTGGACCCAACGGACGAAGCGCTGCCGCCCTGCGCCATCCGTCCCGCCTGCCGCTGGTGGCGCCAGGAAGGTCCTGCGGCCTGCCGCCGCTGTCCGGAAGTCGCCACCACCCCGCTCGCGCCGAGCGCGGTCGACCTGATCCTCGCCGGCCGGCCGGACCGGGCCTGATCCGAACCGGCGCGAGTCGGGCGCGCCGACGTTCGTGGGCCTCTAATCCCTGTCTCCGTGACGCACTCAGGGCAGCAAGGAAGTCTCACGCAAAGCCGCAAAGCCGCCAAGCGAACCAAGCGGCAGGCAAGGAGATAGGGCCTGTCGCCGCCCCACAACCTCCTTAAGCTCGAACCCCCAATCCCGTCCCAGCGGCATCGGAACGCTCTTCACCGTCGAGCGGCCGACCTCCTCGGCCGGCAGGCCCTGCTCGAGACGCAACGACGCGGAGCAAGAGACAGCCTCCTGTACGTCGCCTCGTCGCCTTGTCCCTCCAAGCCAATTGGCGCCCGCGGCGCCGGAGAATGGGCGCCCCAGTCCCTCCCACAGTCCGACCTTCCGAACCGGGCGCCCCGGTCGATCCGGTCGACCTGGCCGAACCGGTCGACCCGGAAAATTCCGAAAAGCCACTGCGTTATAAGCGGCTTCGCTTATAAGCGACGCGGCCGCCGCCGCGCCGCTTTGCCTCCCCGCCCCCCTCTGCTAGGGCGCCCGCGACCCCTCAGAAAATCCGAAGATGACCGACCTTAAAAGAATACGCAATTTCAGCATCATCGCCCACATCGACCATGGCAAGTCGACCCTCGCCGACCGGCTGATCCAGTCGACGGGGGGCCTGACCGAGCGCGAGATGACCAGCCAGGTGCTCGACAATATGGAGATCGAGCAGGAGCGCGGGATCACCATCAAGGCGCAGACGGTGCGGCTCGACTATAGGGCGAAGGACGGCCTCGACTATGTCCTCAACCTGATGGACACGCCCGGCCATGTCGACTTCGCCTACGAAGTCAGCCGGAGCCTCGCCGCCTGCGAGGGCGCGCTGCTCGTCGTCGACGCGGCCCAGGGGGTGGAGGCGCAGACGCTCGCCAACGTCTACCAGTCGATCGAGCACGACCATGAGATCGTCCCCGTCATCAACAAGATCGACCTCCCCGCCGCCGACGTCGACAAGGTCAGGAAGGAGATCGAGGATATCGTCGGCCTCCCCGCCGACGACGCGGTGCTGACCTCGGCGAAAACGGGCATCGGGATTGCCGAGGTGCTGGAGGCGATCGTCACCCGGATCCCGCCGCCCTCGGGCGACCGCGACGCGCCCCTGAAGGCGATGCTGGTCGACAGCTGGTACGACCCCTATCTCGGGGTGGTCATCCTCGTCCGAGTGATCGACGGCGCCATCCGCAAGGGCCAGAACGTCTCGTTCATGGCCGCCGGCACCACTCACCTGGTCGACCGCGTCGGCGCCTTCCGGCCCAAGATCGAGCAGCTCGCCGAGCTCACGACCGGCGAGATCGGCTTCATCACCGCCCAGATCAAGGACATCACCGAGACCCGCGTCGGCGACACTATCACCGACGCCCGCCGGCCCGCCGCCGAAGCCCTGCCCGGCTTCAAGCTCGTCCAGCCGGTGGTCTTCTGCGGCCTCTTCCCGGTCGACGCCGCCGATTTCGAGAAATTGCGCGAATCGATCTCCAAGCTGCGCCTCAACGACGCCAGCTTCAGCTTCGAGATGGAGACTTCGGCCGCTTTGGGCTTCGGCTTCCGCTGCGGCTTCCTGGGCCTGCTCCATCTCGAGATCATCCAGGAGCGCCTCACCCGCGAATATGATCTCGATCTGATCACGACGGCGCCGTCGGTGATCTACAACATCCATCTGTCCCATTCGAAGGAGGAGCCGGCAAAGGTCATCCAGCTCCACAACCCCGCCGACATGCCCGATCCCAACCGGATCGAGAGCATCGAGGAGCCGTGGATCGAGGCGACCATCTACGTCCCCGACGAATATCTGGGCCCCATCCTCAAGCTCTGCCAGGATCGCCGCGGCATCCAGCGCAACCTCACCTACGTCGCCGGCCGGGCCCAGCTTACCTACGAGCTGCCGCTGAACGAAGTGGTGTTCGACTTCTACGACCGGCTGAAGAGCATCTCCCGCGGCTACGCGTCTTTCGACTACCACCAGATCGGCCACCGCGAGGGCGACCTCGTGAAGATGAACATCCTCGTCAACAACGAGCCGGTCGACGCGCTGAGCATGATCGTCCACCGCGCCGCCGCGGAAGCGCGCGGCCGCCACATGTGCGAGCGCCTCAAGGAGCTGATCCCGAGGCACCTCTTCAAGATCCCGATCCAGGCCGCGATCGGCGGCAAGGTCATCGCGCGGGAGACGATCGCGGCGCTGCGCAAGGACGTGACGGCGAAATGCTATGGCGGCGACATTTCGCGCAAGCGCAAGCTGCTGGACAAGCAGAAGGCCGGCAAGGCACGGATGCGGGAATATGGCTCCGTTTCGATCCCTCAGGAGGCTTTTATCGCCGCTCTTCGGATGGGAGAGGAGTAGCTCGCCGGCTCCGGCCATTGAGCGATTGCAAATCGAATTGGACCGTGACGGACTTAAGGCGGTTCGCACGACCCTAACCTGGATTTAGGTTGCTCGGCGCGCGCAAAGCGCCCACGCTCGCGCGGAGCGCTCGGCCGACGCCGGGCTTCCCACTTTCCAAAGGAAATGCGCGATGAGCACGGCCGAGGAATATCAGGCGAAAGCCGACGAGGCGCTGACCCAGCTCGGCGAGGCCAAGAGCGAGCCGGAGCGGCAGCGGCTTCGGCGGGCGCACGGCGCCTATCTCAAGCTCGCCACCCACGGGGCGGAGGCCGCCGCCCGAGCGGCGATGCGGCCGCCGCCCAAGCCCAGGCCCGAAAAGCAGGCGCCGCCGTCTAGGCCCGGGGCCGGGTACTTCAAATAAGGCGGGTTCCTGCCCGGTCCTCCTTACCGTCATGCTGAACTTGTTTCAGGATCCAAGGTCGCGCCGCCTCGCGGGCGGAAACCTGGACCCTGAACCAAGTTCAGGGTGACGATTGAGGGCGAGACCTGCGCCTGCTCAGATTGTCGTATCGGGCGACGGCGTTTCCTCGGCCTCGGCCGGCGCCGGGGCGGCCTCGTTCCAATGGTCGGCGAGGCATTTGGCGAGGCTCGAGATCGCGCCCCGGCTTCCGGCGAGGGGAAGGGTGTCGACGCTCGCGCCGTCGCGGCGGATGCTCATGCCGCGGGCGCTGGTGAAGGCGGCGAGGAAGTTGCCGCGATCCGCGGCCGCCCCGGGCTCGACCGTGAAATAGAGGCCGGGTCCGTCGGAATCGATATTGGCGCGTGCGGTGGCCTCGACCGGCCAGGCGCGGGCGCCCGAAAATTCGACCTGGAGCGGGGTCTTCTTGCCGTCTTCCACTTCCCAGCGCGGATTTTGGAGAAGGAAGCCCAATTCCTTCTCGCCGGCGAAGGCCCAGATCGACAGCATGGTGCCGCGGGGCGAGACCGCCTGGACCATGCAGCCGTTGGGCATAGCGGCGAGCGCCCAGCCTTCCGTCTTCTGCTGCTGCGACTGGACGGCGCCGATCGGCGCGGCGGCGAGGAGGGCGGCCATCACATAACGCAACATAAGCATTCCTTTTCGGCGCCCGCCTGCTTCTATCTGTCAGGAGCGAGAACAGACCGGGACGGCCTTTGGTTGCACTCGGCTCGGCGCATCCGGGCCCCGGCCCACAGCGCCGGCGCCGAGGCTCGGCCGGCCGCGGGAAAGGGGATCTGCTTCCTGAGATCGTCGCTGAAGCGGCCGTCGATGCGGAGGCTGAAGGAGAGGCCGCCCGAGGCATCGGCGCCGTGATATTGGTTGACCGTGTCGAACCAGGCCGAATGTGAAGCGACATGGCATTTCTCGCCGGTCTCGGGGTTCAGCATGTAGAAGGGCTTGTCGAAATTGGTCCTCAGCCAGATGAATTCGTGGCACAATTCCTGGCTGTCATGGTCGCGATGGGCAGGGACCGCGCGGCCGCTTTCGTCGTAGATGATCAGCATCCGCCCGGTCGCCGCGAAGGGCAAGGTGGCGATGAAGTCCATCAGCTCGGAAAACTCCGCCGCCTCCCCGCTCGGCTGCCACACCGAAGTGTCGTCGAGGTCGTAATAGGTTTCCTCGCCATGGCCTCGCGACGAGCAGGCGAGATAGACCATCCGCGGCCCGGGCCGATCCGGCGCCCGGCCGTCTAGAAGGAAGGGGCCGGTGTAGAATTGGAGGTCGCCGGCCCGCGCCAAGCGCCGCTCGAGCCGGTCGCGCAGATAATCGTCGAGGGACCGGAGGCGAGCGATGTCGATGAAGGGATCGAGGTCGACATAGCTGGGATAGAGAGGCGGCGCGGGCGGATACGGAACCGCAGGGCCCGTCCTTTGTTGTTTTATAAAATATTCGTCCATCTTAACCCTGGTTAATGTCTTGGTTCCATTAAATAATCACTGCAGCCATCCGAGCTGAACCGCGCCAAGCCAAACTAGTTCCCGCCCCAATCGCCGCCGCCCTGGCGGATGATTCTTGCTGCCTGGAAGAAAAATGAAGATATATGTCAGCGGCCTCTACGGAGGAGGTAACCCGCAGCCCGGCGTCGGTATCGTCCGATCGTTGCGCCAAGGTTATCCCAATGCGACGCTGGTCGGCGTCGAATATAATGCCCGCGTCTCCGGCATCCACTGGAGCGACCTCGACGATCTCTGGATCCAGAGGCCATGGGACGAGCTCGACCTCGACCTCTATGCCGAGCGCGTCCGCGAAGTGCTCGACGGCGGCGCCCTGTGGATTTCGGGGAGCGACCTCGAGGCGATGTGGCTGGCGTCGGTCTTCCCCGACGGCCATCCCAATCTGCTCGCGCCGCCGGCCGCCGCCCTGAAGCGGATCGCCAAGCCCGCGGTCGAGGCCCATGAGGGGCTTCCCGTCAAGATCCCGCCCTATGTTTCCAGCGATCTTTCCGACTGGGAGCTTCACGCTTTCTGCCGCCAGCACAATTGGCGGGTCTGGCTGAAGGGTCCCTATTACGACGCCGCCCGGGTGCCCGGCTGGGACAGCTTCGTCGCCGCGCGCGCCGCCCTCACCAAGGTCTGGTCGACCGAGAAACTGTTCCTCCAGGCCCATGTCAGCGGCTATGAGGAATCGGTGATGCTGGCCGCCTATCGCGGCGAGCTTCTCGCCTGCGTGGCGATGCGCAAGCGCGACGTCACCGCCGAAGGCAAGACCTGGGCAGGCGACGTCGGGCCCGTCGACCCGGGGTTCGAGAAGGTGCTTCGAAGGATCGTCCGGGAGCTGAACTGGACCGGCGGCGGCGAGCTCGAGATGGTCCGCGACGCCGCCGACCAATGCTGGCTGCTCGAGATGAACCCGCGCTTCCCGGCCTGGGTGCACGGAGCGACGATCGGCGGCCACAATCTGCCGGCCCTTCTGGTTCAGGGCGCGACGGGCGTTCGGGCCCGGCCGGCCGAAGCCGAGGCCGCGGAATTCACCCGGGTCGTCCTCGAAGTGCCGGTGCGGGCGGATTATCCGCTTCCCGCTTTGCCGGAGCCCTTCGCCGGCGCCGTCGGCCATTCGGTGAAGCATCCGTCCGGTCTCACTTCGCTCGCCGAGCGCCTGCACAAGGCCGACGCCGAGCTGATCGGGCTGGTGGGCGGTGCGGAGGATGAGTCGGCCGACGGGATTCCGGAAGTCCCCGACGTCTATCTCAGCGATATCGGCGAGATGGATCTCGGCAAGCTGCAGACGCCGCAATTCCTGTTCTTCGAGAAGACCGCGGAGGGCCTTTTCAAGCGGGCCGCGGCGCGCGCCCACCGGCTCAGCACCAACGAGGTCCAGGTGGTGAGCGGCTATTCGATCAAGACCAATCCCGACGACAGGCTGATCCGCCTCGCGCTCGAGAACGGCTTCTACGCCGAATGCATCAGCCTCGCGGAAGCGCAAAAGGCGATCGAGATCGGCTTTCGCGCCGACCAGGTGATCTTGAACGGCCCCGGCAAATGGTGGCCCGAGGGGATGATGCCGAAAGGGCGGATGCACGCCGTTTTCTGCGACAGCGTCGCCGATCTCGACCGCTGCGTCGCGGCGATCGGCAGGGGCGAGATGGCGGCGAAGACGGTCGGCATCCGGATCCGGACGCCCAACATCACGTCCCGCTTCGGAATCCCGCTCGACAGCCCGGAAACCTTCGCCAAGCTGATCGAGTCGGTGGGCCGGCTTCCCACGGACACGGCCTTCGGCATCCACTTCCACATGGCGAGCTCGAACATCGGCGTCGCCCAATGGTGGCACCTGTTCGAATCGATGCTGAAATGGTGCCGCTCGATCGAGAGCCTGACCGGACGGCGGATCGAGATCCTCGACATGGGCGGCGGCTGGTTCCCGGACGACTGGCATTCGGACGACGAGAGCAAGTTCGCCCGCGCGGTCGAGACGGTGAGGGCGCTCCTTCCCGGCGCCCGCCAGATCGTTTCCGAGCCGGGCAAGGCCATGGCCCAGCCTTCGATGGCGCTCGCCATGCGGATCCTCGAAATCCAGGAACATGAGGAGGATTATGTCGAAGCGGTGGTCGACGCCTCGATCGCCGAGCTTCCGATGTACGCCTTCCAGCCCCACCGGATCCTGCGCCAATGCGGGAAGACCGGAGCCCTCCAGCCGCTCGGGCGCGGCAAGACCCATTTGATGGGCCGGCTCTGCATGGAGCATGACATCGTCGCCGCCAACGTCTCGCTGCCCGAAGGCACGCAGGCGGGCGACATGCTCATCTTCTGCGACGCCGGCGGTTACGACAGGAGCATGTCCTATGTATTTGGCCGAGGCTGAAACCCGCGTCGACGTCCGGCCCGAAGGGGCTGAACCGCCGGCCCTCGCAAGCGACCGCTGGCGCCATTTCCCGCACAGCAGCCTCTCCCATCACGGCGAGGCCTGCTGCGAGATCGCGCGCCAGTGGGTGACGGCGATGGACTTTGCGCAGTTGAACGGGGCCGAGCTGACCAGCGGCCCGCGCTGGCTTCGCCAGAAGTATAAATGGGGGCCCTCGCCCTGGCCGATGCACTGGTGCGAAGCGGTCAAGCGCAAGTCGATCGACTGCGGCGCCCACGCCGCTCTGGCGCTCGAAGCCTTCCGGGCACGCGGCCTGACCGCTTTCCCCGCCCAGCTCGTCCAACGCTACAGCGAGGACGCGACCGAGCAGTGGCGCGGCAAATGGGCGGACGAGGACGTCTCCTGCCACTGGCTCGACCGCGAGCATATCTATCACGAGGCGACGGCTCTGCTCGTCGGCGAGGACGAGGTGAAGATCTGGGATTCCAGCGCCGGAAGCTGGGTCGGCCCGCGCCAGGACGGCGGCTACGGCAGCCTCACCGCGGTCCGCATCGTCGCCGAAGGCCAATATGGCGGCGGCGACGGTTTCAGGTGGGGCGAGCGCCGGCTCAAGCCGGGAGTATGGGTGCAGATATAAGAGCATGGCACCGCTGCCATAATCGGAAGTCGGATGTGGGACCGGCATCGGCGCAAAAATCCGGCGCCTCGGCGCCAAATTTTCAAAGAGAAGGCGCAAAGGCACGACGTAGAACGCAGGCCGTTTTCTACGT
>JAXDPE010000026.1:0-17970 GCA_034668565.1 Sphingomonadales bacterium | reverse complement strand
TCGTCCGTCGCCTGCTCGTTCCACCAGCCATATTTGGCCGAGAAGACCGCGCAGATGAACATCTCGTTGACCGGGGTGTAGAGCTGAACCCAGGGGAAGCGATCGGCGAAGGCGCCGGCATAGGTGGCGAAGAGCTGCGGGAAATCCGGATTCTGGAAATTGCCGATCCAGTCGGGAACTCCGAAATGGCAGAGGTCGACGATCGGGGTGATGTTGCGGCGCTTCAGCTCCGCGAAGCCCAGATCCGCGAAGTCCCAGTCGTGCTTGTTGGGGCCGAGAAAGGTTCGGTGCAGTGGCGGGCCGTAGCGAAGGAAATGGATTCCGAGCTCGTCGACGCAGTCGAAATCGGCCTGCCAGTGCCGGTAGTGACCGCACACGTCCATCTGGTCCACTCGGGTGCGGCCGCCGTTGATCGTCGGGATACTGTTCTCGATCCCGGTCGCGAAGATGAAATTGGCGATGAGAAGCCTCCGTCCGATTGCCGCGAAGCCACGGCTAACGCCCGAGCGGCGGCGGTGCCAGCCTCAAGCGGGCGTCCGACCGGAAAAAAGGGGCCTGCGGAAGAAAAAGCGCCGCTGCCGCGAGGCGAAACCGTTGGGCTCGGCGGACGTAGGGCTTTAACGAGCGGGTAGGACCATGACGGAGCGGCGCTATGACCCCTGGTGAAGAGCTTAAGCGGCGGCTGGACGAATGTCCGCTGGCGGCGATCATCCGCGGAGTCACGCCCGGCGAGGCGGAAGCGATCGGCGAGGCGATCTTTGAAGCCGGGATGCGGATCATCGAAGTACCGCTGAACTCGCCCGATCCCTTCGCCAGCATCGAGCGGCTCGCCCGTCGCTTCGGCGGGCGCGCTTTGGTCGGCGCAGGGACGGTGCTCGAAGCGGCCGACGTGGCGCGCGTTCGCGATTGCGGCGGACGCCTCATCGTCTCTCCGAACACCTTTCCCCCGGTGATCGAGGCGACGGCGGCGGCGGGATTGGTCTCGCTTCCGGGATTCTTCACACCGTCGGAAGGGTTCAGGGCGTTGCGGGCCGGAGCGACCGGCCTGAAGCTGTTCCCGGCCGAAGGCGCCGTCCCGGCGGTCGTGAAGGCCCAGCGCGCGGTGTTGCCCAAAAACGTGCCGCTGCTCGTCGTCGGCGGCATCAACCCGGGCAACATGCAGCCCTGGCTCGATGCCGGCGCCCAAGGCTTCGGGCTCGGCTCCGGCCTCTACAGGCCTGGCCAGTCGGCGCAGGAAACGGGGGCCAAGGCCCGCGCCTATGTCGAGGGGCTCCGGGGCGACTCCCCGCTCGACCAGGCCTAGGCCAGCGCCGCCTCGGCCTTGGCGAAGGCCGCCTCGTCGTCGACGTCCAGCCACCAGCGGCCGCCAATGTCGCGGGTGAAGGCGCGGCCGGCCTCGGCGAGCGCCTGGACGCCTTCGGACAGGGAGCCGAGCCCGCCGGCGGCGAGGCTGGCCCTGAGGGCTTCCAACAGCTCCGGCCCGGCGATGAAGATTCCGGTGTCGATCGCGTCGTAGCGGGCCAGGGTCTTGCCGATGCGCCGGATTCGGCCGCCCTCGCCAAGCTCGATCTTCGTGGCGTCGTCGAGGTCGAGCAGCGGATTGTCGACGGCGTGATCGGCGCCGAGGGTCAAGGCGGCGGCGCTTCGGTCGGCGGCGATCATGTCGGCGAGAATATCCGGATCGAACAGATGATCGGACATGAGCAGGATGAACTCGCCCTCGAGCTGGGCCCCCGCGGCCAGCACCGAAAGGCCGTTGGGCCGGTGCCAGTCCGGGTTGCGAACCACCTCGATCGAGAGGCCGGAAGCCTCCGCGAGCTCGGCGAGGAAGGCCTCGAGCGGCTCCGGCTCGTAGCCGGTGACGACGACGAAGCCGCTCGCTCCCCCGGCGGCCGCGCGGCGAACGACATGCTCGATCAGCGGCAGGCCGGCGACTCGGGCGAGCGGCTTGGAGGGGGCGATGCTGCGCAGCCGGGTCCCCTGCCCGGCGGCGATGATGAGGCACTTCATCGCCGCGCCTTAGAGGGCGCGCCGCGCCCAGGCGAGAGGACAATGGCCGGGAGGCTGGCAAATCGCCGCCCAAGGGATTATTTTGGAGAATAAGGAGACGACCGATGCGACCTTTCCTCAGCCTGGCTTTACTGTCCCTTGCCGCCGCCGGCGCGTCCGCGGCGCCCCGGCAAGCGGTCCCGGAGACCCGGATTCCCTTCATCAACACGATGAGCAACGTCGAGTGGAAGGCGGCTTCCGACGACTCCCTGTATTTGAGGGGCCCGAAGGGCGATTGGTATTTCATCCGGACGATGAACCGCTGCAGCCGCCTGAGGTCTTCGCCCGGGATCGGCTTCCAGACTTCGGCGGGCGGCCAGCTCGACCGTCACGGCGCCATCCTCGTCGAGGGGGTGCGGTGCCCGGTCGAGAGCATCACCCGCTCGCAGGAACCGCCCAGGGGGCGCAAGCGCGGCTAGGGCTAGGTCCCGCGGACGAGAGGCAACGAAAAGGCCGCCGCGACATTCGGTCGCGGCGGCCTTTTTTAATCGCGTCGATCAGAAGCCGACGGTCAGCGTCGCGCTGATCGTGCGCGGCGCGCCGATCTGGACGAAGGGCGGAGCGCTGTAGGACTGGATGACGCCGCTGTTGTTGCGGGTGATCGTCTGGTTGAGGCCGCCGCTGAACCCGCCGACGTAGAATTGGTCGAACAGATTGTAGACGTTGAACTGGAGGCGAGTCCGCTCCAGCCCGTAATCGGCCAGGCTGATCCGGGCGTCGAGATTGACGAGCCAGTAAGCCGGGGTGGTGGCCGGGAAGACCACCGTATCCGCCGCCGGCGAGCCGATGAACGCGTGAACCGGCTCGTTCGTGTCGAAGACGTAGCGCGGACCGGTCCGCTTCGCGGTCACGCCCAGCTCGAACGGCCCGACATTGCCGCGGACCGTGCCTCCGAACGTATATTTCGCGGCGCCGGATTCGCGCTTGCCGGCGGTCGGCGCGAAGATCGGCGCTCCGATGGTCGTACAGCCCGGATATTGCGGGTTCGCAGAGACCTGAAGGCTCGTGCACGAGCCAATGACCAGATCGTCCTTGATCTCCGACTTCAGGACGGAGCCGAACAGGTAGACGTTGAGCGCCTTGACCGGCTGATAGGAAACATAGCCGTCGATGCCGTATTTATCGACCTTGCCGAGGTTGCGGAAGGTGCTGGCGTTGAGCTCCGGATCGAAGGCCGAGGCGGTCCGGTTCGAATAGCGGTTGAAGAAGCCGCCGAGCTGGGCCTGGACCTTGGGGCTCCGGTAGCGCAGGCCGACGTCGAAATTGTCGGTCTTCTCCGGCTTGGGCGACGCGTCGGCCACGGTCGGCGCGAAGAAGAAGGCGTTGTAGAGATTGTCCGTGCTCGGCACCGACAGGCCCTTCGCGTAATTGGCGAAGATGCTGGTGCGCGGCATCACGTCGAACGTGAAGCCAAGATTGGGCAGGATCGCGTCATATTTGAACACGCGCTGCTGCGGACCCTGGATCGTCGGATTGAGCGTCGCATAGGTCGCGTAGCGCCCATTGTCGCGGCCGAAGCATTCGACGAAGGTCGGCGAGCTGGCGGCGCAGAAGTTGTTGAGGTCGCGCTTGAAGAACGGAGCGCGAAGGCCCGCGTTCACGACCAGCCTGCCGTCCATGAACTCGCCGCGATATTCGGCCCACAACTGGTTGAGCACCGCGTAGGACAGGCGGTCGCGCTTCTGGAGGTTGACCCCGGTCACGTCCGCCTGCGGGACGTTGACGGCGAAGACGTCGACCGGCTCGCCATTGGCCTGGAGCAGCGTGACCTCGCCGGTCTGGCGGTGCCGGGCGTGGTCGAACGTATAGCCGGCGCGGATCGCGTGATGATCGTTGATGTCGTAGCGAACGCCGGCGATGAGGCCGAAACGATGAGTCTGCGTCTGGCTCGGCGCGAGAACGGTCACCGAATCCAGGACATCGCCGTCGCCGTTGACGTCCCTGCCGAAGAAGGGCGAGCCGCCCAGGTAGCCGGCGACGCAAGTGTTGAAGGCGGTGTTCGGAGCGAGCCGGCAATCCGTCGTCGTCGCGATGGCCGCGGGCCGGGGCAGCGGGCCGGCGCCGTCGGGATCGGGCGGCTGCGCCGGATTGATGTCGCGCAAGCCTTCCTGACCGGTGGCGGTGCCGCCGCCGTTCGCCTTCACATATTGGTAGCTCGGATCGACGGTGATCGTGAACTTGCCCACGGTGAAGCGCGAGGAGAGGCGGATGTTGCCGGTGTTGGACGGGTTGTAGCGCCGGTCGAACTCGGTGCCGCAGCTGGCGTAATTGCCCTGCGGGTCCGGTGAGAAGATCAGGCCGTTGCGCGGATCGGAAGAGACCGCCGGAGCGTCGACGAGACCGGCCCGCGCCGGGGCGGTAAGGCAGGGATAATTGACGAGATATTCGCGCTCGTCATTGTTGGTCGGAAAGCGGTTGTTCGCCTGGCCGCCGACGATCCGCGGGACGGTGACCGCCGACGCACCGGTGCCGACGACCCGCGTCAAATCCTGGCGAAGCGGAGAGGAGCCGAAGAAGTTGTTGCGGTTCTGGTTGTAGTGGGCGGCGATGGCGACGAAATCGCCCTTGTTGCCGATGGGCTGATAGATCTTGGCGTTATACTGCTGCTTGTAGACCTTGCCGTAATTGTTGAACGGATTGTCGTTCTTGGCATAGGACGCGGACACGAAAGCGCGCGTGTCCCAGGGCGTAAAGCTGCCGGTCTCGATCATTCCGAACAGGCGGTGGAAATCATATTCGCCGATCGAGGCGGACACCATCGCGCCCATTTCCTTCCTCGGGACGATGGTGCGGTAGTTGACGGTGCCGCCGGCCGCGGAAGCGGTCGGGCTGTCGACGTCGGTGGTGCCGAGGTTGACGTTGACCTCGCCGATGATCTCCGGATCGAACTGCTGGTTCGAGAAGATCGCGTAATTGCCCGAATCGTTGAGGGGGATGCCGTCGACGGTGAGCGAGATGCGATCGGCCGAGAAGCCGCGGATGTTGAGCGTACCGCCCGACGAGCCGTAGGCGTCGTTGTTTTGGAAGCTGACGCCTGGGATGAGGTTGATCGTGTCGAGGATCGTCTGGCCCGGATTCTGGCGCTGGATCACTTCCGCCGTCAACGCGGCCTTGGCCTTGGTCGTGTCGGGCGCCTGGATTCCCCCGACCTCCTGGTTGCGCGTGCCGGTGATGACGATCTCTTCGTTCTCGAAGTCCTGCGAGCCGGTGGACTGAGCGAAGGCCGTGACCGGCATGACGAGCGCAGTGGTCGCCCAAAGCAGCGAGAGCTTCTTCATGGTAGCTGTTTCCCCTCGGAGGCCGAATCGCCTCTTCCCGGCGCCTGCTATAGCCCGGCGGGGACAATTCGAAGACTCAAACTGCACCCGCCGCTAAAAAAGTTATCATGGGTTGCAGCGATGTCGCACCGGCCATCAAGCCCTTGAGAGCAAAGGCGGAACAAAGCCGGGCGAGCCGCGATCAGGCGCGGTCGAGCCGCCGTCCGAGCGTGACCAGCGCGGTGATCAGAAGAGGCACGAGCACGATGCTCAAAGTGACCTTGGCGGCCGCCTGGCCGAGGATGAGATCGCCGATCGGCCGGACGCCGTAGAAGGAAATGGTGATGAAGATCAGCGTGTCGACGATCTGCGAGGCCGCGCTGGCGATCGCCGCCCGGCCGGCGAGCCAAAGGCCCTTGCTGTCGCCCGAGCCCTTGAGCTTCGCGAAGATGTAGACGTTGAGGAATTGCGAGACCCCATAAGCGACGATCCCGGCGCCCATCAGCCGCCAGCTCTGGCCCAGGATGATCGGGAAGGCCGCCTTCGCCGGCTCGTACATGCCCGGATCCGTGGGCAGCTGGATCACCAGCCAGATGAGGGCGATCGCGGTGACGAGGGGGATGAAGCCGAACCGGACGAGGCGGTTCGCCGTGTCCGGACCGTGGAGCTCGGCGACCGTGCTTCCAAGGACGACGAGCAGGAGGAAGGGGAAGATGCCGGCCTCGACCGCGAGGGGACCCAGCGCCACCTGCTTGGAACCGAGCACGCCGGCGATACAGACCATGCCGCCGTAAAGGACGCTGAAGATGAACAGCGAACGGGGAATGGCGGGCGCGCCGGCTTGGGGCATTGAGGCCTGGGGCAATGGGGCTTGGGTCGACATGACGGCTGCGTAACCGGTTTGCGCCGCCGCAAAAAGGGCTTTCCGTCCGGCCCCGATGCCGCCATCAGTGCGCCGGTGACCGAAACCCGCCTGGACGTCCTCGCCATCGGCGACGCGATCGTGGACGTCATCGCCCATGTCGACGAGCGCTTTCTGACCGAGGAAGGGCTGGTCAAGGGGTCGATGCAGGTGCTCGACGCCGAAGGCGCCCGCCGGCTTTATTCGAAAATGCCGCAGGCGCGGGAGACGAGCGGAGGCTCGGCCGCGAACACGATGGCGGGCGTGGCGGCCCTGGGCGGCCGCGCCGGCTTCGTCGGCCAGATCGCGAACGACCAGCTCGGCGACATCTTCGCCCACGACATCAGGGCCTTGGGAGTAGAGTTCCGCACGCCCCCGCTGCGTGGCGGCCTGCCGACGGGCCGCTGCCTGATCGTCGTCACGCCCGACGCCCAGCGGACCATGAACACCTTCCGCGGCGCCGCTCACGAGCTCACCGTCGAAGCGCTCGACGCCGAGCAGATTAGAGGCGCCGAGATTCTCTATCTCGAAGCCTATCTCTGGCGCTCGCCGGGCCCCCGGGCGGCGATGGACGAGGCGATGCGGATCGCCCACCGGGCCGGCCGCAAGGTCGCCTTCACCTTGTCGGACATCGCCTGCATCGCCCCGCACCGCGCCGAGATGATGGCGATGATCGACGCGGGCGCGATCGACCTCCTGTTCGCCAACGAGAATGAGATAGGCGAGCTTGCCGACCTGGCCGACCGGGACTCGGCGATCGCGGCGATCCAGGACAAGGTTGGGCTGGTCGTCGTCACCTGCGGCTCGGACGGGGCGGTCGCGGTCGAAGGAGGCCGGCGGGTGGAGGTGCCGATCGCCCGGATCGGACGCGGAGTGGTCGACACGACCGGAGCGGGCGACCTCTTCGCCGCCGGCTTCCTCGTCGGCCAGGCCCAGGGCCGAAGCCTCGAGGATTCCCTTCGGATCGGATCGGTGGCGGCGGCCGAGGTGATCTCGCATATCGGCGCCCGGCCCGAGGCCGGGCTCAAGGCCTTGGTGGAAAAAATATGAAACGGCTGGCGGTTTATTGCGGATCGAGCATGGGCTCGGACCCGGCTTTCGCCGACTCGGCCCGGGCGACCGGCGAGGAGATGGTCAGGCGCGGCATCGGTTTAGTCTATGGCGGCGGGCATCGCGGCCTGATGGGGGTGGTCGCCGACGCGGTGCTCGACGCCGGCGGCGAGGCCTATGGGGTCATCCCCAAGGCGCTGGTCGATCTCGAGGTCGCCCATACCGGCCTCACCGAGCTTCACACGGTCACCTCGATGCACGAGCGCAAGGCGAAGATGACGGAGCTGACCGACGCCTTCGTCGCCTTGCCGGGCGGCATCGGCACGTTCGACGAATTGTTCGAGGCCTGGACCTGGAACGCGCTCGGCTATCACGCCAAGCCGTTCGCGCTGCTCAACGTGTCGGGATTCTGGGATGGGTTGATCGGCTTCCTCGATCAGGCCACGATGAGCGGGTTCATGTCGCCGGCCCGAAGAGCGCAGCTGCTCGTCGGCACCGACATCAGCGAAGTGATCGACCGTCTCGACGCCGCCATCGCGGCGGCCGAGAAAAAGATGGTCTGGTGAGGGGGAATTTATGGGGGCCGACGTCAACCGGATATTGATGGGGCTCGCGGGAATCGTCGCGATTCTGGCCCTCGCCTTCCTCCTCTCGTCGAACCGCCGGGCCATCCGGCTGCGGGTAGTCGGCGCGGCCTTCGCGCTGCAGGCGGGGATCGCGGTGCTCGTGCTCAAGACCGACTGGGGCCGGGCCGGGATCGCGGCGATGGCCGCCGGAGTCTCCAACCTGCTCGGCTATGCCAACAAGGGTACCGAATTCCTGTTCGGCCCGTCCTCTTCGAACCCGCTCGCCCACACCTTCGCGATCGCGGCCCTGCCGGTGATCGTCTTCTTCGCGGCGCTGGTCGCGATCCTCTATTATCTCGGGATCATGCAGCGGGTCGTCCGCTGGGTCGGCGGGGCGATCGGCTGGATCACCGGGATCAGTCGGGTCGAATCGCTCGGCTCGGCCGCCAACATTTTCGTCGGCCAGTCCGAATCGCCCCTCGTCGTCCGGCCCTATCTGGCCGCCCTCCCCGCGTCCCAGCTCTTCACCCTGATGGTGGTCGGAATGGCCGGAGTGGCGGGGACGATCCTCGCCGCTTATGCGAGCCTGCTCGGCGCGTCCTATCTCCCCTACCTCCTCGCCGCGGCCTTCATGTCGGCGCCGGGCGGGATCCTGATGGCGAAGATCGTCATGCCGGACGAGCCGGCGCCGGCGGACGAGCTTCCGCTCGAAGGCGCCCAGGCGCCCGTCGAGCAGAAGATCGACGTCGCCGAGACCTTCGAGGAGGGGGAGCAGCCCGCCAACATCATCATGGCCGCCGCCCAGGGCGCCCAGACCGGAGTCCGGCTCGCGGTCGCGGTCGGGGCGATGGTGCTCGCCTTCGTCGCCCTGGTGGCGCTGGCCAACGGCCTGCTCGGCGGCATCGGCGGCTGGTTCGGCTACCCGAACCTCAGCTTCCAGCAGATTGTCGGCACGATCTTCGCTCCGGTCATGTTCCTGATCGGGGTGCCCTGGAACGAGGCCGGCACCGCCGGCGGCCTGTTTGGGACCAAGATCGTGCTGAACGAGTTCGTCGCCTTCATCGACCTGGGCGGCATGCCGGCCGGGACGCTCAGCGATCGAAGCCGGGCCATCGTCACCTTCTCGCTCTGCGGCTTCGCCAATTTCAGCTCGATCGCGATCCAGATGGCGGTGACCGGCAATCTCGCCCCCAACCAGCGGCCGGTGATCGCCAGGCTCGGGATCAAGGCGCTGATCGCCGGATCCCTCGCCAATTTGATGAGCGCGGCGCTTGCGGGGCTTCTACTTCCTTGACCCGTCATCCCGGCGAAAGCCGGGACCTCTGCGAGATACAGGCACGGAGCCCTTCACCCCGGGAGTCGTCGTCCCGGCGAAAGCTGGGAAATCAACGACTTATAAATCGGTGTCTGACACCGAATTATGTCGGTTATAATTCGGTGTCTGACACCGGATTATGTCGGACGTGACGAGAAGGGCGCGCGGCGCTAAAAGCTCCCCATGTCCACCCTCGCCCAGCACCGCATCGCCTCCGTCTCGCTGACGGCTTCCGACACCGATCCCGAAGGCTTCGCCCGGGAGCTGGGCGAATCCTTCGAACGCTACGGCTTCGCCATCATTGCCGATCACGGCATCCCGGCCGATCTCATCGCCCGGGCCGAGGAGAAAGCGAAAGCCTTCTTCGCCCTCCCGGAAGCGGTGAAGAAAAGCTACAAGATCGAGGGCGGAGGCGGAGCGCGCGGCTACACCCCGTTCGGGATCGAGACCGCCAAGGGCGCGGTGAATTACGACCTCAAGGAATTCTGGCATGTCGGGCGCGAGCTTCCGGCCGGACATCGCTACGGCGAGCTGATGGCGCCGAACGTCTGGCCGGACGAGGTCCAGTCCTTCCGGGCCACCTTCCTCGAGCTGTTCGCCGCCTTCGACAAGGCCGGGCTCCGCATTCTCGAAGCCATCGCCCGCCACCTCGGCCTGGCGCCCGATTTTTTCGAGGACACGGTGAAGGACGGCAATTCGGTGCTCCGTCTCCTTCATTACCCGCCCATCCCCGGCGACGGCCCCAACGTCCGGGCCGGGGCACATGAGGACATCAACACCATCACCCTGCTGCTCGGCGCCGAGGAAGCGGGCCTGGAACTGCTCGACCGAGACGGCAACTGGCTTCCGGTCAGCCCGAAGGCGGGCGAGCTCGCGGTCAATATCGGCGACATGCTCCAGCGGCTGACCAACAATGTCCTGCGCTCGACCACCCACCGGGTCGTCAATCCGCCGCCGGAGCGGCGCGGACAGTCGCGCTATTCGATGCCCTTCTTCCTCCATTTCCGGCCCGATTTCATGATCGAGACCCTGCCGGAGTGCCTGGAGGGCCGGCCCAATGCCTATCCGGAGCCGATCACGGCCCACGATTTCCTGCTTCAGCGGCTGAGGGAGATCAAGCTGGCCTGACCTGAATTCCTCCCCCGGATTCTTGGGGGAGGGACCGCGCGAAGCGCGGTGGAGGGGTTCTTCGGACTCAGCAAGAGCCCCTCCACCATGCTTCGCATGGTCCCCCTCCCCTGCAAATGCAGGGGAGGAATTAGGAGCCCGCGTCCTTCAAATTATCCGGCCCGAACCCGAACGGGATGAGCTCCGAGATCCGGTTCACGCGGATCTCGGTCCCATCGCCGTTGGCGGAGATCACCTCGACGTCCCGGCCCGACAGCTGCGCCGCCTCCAGGATCGATTGCCGGCAGCCGCCGCACGACGTGACCACGGCCTCCCCGGCAAGCTCGCCGCCGGAAACATGGCCACCCGCCACCGCGATGCGGGCCACCTTGTCGAGCCCGAAGGCCTGCTGGGCGGCGGTCAGCGCGCCGATCTCGCCGCACACTCCGAGCCGGTAGCAGGCATTCTCCATGTTCGCGCCCACCGCCACTTCGCCGTCGACCGATTCGATCGCGCAGCCGACGCTGAATCGGCTGTAGGGAGCGTAGGCGCCGAGCGCGGCGGCGCGGGCGCGTTCGACGAGGGGGTCGGGTTTTGCGGTCATGCCGGACATCCATAAAGCCATTGGCGATTCGCGCCAGAGCGTGGCACGACCCGCCCGGCATTTGCTCGGAGTAGTGACGATGGCGATGAGATTTGCGACGGCGGCCTTCCTTCTGGCCCTCGCGGGGTGCGCGACGACGGGGTCGCGCCCGGCCACGCCGGTCGAGGTGAAGCTGATCGCCTTCAACGATTTCCATGGCAATCTCGAGCCGCCGAAGCAGGCGGTCGAGGCTCCTCGCCATGAGGAAGGCTCGATCCGGGTGCCGGCCGGCGGCGCCGCCTGGCTCGCTTCCGCCATTGCCCGGCTGCGCTCGGCCAATCCCAACAACGCCGTCGTCTCCGCGGGCGACATGATCGGAGCCTCGCCGCTCGTCTCGGCGGTCTTCCTTGACGAGCCGACGATCCACGCGATGAACCTGATCAAGGTCGACTTCAACGCGGTCGGCAATCACGAGTTCGACAAGGGCCGCAACGAGCTGCTTCGGATGCAGAAGGGCGGCTGCGCCAAATATACGGGCCGCCAGCCCTGCGCGGTCGAACCCTTTACGGGCGCCCGCTTCACCTTCCTGGCGGCGAACGTGCGGACCGAGGACGGCTCGACGCTTTTCCCGGCCTACGGCTTCCGAAGCTTCGGCAGCGGTCGGGGCCGGGTCCGGGTCGGCTTCATCGGGCTGACGCTGAAGGGGACCGCGACCCTCGTCACCCCCGCCGGGATCGCCGGGCTCACCTTCGCCGACGAGGCCGACACGATCAATGCGCTCGTTCCCAAGCTTCGCGCCGAGGGCGCCGACGCGATCGTCGTCCTGATCCACCAGGGCCTGTCGACCAAGGTCGGCTATGACGACAAGGATTGCGGCGGGATCGACGGCGACCTGCTTCCCATCCTCGCCAGGCTCGATCCCGCGGTCGACCTCGTCGTCTCCGGCCACACCCACAATGCCTATATCTGCGACTATGGCCGGATCGACCCGACCCGGCCATTCCTCGTCACCAGCGCCGGCAAATACGGCACCCTCGTCACCGACATCGGGCTCAGCATCGATCCGGCGGCCGGCAGGGTGGTCGCGAAGCGGGCCGACAATCTGATCGTGCAGAGCGAGGCCTATGGCAATGTCGCGCTCAGCGACCGTTTCCCCCGCTACGAGCCCGACGCCGCCGTCGCCGCGGTGGTCCGGCGCTATGCCGACCGGGCCGGGCCCCTCGCCAACCGGGTGGTCGGCCGGGTCACCGCCCCTGCCCTGAAAACCAAGTCGCCGGCCCGCGAGATGGTGCTCGGCGACATCATCGCCGACGCCCAGCTCGCCGCGACCCGGTCCTCGGGCGCCCAAATCGCCTTCACCAACGAATATGGAGTCCGCGCCGACCTGCAGCCCGGGGCGGGCGGAAGCGTCAGCTACGGCCAGCTGTTCGCGATCCAGCCGTTCGGCAACACCCTGGCCGTGAAGGGCCTCACCGGCCGCCAGATCCGGGCTTTGCTCGAGCAGCAGTTCGACAGCGGCTCGAACACCCTGGAGTCGCCGAACATGCTGCTCCCCTCCGCCAATCTCCATTATGCCTACGATCTGTCGAAGCCGGCTGGGCAGCGGATCCTCGACCTCATGGTCGACGGCCGGCCGATCGAGGACGGCGCCGTCTACCGGGTCGCGATGAACAGCTTCCTGGCGACCGGCGGCGACAATTTTACCGCCTTCAAGGAGGGCATCGATGCTTCCGGAGGGCCGCTCGACCTCGACGCTCTGGAAGCCTGGGTCGCGCAGTCGAGCCCGCTGACCCCGCCGGCCATGGACCGGATCAGGGACATCACTCCGAAGCCTTAAAACCCATCCGTCATTGCGAGCAGCGAAGCGACGCGGCAATCCAGCCGGCGGGGGCGCCGCACTGGATTGCTTCGCTTCGCTCGCAATGACGCTATCTGAAAGGCGGCTCGTCGAAGCTTCTGAGCTTGCGGCTGTGCAGGCTCCCGCCCCGGTCCTTGAGGATCCGGAGGGTCTCGATCCCGATCCTAAGATGCTGGCTGATCGCCCGCTCGTAAAAGGCGTTGGCCTGGCCGGGCAGCTTGATCTCGCCGTGCAGCGGCTTGTCGGAGACGCAGAGCAGGGTGCCGTAGGGGACCCGGAAGCGATAGCCCTGGGCGGCGACGGTGGCCGATTCCATGTCGATGGCGACGGCGCGCGACTGGTTGAAGCGAAGCGCCGAGGACTGGATCTGGAGCTCCCAATTGCGGTCGTCGGTGGTGACGACGGTGCCTGTGCGAAGGCGCCGCTTCAGATCCTGCGGCGCCTCGCCGGTCACCTCGGCGGCGGCATCGTACAGGGCCTGCTGGATCTCCGCGATCGGCGGGATCGGGATCTCCACCGGCAGGTTGGAATCGAGGACATGGTCGTCGCGCAGATAAGCGTGGGCGAGGACATAGTCGCCGATCGTCTGGCTCGGCCTCAGCCCGCCGCAATGGCCGATCATCAGCCACACTTCGGGGCGGAGGACGGCGAGATGGTCGCAGATCGTCTTGGCGTTGGAGGGGCCGACCCCGATGTTGACGAGCGTGATCCCGCCGCCATTGGCCGCGATCAGATGGTAGGCCGGCATCTGCACCTTGCGCCAGCTGCCGGCGGCGACCTCCGCGACCGGATCCGCCGTATCCTTGGTCACCAGCACTCCGCCCGGCGCCGACAGCGCCTCGTAGGGGCTGTCCTCGCGCCTCAGCTCCTCGACCGCCCAGCGGACGAACTCGTCGACGTAGCGGACGTAGTTGGTGAACAGCAGATAGCGCTGGGTGTGCTCGACCGGAGTGCCGGTGTAGTGACGAAGCCGGGCGAGGCTGAAATCGACCCTGGGCCCGTCGAACAGTGCAAGCGGGCGGTCGGAGTGGCGGCTGTAATCCCAGGTGCCGTCGGCAACCTCGTCGCCGATATGGGAGAGCTCGGTCGCCGGGAACCAGCGGCTGAGATCGGCGGCGTGGGCGCCGTCGAGACGCAGATCGTCCGTCCCGTCCAGAACGTAGGGATAGGGGATCTCGCTGGCCGAGGGCCCCACGGCAATGTCCACCTTATAGTCGCGGACCAGATATTCGAGCTGCTCCGTCAGATATTTGCGGAAATGGCGCGGCCGGGCGACGCTGATCGCGTAGCGGCCGGGCTGGTTGAGCCGCCCGAAGGCGCGCGGCGGAAAGGCGGGCGGCTGGTCGAAGCTGTAGTCGATGCGCAGCTCGGGATAGGCGAACAGTCCCCCGGCCCGGGCCTCGGCGTCGGGCCGCTCGCCGCGAAGCAGATAGCGGGCCAGCGCCCCGCGCAGGGCCGCCACCGATTCGTCGAACATCTCGCAAAGCTGGTCGATGATGGCCGGGATGGATTCGAGATCGCTCATCTTCCCCTCCCCTTCGCACGGCTTTGGCCGTTGGGCTAGAGCCCCGTCATCCCGGCCCTTCGACGCCGCCTGCGGCGGCGCTCAGGATAAACTTCGGCGAAGCCGAAGACCGGGATCCATGAACACGGTCGGCCGGAACCTGGAACCACGGTGTTCATGGATTCCGGCCTTCGCCGGAATGACGGGATGGAGTAGCATTCCCCCGTGCCCGATCTACCCAACCCCGTTTACTGGTCGATCCCCGGCTTCATCGCCCTGCTCCTCCTGGAGCTGTGGGTAGCCCGACGGCGCCAAAGCCGGCTTCACGAGGGCAAGGATACCTTGACCTCGCTCGGCCTCGGCTTCGGAAGCCTCCTCGCGGGCCTGCTTTCCGCCGGGCTGACGGTGGCGATCTCGCTCTGGGTCTACCGATTCCACCTGGTCGAGATCGGCTATGCCTGGTGGGCCTTCGCCTTGTGCTTCCTGCTCGACGACCTGGCTTATTACGCCTTTCACCGCTCGGCCCACCGGGTGCGCTGGTTCTGGGCGAGCCATGTCGTCCATCACACCAGCGAGCGCTACAATCTGTCGACGGCGCTGAGGCAGACCTGGACCGGCTTCCTCAGCCTCAATTTCCTGTTCCGGCTGCCGCTCTTCCTGATCGGCTTCCCGCCGCCGATGGTGTTCTTCTGCGTCGGGGTGAATTTGGTCTACCAATATTGGATCCACACCGAGACGATTCGCCGGATGCCGCGCTGGTTCGAGGCGGTGATGAACACGCCCGCGCACCACCGGGTTCACCACGCCGTCAACCCGCGCTATCTCGACCGCAATTATGCGGGGGTGTTCATCGTCTGGGACAGGATGTTCGGAAGCTTCGAGGCGGAACGCGGCGACGATCCGCCGCGCTATGGAACGGTGAAGCCGCTCGGCTCCTACAATCTGTTCTGGGCGGCCCTTCACGAATGGGTGGAGATGGCGCGCGACGCCCGGCGAGCCCCCGGCCTCAAGGCCAAGCTCGCCTATCTCGTCCGCGAGCCGGGCTGGAGCCACGACGGATCGCGCGAGACCAGCGAGATGATCCGGGCGCGGTGGGCCGCCTCCGTCATCCCGGCGGAAGCCGGGACCTCCTCGGGTGAAGGGCTCGGCGCAAGTTCTCGCTGAGGTCCCGGCTTTCGCCGGGATGACGTCAGGCGTTGAAGGCGAGCTTCAGACCCGGCCTCGGCCACCTCGCCTTATAGAGCCGGCCCGTTCCCGACGCGGTGATCCAGGCGTCGCGCATGTCGGCGCCGCCGAAGCAGATGTTTGTGCAGACCGGATCCGGAAAGGGGAAATGCTCCGCGCTCCCGTCGGGCTCGATCGCGGTGACACCGCCGTTGACGAGGGTGGCGACGCAGACCCGGCCGTCGTCCTCGACTGCGAGGCTGTCGAGCAATTGATAATCGGGCAGATTGGCGACCACCCGGCCGGGGGCAAGGCCCGGCGGCGCGAGCAGGCCCGGCGTCTCAACGTCGAACGCCCACAGGCGCTGGAGCCAGGTATCGGCGACATAGACGATCGACCCGTCCGGAGAGAGACCTACTCCGTTCGGGGCGAGCAGGCCGTCGCGCTGGCGGGAGGCCTTGCCGCCCGCGTCGGCGTAACAAAGGGCTCCGTAGCGGCGCCCATCGGCGGTCGTGCAGCCATGGTCGGTGAACCAGAGGCCGCCGTCCGAATCGAAGACGAGGTCGTTGGGGCCGATCAGCGGGCGGCCTTCAATGCTCTCGTAGACGGTCTCGATCCGTCCCGAGCTGAAGTCGAAACGCCGGATCGAGCCGCCTTCATGCTCGGGCGGAGTCGGGCCCGGAATGGTGAGTCCCATCTGGTCGTGCCAGGAAAAGGCCCCGCCATTGTCGGCGATCCAGAGCGTGCCGTCCGGCCCGATGGCGAGGCCGTTGGGGCCGCCGCCGGTTTCGACGAGCGTCTCCTTCGTCCCGTCGGCAAGTACGCGGGTGATCCGCCTCCCCTTGATCTCCGCGACGATGACGGAGCCGTCCGCCATCGCCACCGGGCCTTCGGGAAAGTCGAGCCCCTCCGCGATGAGCTCGATCTCCATCAGGCGTGGCCGAGGATGGCCTTGGTCTCGAGGAACTCCTCGAAGGCATGGTCGCCCCATTCGCGGCCGTTGCCGGACTGCTTGTAGCCGCCGAACGGAGCCATGAAGTCGAGCTCGGCGCCGTTGATGTTGACCTGCCCGGCCCGAAGCCGCGCCGCGACCTTGCGGGCGTGGTCGGTGTCCGACGAATGGACGTACGCGGCGAGGCCGTAGGGCGTGTCGTTGGCGATCTCGACCGCCTGCTCCTCGTCCTCGTAGCCGATGATCGACATGACCGGCCCGAATATCTCCTCGCGGGCGATGGCCATATTGTTGTCGACGTCGCCGAACACGGTGGGACGGACGTAATAGCCCTTGTCCAGCCCGTCGGGCTTGCCGGGGCCGCCGCAGATCAGCGACGCGCCTTCGGACACGCCGCGCTCGATCAGGCCCTGGATCTTGGTCCACTGGACGTCCGAGACCACCGGCCCGAGATGGGACTCGCCTTTGGGATCGCCGACGCTGGTCTTTTCGGCGACGGCCCGGGCGGCGGCCTTGGCCTCCTCCATTCGCGCTTTGGGGACGAGCAGGCGGGTCGGCGCGTTGCAGGACTGGCCCGAATTGGTCAGCATGTGGCGCATCGCCGCGGTCACCGCCTTGCCGACGTCGGCATCCTCCAGGACCAGGAAAGGCGACTTGCCGCCAAGCTCCTGATGGACGCGCTTGACCGTGTCGGCCGCGGCCTTGGCGACGGCGATTCCGGCTCGGGTCGAGCCGGTGAAGGACACCATGTCGACGTCGCGATGGGCGGCGATGGCGGCGCCGACACCCGGCCCGTCGCCGTTGACGAGGTTGAAGACCCCGGCCGGGACTCCGGCGGCGTGGAGGACCTGGGCGAAGATATAGCCCGAGAAAGGCGCGACCTCGGACGGCTTCAGAACCATCGTGCAGCCGGTGGCGAGCGCCGGGAAGACCTTGGTCGCGATCTGGTTGATCGGCCAGTTCCAGGGCGTGATGAAGCCGCAGACCCCGATCGGCTCGCGCTTGATCAGGGTGGAGCCGCGCTTCGATTCGAACTCATAATCCTTGAGCACGCCGATCGCGGCCTGGAGGTGGCCGATCCCGACCGCCGCCTGGGCGCGCTGGGCGAGCGCGGCGGGAGCGCCCATCTCCTCGGTGATCGCCTCGGCGATCTCGGCATAGCGTTTCTGATATTCGGCGGCGATCGACTGGAGCAGTTCGAGCCGCTGCTTGCGGCTGGTCTCGGAATAAGCCGGGAAGGCGGCCTTGGCGGCGGCGACGGCACGGTCGACGTCCTCGGGCCCGCCGAGGCTGATCCGGCCGGCGACGCTCTCGTCGGCCGGGTTGACGACGTCGAGGGTCCGGGGCTCGACGGGCTTCACCCATTCGCCGCCGATGTAGAAATCGAGATAGTCGCGCATGGTGGTTCCCCTCGGGATGAGTCGGGGCCGCTATAGCTTGTGCGTCACCAAATTCCTCCCCGGCATTTGCCGGGGAGGGGGACCATGCGAAGCATGGTGGAGGGGTTATTTCAGAGCCGAAGAACCCTCCACCGCGCTTCGCGCGGTCCCCCTCCCCCGGAAATCCGGGGGAGGAATTAGGGAGACTCCCTCACCTCTTCACCAGCAGCGGGTAGGGGTTGATCGGGGTCCCGTCATACCAATTCTCCCCCTGCGCCATCTTGT
>JAXDPE010000025.1:0-9092 GCA_034668565.1 Sphingomonadales bacterium | reverse complement strand
ATCGTCGTCGTCGAGGCGGTGGAGAAGCATATCCGCGAAGGCCTCACCCCGCGCGAGGCCGCCCACCGGACGATGCGCGAGGTTTCCGGCGCCCTGATCGCGATCGGCCTCGTGCTGACCGCCGTCTTCATCCCGACCGCCTTCGTCGCCGGCATTCCGGGCATCTTCTACCGCCAGTTCGCGGTGACCATCGCCTCGGCCGCCCTCATTTCGCTGATCCTGTCGCTCACCCTGTCGCCCGCGCTCGCCGCCTTGCTCCTGAAGCCGCACGTCGACCATGAGGTCCGAGGCGGCTCGCGGCCGATGCGGCTGCTGCGCACGGGCGCGGCGAAGTTCAACGCCGGCTTCGACTGGCTTTCGGACCGCTACGGCCGCACGACCGGCCGGCTGGTGCGCAAGTCGACGATCATGCTGGTCATCTACGCCCTCCTCCTCGCACTGACCGGCTGGCGGCTGATCGCAACGCCCACCGGCTTCATCCCGGAGCAGGACCAGGGCATCCTGATCGGAGTCGTCCAGCTCCCGCCGGGATCGTCGCTGGAGCGGACCAGCGCGGTATTGAACCAGGTCTTCAACCTGTCGAAGGACACGCCCGGAGTGATCGACGGCGCGACCTTCGCGGGCCTCGACGGCGCCAGCTTCTCCCAGGCCTCCAATTCCGGAACGATGTTCCTTCGCCTCGCCGACTGGTCGAAGCGCAAGGGAGACGGCCAGTCCGCTTTGGCTTTGTCGCAGGCGCTCACCGGCAAGGTCGCCGGAGCGATCCAGGGCGCCAACGTCTTCTTCATCGCGCCTCCCGCGGTTCCGGGTCTCGGCACCGGCAACGGCTTCACGATGATGATCCAGGACCGCTCCGGCGCCGGCTACAAGGCGCTCGAGGGGCTGACCTTCGGGATGATGGGCGCCGCCGCCCAGGAGCCCAAGGTCGCCCAGGTCTTCTCTTTGTTCAACACCGGCTCGCCGCGGATCGAGGCCGATGTCGACCGCGACCGGGCGCAGCTGCTCGGAGTCCAGCCCTCGCAGGTCTACGAGGCGCTCGGGACCTATATGGGCTCGACCTACGTCAACGATTTCAACCTGTTCGGACGGACCTTCCGGGTGACCGCCCAGGCCGAGCCGGCGGCGCGCGACGACCTCTCCGACATCGGCCGACTCCAGGTCCGCTCGTCGAGCGGAGCGATGGTTCCGCTCGCCTCGATCGCGACCTTGCGCAACGACAGCGGCCCCTCCCGGGTGGTCCGCTACAATCTCTTCCCCGCGGTCGAGCTCCAGGGCGCGGCGGCGCCCGGGGTGTCGTCGGGCGCGGCGCTGGGAGCGATGGAGGGGCTGGCCGCGAAGAACCTGCCGGCCGGCTTCAGCTACGAATGGACCGGCCTCGCCTTCCAGGAAAAAGCCGCGGGGAGCAGCTCGGCGCTCATCTTCCTCCTCGCCGTCCTGTTCGTATTCCTCGTCCTCGCCGCCCAATATGAGGCCCTGACCCTGCCGATGGCGGTGATCCTGATCGTGCCGATGTGCATCCTCGCCGCGCTCGTCGGGGTCGCCCTGCGCGGGCAGGACAACAATATCCTCACCCAGGTCGGGCTCGTCGTCCTGGTGGCGCTCGCCGCCAAGAACGCCATCCTGATCGTCGAATTCGCCAAGCAGGCGGAGGAGCAGCAGGGGATGAGCCCGATCGAGGCCGCCGTCACCGCGGCCCGCTCCCGCCTCCGCCCGATCCTGATGACGAGCTTCGCCTTCATCTTCGGAGTGATCCCGCTCGCCATCGCGGTCGGGCCGGGCGCGGAGATGCGGCAGGCGCTGGGCACGGCGGTGAGCTTCGGGATGGTCGGAGTGACCATCTTCGGCCTCATCTTCACCCCGATCTTCTACGTGGTAAGCCGAAGCCTCGGCCGCTTCCTGCCCAAGAGGCGCGCCAAGGAAACGGTCTACCCGACCGCCTTCGGCGCCGCCGCCCGCGACCCCTTCCCGACCGACGGATCCAGCTGATGTACCGCCTGCTCCTCGCCGCCGCCTCGGCCCTTGCGCTCGCCGCCTGCACGACCGTCGGGCCCGACTACAAGACTCCGGCTCCGAACGCGCCCGCTTTGACGCCCTTCGTCGAATCGGCCTCGCCGGCCTTCACCGGCGACGAGCCTCCCGGCCGCTGGTGGAGCCTGTTCCGGGACCCGGTCCTCGACGGCCTGATCGAGCAGGCGCTCGCCGCCAACACCGACCTTCGGGTCGCCGCGGCCAATCTCGCCCAGGCCCGCGCCGTCCTTCGCGAGACCCGGGCGGGCCGGCTTCCGACCACCGGCCTTTCCGGCGGCGCGACCTACGCCGACCAGCCCGGTCCCGGCGGCGCGGACACCAATTTCGACGTCGGGCTCGACGTCGGCTACCAGCTCGATCTGTTCGGCCGGATCCGCCGGGCCACCGAAGCGGGCCGGGCGGATGTCGAAGCGGTCCAGGCCGCCTTCGACCTCAGCCGGATCACCGTCGCCGCCGAAACCGCCCGGGCTTATTCGGACGCCTGCAATTTCGGCCGCCAGCTCGAAGTCGCGCGCGAGAGCGTCCGGATCCAGGAGCAGACGTTCGACCTCACCCGCCGGCTCGTCGCCGGCGGGCGCGGCACCGCCCTCGACACCGGCCAGGCCGGTTCGCTGATGGAGCAGGTCCGGGCGCAAGTGCCGACCCTGGAAGGCGAGCGCCGAGCCGCGCTCTACCGGCTGGCCGTCCTGACCGGACGCCCGCCCGCGGATTTCCCGCCGATCGTCGCCCAGTGCAGCACCCCTCCGGTCCTCTCGCAACCCATCCCCGTCGGCAACGGCGCGTCGCTCCTCGCCCGGCGGCCGGACATCCGCCGCTCCGAACGCGAGCTCGCCGCGGCCACCGCCCGGATCGGAGTCGCCACGGCCGAGCTCTATCCGGACATCCGCCTCGGCCTGTCGCTGGGCTCGACCGCCAGTTCGATCGGCGGCCTCGCCTCGGGCTCGGGCCTCCGCTTCGGCCTGGGGCCCCTGATCAGCTGGACCTTCCCGAACCGGGCCGTGGCGCGGAGCCGGATCGCCCAGGCACAGGCCGGAGCCCAGGCGGCGCTCGCCCGCTTCGACGGAACCTGGCTCGGAGCGCTCCAGGAGACCGAAACCGCCCTCGCCCGCTACGCCAACGAGCTCGATCGGGTCGCCATCCTCCGCCGTGCGCGCGCCAACAGCCTGGAGGCGGCTCGGGTGGCGCGCCTTCGCTACCGCGCCGGTCGCGAAAGCTTCCAGATCGTCCTCGAGGCCGAACGTACCCTCTCGCAGACCGAAGCGCTGCTCGCCCAGTCCGAAGCCCAGCTGTCGACCGACCTGATCTCGGTTTTCCTGGCGCTGGGAGGCGGCTGGCAGAGCTAGACAAGGGGCGGAGCGGCCGTCCCGGTCCGTGCTTTCGAAGCGCCGGATTCAGATTTCCTTGGAAGGGCTGGCGAAGATGTCCTCGATCGCCAGGCCGAACAGCTCCGCGATCCGGAAGGCGAGCGGGAGCGACGGATCGTAGCGCCCGGTCTCGATGGCGTTGATGCTCTGGCGCGACACCCGGAGTCGATCGGCGAGGTCGCTTTGGCTCCAGTCGCGCTCCGCCCGGAGCGCCTTCAATCGGTTGTTCACGACCCCCTCGCGACGGTCAGCTTGTTGATGCACGCGCCAAGCCCGAGGCCGCCGAACCAGAGCACCGCGACATAAAAAGGCTCGACATGGCCGACGAGCCCGAAGCTTTCGAGGAAGCCCCAGATCGTCGCCAGGCTGAGGGCGAAGCCGCTCGCCCACAAGCTCTGGCGGACCATCAGCATCCGCACATATTCATCCTGCTCCTCGGCCAGATACAGGCCGATGGCGGCGAAGATTCCGACGATCGGCAGCGCCGGCAGGATCGCCGCCGCATAAGCCGGCAAGCCGCTGAGCAGATCGTGCTTGAACGCGTAGACCGCGCCGAACAGGAACAGCGCATAAAAAGCCGAGAGCCAGATCACCCTCTTATTGTAGCGGCGGATCGCCGGGTTCTTCAGCATGTAAAGCGTCCTTCTCAGTGAGTAAAGGACGCTTTACAGCATCGATCGACGTTGTCAAGGTGCCTTTACATGCGAGGTCGCTGGAGATCGCCGGCACCGGCCATGACGGGCTGGGTGCGGTTCGAGAGGGCGTTTCAGGCGGCCTCAGGCCGCCCGCATTCAGTGACTTGCCGCGTTTCCGAAGGCGACTTGGAAGCACGCGCCGCCGGTCGGATTCTCACTGACGGCCACTTTTCCGCCGAGCTGCTTGGCCAGAAGGGCGATCACCTTCATGCCGAGGCCCGGGGTCGCGCCGGGATCGAAATTCTCGGGCACGCCTTCACCTTCGTCGCAGACCGACAGCTCGCGGGCGCCGCCCTCGGCCCTGTAGATGACGGCCACCTTGCCGGCTCCGTGCTTGGCCGCGTTGGTCACCAGCTCATTGGTGAGGAGCCCGATCGACTGGATCCAGGTCGTGGGGACGCTGCCCTCATCGCCGGTCACCTCCACTTCGACCCCGCAAATCTCCGACAGGTCGGCGCAGAGACGGCTCAAGAACGTGAGGCAGGAGACTTCGTCGGTGTCGCTGGAATAAAAATTGCGATGGACTCGAGCCACCGCCGCCACCCGAGTCGCCGCTTCCCGCAACTGGGCCGAGGCTTCGGCCGCGCCCGTCGAGCGGCTCTGCATTGTCAGGAGGCCGGACACGAACTGCAGGCTGTTCATCACGCGATGGTCGATCTCCCGCGCCATCAGCTCGGCCTTCTCGAGCGCCTGACGCGCCGCCAGCCGAAGCTCCAGTTGGTCGACGACCAGGGACGCCAGGTCCTTCAGATCGTCGATCTGGGCCTGGTCCACCGGACGAGGCATTTTGTCGATCACGCACAATGTGCCGAGATTGAAGCCGTCGGATGTTTCGAGAGGGACGCCGGCGTAAAAACGCAGGCCGAAGTCGCCTGCGACCAGAGGGTTCGCCAAGGACCTGACATCGGTGCTCGCGTCGACCAGGACATGCGCGTCGGAGGACAGGATCGCCGATGCGCACAACCCGGGATCGCGTCCGATCTGCTGCACATCCAGGCCATGATGGGATTTGAACCAGATGCGGTCGTGGTCGACGATACTGATGATCGAAATCGGCGCGCCGAACCGGCGCGCGGCAAGCGCCGTCACCCGGTCGAAGCTGCCGTCGGGCGGCGTGTCGAGTATCTCATAGCGGCGCACCGCGGCCATGCGATCCGCCTCGTTCTCGGGAATAATGTCTAGCGATATCGCGCCCATACATGTCTTTCGGAGATGGCCGGACCGGCGGAAAGGCTCGTCTAGCACAGGAATGTGCGGCTGTATCCGGGTGCTTTTTCGCCGACTGCATCTTATCGGGTAACCTGGGCGTATCTTCAGGCGTGCGGAGCCCACCTTCACCCTGCTACGATAATGGAAGCGCCGCATTCACCGGAGGCGGTGTCGCCGCCGGCCGGCTGGCCCGCTTTCGCGTCCAGCTGACATTCTGGTGGCGCCACGGTAGGCTTGCGAACCTTGCGAGACCCCGCCTGCTGACGGAACAGGTCCAGCGACGCAAGCTGGAAGACCGCGATCCCCGCTATCCTCGCTTGGCGGACAAAGTCGCGGTCAAGGCGCACGTCGCCGAGACGCTGGGCGCGCGGTGGGTCCTGCCCACTCTCTGGCGGGGAAGCCGCCTCCCAGCGGAAGCGGCCTGGCCCCTGCCGTTCGTTGTGAAGTCGCGTCACGGCTGTGGGCACGTGGCGGTTATCCGAACCCCCGCCGATTACAAGCGGGCGCGCCGCCATTCCCGTCGGTGGATGCGCACAACTTACGGTCTATGGCTGGACGAATGGCTGTACACCCAGATTCCTTCGGGGCTTCTGGTGGAGCCCTACATCGGATCCGATCTGGAGCTCCCCATCGATTACAAGCTCTTCGTGTTCGGCGGCCGGGTTCGGTACGTCCAGGTCCATCTCTCCCGGGCAAGTCGACACCGGTGGGTGGTTCTGGATACGGCTTGGCGCCGTGTATCTCCGCTTACCCCGGACGATGATCCAACGCGTCCAGCGTCGCTCGGGCAGATGATCGAGGCGGCGGAAACTCTAGGAGCCGAGTTCGATTTCGTGCGCGCCGATTTCTACGAGGTCGATGGACGGCCGCTTTTCGGAGAGCTGACCTTCTACCCTGGCTCCGGACTAGAGCGAGTCGCCCCGCCCGCTTTGGATGAGGCCATGGGGCGATGGTGGTCGGAGGCCCGTTCCGCCGCCCAGCCAAGCAGCGGCACGCGCCGACGCTCGTTCAGGGCGTCTGGGCCGTCGTCCGCCTCTACCGCAGCGGCAAATATGTAGCTTCCCCGACGCTGCCCCATGCACCGTCACGATTCTTTTCGGATCGTCTCCTCGAGGCGGGCAACGACCACGCCGAGCTTGCGCACGATCATTCGGTTCCGCGCCTCCAGGCCATCCGGCGCGAGCGTGAGCCACTGATCGACTCGCAGGCCGCCGCGCATGGGATAGGTCAGGTGCAGGCGGTTGCCTCGCGAGTCGCCGCTGACAGGGCCCGATGCGTCGCTCAGAGATCCGGCATAGCGGCCTCCCCCAAGGGATCGGATCGTCCATTGCCGGTCGCGCGCCGGCTTGCCCTCCTGCTCGACATGCTGCCGGAGAACCAGCGTGCCATCCGCAGCGAGGCGGCCGTTAGTCGAGACATGCATCTTGCGCGGACGCTGCAGCAGTATCGACAGGCTGCCGACCCCTTCGAGCCGTCCCGCAAAAAAGCGCTCCGCGTCGAAGGCCGGCCCGGCCTGGTCCGGCACATCGAACGCGCCTGTCGCACAGCCGGCCAGCAGGAGAAGCGTTAGGGCAAAGCCCAGTTGTCGGTGGGACGGCGAGGTCAAAGGCAGTCCTTCGCGCTAGCGGGAACGGGAATGGCCGGCTTCGGCGGAATGCGAAGCCCGCCGACAACGCCCCCGGCGTAAAGCGACCACCAGACGATGAACGGCTGAGCGAAGAGGCGCGGCGCGTGATACAGCCAACCCAGTCCGTGATGCTGGCCCGATAGATCCTGCACGGCGTGCGCGATATTGGCCGGGTAAACACAGACGGCGTAGAGCGACAGTGCAATGGCGGCGGGCTTGCGGGTTCGCGGGATGAGCAAGGCCAATGCGCCAGCGAGCTCACTCAGGCCCGTTGCCAATATGACGGCGTCGGGAAACGGTACCCAAGCGGGCGTGACGCGGACGAAGGTTCGCGGAGTCGTCAGGTGAAAGTAGCCGGCCACCACATAGAAGGCCGCCAAGAGTAGCATGGCGATTGCCCGTCGGCGCTCGTAGCCGCTCTGCATTGATCGCACTAAGCCGCGAGGCCGACAGGAGAGGCAAGGCGCTCGGCCGGGTCATGGTCGTCCGCCCAGTCGGTCCGGCGCTTCAGGCGCGGGGTGACGAACAGGATCGGCAGCTTCAGGATCAGAAGCTCGGAATGTATGAATGTGTCGACGGCACGTTCCCACCACCGCGGCTCCCTCTTGCCGTGTTGACGAAGCCAGGCCTCATACGGCTCCCAATGGCTCGGCTCGTCTCGTTCGATGATCCTGAAAATCTTCATCAGTGCGCGGTCGTCGCGGACCAGCGGGTGCTTGAGCAGGATCTCGACCTGCTTGTGCCCGCGCCGCTCGGTCAGGGAAATGACGCGGCAGAGCTTTTCAAACCCTCCCTCGCTCGCAATCACCTGCTCGGTGTCGAGGCCGTCGATCGTCGAGCCGAACATGATCTCGACGAAGCGGTCGATATGACCGCAGGTGCGATCGACCCGTATCGGCATCCGGCCCTGCGCCTCGAACCAGCGGCGGAACATGAGGTAATGTTTCCGCTCATCGGCGCGGTGCTTCTCGATCGCGGCGATGAAAGCCGTGTCCTGGGGAAAGCGCGAGCGGACGGCCGCGAGCACGCGGTCGATCGCCGTGTACCCGCGATGCTCGTTGTAGATGTAGATCGATCCCAGCAAATCGAGGTAGCGGCGGCGTATGGCTTCAATCATTTTGAACCTTGGGAGATGGTATCCTCAGCAAAAGCAGCGGCTTCGGCGGACCCATTGAACGACCAAGAACCGATGGCGAGTTGGTTCGATCCCCTAAAGCAGCGTGAGAAGCTGGCGGACAAAGCGGCAGCCCCCGCACGCGGCCTGCCAGCCCTGCCCGGCCCTTTAGTTCGCGTCGTGCGTTGGCACGGGGGAGGAGATGATTTCATGACGCAGGTCACAGCAACGGAGCTTGCAGCGTTTCGCAAGCCGATCGCAGGGGAGAGCGCCGCTTATGGCAGGATTCGCGAGGATCTGCTCGCGGAGGAAATCGAGCTGCAGCGGCACATCGACCGAGTGTCGGAGAAGCGGCGATCGCTTCCCGATGGCCCGCTGATCGAAAAGGACTATCGATTCAAGGACATGAATGGCGACGAAGTCGGCCTGGCCGAGCTGTTCGGGGACCATGACACGCTCATCACCTATTTCTGGATGTACGGTCCGGATCGGGATCGCCCCTGTCCGATGTGCACCAATTTGCTCGGTCCGCTCGACGCCAATGCAGACGATGTGACGCAGCGCGTGGCGCTGGCGGTCCTCGGTCGCTCCACCGTGGAACGACAGCTTGCCTTTGCCGAGGAAAGGGGGTGGCGCGCGCTCAACTTCGTTCAGACCGTCGGCGACGATTATGCCCTCGATTTCGGCGGCCTCGATCCGGAAAGCGGCGCGGAATGGCCCGTGATGGCGGTTTTCAGGAAGGATGGCTCGGGCAAGGACGCGGCGGTCCGCCTGTTCTGGAAGGCGGAGATGACCGGCGCTATGGCCGACGAGGGAAAGGACCCGCGCGGCGGTCCCGACTTCTCGCCGCTATGGAGCGCCCTCGACCTTACGCCTGAGGGGCGTGGCGACACCTGGTATCCAAAGCTGAGCTATTAGGAGGCGGCGGCTCGGCAACCGCCTGGTTGGTCGTTAAAAGACGAGCCTGAACCGGAAATCGGCACGGAAATAGCGGCGACCCGCGTTCGACGCCTCGAACCTTGGTGACCCCAACGGGAATCGAACCCGTGTTTTCG
>JAXDPE010000024.1:0-89545 GCA_034668565.1 Sphingomonadales bacterium | reverse complement strand
CCCCGCCACCGGCCGGGGCGCCCTTCTCGTGACGAAGGCCCGATTTTTCACCGATTGAGTCGCGGGCGAGCGGAGTCCACAATCGGGCCCGATGAACTATCCCCTTGCGATCCTCGCCCCGCTGCTTCTCGCCGTCGCCGGATGCGGCGGCTCGCCGGCCGCCGATCCCGCGACGGCGAACGTCGAGGGCCCTGCCCCGGATGCCCGTTCCACCCCCCTTCCCGACCTGGTTCGAGTGCGCCTCGATACCGACGCGGGACCGATCCTGATCGCGCTCGACGTCAAGCACGCGCCGGTGACGGCGGCGAATTTCGTCCGCTACGTCGACGCGAAGAAGTTCGACGGAACCTACTTCTACCGAGCGGCCAGGACCAAGGGGGCGCCCGGCCGCGGCTTCGTCCAGGGCGGAATCCGGCACAGCGCCCGCCGCGCCTTCCCGCCCATTACCCACGAGCCGACGAGCGCGACGGGCCTGAAGCATGTCGACGGGACCGTCTCGATGGCGCGCGCCGCTCCGGTGGGCGCGATGGGCGATTTCTTCATCATCGTCGGCGGCGCCATGCCGGACATGGATTCGAAGCCCGGAGCACCGGGCTTTGCCGCCTTCGGCCGGGTCGAGCGGGGCTTGGACGTGGTCCGCTATATTCTCGCCGCGCCGACCGTCGCCGATGGCGGGCGGGGCCCGATGCGCGGACAGATGATCGAGAAGCCGGTCCGCATCCTCAGGGCCTCGCGCTAGCCTTCGCACTGAACCTTTTGGCCGCTCGGTCGGTTGGTCCGGAACACCCCGATCAGGAGATTGCGCCATGGCCGACAAGAGCCTCGCCGACCTTGCCGAGAAGATGAAGGACATCGACTTCGCCATTCTGTCCACCAAGACCGCAAGCGGCGCCGTCGCCGCCCGGCCGATGAGCAATAACCGCCAGGTAGACTTCGACGGCGACAGCTATTTCTTCACCTGCGACGAGACCGGCACCGTCGCCGACATCGAGGGCGATCCCCAGGTCGGCCTCGCCTACCAGGCCAAATCGGGAATGCTCGGAATGCGCCCCTTCTTCCTCACGGTCGAAGGCCGGGCCGGGCTGATCCGCGACAGGGGCCGCTTCGCCGAGCATTGGACCAAGGACCTCGATCGCTGGTTCAAGGACGGAATCGACACTCCGGGCCTGACCCTGATCAAGGTCTCGGCGCAGCGTCTCCATTATTGGGACGGTTATGACGAGGGCGAGCTCAAGCTGGCGCAGACGGCGGACGCCTGATCTGGGAGAGGTTATGAAATCGACCGTTCGGGCCGGCGTCCTGGCGCTGGCCGCCTTTATCGGCGTCGCGGGGAGCGGCGGCGTTCCGCTTCCCTTCGCCGGATCGGCCCGGGCCGCCCCCGCGGTCGCCAGGATCCGCGGGACTTGGGATTTGACGTGGAGGAACAGCCGCGGCGAAATCCGCAGAGGCTCGATGACCGTCGAGCAGCGCGGCTCCCAGCTCCTCGCGACCGTCTACGACCGGGGCGGGGCCACCGCCAACGGCTCGATCTCGGGCTCGAACTTCACGCTCGAGGGCAGCCGGCTGGCGCTTCCCTTCACCGTCACCGGCCGGGTGCAGGGCCGCAAGATGGTCGGCACCCTGGTCGCCGTCGGGCTGATCGAGCGGCGCTTTACCGGAGTCCGCCGCGGTCGCTAGGGCTCAGAGCGGCTCCGCGCAGCCGCTTCGGCGCTCGCCGGCGACGACCAGATCGGCCGCCAACGCATAGCTTTTGTCGGACATTCCGTCGGAACAGCCGCGCTTGGGCCGGACCTTGAGCTCGAAGGAACGTCCGCCGAGCGAACCCGCCCAGGTCCCGCCGCCGGGGGCCGGCGTGAAGCGGGTCCAGACCCGGCTGCCTTTCTGATCCTCCGGGTGGGAATAAGTGACGCAGCGGCCCTCGACGCGCGCATTCCAGAACGGCTCGGTTCCGAAGGCTCGGACGGCGGCGACGCTCAGCGTCTTGCCGTCCTGGGTCAGGCAGGGGCTGGCCGAGGCCGTCGCCCCGGCCTTGCGCGGTGCGGGCGGAGCCGCGCCTTTCCGGCAGGCGGCGACGAAGGCTTCGGCGAGCGCCCGGGGCATCGCGGCATGGGGTCCGCTGCGCTGCGCGCCGTAGGTGGCGGAGACCGGGCCGGCGATCAGGGCGGCCAGATCGTCCGGCACGGCTCCGCTCGCGCTGACTCCCCCGAGCCTCGAATCGCCCCGGCTGTCCGCGACCAAAGCGGCGGAAGCGCCCCCGCTTCCAAACGAAAGCCGCTCCTCGCTTCCGACCGGCCTGAAGCCGGAGACGTTGACCCGCAGGCTTTTTCCTCCGGCCGTGCAGGTGAGGCGGATCTCGGGTCGGTCCGTCCCGGCCAGCACCAGGGCGGCGCCCTCGCCGCTCGACTGCAGGTCCCAGCGCCGGGGCTCGCTCGTGCCCCCGGCGGCTGCCGGAGCCGCCGCGGCCTCGCTTTCATTGCCCGGCGCGGGCCCCGGGCCGCTTCCGCCGCATCCGGCAAGCAAGGCCGCGGAGGCGGCGATAAGTCCAAGGTTGCGCATGTCGGTCATCCTCCCCCTCGCTAGGGCGCTTTTGGCGCCGCCGGCGAAGCTTTCAGTTGTTCGCGGATTTTAGGGACATCGGCTTCGATCAGATGCGACAAGGCGGCGCGGCGCTCCGGCATGGACATGCCGGCCCCGGGCCCGCGCCCGGCGAGCGCCTCCAGCGCCGCGCAGGGGCCGAAGGCGCGCCTGGCGACTTCTGCCGGAGGAAGATCGCCCAGAACCAGCTTCGAAGCCTCGCCGCTGACGCAGGATGTCCACAGCAGCACAGCGGGGGGCGCGCCATCGTTTGGCAGCCTCCAGACGATCCGTCCCGCGTAGGAGTCCGTGGTCGGCTTTCCCTTGGCATCCCGAGCGGGCTGAAAGCGCGCACGTTCCATCAGCAGCCTGCAGGTCGTGGAATCGAGCAGGGCCGAGCCGCTCGAGGCGGTCACCGAGCAGGCGATCGGATTGCCGTCGGGACCGATATAGAGGCTGAAGGCGACCGCGCCCTGCTCATGGTTGCGGAGCGCGGCAGCCGGGTAATCCTCGTCCGAAAAGAGGGTGGCGAGGCTCGTCGAGGTCCTTGCCGGCGCCGCGGCGGAGGACGCCGGGGCCCTGGCTGCCGCCCCGGCGGCGGGGGCGGCGAGGAGCGAAAGTGCGAGCATCGCCGTGATCCTGATCATTGCCGATGGGTAGGCAAAGCGACGGGCCGCGGCAAGCGGTCCCGGGTGGCCCGCCCTTGCGCTCGGCGGCGACGCGGACGAATAGGCGCTTGCGGGACTCGGGGCCGGTGAAACTTCAGGGAGACGAAGATGGGCGGCGAGACTCCTTCCGAAGCGATCGATTCGAAGATCGCCGCGCTCGGCGACTGGCGGGTTGAGGTCCTGGCCCGGGTCCGGGCGCTGATCCGAGAGGCCGATCCGGAGATCGTCGAGGGGGTGAAGTGGCGCAAGCCGACCAACCCGGCGGGCGTTCCCGTCTGGGAGCGGGGCGGCCTTCTCTGCACCGGCGAGACATATCGGGACAAGGTCAAGCTCACCTTCGCGAAGGGCGCGGCGCTGGAGGACCCGGCGGGGCTGTTCAACTCCAGCCTCGACGGCAATGCGCGCCGCGCGATCGACATCAAGGAGGGCGACGAGATCGACGGGGAGGCCCTGAAGGCGCTCATCCAAGCCGCCGTCGCCGAGAATCTGGCCCGGAAAGCATGATCGCACGCGCGCGTCGGCGGAGGCAAAGTTCACGAAGTTCATCGAGTCCGTGCGCTTTTTCGTGAACTCAGCTTGCGAAAGCCTTTCGGGACAAAACTTATTGCCAAACCGCCGGTGATTTCACCCGTCCGCCCGTAAAGTGGAGCCCCGCCCATCGATCCGTCCTGTCCAAATTCGCTTGGCGAGTGGAACATATCATAAACACATGTCGCTGAACAGGGCGCAAGCCGTTCCGATCGCACGAGCGGTCAAGCGGCCGGCGCGCGCTCCGCCGCCACCGGGCCTCTCTCGGCGGCGAGGAGCCCGCCGAGCACGGCGGCGACGAGGACGAGGGCCGGGACGTCGCCGACCAAATGGCCGTGCTGCGCCGGGTTCCCCAGCGCCTGAACGGCCATGATCCCCGCGTGGACCAGACTCGACCAGATGGTGAAGAGGATCAGCGAGCGGTTGGCGAACGGATCGCGCGCGGCGAGGATGAGGAAGACGCCGAGGGTTGCGTAGACCCCGACGATCATCATGAAATATTCGGAATCCGCCGGCGGCCCCGGGTGCCAGGCCCAGCCCGACGGCCAGAATATGGCGAGCGGATAGACGAGGCAGAAGGTGGCGCCGAACGCGATCAGGGCGATCTGAAGAAGCTTGCGTGAAGTCATGATGGATACCCCCGAGGCCAGGACGGCGAGGCTATACCGTTGCGGGACCGTTATCAAATCGCCTTGCGGACATGTTGCCGAAACTGGAGCCGAAGCCGGGCGACGATGTCGCCCGGCTTCGGGTGAGCGGGGTGCGGTTCTCTAGGCTTCCCTCGAGGCGGCCCTCAGCGAGTTGAAGGCGATGGGACCGCAAGAGACAGGCCGGATCCATCCAGCGGAATGGTTTTCGTTTTCCCGCTGCGGTCGATCAGCTCGAGCATGGCTTTCGGAGCGGCCTGATGCAAAACTTTGATAAAGGTGATCCGCATCTTGACGTCGACGTTCGCGCACTTCGCCTTGTCGAAGAAAGCGATCTTATCGGTCCACATGCCGGTATGAACCAGATACCACCGTCCCACCTGCATCGGATAGGATGAGGGCGTCGTGCTCGTGCCCGGGGTGGAGACGCCGGTGAATATCGCGGGCGTGTTCGTATTGTAGTTCGTGTGGAGTTGAACGCTCGTCGAGTTGGCGGTCAATTTCATCCCGGAGACCGGACCGACCGCCGTCCCGTTCCCCGGGGGGAAGCCGCTGACTCCCTGATCGTAGAGCTGGAATTCGATCAGCAAATCGGTCAGGGAAGAATTGGTGAGATGGATATAGTTTAAATAGCCCTGCAGGGCGGCGATCAGGCCCGGGCTCGGCGTGAATTTCAAGGTGTAGGGAGCGCTGATCGGTCCCGATCCGACATATTGCAGGGAATTTGCCAGGTTGGTCGAATTCCAGGGCGGGCAGCATGGATCGGCCGGTATCGGTTCCGGAACGAAGTCGGGATCCTTCTCACAGGTGTAGTTCACCGTCGCGAAATTTATGTCCGTGTCGTCCTGAATTCCGATGCTCAATCTTTGACTGGCCCGGATATCCGGGATCATCGACAGGTTCGGGAGGCTGGAATAAGTGGCCGTGACGGTGTTGGGACCCTGGTTGATCGGCGGAAGCGCCCCCAGGTCGAGGGAGATCATCGCCGGGATGCCGGGGGTCGCGGCTTTGCCCACGTTGAGTTCGTACTTCTTCTGCCCGTTCACCCAGAAGTTCAGGCTGTCGTTATCGCCCGCATTGGCACCGTTCCTGATCTTCACCAGCATGAAACTCAAACTGGCCCCCGCCACGCGCTGCCCTTTTTCACAGATGATCGGGATCGTGTCGCGAAACATATGATTGTCGCCGGAATCGACCGTCGTACTGGCCGAATAACCGACCTGAAAGGGATGGTTGTTGTAAGTTGCCGGAAAGTCGGCCGCGTTGGGCGTTGTTGCCGTAGACGGGTTGCGGCTTACTGTCGCAGCACCGGCCATCGTGCTCTGAGTCGCCGCGATAAGCAATACTGATAGGACCACTCCCAATGATCTTAGCGACATTGTAATTCTCCCCCTTATGATGGTTCTGTACGATACGACGGCAAGCATGGGGTGCGGCGTGACCGCCGTCACACTGCACGAATTTCTGAAATGCGCTGTCTCGACAGGCTGGCCGACGCGCTGCCGGGGGGAAGCGAATGGAGAAGATCCCGTGGACGGGGACCTGAATGACGAGCCTAGGCGCTGAAGACTCGCCGTTCCGCGCGAAATCGCTTTCGTGTATCGTTCGGGAATGTGCCTCGGCGTCTATCTTGGCACCAGCCGGCCTCTCACCTCGCCGCATCTCTCGCCGTGCCATCTCGGCCTCGAGAAACCGGCTGGATGCCGCGCCTTGGCGCCGTCGTGCGGGGACTTCGGCCGGATCGGCGGGCCGAGAAGAGGAAAGACGCGATGACGGTTCGGCATATCCAGTGGGCGCTGGCCTCGGTCTTCTTCATCCTCGGCGGCTGGGCGCTGGCGGCGCCGCGAAGCGTGATCGAGCTCACCTTGCTTCCGCAATATCGCGCCGGAACGCCGATCCTGCCTTTCGCGATCGGCTGCTTCGGAGCGCAGGCGATGATCTCCGGACTGTTCGCGGCGTTCAGCCGCTTCACCCGGGCGACCTTCCTCGCCTACGGTATCGCGCTCCTGCCCTTCTTCGCCTTCGACTGGTGGTTCACCTTCGTCGACCCGGTGTTCACCCGGCTCGGGCTTCTCGACGCGGTCGGCAATGTCGCGATGCTGGCGCTGTGCCTGGTCGGCTGGCGCAAGGCGGGAATCCCGGCGAAAGATGGGCGCTGACGCTCCAGGCGGCGGCGATGCCCGGGCGGCGACGCTGGCCCTACTCGCCCGGCGCGCGGAGGGCGCGACCGTCTGCCCGAGCGAGGTGGCGCGAGCGCTGGCCGCGCCGGCCGGCGAGGCGGACTGGCGCGGCGCGATGCCGGCCGTCCACGCCGAGATCGACCGGATGGTGGCCGACGGGCTGGTGCAGCTGAGCTGGAAGGGCGTGGAAATGGCGGTGCGGGAGGGGCCCTATCGGATCGGGCGCGCTCGACCGGACGATCGGTCCGCTCCGCTGCGCGCCGGTCCCTCCTCCCCATCGACCCGGAGAAGACGACCATGACCAGGCATCGCATCTACACGACGCGCTTCGCGAGCGTTTACCCGCACTATGTCGCCAAGGCGGAGAAGAAGGACCGGACGAAGGCCGAAGTCGACGAGATCATCGCCTGGCTGACCGGCTACGGTGCGGAGGCGCTGGCGGCCGAGCTGGACGCGGGCACGGACTTCGAGACCTTTTTCGCCCGGGCGCCGCGGATGAGCCCGGCGCGGGCGTCGATCACGGGCACGGTATGCGGAGTCCGGGTCGAGGACGTCGAGGAGCCGCTGATGCGGGAGATCCGCTACCTCGACAAGCTGGTGGATGAGCTGGCCCGGGGGAAAAAGATGGAGAAGATCTTGCGGGACGGGTGACGGGCGTGGACGAGACGCTCTTACCGGTAAGCACATCTTACTTACGCCGCGCGACCTCCACGACCTTGAGGGTGAGGGTCGACGCGGCAATCATCAGTCCCAGCAGCAGGCAAACCTGTTCGAACGTCATTTTCGGCATTCCCCTTATCAATGCAGCCACCGAGCGGGACCTAATCTCACACCGGAAACGAGCAAGCGTACACATTTTGCTTAGGCAGGTGGTCTATCAACCAAGCATCTGACAATTCTCACTTTTCCAGCGCCGATTTTGGGCAGTGTCCCCAATCTTGGACACAAGGCTGAACCGGGATCACTAATTTCCGCCTCGCACCTTCTGTCGGTCGGCGGAACCGTGAACATCTTGCCCAAGCTTTCGACGCAAGCCTAACCGGCCGAAGCGTTGGTGCTTTCTGGATTGAAGTTAGACAATTTGGACACAACGTCCGGGTCTAAGCTGCTATGCTGCAACGGGTCGAAGAAGCGGTAGCACATATAAATATAGCTCGGCGTGTTCGGCTCCCGATACCGCCAAACCACATGGCTGAGGGGCAACTCGCTCCATCCGCTCTCGCCGCAAATCCTGGACCAGTAACGCCACACCGAGCGGATAGGCCGGTAATCGGTCTCAGCGCTTGGAAACAGATAGTCGGAGCTACGTCCCTCAGCGACCCGCCGATCCGAAGCGAGGGAGATGATCCGTTGAGCCTCGGGGTTGAGCCTCTCTCGTCCCATGAACCACAACCGCCGCTCCGCGGGCAGATAGGGATACCAAACTCCATCGATGATGTGCGACTGCCGTGCCTGCATTACACGGCGCATCTTGGCACCAGTTTCGAAATAGAGCCGGATGGCGAGTGCCTGCCTCCAATGCGCCTCCTCTCGTTCGAGCTTCTGAAAAAGTGTCTGAAGTTCCTCATGCGAAATTTCGTCCATGGTGGGGTGGGGTGCGCCTTGGTTGCGACGAAGATACGAAACCCGTCGGCTAATGGCGTCGCCCCGTCGGCCTATTGGCGCGTGCCAGCGATACGCGCGCTTATAGAGCTGGCCGATGAAGGCCTGCAGCGCCCTCGACTGGCCGAATGGAAGCGCCGGATCTGCAACGGCGTTGGCGATTTCCCTCACGTTCAGTTCGATCATAAGTGTGTTTTGCAGCGCTCTCGGCACTTGATCGAACAGCTTTATCAGCTGCAGGCGATAGTCTTCCTTCCGCCCCGTCCGCTCCAGCCTTCGAAACGCGCTGTCCGCCATTTTCTCAAGAGTGTATGAGCGCACGAGATCGGACGCCTGCTGATAGCGCTTCGATCTCCGCTCCGCCCTGGACAGTCGGCCACGTAGCGTGGCGAGACGGTCCCTGGCCCACTCGCGCGCTTCCTCCAGGAAGGCGCCGAGAGGGAGATCCAGATTGCCGGACTTGATCAGCTCATAGGCTTTGTCACGGGCGCGCCACGACTGATCGGACCAAATCGAGAAGGCTTCTCTGACAATGCGGCCCGATCGGTCCCGAACCCTTATCGCATAAGCCGCATTTCCCCCGCCTTTTCCAGCCCAGAGACGGACGCCGAAACCGCGGACGGCTGCATCGGCAATCCAGGCCTCACCCGCCGGCGGGGGATGTAGCGCGTCGACATATTCTGGGGTGAGAAAAACCCGCTGGACCATGGAGCATGTTACCTTGCCGGCAGACGAATCTCATCGCCTTCCCCCGAACCTCGCTCATGGTACGGCCGCCTCCGTTTTTTGGCTTCCGGCGAACCCTCCTGGCGGTGCGGTTGTCGGGCATGAAAGGCGTTGCGGTCAATGTTTGGCCGGCGGTCAATCGGCCGGCATGGCACAGATGAGCGTCTCGATCCCGGAGAAGCTCAAGGGCTGGGCGGAGCAGCGCGTCGCCGAGGGGCGGGCTTCCGATCGCGTCCGAAGGCGGACCTGCGAAGTGCCGCGGCGAGAGCGAATCATTGCGTCCGGGCGCGGTTTCCGGCGTCGCCGCCGCCATGGCCGGCACCCGGACCGGCCGACTCGGCGGCACCGGCGGTCTGGCCCTTGCCATCGGTGCCGGCCTGGGGCGCGCCTCCCTTGCCGTCGGTCAGGTGGTAGACTTGCAACGCCTCGCCGGCGAGTAGAAGGAAAAGGAGGGCGCCGATCAGCGCGAGGGCGCCCGGCCCCACCTTCGAAAAGGCGTCGGCCAGAGCCTTGGCAAGGTCTCCAAGCGTCTTGGGATCGAACCCGGGGGCACCAGCGCGGAGCGCTGCGGCGTCGACGACCTTGGCGGGCACCGGTTCGCGGGTAGCATTCCTGTAGAACAGGACGAAGCAGAGGATCGAAAACAGCAAGGCGATCCCGCCGATGACATAGGATTCGAACATATTCCCCTCTCCTTTCGGCTCGGTGTCGGGTCCAGCGCAGCGCTAGCCGCCGAGCGTGCTGAAGGGCTTCACCAGGACGATTCGAGTCCCGTTGATCGCGGTCAGCTGGCCGCTGCGCGCAAGCTGGTAGAGCTTGATGAGGTCGGATCGGTCGGCCTCAGTCAGGATGCTCGGCTCGCCATAGTTCATGATCGTGAAATCGACGTGGGTGCCGAAGATCTCGGAGGGGAGCTGGGTCTCGCTCAGCTGGGCGAAGAAGTGACGCAGCCCGAAGACATGGCCAAGCTCGTGGACGAGGGTCTCGATCTGCTCTTCCTCCTCCTGCTCGAGCATCTTGGGATAGATGGTCAGCCGGTGCTGGCCCCCGTCCGGGAAGAAGGCGCTCGCCAAGACGCAGCCCACTGCGTTGCAATCGTCGCTGTTGCGCAACGTGATCTCGAAATCCCACCCGCTGTCGCGCTCGGCGAAGTCCACGGGCCGGGCGTCGCCCCACAGATCCAGAGCCTTGTGGAGCAGGAGCCGAATCCGGTCCTTGACCCCGTCCGGATTGGCAAGGCCCCTGAACGCCCGCTCGCGAAACCGCCAGTAGAGCGTGACTCCGGCTGCCCACAACGGGATCGTGCCGTTGCCAGAACCGACCACGATCTCGTTGATCGCGAGTTTGCGGTTCCTTGGGCGGCCCGGATCTTCGGTCGCGCAGACGATGCGCTTGCCGTACACGTGAACGGCGGCCTCCTCGGCCGGCGGATAGTCGTGCTCGCCACGAAGCTCGCTGGGATCGCGATCGGACATGATGGGTTTCCTTTCCCGGATTGCCTGGTGCCTAAGACCGATCTAGCACCCCGGATCGCCGGGCTGCGTGACCGGGATCACGGTGCGACGATCGTGGAGCGGATAGCCGGACCGCGGCGGGCGCAGCGGAAATACGCTGTGTCGAGCGCCGGTGGATGACCTGGCGCGAGGGGAGGCGAACGGAGCGGTTTTGCAGGGGGTATGACCGGGGCCGGGCGGCGAACTGCACCAGATCCGAGATTGCCGTAAAGGTCCTCGAACAGAAAACAGCGTCAGTATACAATTACCGAGCCCCGGAACGGCAGCGCACCGGGTAAATGTATACTGTCACTGTTTACGCGCGGAGCGGCTCAGCCTAGCTGAAAAAGGCGCCGAGGGCGCTGCGCTGGCGAGGCGGTCGGCTTCATTCGTTGAGCGAACTGCGCTCCTTGTGCGGCAGTTCGGGGTCGAGAGTCTCCCAGCCGATCTTCTCCCCCACCCATATCTCCACCGTCGGCGGGAATTCGTCCGGATCGTCGAGCGTCGCCGTGGTGATGTCCCGGTGGTCCGGCCGTGAGTCGCGGCGGTAGGTGAGGAGGCTTCCGCAGGTGGGGCAGGAGCCCCAATATATGCCGGGGGAGGAGGAATATTCGCGGATTTCGCCCTGGAGGAGGGTGAAGTCCGCCTCCTCGAACACCGCCCAGCCGACGCTGGCGCCGCCGGTGGCTCGGCGGCAGGAGACGCAGTGGCACAGGGTCGCGGCGACGGCTTCGCCCGTTACCCGATAGCGCAGGGCGCCGCAGAGGCAGCCGCCTTTGGGCACCTTTACTCCGCCGCCGGCAGGTAGATCTCCCCGCCTTTCTCGCGGAACTTCTCGCTCATTTCGGCCATGCCGGCTTCGGCTTCAACCGAAGAAGCCCCTCCACCATGGTTCGCATGGTCCCCCTCCCCTGCAAAGGCAGGGGAGGAATTTCCCGCTTCGAGGAAGGTGTCCGCGCTCGCATTCTGCTTCGCCGCGAAATCTCGAACTTCCTGGGTGATCTTCATCGAGCAGAATTTGGGGCCGCACATCGAGCAGAAGTGGGCCGTCTTGGCGCCTTCCGCGGGCAAGGTCTGGTCGTGATATTGCTCGGCGGTGTCCGGGTCCAGGCTGAGGTGGAACTGGTCGCGCCAGCGGAATTCGAACCTCGCCCTCGACAAAGCGTCGTCGCGCATCCTGGCGGCCGGGTGGCCCTTGGCCAGATCGGCGGCGTGGGCGGCGAGCTTGTAGGTGACCACCCCTACCTTCACGTCGTCGCGGTCGGGGAGGCCGAGATGTTCCTTGGGGGTAACGTAGCAGAGCATGGCGGTGCCAAACCAGCCGATCATCGCCGCGCCGATCGCGCTGGTGATGTGGTCGTAGCCGGGCGCGATGTCGGTGGTCAGCGGCCCCAGGGTGTAGAAGGGAGCCTCGCCGCAGGCTTCGAGCTGCTTGTCCATATTGGCCTTGATCTTGTGCATCGGCACATGGCCCGGGCCTTCGATCATGACCTGGACGTCGTGCTTCCAGGCGATCTGGGTGAGCTCGCCCAGAGTCGCCAGCTCGGCGAACTGGGCCTCGTCGTTGGCGTCGGCGATCGAGCCGGGGCGGAGGCCGTCGCCCAGGCTGAAGGCGATGTCATAGGCCTTCATGATCTCGCAGATTTCCTCGAAGCGGGTGTACAGGAAGCTCTCCTTGTGGTGGGAGAGGCACCATTTCGCCATGATCGAGCCGCCGCGGCTGACGATGCCGGTGACGCGCTTCGCCGTCATCGGGATGTAGGGGAGGCGGACTCCGGCGTGGATGGTGAAATAGTCGACGCCCTGCTCGGCCTGCTCGATCAAGGTGTCGCGGTAGATTTCCCAGGTCAGATCCTCGGCCACCCCGCCGACCTTTTCCAGCGCCTGGTAGATTGGGACGGTGCCGATCGGGACGGGCGAATTGCGAATGATCCATTCGCGGGTGTCGTGGATGTTGCGGCCGGTGGAGAGGTCCATGACGGTGTCGGCGCCCCAGCGGATCGACCAGACCATCTTGTCGACCTCGGCCGCGACGTCGGAGGCGACGGCCGAATTGCCGATATTGGCGTTGATCTTGACGAGGAAGTTGCGGCCGATCGCCATCGGCTCGCTCTCGGGGTGGTTGATGTTGTTGGGAATGATGGCGCGCCCCCGGGCGACCTCGTCGCGGACGAATTCGGGGGTGACGTAATCGGGGATGGAGGCTCCGAAATCCTGCCCGTCGCGTATTTGTCCACGAATGAATTCGCGACCCAGGTTTTCGCGGACGGCGACATATTCCATTTCGGGCGTGATGATGCCTTTGCGGGCGTAGTGCATCTGCGACACGTTCGCCCCCGGCTTCGCGCGCAGCACCGTCTTGCGGACGTTGGGAAAGGGCTGGACCCCGCCGGAGCGGTCGGGGCCGAGCTGGCCGTTATCCTCGGGCCTGACTTCGCGCTGGAGCACCTCCTCGACGTCGCCGCGGCCGCGGATCCAGTCGCGGCGGAGCTCGGTGAGGCCGCGCATGATGTCGATGGACTCGGCCGGATCGGTATAAGGGCCGGAGCAGTCGTAGACCCGGAGCGGCGGCTCGCCCGAGCTCGGCTCGAGGTGGATCTCGCGCATCGCCACGCCGAGCGGGCCGACGCGGACCTTGCGGCTGCCGCGGATCGGGCCGGTGGTGACCTTAAGCTCGGTGCGGGCGGGAATATCGGGCATGAGTCGCTCTCCAAAATGGACGGAGAGCGGGGACGCCGCGCTCCCTCCCTACGCCGGTGTCAGCCGGATCAGGTTCGACGGGTCGCAGCAATTTCGGCTGCCTCTCAACCGCCTACGCGCGGTCCCCCGGGGATGGGCAAGGCATAGGCGTTTCGGAGACGGGGCGGAAGCAGGAATTGGGGCACATCGTCGTCCCGGCGCAAGCCGGGACCTCGACCCGGAAGAGTCGCGGCGGGTCTCCCCGAGGTCCCGGCTTGCGCCGGGATGACGTGGGCGGAGGCGGGACGTGAAAAGGGCGGCCCCGAAGGACCGCCCTTTCCGATTTAGCGCTGCCGATGGTTCAATAGCGGCTCTTGTCGCTGTCCTCGAAGCTTTCGCTTCGCGTCTCTCCTTCGGTCGGGCGCTGGGCGCCGCCGAAGCTTCCGAAGGCGGACCGGTCGGAGCCGCCGCCCTCGTCGACCTCGACCTCGGTGTTGCGGACCGTATCCTCGACCGTCTCGGTGCGCTCCTCGGCGGTCTTGCGGACGACCAGCTCCTCGCGGACCCGGGCCTCCTTGCCGACGACGGCCTCCTCGGCGGTCTCGGTCATCTCAATCTCGCGGCCCTGCAGCATGTCGCCTTGAAGCTCGGACTGGGAGAGCTCGCGGTCGACCGGCCGGCGCTCGACGCTGACATGCTCCTCGCGCAGATTGACCTGCTCGCTGACCGGAGTCTCGGTGACGTAGGAGCGAACGCGCGCCCCGCCGCGCTCGACCTCGCGCTTGCCGACGCGGAGCGACTCCTCGACGATCGGGATCCGCTCCTCCTCGACGGTCCGGCCGGTTTCCTGCTGCCGGAAGCCGGCGGAATCGCCGCTGCCCTGATACGGGCTCCAGCCTTCGCCGCGCCAGCTGGTCTCGCGCTCGTCCATATCGACGCTGTCGCTCTGGTCGAGGATCCGGATCGCCTCGTCGGCGCAATCCTCGTCGACCCTGGCGCAGAGCAGAAAGGAACCTCGGCGCATGCCTTCCTCATAGCTGTGGCTGTCCTCGGGCGGGATGAAGGCGGCCTTGATCGCCGACCACAGGCCCTGGCCTTCGCCGGCCTCGCCGCTGGACGGCGAAGACTGGCTCTGGTCGACGATGCGGACGTCGTCCGCGTCGATCCGGGACTGGGTGAGCCGCTCGCGGGCGGCCTCGGCCTGGCTCTTGCTGTCGAACATGGCGGTTACGGTACGCGACATATTTTTACTCCTTACTCACGGTTGAACTTCCCCGCTGCTTTCGTCCGCGGCTTGCGGCCCGGCAAAGGCGCACGCCTCCGCCCGGGCCGGATCCGCGAGATCCGGCTTGCTGCTTCCTCTTCGATTGTCCGTATGTTGCGGTCGGCGGCTCAATGGTTCGGGAGCGGGGGCGTTCCCGGCCGAGACGGCGTGCCGGGCGCATTAGGCACCCAAACGAGGCCTTGGCGCGCCGAGCCGAGTCAAACCCAGGTTAGCCATGCGCCGGGGGACGAGGCCCTACACCCGGTCGCCGCTCTCGATCGACCAGGGCAGCCCGGCCTCGGGCGCGGCAGAGGCGCCCGGAAGCAAAGTGATGAAGCCGGGGGTGCCGCCGAGATCCAGGGCTTCGCGCCACCCGGCCGCTTCCTCGGCCCGGCTGGTGAAGGCGAAGAAGCGGCGGCCTCCGCGAAGCGCTCGGGCCCAGACGGCCCGCGCCAGCTCCAGCCGATCGTCCGGCGTGGACGGGATCGTCGCGAGGATCCGGTCGAACACGGCGTGCCGCTCGACCAGCACGTCGCCGCGACCCTCGACTTGGAGGAGGTCTGTCGGAAGCGGGCGGTCGACCAGCTGGCCAGCCCAGGCCTGCGGATCTTCGTAGAGGAAGCGAACACGGCCTTCGCCGAGCGCCGAGTGCTTCCGCCACAGAGTCTCGATCCGCTCCGCCGACGGCTCGACCAGGAGAGGCCCGTCGCCCGGCGCCGGCGCACCTTCCTCGCTCCACAGATAGTCGGTCGGGATCATCAGCGACCCGGCCCGCTCGAGCTGGCGGCGGCTGGGATTGTCCCGGGTGACGAAGGCGATCAGCCAGTCGGCGCCACGCTCCACGCACAGCTGGCGGCTATGATCGATGATGGTGCCGAAGCAGCCTCGCCCGCGCGCCGCCGGCAGGGTCCAGGAGCCGGTCATGATCCCGACCCGGCGTTCGGTCCCGCCGGCGTCGGCAAGCTTGCGCCAGCTCACCGCAGAGCCCGCAATCCATTCGTCGTCGTCGACGATCACGAAGCGATCGGCGACCGCCCCGGCGAACGGGCGGCGGAAATACCAGTCGAACTCGGTCTCGCCTCCCCAGCCGCCGAAGCAGCTTTGAAGCGCCTTGAGATAGCGCGAGTCCGAGCTGGGGGGCGCGGGCTCGATCCTCAAACAGCGACTCCGGCATCCACGGCGGATTCGGCGCCGACCCGTTCGGCGATTTCGCCCATGCTGGTCCACCACAGGGCATCGCCATAGCGCCCCTCCAACGCGGTGAGCAGGGTATCGAGATAATTGCAGTAGAGCGGGTCGATTCCGTCGAGCGCGATATGGCCGCAGCAATCCTTGATGATGTGGCCCTTGATCGACAGCAGCCCCCCGGCCTCGACGATCTGAAAGGCGCGGTCGATCGGGCTGGTCGCCTGGAAGTTGGCCGGGATGTGGACGAGGCGGCCGCCATGGATCCGCTCCGGCCGGTAAAGGTCGACGCCCTTGAGGCCGCTCATGTTCGCCTTAGCGTCGGCGGCCACGGGGGTGAGGATGTCGCGGGCCGACGCGACGAAGCGGAGGCCGACATCGGCCATCGCGTCGAGCAGTGCCGGCGGAGCGTTCCAGCCGGGCGGAGTCATTCCCGGCGCGAACGCCAGGCCGGCCTTGCGGAAGATGGCGATCGCGTCCTCGAGCGCGGCCCGGCATTCGTCGCGGTCCTGCTCGACGAATTCGACGGGGCTGATCCGCTTGGGATGCATGTGGTGGAGGCCGTGCAGGCCGACCTCGAAACCGCGCTGGGAGCGCAAATAGTCGACGAAGGCGGGATGGCGGTCGAGCGCCATCTCGCCTTTGGGCCGGATCTGGGCCTTGTAGCGGTAGCGGGAGATTCCGGGGATGGAATCGAGAAAGGGCAAGGCCGAAGTCGGCCTGATCTCGCGCCAGTCGGCGGTGGTGAACAGCGTCACGCGAAGCTTGGGATGGCGCCGGATCAGCCATTCAACATGGCCGAGCGCGCCCTTGCCGAGATCGCCGCCGGCCTCGTAGAGGTCGGTGGAGCGGGCCGGGTGGACGTCGTCGATCGAGAAGCACAAGGCGGCCTGCTTGCCTTCCGGAAGCCAGTGCTGGCGCATATGCATCCTCTCGTGCCACTGCGGGCGGGGCCGCTTGGCGGCGGCGGCAAAGGCCGTTCCAGCCGCCAATCCGGCCTGCTGGACTCCTTCGCCACGACCCGTATGGGGCGTCAAATAGCGGGGCAAGAGGAAAAGTTATGAATCCCAAGCCGATGGCGGAGGGCCAAAGGCGGCGCAAGGTGCTCCTGCTCGGCTCCTATGCGCCCTCGCTGATCAATTTCCGCGGCCGCCTGATCGCGGCGATGGCGGAGCGCGGTCACGAGATATTCGCGGCCGCGCCCGACATCGATCCGGACATCGCGGCGAAGCTGGTCGCCCTGGGCGCGAGTCCGGTTCCCGTCGTCCTGGGCCGCACCAGCCTCCACCCGATCAAGACCTGGCGGAGCGGCCGGGCGCTGCGGACGCTGGTCAGAGACCTCGCGCCCGACGTGATGATCGCCTATACGATCAAGCCGGTCGTGCTCGGCGCCGCGGCGGCCCGGGCCGCCCGGGTGCCGTTCTTCGCGGCCATGATCACCGGCATGGGCTATCCGTTCCTCGGCGGGCTCAACCCGAAGCGGGTCGCCATCCGCCTCGTCGCCATGTTCCTGTACCGGCGGGCTCTGGCGGCGTCCCAGCTCGTCATCTTCCAGAACGAGGACGACCGCCGCGATTTCCGCCGGCTGAGGCTGCTTCCTGCCGCCAGGCCCAGCCTCATCGTCAACGGCTCCGGGGTCGACCTCGACCATTTCGAGCCTCGGCCGGTGCCAGACGAGCTCTCGTTCCTGATGATCGCCCGCTTCCTTCGCGACAAAGGGATCCGGGAGTTCGGCGCCGCCGCGGCCCGGATCAAGGCCGAGTTTCCGCAGGTTCGGATCAGGCTGGCCGGCTGGCTCGACGAATCGCCCGATTCGATCAGCCGGGCCGAGCTCGATTCGATCCTCGCCGACGGAGTCGAGGATCTCGGCCAGCTGACCGACGTCCGCCCGGCGATCGCCCGATCGAGCGTCTACGTTCTTCCCTCCTATCGGGAAGGCACGCCTCGAACAGTACTCGAAGCGATGGCCGTCGGCCGGGCCGTGATCACCACCGACGCTCCGGGCTGCAGAGGCACCGTCGTCGAGGGCGAGAATGGCTTCCTGGTCCCGGTCCGGGATTCCGACGCGCTGTATCGCGCCATGCGCCGGTTCGTCGAAGAGCCCGCTCTGGCGCAGTCGATGGGCGAGGCGTCTTCGCGCCTCGTCCGGGAGAAATTCGACGTGGACAAGGTCAATGCGGCGATTTTGGAGGCGACGGGGCTGTAACGCCCGTCACGCCGGCGAAAGCCGGGGCCTCGGGAAGACCCGCCGAGCGCTTCCGTCCTGAGTTCCCGGCTTTCGCCGGGACGACGGATTAAACCAAGGGCAGCTCAAGCTCCAGCGGCCGTGCCGGTCGCCGCTCTTCCTCGCCCAGGCCCGAAAGCCCGAGGCCGAGGAGCCGGATGCTCTTCACCGGCGGCAGGATGCCGCGCAGAAGCTGGGCGCCCATCGCCAGGAACTCAGCCTCCCCGCTCACCGCCCTATCGAGCGAGCGGGCCCGGGTGACGATCTGGAAGTCGCCATATTTGACCTTGAGATTGACCGTCCGCCCGGAAAGCCCCTTCGACTGGATGCGCTGCCAGACGTGGCGGCCGATCCGGTCGAGCTCGGCGAGCAATGCCTCCTCGTCGACGAGGTCGGTGAGGAACGTGTCCTCGGCGCTGACCGACTTGTAGGGCCGATCCGCCTTGACCTGGCGGTGGCAGATGCCGCGGGCGAGATCGTGATAATAACGGGCGCTCGAACCGAAATGGGCGGCGAGGAAGTCGAGGCTTCGCGACTTCAGGTCCGCGCCCGTCTCGATCCCGAGCCGGGCCATCTTCTCGGCGGTCTTGGGGCCGACTCCGTGGAAGCGCTTGACCGGAAGCCCTTCGACGAAGGCCGGGCCGCGGGCGGGGGTGACGACGCACAGGCCGTCGGGCTTGTTCTGGTCGGACGCGAGCTTGGCGATGAACTTGTTGTAGCTGACCCCGGCGGAAGCGGTGAGCCCGGTCTCGGCCTTGATGCGGGCGCGAATTTCCTCGGCGATCAGGGTCGCCACGCCGATGCCCTTCAAGTCCTCGGTGACGTCGAGATAGGCTTCGTCGAGCGACAGCGGCTCGACGTGCGGCGTGTAGTCGAGAAAGATGGCCCTGATCTGCTGGGAGACGGCGCGATAGGCGTCGAAGCGCGGCTTGACGAAGATCAGCTCAGGGCAGCGGCGCCGGGCGGTGACGGCCGGCATGGCGGAGCGGATCCCCCATTTGCGGGCCTCGTAGCTGGCGGCCGCGACGACTCCGCGGACCCCGCCGCCGACGGCGAGCGGCTTGCCCCTCAGCTCCGGATTGTCGCGCTGCTCGACCGACGCGTAGAAGGCATCCATGTCGACATGGATGATCTTGCGGATAGTCCCCTCGGCTGGACTGTCGTTCACGCCATGTTCCTAGCGCAGGAGGGCGAAGCGGAAAAGCGGAAACCGCGTACGGGAGTCGAGATAGGGAAGCCTCACGCCGTCATGCTGAACTTGTTTCAGCATCCTGGGCCGAGCCGCCGAGCGGGTGGAAACCTGGACTCTGAAACAAGTTCAGGGTGACGATCGTGCTTGATCGGACGACGGCGGGTTCTGCTCCGCTCGTCAGAACCTAAGGCTCATCCCCACCGCGGCCACTCGCGTCCCCGACGTGCCCAGGAACTCGCGGGCCGGATCGAGCCGGCGGCGCATCTGCTCCTTCTCCGTCGTTCCGACGACCGAGAAGAGACCCACTCCGACGGCTATGTTTTCCGTGACCGGAAGGCTTCGAAATCGCGTCGCCAGAGAATCCTCCGCCGGCGGGACCGCCGCCGAGTCGAGCGCGACGATTTGGGGAACGAGGGTGCGCGAGCGGCTGTGCGCCGGAACGGCTCCAAAGCTCTTCGCCTCGCCGCCCTCCGCCGATCGGTCCAGCGCCGCCGCGGGCGACGCGAGGACCAACATCGTCCCCGTCACGGCGAGCCCGGCAAATCCTCTCATCGCGGGCTCCGTTTGCTGTTGCCCTTATAGCGCTCGATCATGTCAGGTGGTTCCGGCGGTGTCACTAGCTGTTCATTCCTCCCCCGGCTTTCCGGGGGAGGGGGACCGCGCGAAGCGCGGTGGAGGGGTTCTGCCCAGTCTTAGAAAACCCCTCCACCATGCTTCGCATGGTCCCCCTCCCCGAGAAATCTCGGGGAGGAATTGATCAAAACGTATAAGCCAGGCCGGCAGTCGCGAAATATTGGTCGCGGTCGCCGGCGACCCGGACGATCGGGCTTCGGGCGATGTCGCCGAGCAGGTGGGAATAGCCGACGCCGCCGAACATGGAGAGCTTCGGATGCCTGAGATCACCGGTCAGCGACTGGCCGAGGAACAGAGTCGTCCGCCAGCTCTTCCAGCCGCCGTCGGCGTTGTAGGCGGCGAGGCCGCTCGCCACCGAACCGGCCGGCGTGACCGAATAATAGGTTCGGGCATAATCGTCGCTGACATGCTCGGCCTGGAGGCTGAGGCTGACGAGGGTCCGGGTGCTGAGCGGGGTGGAATAATCGATCGCCGGAGTGACGATCGAGCCGCCATGGGTGTCGGTGACGTCCTTCTGCCAGGCGATTCGGGCGCCGAGGCTGTCATAGGGATTGAGCAGGCCGTTCTTGGTGACTCCCGCCCAGGCGCCGAGCTCGATGGCGACGTCGAGCTCGCCGAGCGCCCGGACCCGGGGATCCTTGATCCGGTTCGAGCGATCGAGGCGGACATTGGCGAGCGGACCGAAATCGAAGGAGACGGGGGCGTTCGCCTTGTCGGGGATGAGATCGACGTAGAGCGCGGTGCCCCGGGTCGCGAAGCCGAAGCCGGCGACCTTGCCGAAGGCGAGGCCGATCGGAGTGAGGATATAATCGTCGGATCCCTCATAAGAGGGGACATAGGCGCCGCCGAGCCCGATCGTCAGGCTGTTGGGGTCGTCGGGGCGGCCCTGGTCGTCCGCCTCCTGTGCCAGCGCGGGCGCTGCGGCCAGAAGCGGAAGCGCCAATATGGCGGCGCGCCAAAAGATCCTCGCGGTCATCAATCCCTCCTGTGTGCCCAACGATGCGACCCGTAACCCAAGGATTCCGGGAGCGACACGAAAAAAGCGTGTCGTTTTGGGCCTTTCGCGAACCATCGGCAACGCGGGCATGGCTTCGGGCCCGCCCGGGCGATAAGCACGTGCCAATGCGGAGAGGCAAAAATTGCGGGCTGCTGATCGCGGGCGGAGGCGTGGCGGGCTGCTTCGCCGCCCTCGCGATGGCGCGCCTGAAGCCCGAATCGGCGATGGTGCTGGTCGGCGAAGAGGTCCGCTTCGGCGGCGGCAGCGGAATGCTCGTGCTCGACGCCGGGCTTTCGGCCGGCGAGCGCGACCTGCTCGGCCCGGTGACCGTCCGCAGCTGGGACGCCTGCTACGTCGCCTTGCCGTCGCGAAGCCGCAAGCTCAAGCTCGCCAGCCACCTCGTCACTTCCGAGGCTATCCACAACGTGGTCGCGGACGCCCTGCCGGACCGTTGTGCCCGCTCCGCCAAGGTGGTGGCGATTCGCGACGACAGCCTGCTTCTGCCGGGCGGCGAGACGATCGTCGGCACCGGCGCGGTCGACGCCCGCGGCTGGGCGCAGCAGACGACCCTGGACATCGCCTGGCGGCACCGGACCGCGCGCACCTGCCGCTTTGCCGATCCGCACCGGGTCGACCTTCCGGTGCTGGCCGACATGACGATTGAGACCGGCGGCTGCGGCCATTTCACCTGCGTGCCGATCGACGATCACACGCTCCGGATCGAGCGGATCGACTATTCGCGCAGCCCCGACGCGGGGGCGGACGGCCCCGAGAAGATCGAGGATTATGTCGGTCGCCGCGGGTGGCACGACGGCGAGCCGCGCAAGGCCGAATCCTCCTCGCGCCCGATCGCGCTCGGCGGGGACCTCGCGGCCTTTTGGCGAATCGGCGGTGCGCGGGTTGCGAAGCTCGGCGCGCGCGGCGGGTTTTCGCATCCGTTCACCGGCTCGGCGCTTCCCGACGCGCTTCGCACCGGCCTGACGCTCGCCCGGCAGAGCGACCTTTCCGGAGCGGCGCTTCACGATCTGTTCGAAGCCGAAGCCGCGTCCTTGTGGAAGCGCCGGGAATTTCACCGCACCGTCAACCGGCTGCTGCTCGACAAGGGCGCCGCCGCGCTGGCCGCGCTGTACGATCTCGACGCGGCCCTGCTGGAACGCTTCTTCGCCGAGGAGCTGGGGCTGTTCGACCGGCGCAAGATCCTGGCGGCGCTGGGCGGCTGACCGCCGCCCTTGGAATCGCGTCGTCCCTGTGCTTTAGGGCCGGCCATGAACGTCCACGAATATCAGGCCAAGGAACTGCTCGCGAAGCAGGGCATCCCGGTCCCCGCCGGCTATGCCGCGCTCTCGGTCGACGAAGCGGCGGCGGCCGCCGGGAAGCTTCCCGGGCCGCTCTGGATCGTCAAGGCGCAGATCCACGCCGGCGGCCGCGGCAAGGGCAAGTTCAGGGAGCTCGGCCCCGACGCCAAGGGCGGGGTCCGGCTGGCAAGGTCGGTCGACGAGGTGCGTTCGAACGCCGCCGAGATGCTCGGCAAGACCCTGGTCACGATCCAGACCGGGGCCGAGGGCAAGCAGGTCAACCGCCTCTACGTCACCGACGGAGTCGATATCGCCAAGGAATATTATCTGGCTTTGCTCGTCGACCGCGCTTCGGGCCGGGTCGCCATGGTCGCCTCGACCGAGGGCGGAATGGACATCGAGACGGTCGCTCACGAGACGCCCGAGAAGATCACGACGATCGCCATCGATCCCGCGCAGGGTTTCATGCCCCACCATGGCCGGGCCCTCGCCTTCGCGCTCGGGCTCGAGGGCGAGCTCAACAAGCAGGGGCAGAAGCTGGCGCGGCAGCTTTACGACGCCTTTCTCGCGCTCGATTGCGCGATGCTCGAGATCAATCCCCTGGTCGCGACCGAGGACGGCAGGATGCTCGTCCTCGACGCCAAGATGAGCTTCGATTCCAACGCCGAGTTCCGCCACCCCGAATATGCGGAGCTTCGCGACGAAACCGAGGAGGATCCGATGGAGGTGGAGGCGTCGAAATTCGACCTCGCCTACATCAAGCTGGACGGCAATATCGGCTGCATGGTCAACGGCGCCGGCCTCGCCATGGCGACGATGGACATCATCAAGCTCAATGGCGCCGAGCCCGCCAATTTCTGCGATGTCGGCGGCGGCGCCAACAAGGAGAAGGTGACGGCGGCGTTCAAGATCATCCTCTCCGATCCCGCCGTGAAGGGAATCCTGGTCAACATCTTCGGCGGGATCATGCGCTGCGACATCATCGCCGACGGGATCGTCGCGGCGGCGCGCGAGATCGATATCAAGGTGCCACTGGTCGTCCGCCTCGAAGGGACCAACGTCGAGGAAGGCAAGCGCATCCTCGCCGATTCGCGCCTCGCCATCGTTCCGGCCAACGACCTCGGCGACGCGGCGAAGAAGATCGTCGCGGCGGTGAAGGAAGTGGAGGCGGCTTGAGCTTTTGTGCTATGGAGCGCGCATGACGGACAATGTTGAAAATCTGATGCTCGAGCACCTGAAGCGCTTCCAGGCAACGCTCGACCGCGTGGAGAACAAGATTACCGAATTGACCGGCCGCATGGCCAATGTCGCAGGTTCATTGGCCTCCGTCATTCAACATCTCGGTCACCTTGCCGGAGCGGATGCCCCACAGCAGCTGGCGATCGATAATGTCAGCCAGCGCCTCGATCGGATCGAACGTCGGCTAGAGTTGTCGCACTAAAAATCAGGAATCGATCATGAAACTTCTCGTCCCTGTGAAACGGGTGATCGACTATAACGTCAAGCCGCGGGTCAAGGCGGACGGGACGGGCGTCGATCTCGCCAACGTCAAGATGAGCATGAACCCGTTCGACGAGATCGCGGTCGAGGAGGCGATCAGGCTCAAGGAGAAGGGCGTCGCGACCGAGATCGTCGCGGTGTCGATCGGTCCGGCCAAGGCCCAGGAAACGTTGCGGACGGCGCTCGCCATGGGCGCCGACCGGGCGATCCTGGTGACGACCGACGACGAGGTCGAGCCCCTCGCCGTCGCCAAGATCCTCGCGAAGATCGCCGAGGAGGAGCAGCCCGGGATGGTGATCCTCGGCAAGCAGGCGATCGACGACGATTCCAACCAGACCGGCCAGATGCTCGCAGCCTTGCTCGGCTGGGCCCAGGGCACTTTCGCGTCCAAGGTCGAAGTCGACGGCGACAGCGTCAACGTCACCCGCGAAGTCGACGGCGGGTTCGAGACGCTTCGGCTCAAGCTCCCGGCGATCGTCACCACCGATCTTCGCCTCAACGAACCGCGCTACGCGAGCCTGCCCAACATCATGAAGGCCAAGTCGAAGCCGCTCGCCCAGAAGACGCCCGCCGATTACGGGGTGGACACCGCACCGCGTCTGACCACCGTCAGCGTCCGCGAACCTTCGAAGCGCGAGGCCGGGATCAAGGTGCAATCGGTGGACGAGCTGATCGACCGCCTCCGGACCGTGGGAGTGATTTGATGAAGACGCTCGTTCTCGTCGAGCATGAAGGCGGCCAGTTGAAGGACGCCACCCTTTCCGCCGTCACCGCGGCCTCGAAGCTCGGCGAGGTGCATCTGCTCGTCGCCGGCGAGGGCGTCGGAGGAGTCGCCGAGGCGGCCGCGAGGATCGCCGGCGTCGGCAAGGTCCATGTTGCCGACGGCGCCGCATATGCGCACCAGCTGGCGGAGAATGTGGCGCCGCTCGCGGCCGGGCTGATGGAAGGCCATGACGCCTTCGTCGCGGCGTCGACCACGACCGGCAAGAATGTCGCCCCGCGGGTCGCCGCCTTGCTCGACGTCATGCAGATTTCCGACGTCCTCGCCATCGACGGCGAGGATACGTTCCAGCGGCCCATTTATGCGGGCAACGCGATCGCGACGGTGAAGTCGGCCGATTCGAAAAAGGTGATGACGGTGCGCGGGACCGCTTTCGAGAAAGCGGCGGCCGAGGGCGGCAGCGGGCAGATCGAAGCGGTTTCGGGCGGCGCGGAATCGGGCCTGTCGAGCTTCGTCGGCGCCGAGATCGCAGCGTCCGAGCGCCCCGAGCTGACCAGCGCCAAAATCATCGTCTCCGGCGGCCGGGCCCTCGGCTCTTCGGAGCAGTTCCATGCGCTGATCGACCCGCTCGCCGACAAGCTCGGCGCCGGAGTCGGCGCCAGCCGGGCCGCGGTCGACGCCGGCTACGCGCCCAACGATTATCAGGTCGGCCAGACCGGCAAGATCGTCGCGCCCGAAGCCTATTTCGCGATCGGCATCTCCGGCGCGATCCAGCATCTCGCGGGCATGAAGGATTCGAAGCTGATCGTCGCCATCAACAAGGACGAGGACGCCCCGATCTTCCAGGTCGCCGACCTCGGCCTCGTCGGCGACCTGTTCAAGCTGATCCCGGAGCTGACCGAGAAGCTTTGATCTACGGCTGGGCGAAAAGCCCGACCAGGTCGCCCTTGGCCAAAACGTGCCCCTTCATCGCGGCGAGGAGCTGGGCGCGGGTCGCTCCGGCCGGAAGGGTGAGCGGCCGGTCGAGGGCGAAGAGCTGGAAATGATAATGGTGCGGCTTTGAGCCGTGCGGGCGGGGGCCGAAATAGCCGATCGAGCCGCGGCTGTTCCGGCCCTCGGCGGCGCCGGGCGGAAGCCGACCCTCCGCGAGGCCGGCGGCGGGCGGATCGATGTTCCAGGCCAGCCAGTGGACGAAGGGCCGGGCGGACGAAGCGTCGGGATCTTCCATCGCCAGAGCGAGGCTCCGGGTTCCGGCGGGAAGGTTGGACCAACTCAGCGCCGGAGCGACGCCGTCGCCATAGGCGCTGTGGCGAAGCGGAATGGCGGCGTTCGCCGCGAAGGCCGGTGAGGCGACGGGGAAGCTCGCGGAGGACCGGGTCTCAGCCTGCGCCAGCGACAGCGAAGAGTCCCGGCCGGAGCCGGCGCTGCCCTCCTGGGAGCAGGCGACAAGGATCAGGCAGACGAGGAGCGGCCGAGCCTTCATGCCCGCCCTTCTACGCCCTTCAGCCGAAGCCGCCAAGGAAGGCCGCGACGTTGGCGCCGAGCGCGTCGACTGCGTAGCCGCCCTCCATCACCACCAGGGTCGGCAGGCCCAGCGCGGCGATCCGGCGGGCAACCGGCGCATAGTCGGAAGTCTCCAGGGCGAACGAGCAGATCGGATCGCCGGCGAAGGTGTCGGCGCCGAACGAGCAGACGAGGAGGCCCGCGTCGAAGCCGGCGATCGCTTCGAGCGCCCGGTCGAGCGCCGCTTCGTAATCGCGAAGGCCGGTGCCGCGGGGCAGCGGCAGGTTGAGGGTCGCGCCCTCGCCTTCGCCGATGCCGCGCTCGTCCGAATGGCCCCAGAAGAAGGGAAAATCGGTGCGCGGATCGGCATGGATCGAGGCGAAGTAGACGTCGCCCCGGTCCAGGAAGATGTCCTGAGTGCCGTTGCCGTGATGATAATCGACGTCGAGGATGGCGACCCGGCCGACACCGGCGGCCCGCGCCGCCTCGGCGGCGATGGCGGCGTTGTTCAGATAGCAATAGCCGCCCGTATAATCGGCGCCGGCATGGTGGCCCGGAGGCCGGCACAGAGCGAAGGCCGAGCTTTTTTCTTCGCCGAGCACCGCTTCCAGCCCTGCGAGCGCGGTCTGGGCGGACCAGTAAGCGCTTTGCCAGGTGCCCTCGGCGATCGGGGTGGAGGCGTCCATGCTGAAGCGACCGAGCCGGGCGTCGATGCGCTCGAGATCCAGCGGCCGTCGGCGGACCACGGGCCAGACATAGCCGGCGGCATCGCCGGGCCGGCCCGCCGCCTTCCAGTCGGCGAAGGCGGATTCGAGGAAGTCCAGATAGGTTTGCGGGTGAACGCGAAGCAGCGGCGCCTCACCTCGATCGGCGACCGAATGCGTGGCGCCGCCGAGCGCCGCCAGCATCGAATCGACCCGGCCGCAATGCTCGGCGAAGGGCGCAAAGGCGCCGTTGTGAAGCTCCTGCGCCGGCGCGTGAAGCCGCTGCCGCTCGTCCCAGAAGACTCGCATCATTTCACCGTCATTGCGAGGATCGCAGCGACGAAGCAATCCAGTCTCCGGCGCTCGCGCCACTGGATTGCTTCGCTTCGCTCGCAATGACGGGGTGGCTCACCTCTCGAGATCGCTGGGCAGGGTCGGTTCGGACAGGATCCGCTCCATCGCCGCCCAGCGCGCCGCCGGATCGGAGCCGGCTTTCTCGACCGCCGAGCGGACCATGTCCATGCCGAGGCCGTAATTGATCACGTAGGAGCGGTATTGGTCGATGAAGGCGACCGACTTGTCGGCGCGGGCCGTCGAATAGAGCTGGTATTTGCGGGTAAGCTCCACCGCCTCAGCACGGCCGATGCGGCCGTCGAGATAATCGGCCGCGATGGTGAAGCGGGCTCCGGCCAGGTCCTGGATCGCCCGCTGAAGCTCGAAATATTGCGGGGCCCGATCCGTCGGCAGGCCTGCGAGCGGATAAAGCGTGCGCGATTCGAAGGCGAGCTGCTCGTCGCCGGGAAAAGCAAGCTCGATGCCGTAATTGGCGGAGCCTTCAGCGATGAAGCTTTGCGGCGAATAAAGCGGGTAGACGGTATATTCGACCCAGCCGCGCCCCTTCGCCAGCTTCTGCTCGAGCAGCATGTTGTAGACGTGATGCCCGGGATAGCCTTCGTGGCAGCCGAGATCGACGGCGCGGCTGATCCGGACCGGAAGGTCGGTGTTGACCTGGATGAGGCTGCTGGAATTGCCCTTGTACCAATTGTAGCCGCCCCAGCTTTTGCCGGTCACGAATTCGAGGGTGAAGCGCTCGTCCGCCGGCAAGGCAATATGCTCGGCCGTCCGCCGCCGGCATTCGGCGATGGCGGCGCGCATCACCGGCTCGAGCCGGTCCCTGGGGACGGTGAAGCGTTCCTGGAGGGCATCGACCCGGTCCGAGAGCGGGCCCGCGCCGGGCGCCAGCCGCTCGATCCGGGCGAGGACCGGGTCGTAGGCCGAAAGCGGCTTCAGCTCGGGGCGCACTCCGAACAGGGCCTCGGCTTCGTCGGCGAAGGGGAGCTTGACGCCCTGCATCATCGCGAGGCGGGTCGATGCCGATTTGAGCTGGGCGAGCAGGAAGTCGCGCCGCCGCCGCTCGATCGGTTCAAGGCGGCGATCGTCGAAGCTTTTCAGGCGAACCGTCAGCACTCCGGCGCGCTCGGCGAGCCGCGCCGGGGAATCGGCATTGATCTTGGCTTCGGACTGCCATTCGGGCGGACCGTAATAAGCGTCGATATAGCCCTCTTCCTTGGTGCCGATGGCGAGCTGCAGCTTCACATAATCGCGGGCGATCGAATCGAAGCTCTCGCGCGCCGGCCCGGCCGAGACGCAGCCGGCGAGCAGGAGAAATGGTAGGAGAAAACGGGTCAGCTTCATGATTTCCTTTCCTCGAGGCCGTCGGCGTCGATGTCGCGGTCGAGTTGCGCGTCTTCTTCCTGATGCCCAGGGTGGGCCGGCGCAAGCCTGAGCAGCGCATAGCCGCATATCGCCGAGAGGAATGAGCCGCCGATCACTCCGAGCTTCGCGTCCTCGACGAGAGCGGGAGCGTCGGGAAAGGCGAGCGCGCCGATGAACAGGCTCATCGTGAAGCCGATCCCGCAAAGCATCGCCACCCCCCAGACCTGGAGCCAGGTGGCGCCGCGGAGCGGGGCGGCGAGGCCGAGCCCGACCATCGCGCGAACCGCGGCGAAGATGCCTACCTGCTTGCCGACGAAGAGGCCGAGGGCGATGGCGAGCGGCAGGGGCGCGAGCAAACCGACCGATCCGTCCAGCGCGATGCCGGCATTGGCGAAGCCGAACAGCGGCAGGATCAGGAAGCCGACCCAGGGCGACAGGCGGTGCTCGAGCCGGTGAAGCGGGGAATGGGCCGAATCGGGCGCCCCCGGGGTCCTCACCAGCGGCACCGCCGTCGCGGTGAGCACCCCGGCGACGGTGGGATGGACCCCGGACAGCATCACCGCCAGCCAGAGGCAGAGGCCGCCCGCCAGATAGACGGCGAGCGAGCGCACGCCGCTTTTGCCAAGCCCGTAGAGGATGACGAGGATCAGCGCCGCAGCGCCCAGAGCGAGCGAATCGAGGGAGGCGGTATAGGCGAAAGCGATGATCGCAACCGCGCCGAGATCGTCGGCGATGGCGACGGTGGTGAGGAACAGCTTCAGCGACGTCGGCGCCCGAGGGACGAGCAAAGCGAGGACTCCGATGGCGAAGGCGATGTCGGTCGCCGCCGGCACCGCCCAGCCTGCCCTGAGCTGGGGGCTGCCGCCGGCGACGGCGAGATAGACGATCGCCGGCATCGCCATTCCGGCCGCGGCCGCGACGACCGGCAGCCGCCGCCGCTCCCAGGTCGCGAGCCCGCCGTCGAGGAACTCGCGCTTTATCTCCAGGCCGACGAGCAGGAAGAACAGCGCCATCAGGCCGTCATTGATCCAATGCCGGACGCTCAAGGGACCGATCTCGAGGTCCAGCGCCTGCCGATATTGCGGCGCGAAAGGCGAGTTGGCGAGGATGAGCGCCGCCGCGGCGGCTGCCATCAGGAGCATCCCGCCGGCCGCCTCACTGCTCAGGAAGGCGCGCAAAGCGGAGCGCGGATAGGGGGTTTTTTCCTCCGCCATGCCGGCGCCCCTAGCCGCCGCCCGGCCCCATGGGAACCTCCGCGGCTAGCGCCCGAAGCCGCGATAGGAAGGATCGAAGCTCTTGTTGAGCGCGTCGGCCAGCCTGATGCCGGCGCGCCTGAGGCGAGCCTCGACGATCGGCTTGGTGCGATCGAGATAGGCGTCGTCGACCGGCACCGAGCGTTGCGGATCGTCTTTGGCGAATTCCCGCTTCGTGGCGGAATACCAGCAGGCGCCGGCCTTGCGCACGCAATAGCCGGTGCGGGCCGCGGTGGCGATCTTGTAGGATTCGCCGGCCCATTGCCACGGCTGCGAGCGCACCCAGTTGCGGCGCTGGCCGTCCGTGATCGGGGCGGCGAGGATCCGCGCCGCGGCCCGCGCCCGGGCCACCTTGTCCGTGCCGGGACCGAAGATCCGGCGCTCGACGACGCAGCTGTCCCAGACCGAATGGAGGCTGGCCTGGTAGCTGCCCGAGCAGGGGCCCGGCGCGAGGACGCTGTTGCCGCCGCGATCGTCGGCGAACGAGATGTGGAGCGGCTGGTGAAGATCGCCGAACCAGTGGCCGATATAGAGGATGGCGAGCGCTTTCTCGGCATCGCTCGCCGAGTCCAAGCGGAGGATGGCGAGGTCGCCGTCGATCGCCGCGAGCACGCAGGGCTGGCCGCCGGGGCAGCCGGGGCGGACCCGCCGCTGCGTGCGCGGGTAATTGGCGTAATGCTCGGACGCGCGCGACACGGGGTTGTCGGGGAAGGTGCAGGTCTCGGTGAAGCTTGCGAAGCGGCCGTCGACCGCGACCAGCCGGTCGACCTCGTACCGGGCCTTGGGCGTGAGGTTCAGATAGCCGATCTCGCAGACCGTATAATGGCCGCCCTGGCCCCAGGCGTGGGCGGGAGACGGCGCGAAGAAGAACAGGCATGCCAGCGAAGCCGCGATAATCCAGCGCATGAGCCATGTCCCCCCAGGCCTTGCCCGAGCCTCGGCGGCGTCGGCGCTGGACGGCAGTATATCCTAATTCCGGATGCAGGATATGCGAAATTCGAGCTTCTTATCCGACCCGAAAACCCGTCGCGGCGGGATCGACTGCTCTCGCCCGGCTTAGGATTCGACCGCATAGGCGCATAGCCGAGTCCCCCCGCAAGCAGTCGCTCCGAACTGAAGACCAGCGGAAGCACAATGGGTGAGATGCGGATTATCACATCTCTTATTCGGATGGCCGATACAAAACAGGCAAGTCAATAAGCGGCCGGATATTAGCTGCTTTCGAAAACCACTTGCCAATCTTTCCACGCAGATAGATGATATCGCTGTCCGTCCGGGGGGCAGAAGCATGGACATTGCGGGGCTGTTCTTGAACGGCGTGGATTTCATCATGCGGGAGTCGGCGTTGTTCGCCGCTACCGGGTTCCTGATCCTCGGGCTCGGCGATCTCGCGGTGGACCTGGTCTGGCTGGCCTGCCGGGCCCGTCGCCTGGGCCGCCCGAGCTTCGCCCTTGAAAGCCTGCCCGCCCCGGTCGGGCCCGGCCTGCTCGCGATCTTCGTCCCCGCCTGGGACGAAGCGGCGGTGATCGGCGACATGCTCCGCGGCGCCGTCCGCGCCTGGGGCGAGGGCGACTGGCGGATCTACGTCGGCACCTATCGCAACGATCCCGCCACTGCCGCCGCCGCGGCGGCGGTCGCCGCCGTCGAGTCTCGGGTCAGGGTCGTCACCGGCGCCGCGCCCGGCCCGACGACCAAGGCCGATTGCCTCAACCGGCTCTGGCTCGCCATGCTCGCCGACGAAGGCCACGAGCGGCGGCGGGCCAAGGCCGTCGTCCTCCACGACGCCGAGGACGTCGTCCATCCGGCCGAGATCGCCGTTTTCGACAGCCTGATGGAGCGCTTCGAGCTGGTCCAGCTGCCGGTGCTTCCGCTCATCGACCCCAATTCGCGCTGGCTCGGCGGCCATTATGCCGACGAGTTCGCCGAATCGCACGGCAAGGAAATGGTCGTGCGTGGCGCGCTCGGCGCCGGCCTCCCCTCGGCCGGCGTCGGGTGCGCCTTTTCGCGTTCCGCCCTGGGCGACCTTGCCGCGAAGCGCGGCGGCCTGCCCTTCGACGCCGACAGCCTGACCGAGGATTACGAGCTCGGCCTCAGGCTCGCGGAAATGGGCGCGCGCCGCGCCTTCGTTCGGATCCGGGCGGCGGGTCGGCTCGTCGCCACCCGCGAATTCTTCCCCGGCACGCTCGCCGCGTCGGTGCGCCAGAAAGCGCGCTGGACGACCGGGATCGCCCTTTCCGGCTGGGACCGGCTCGGCTGGAGCGGAGGCCTCGCCGAACGCTGGATGCGGCTTCGCGACCGGCAGTCGCTGCTTGCCGCGATCCTGCTCGGCGCCGGCTATCTGGCGCTGGCTTGCTGGCTCGCCCTGAAGGCCCGGCAGGGCGCCGGCGGCCCCGGCCCATCGCCGCTGCCCCGGCCGCTGTCGGTCCTGCTCTCGGTCAACCTCGGCCTGCTCGGCTGGCGCGCGACGGTCCGGGCCGGCTTCACGACCGCCGCTTACGGCTGGCGCGAGGGCCTTCGCTCGGTCCCGCGGATGGCGATCGGCAACCTGGTGTCGATGCTGGCGGCCGCGGCGGCCTTGTCCCGGTACCAGGCATTGAGGCGCGGCGGACCGCCGCGCTGGGACAAGACGGCGCACATCTTCCCCGCCCTCGCCGCGTCGGAATGAGGGGCTCGCCGCCGCTTCGCTTCCTGGCGATCGTGCTTGGAGGATGGGCGACGATGCGGGCGGTCCTGATCGTTCCGCCCCGGCCCGCCCCGCCCGCGGCCGCCGCGCCGGCGGCGGCGCAAGGTGCCCGTCCGGCGCGGGCCCTGGAGCTCCGGCTCGCCGGGCCCGCCGGCGGACCCGGCGACGCTTTCACCCCCGCCCTGCCGTCCGGCGCCCGGGCGTCGCCGGCAAGGCCCGCCCCGGTTCGGATGTTCGGCCCCTTGCGTCATCCCGGAGAAAGCCGGGACCCCAGCGAGACCCGCTGGGACTTCTCGTCTCGGGGTCCCGGCGTTGGCCGGGATGACGGGGCGGCGGCGGCGTCCCCCTATCCCGCCTTGCCGCCCGAGCCCGGTCGCGCCGAGGCTTGGCCGAGGCGCTGGTCTCTATCCGCCTGGTCGTTCGTCCGAAAGGGCGATTCGGCGGCCCTGGCGGCGGCGGGCCTGCTCGGCGGCAGCCAGGCCGGGGCAAGGCTCACCTACCGGTTGAACCAGGATCCGAAGCGGCCGCTGGCTTTGTCCTTCCGCCTGTCTGGCGCGCTGAGGCGTGCATCGACGGCCGAGGCCGCCCTGGGCCTCGACTGGCAGCCGGCCCGGCACCTTCCGATCCACCTGCTCGCCGAGCGGCGCACGGCGCTGGGCGGGGAAGGCCGCTCCGCCTTCGCCGTCATCGCCTTCGGGGGGATAAGCGACGCCCGGCTCGGCCGCTTCCGTCTCGACGCCTACGCCCAGGCCGGAATGGTCGGCGCCCGCTCGCGCGACCGGTTCGGCGACGGCTCGGTCCGGCTGTCGCTGCCGATCGGCCGGAACCTGAGCTTCGGCGCCGGAGCCTGGGCGGCCGCCCAGCCCGACCTGTCCCGCCTCGATCTGGGTCCTCAGGCCGCGCTCCGCCTGCCCGTCGCCGGCCGGGCCGTCACCCTCGCCGCCGACTGGCGCCTCCGAATCGCCGGCAACGCCGCGCCGGGCTCCGGCCCGACTCTGACTCTGGGCACGGACTTCTGACATTTCGAGCGCGAGCCGCCCTTCCGCCCCGGCCCGGCAGCGGCTAACCAAGGCGGCGTGGACATCTACCTTCCCATCGCCGGCCTTTCGGTCAACGCGCTGGCGATCATCCTGCTCGGCGGAATCGTCGGCCTGCTGACCGGAATGGTCGGGGTCGGCGGCGGGTTCCTGACGACCCCGATCCTCATCTTCTACGGAATCCCGCCGGCCGTCGCGGTCGCCTCGGCGACCACCCAGATCACCGGCACCAGCGTCTCGGGCGTGCTCGCCCACCGCCGCCGCAAGGGCGTCGACTACCGGATGGGCGCCGTCATCATCGCCGGCGGCCTGACCGGAGCGCTCGCCGGCGGCGGCCTCTTCCGGCTGCTCCAGGATGCGGGCCAGATCGATACCGTCATCTCGATCCTCTACGTCGTCCTCTTGGGGACGATCGGAATCATGATGGGCAAGGAGGCGGCGACCGCGCTCGATATCCTCAAGCCGAAGGAGAACGGCAAGAAGCCCCGGCGCCACAACCCGCTGATCGCGGCCCTTCCGATGCGCTGGCGCTTCTACCGGTCGGGCCTCTACATCTCGCCGCTTGCGCCGCTCCTGCTCGGCTTCGGCGCCGGGATGCTGACCGTCCTGCTCGGGGTCGGCGGCGGCTTCATCGTCGTCCCGGCGATGATCTACCTGCTGGGCATGTCCGCCCAGGTCGTGGTCGGCACGTCTCTGCTCCAGATCTTGTTCGTCACCGCGGCGACGACCCTCATCCACGCCACCACCACCAAGTCGGTCGACATCGTGCTGGCCGGGCTGCTGCTTTTGGGATCGGTGATCGGAGCCCAGTTCGGAGCCCGCCTGGCCCAGAAGGCGAAACCCGAGCTGCTTCGCATGTTCCTGGCCATCATCATCCTCGCCGTCGCGCTGCGGATGGCGATCGGGCTGGGCTGGCGGCCCGAGGAAATCTATACGCTGCAGGTGCTGTGAGCGCGGCCCGGGCCCTGCTCCTCCTTCTGCTCGCGCCGCTCGCGCTCGGCGCGGCCAAGCCGCGGCTGGTGCCCGACGTTTCGCAGAGCAGCATCGACATCCAGTACAGCTTCACCGGCGCCGAGCTGCTTCTGTTCGGGGCCATTCTCTATCCCGGCGGCCGAACCCCCACCGAGCATGCCGATATCGCCGTGGTGGTGAAGGGGCCGGTCCAGCCTCTGGTGGTGCGCGAGAAGCAGAAGGTGGCCGGCATCTGGATGAACGTCGAGGCGGCCCGGTTTCGCTCGGCCCCGGCCTTCTACGCCGTCGCCTCGTCGCGGCCGCTTTCCGGGCTGATCGACGAGCGCACCGCCGCGATCTACGAGCTCGGCCTCGAGAACCTCTCGCTTTCACCCGGCGGCGGCAAGTCGCCCGAAGTGCAGAGGCGCTTCGAGGCCGGGCTGATCGAGCTGATGAAGCGGCACGGCCTCTATATCGAGGATCCGGCGGGCGTCCGGATCACCGACCACGTCCTCTATCGCGGGCGCATCGCCATCCCGGCGCGGGTGCCCGTGGGCAATTATACGGCCGAGACTTTCCTCATCAAGGACGGCCGGGTGATCGCCGGAGCGGTCCGCGACATCAGGATCGGCAAGACCGGCTTCGAACGCGACGTCGCCGCCGCCGCCGACCGCTGGTCCTTCACCTATGGAGTCGCCGCCGTGGCCCTGTCGCTGCTGCTCGGCTGGGGCGGGAGTTTGGTGTTCAGGCGCAGCTGACGCCGTCATCCCTGCGAAGGCCGGGATCCATGAACGCCGAGGATCGAGGCTTCCAACGTCCATGTTCATGGATTCCGGCCTTCGCCGGAATGACGGGGCGCCCGAGATCAGGGCCACATTCAAGGAAAAGCAGTTGTTTACCCCTCGCTGCTAGGAGGGGGACCGGAAAACAGCCGGGGGCACGACGCTCGAATGACCGACATGATGAATTTCAAGACCGTCACCCTCTCGGATGAGACGGAGGAATTCGCGCCCACGATCCGGCCGCGTATTCCCGAGCAGGTGCGCCATGCGCAGATCGGCAAGGTGGTCGACATTCGCGGCGGCGGCGGCCGGATCGAGCTGGAGGCGTCCCGAATCGCCGACGTGGGCCGCGATCCGGACCCGAGCATCGCTCTGTCCGGGCAGGTCGGCGGCCACGTCAAGCTCGAGGCCGGCAACCGCTGGCTGCTCGCCAACGTCCGCAGCCTGACCCTTCGCGACGGCGAGGCCGGGACGATCTCCGCCGACATCGACTTCCTCGGCGAAGGCGAGGAGGACGAACAGACCGGCAAGCTCATCAACTTCCGCCGGGGAATCACCGGCTATCCGCCGCCGGGCGCCAAGGTTTTTCCGGTCTCGGGCCAGGACATGCGCCAGATGTTCGCCGCCGACGAGCGCGCCCATATCGAGATCGGCACCGTCTACCCGACCAAGGACGTCCGCGGCGCCCTCTACGTCGACGCTCTGCTCGGCAAGCATTTCGCCCTTTTGGGCTCGACCGGCACCGGCAAGTCGACGTCGGCAGCCCTGATCATGCACCGGATCTGCGACCTCGCGCCCGAGGGCCATATCGTCATGATCGACCCGCACGGCGAATATTCGGCGGCGTTCAAGCATGTCGGCGAGCTGTTCAACGTCGAGAATCTCGCAATGCCTTATTGGCTGATGAACTTCGAGGAGCATTGCGAGGTGTTCATCACCTCCGCCGGCGCCGAGCGACAGCGCGACATGGACATCCTCGCCAAATGCCTGCTCCTCGCCCGTTCGAAGAACCGGGCCGCCGAAGGCATGCTCAAGCTCACCGTCGATTCGCCCATCCCCTATGCGCTGTCCGACCTTGCCGGAGCGATCAACAGCGAGATGGGCCTGCTCAACAAGGCGACCGACACCGCGCCTTTCATGCGCCTCAAGACCAAGATCGACGAGCTCAAGGCCGACCCCCGCTACCATTTCATGTTCTCGGGAATGCTGATCGCCGATTCGATGACCAATTTCATCGGCAAGATCTTCCGCCTCCCCGCCAAGGGCAAGCCGATCTCGATCGTCGACGTATCGGGCGTTCCGTCCGACATCGTCTCGGTGGTGGTGGCGGTGCTCTCGCGCCTGGTCTTCGACTATGCGATCTGGTCCAGGAACGAAGTGCCCCGGCCCGTCCTCCTCGTCTGCGAGGAAGCCCATCGCTACATCCCGTCGGACAAGACGGGCGGCGGCCAGTCAGTCAGGAAAGTCCTCGAGCGGATCGCCAAGGAAGGCCGTAAATACGGCGTTTCCCTGGGCCTCATCACCCAGCGCCCGTCGGATCTCGCCGAGGGCGTGCTCTCCCAGTGCGGCACCATCATCGCGATGCGTCTGAACAACGAGCGCGACCAGCATTTCGTCAAATCGGCCATGCCCGAGGGCGCCAGGGGTTTCCTCGACGTCATCCCGGCGCTCCGCAACCGCGAGTGCATCGTGTGCGGCGAGGGCGTCTCGATCCCGATCCGGGTCTCGTTCGACGACCTCGAACGCGACCGCCGCCCGGCCTCCTCCGATCCGCTCTTCTCCGAGCTCTGGCGCCAGACCGGCGACGAGGAAGCGATGGTCGCCCGGGTGGTCAAGAGGTGGCGAAGCCAGGGGCGGTAAAACCGTTCCCCGCCGCGGCGGAGCTGCATCGATCCTCCTGTTTTACGCCGTACCGCTTTGCACCTGGTCGAGCCCAGCGATGGTTTGTCGGCGCCTCCCGCTCCGACTTTCCAGAGACGACACAATCGCGCAAAATCGGTGTCAGACACCAATTTCCAAGCTCTTGATTTTGCTACGTCACAGAAAAATCGGTGTCTGACACCGAATTCTAAGGGCTTGATTTTGCTACGCGCGCCTTTGCGCCTTCGTGCTTTCTTTCAGCAGTTCCGGATCGCGGGACGGCGGGAATCAAGGAACCGCGAGCGGTCCCGATTCAGGCCCTCGGCTTCTTCCTGCCCGCGGCGCTGTCGGCCATTCGCGACGCGCCCGGCTTCACCGCAAGCAGCGTCTTCAGCCTGGCCTGGAAGGCGGCGAGGTTGGGGCCGTCGAGCTGGGCCCGGCTGACGAACTTGACCGAGGCCGGATCGATCGCGACTCCGTTCCTCAAAAGCTCGTAATGGAGGTGGGGGCCGGTGGCGAGGCCGGTCGCCCCGACATAGCCGATCACCTGTCCCTGGCGAACCGACGCGCCCGGCTGGGCCAGGATCCGGCTCATGTGCGAATAGGAGGTGACGAGGCCGCCGGCGTGGGCGAGCCGCACCTGGTTGCCATAGCCTCCGGCGCGGCCGGCCAGGATCACCCTGCCGTCGGTGGCGGCGAGGATCGGGGTGCCGTAGCCGGCGCGGAAGTCGATGCCCTTGTGCATCCTCGTATAGCCGAGGATCGGGTGGAGCCTGAGCCCGAAGTTGGAGGAGACGGTGCCCGGCACCGGCCGCTGCAGCATCCCGCTCTCGCGGCCGACGCCCGAGGCCTCGAACCATTCGGAACGCCCGCTCCGCTCCCATTGCATGAGCCTGAGGTCCTTGCCGGTCCCCCGGTCGAGCCCGGCGTAAAGCAGCTGGCCGGTCTCGGCCTCGCCGGTGGCGGCCCGGCGATGCTCGAGGATGATGTCGAAGCGGTCGTCGGGATTGAGGTCGGAGATTCCGGTCTGGCTGGCGACGGCCCGGATATAGGCTTCGACCGCCTTGGCCGGGGCGCCGGCGGCGCGGGCGGAGCGATAGAGGCTGGAGCCGACATAGCCCTGGATCCGGAGGGGGGTCGAATCGACCGAGATCGGGGTCCGGACGAGGGCGAGCTTGCCGCCCGAGCGCTTGAGCGACAGCTTTAGGTCGAAGCGGGCCCGCAGCGAAAGGGCGCTGAGCGGCCGGGCGACGGTCCGGTCGGGGCGCTTGCCCAGGACGATGTTCATCACCGTCCCGGCCTTGATCTGATCGAGCGGGACGGCCGCCGCGACCAGCGCCGCGACCTGGTCCGCTTCCCTGGGGGCGACCCCGGCGCGCTCCAGGGCGCGGACGAAGCCGTCGCCTTCGCCGAGCGTCGCCGTCATTTCGAGGGTCGGGCGCTCGGGCCGGTCGAGCAGGGGCTCGACGGCGTCGGTCGGCGCCATCCGGCGGCCGGTGTCGGCGCCGAGCGCGAGCGGCGAGATGGCGAGGCTTCGGGCCTGCTTGAGCTGGGCGTCGGAAAGCGGCCTGGCCGAGGCCGCCGGGATCGGATCGAAGCCCGGCGCCAGCCACAAAGCGGCGCCGCACAGAGCGGTGCATGTGAGCACGCCGCGGAACCAGGTGCGCGAACCGATGCCCGAGCCGAGGTCGACGACGAGATCGAAATCGCGCTGCGGCGGCTCGCTCCGGCTCCCGAAGCTGCGCGCTCGAACCCGCGCGTCTAAGGCGAGCGGCGCAATTGTGCCGTCGGCGCCCGGCCTGATCTGGTTGAACTGGTACAAAGCGGAAAAAGCCCCCGCGATCCGTGAAAACACCCCCCGGCCGCGGATCGCGGTCAGGTGGAAAGGACTGTGGCGATTCAGGGTTAAAGTCCAGTAAAGCCGGGCGATATCGGGCCGGGCTTGCGGCGAAGCGTGCGGGGGGCGGCGGTGAGGCGAGAGAGGTTGCGGGAACTGCCGTGGCGCGCGCGCACCGTCATTCCGGCGAAAGCCGGGACCTCAGGCCGCTAAAGGCTCGGTGGGTCTCCCCGAGGTCCCGGCCTTCGCCGGGATGACGGCTTCCCCGCCGTCACAATCCAAGTCATTGCGCTCGGGGCACGAAATGACGATCTAGGCGCTCATGAGCGAGTTCGCGCGGGCGCCGCTGGCGGCCATCCTTGGGCCCACCAATACCGGCAAGACTCACCTCGCGGTCGAGCGGATGGCGGCGCATTCCAGCGGGATGATCGGCTTTCCGCTGCGGCTTCTGGCGCGCGAGGTTTACGACCGGGTGGTGGCAATGAAGGGCGCCAACCGGGTCGCCCTGATCACCGGCGAGGAGAAGATCCTGCCGAAGGACGCGCGCTGGTTCCTGTGCACCGCCGAATCGATGCCGATGGACCGCGACTTCGCCTTCGTCGCCCTCGACGAGGCGCAGCTCGGCGCCGATCCCGAGCGCGGCCACGTCTTCACCGACCGGATGCTCCATGCGCGCGGCCGCGACGAAACCATGATCCTCGGTTCCGAGACGCTGAAGCCGATGGTCCGTGCGCTCCTGCCCAAGGCGGAGATCATCGGCCGGCCGAGATTCTCGACCCTGAGCTACGCCGGGCCGTCGAAGCTTTCGAGGCTTCCGCCGCGCTCCGTCATCGTCGCCTTCTCGGCCGAGCAGGTCTACGCGGTCGCCGAGATGCTGAGGCGGATGCGCGGCGGAGCGGCGGTGGTGATGGGCGCCCTTTCCCCCCGAACCCGCAACGCCCAGGTCGCGATGTACCAGGCCGGCGAGGTCGATTATCTGGTCGCGACCGACGCGATCGGAATGGGGCTCAACATGGACGTGACCCATGTAGCCTTCGCCGGCCTCTCCAAGTTCGACGGCCACCGGCGCCGGCGGCTGACTCCCGCCGAGATGGCCCAGATCGCCGGGCGGGCGGGGCGGCACCAGCGCGACGGGACGTTCGGGGTGCTGACCCTGGAGGGCGAGCCATCCTCCGAATTCCGGCCCGAGGAGCTGGAGGCGATCGAGGAGCATCGCTTCGCGCCGCTCGATCATCTCTACTGGCGCGAGGGCGATCCCGATTTCCGGACCGTCGAGGCGCTGATCCGAGCCCTCGAGCGGAGGCCTAACGAGCCCGGCCTCCGCGCCGCTCCGGAGGCGGTCGACCTTGCCGTTCTGAAACGGCTGGCCGGCGACGGCGAGGTCGCCGCCCGGGCCCTCGGCCCGGACGCGGTCAGGCGGCTGTGGACGGCCTGCGGTCTTCCCGACTTCCGCAAGACCGGCCCCGAGCATCACGCCCGGCTGGTCGCCCGCCTCTATCTCCACCTCAGCGAGGGCGACGGCCGCATCCCCACCGGCTGGTACGCCCCCCAGGTCGCCCAGCTCGACAATGTCCAGGGCGATATCGAGACCCTCGCCGACCGCCTCGCCGGAGTCAGGACCTGGGCCTACATCGCCCATCGCCCCGACTGGCTGGCGGAGCCGGCGGCGATGGCGGAGCGGACCCGGGAGGTCGAGGAGAGGCTCTCCGACGCGCTTCACCAACGGCTTACCCAGCGCTTCGTCGACCGGCGGACCTCCGTCCTTCTCAAGGATATCGGCCGCAAGGGCGTCGGCGAGTTTCCGGTGATCGTCGACGAGCAGGGCGAGGTCAGCGTCGGCTCCTTCCCGATCGGGCGGATGGAGGGTTTCGCCTTCGAGGTCGACCCGACCGCGCGCCACTCCGACCGCAAGATGCTGCTGGCCACCGCCGAACGGCGGCTGGGCGGCGAATATGAGAAGAGGGCGGCCGCGCTGGCCGCCGACAACGACGACCATTTCACCTTGCGCACCGAGCCCGGCCAGCCGGTGGCGGTGTTATGGCGCGGCCATGAAGTGGCCCGGCTTGGGCCCGGCAAGAATCTGCTCAGCCCGAGGGTGATCGTCGACCGGCGGCTCGACCGCTTGTCCGAGCGAGGCAGGGGGATCGTGGTCGGGCGGCTCGATCTTTGGGTGAGGCACCAGGTCGAGCGATCGCTCGGGCCGCTTCGCCAGGCTGGGCTCGCGGCTCAGGATTCGGCGGCGCCGGCGGCGATCCGTTCCATCCTGGCGATGCTGGTCGACGAAGGCGGAATCGTCGCCCGCGAGGCCGTGGCCAAGCCGCTCGCCGCGCTCGACAAGGGGCACCGGCGCGCGATCACCAGGCTCAAGATCAAGGTCGGGGCGCTCGATCTGTTCATGCCGGACGTCCTCAAGCCGGAGGCCCGGCGCTGGCGAACCGCCCTTCGCGCCGCCGCGGCGGGCGAGGCCATGCCGGCGCTCCCGCCCGAATCGGCGGTGCTTCTCCCCTGCCCGCCCGAGGCCGAGCGCCTTCGGCTGACGCGCCTGGGCTTCCGGCCGCTTGGGCCGCAGATGCTTCGAGTCGACCTGGTCGAGCGGCTTGCCCGCCACGCCCACGAGGCTCGGGCCGGCAAGCCTCAGCCGGTGGTCGACGAAGCGCTCGCCATCTCGCTCGGCCTCCAGCCGGCGGCGGTGGCGAAGCTGATGCGCGACCTCGGCTTCAGGCCTTCGGAAGGTGCCCAGGCCTGGGTCTGGAGGGGCCGGGCGCCGCGCCGCGAGGCCCCGCGCCGGCCGGATTCGGGCCACGCCTTCGCGGCGCTTGCGGAATTGAAGCGTGGCTGACAGCCTGAGGCTCGACAAGTTCCTGTGGTTCGCCCGGATCGTGAAGACGCGGGCGCTGGCCCAGGCGCTGGCCGAGGACGGGCGGATCCGGATCGCCGGGCGGGTGGTCGACCGAGCCCACGCGCCGGTGCGAGTGGGCGACGTGCTGAGCTTCGCCCAGCGCGGAGCGGTGCGGGTACTGAGGGTGGAGGCGCTTCCGGCCCGGCGCGGACCGCCCGCAGAAGCTCGGGCTCTGTACGTGGAGATCGTGGAGGGCACGGATAATTCCTCCCCCGGATTTCCGGGGGAGGGGGATCGCGCGTAGCGCGGTGGAGGGGTTCTTCCCAGCGCTGGAGAACCCCTCCACCAGCCTTCGGCTGGTCCCCCTCCCCGACAAATGTCGGGGAGGGATTGTGGCAGCCTAGCCGTTGACGCGCGCCGCTCCCGCCGACTAGGAAACCGGCTCCAGGGAGAAGCCAATGACCTACGTCGTCACCGATGCCTGCATCCGCTGCAAATATATGGATTGCGTCGAGGTCTGCCCGGTCGACTGCTTCTACGAAGGCGACAACATGCTCGTCATCAACCCGTCGGAATGCATCGACTGCGGCGTGTGCGAGCCCGAATGCCCAGCCGAGGCGATCCTTCCCGATACCGAGGCGGGGCTGGAGAAGTGGCTCGAGGTCAATGCTACCTACTCCGCCGAATGGCCCAACCTAACCCGCAAGCGCGAGAGCCCGGGCGACGCCGACGAGCATAAGGGCGAGGAAGGCAAGTTCGACAAATATTTCTCGCCGGAGCCCGGCCAGGGGGATTGAGCACCCCGTCATCCCGGCGAAAGCCGGGACCTCGGGTCGCTAAGGGCACGGCGGGTCTCCACGATATCCCGGCGTTCGCCGGGATGACGGCTGCGCCGTCAAAAGGGTAGCTTTTCGGCACCTTTTCGGTTATATGACTCTCATCGAAGCGGATGCGACACGCATTCCGCAACCGGTGGTCACGAGAAGAATCGCCGCACATCGCAGTTTGGAAGCGTCCTTGGGGCGGATGGAATCCGGCGCGGTTGCGGCTGTTCCCAATGGGAAGGTCGAATACATGGCAGCGAAAGCGTTGAGCTTCGACGTTGGCGATTATGTTGTTTACCCCAAGCACGGCGTGGGCCGGGTGATCGAATTGCAGAGCACGGATATCGCCGGCATGCAGCTCGAGCTCTACGTGCTTCGCTTCGAGAAGGAAAAGATGACCCTGCGCGTTCCGACCAACAAGGCGGAAAGCGTCGGCATGCGCAAATTGTCGTCCGACAAGACGATGCAGGAGGCGCTCGCCACCCTGAAGGGCAAGCCCAAGGTCAAGCGCACCATGTGGTCGCGCCGCGCCCAGGAATATGAAGCGAAGATCAACTCGGGCGACCTGGTGTCGATCGCCGAGGTGACCCGCGACCTGTTCCGCGCCGACGATCAGCCCGAGCAGAGCTATTCGGAGCGGCAGATCTTCGAGGCCGCCTCGAGCCGGCTCGCCCGCGAGCTCGCCGCGATGGAGCAGGTCGACGAGCCGGCCGCTCTGGTGAAGATCCTCGAGATCCTCAACAAGGCCGCGGCCGTCTACAACCGGGAGAAAGCGGCGGCGGCGGCCTGACGGAGCCCACCAAAGCCCAAAGGGCGGTCCGGAAACGGGCCGCCTTTTTTGTTGCGTCCGCCCCTTTCCCTGTGTATTATATACATAATACAGCTTCAGGGAGATGGACATGCGCTGCGCGATTCTGATTCCGGTTCTGATGCTCGGAGCCTGCTCGATGAGCGAGGCCAATGAGCCCAGCGGCCAGAAGGGCAGTCGCGACTTCCCGGTCGGGGCCTTCGAAAAAATTTCGCTGACCGGGTCGCCCAACGTCGTCGTCACCGTCGGCGGCGTGCCTTCCGTTCGGGCCGAAGGCGACAGCGCTTTGCTCGAGAAGCTCGAAATCAAGGTCGAGAACGGAGTCCTCAAGCTCGGCTACAAGAAAGGCAATTGGTCGTTCGGCTGGCGCAAGGATCACGGACCGGTCACTATCCATGTCTCGGCACCCTCCCTGACCGGGGCCGAAGTCGCCGGCTCGGGCGACATGAAGATCGACAAGGTCGAGGGCGGCGACTTCGCCGGCGAGATCGCCGGATCGGGCGAGATCCAGCTCGCCAGCCTGCGAGCCCGCAACGCCAGCTTCTCGATCGCCGGCTCGGGTGGAGTGACGGCCAACGGCAGCGCCGAAATGGCCGACTTCTCGATTGCCGGCTCGGGCGACGTCCACGCCGCCGGGCTCCAGGTGAAACGCGCCAAGGTGTCGATCGCCGGCTCGGGCAATGTCGAGACCCGGGCGACCGAGGCCGCCAATATCGATATCATGGGCTCGGGCGACGCCATCGTCACCGGCGGCGCCAAGTGCAGCGTCAACAAGATGGGCTCGGGCGACGTGCGCTGCGGCTAGGCCGTTTCCCGGCGAAGGCCGGGACCCAGTCTTTCCGCCGGTCCCGCTGGGCCCCGGCCTTCGCCGGGGAACGAGCGGGGCGAGGTCTCCGGTTATCGACCGTTAACCATTTTCCGGCAGGGTCCCGCTTTATGATCAGGACCCTGCCCCTCCCGCTCCTCGCTCTTGCCGCCGCCCTGCCCGCGGCGGCGGCCGAACGAAGCTATACGGTCACGGATTTCGACCGGGTGCAGGTCGAAGGACCGTACCGGGTGACTTTGACCACCGGCGGTAAATCGGCCGCCCGCGCCGAGGGATCGACGGCGGCGCTCGACCAGGTTTCGGTCGACGTCCAGGGCGCGACCCTTCATGTCCGGCGCAACCGTTCGGCCTGGGGCGGCTATCCCGGCGAAGGCGCCGGGCCGGTCACGATCACGTTGACCACCCGCGATTTGCGCACCGCCTCGGTGATGGGCTCGGGAAGCCTCGACGTCGATCGGGCGAGCGGTCTTCGGGTCGATCTCTCGCTTTCCGGCGGCGGCCGGCTGGCGGTCGCCGACGTGCAATCGGACACTCTCGTCGTCGGCCTGATCGGCGGCGGCCGCATCACTCTGGCGGGCCGGACCAAGCAGCTCAAGGCGACGATCCAGGGCAGCGCCGACCTCGCCGCCGCGGGGTTGAGCGCCGACGACGCGCAGATTTCGTCGGACACCGCTGGCAACGTCGCGGTCGCGGTCGCCCGGTCGGCGAAGGTGACGACGACCGGCTCCGGCGACGTCGAAATCGTCGGCGCGCCCGCCTGCGTCGTCGACGCCAAGGGTTCCGGCCAGGTGATTTGCCGCGGCGCGCGCTAGATCAAAGCCAAAGCCGACAGCCTTGCGCTGAGCTCCGGCGGCAGCTCGGCCAGTCCGCTTTCGTCGCCGTCGAGGTCGAGCGGGGCGTCCGCCGCCTCCAGATAGCGCCAGCCCTGGTGGGCGGGTCTCGGCACCGCCCGGACCGGCACCAGAAGAGGGTCGAGGCGGATGACGGTTCGGCGGTCCTCCTCGCGGTCGGCGAAGCCGACGATGGTCTGGCGGACGGCGATCCTGTGCTTGACGATCCAGTAGATCGACCCGCCGATCAGCTCTTCGGCCCGCTTCGGCCGGAAGCGGGTGACGATCGGGACGATTCCGCCCGCCAGTCGAAGACGCTGGCGCGCTGCAAGCGAATCGAGGCTGGCGCAGCCGACGGCGACTTTGCTGATATTGAGCGGCATCGGGATTTCATAATTGGATAAGGGGTTGGAGCAATAAGAATATTGCCCCAGTCACCCCAGCGAAAGCCGGGGTCGAAGGCGCACACGTCATCCCGGCGAAAGCCGGGACCTCGGGCCGGAAAGGTCACGGCGGGTCTCCCCGAGGCCCCGGCTTTCGCCGGGGTGACGATCAGCCCGCGACTCCCGAGGCCGACGCCAGTCCGAGGAAGACGAGGAAGCCCATCGAATCGGTGACCATGGTGACGAAGACGGAAGAAGCCACGGCCGGATCCGCGCCGGCCCGTTCCATCGCCAGCGGAACGAAGACGCCGGCGAAGCCGGCGATGACGATGTTGGCGAGCATCGCCGCCGCGATCACTCCGCCGAGGGCCGGATTGGCGAAGAACAGGCCCACTCCGACTCCGATCGCCACCGCGACGGTGATCCCGTTGAGGCAGGCGACCTGGATCTCCCGAAGGACGGCCCGCCAGGTGTTGGACTGGGTGAGCTGGTTGGTGGCGAGCGCCCGGACGGTCACCGCCAGAGTCTGGGTGCCGGCATTGCCGCCGACCCCGGCGACGATCGGCATCAAGGCGGCAAGCGCGACCATCTTCGAGATCGTGCCTTCGAAAAACCCGATGATGGTCGCCGCGACCAGCGCCGTGCCAAGGTTGGCGATCAGCCAGCGGACGCGGCTCGAATAGCTTTCGAGCAAGGGCTGGTTGATGTCGCCCTCGCCGGCGCCCGAGAGCAGGAGGACGTCCTCGGACGCTTCCTCCTGGATGATGTGGACGATGTCGTCGACCGTGATCATGCCGACGAGCCGCTGCGACTGGTCGACGACGGCGGCGGAGATGAGCGCGTATTTCTGGAAGCGGAGCGCCACCTCCTCCTGATCCATGTCGACCGGGATCAGGGTCTGCTCGCGCTTCATCACGTCGGCGACGGCGACGTGGCGGTGGGTTCGAAGGATCCAACTGAGAAGGCAGGTGCCGACCGGATGGTGGCGTTCGTCGACCACGAACACTTCCCAGAAATCGGTGGTCAGATCGTCGCCGGCGCGCAGATAATCGATGACCTGGCCCACCGTCCAATGCTCGGGCACCGCGATCAGCTCGCGCTGCATCAGGCGCCCGGCCGATTCCTCCGGATAGGTGAGCGCCTCCTCGATCGCGGCGCGATCGTCGGGGTCGAGCTCGCGAAGGACGGCGCGCTGCTCGTCCTCCTCGAGGTCCTCGATCATGGCGACCGCGTCGTCCGTCTCCATCTCGCCGGCGAGGTCGGCGACCTGGCGCGGATCGAGGGCGTCGATCAGCTCCTCGCGGACATGCTCGTTCATCTCCGCGAGCACGTCGCCGTCGAGAAGGTCGGCGATCGCGGCGGCGAGAGCGCGGCGGTCGTCGCTGTCGATCAGCTCGAACAGATCGGCGAGGTCGGCCGGGTGGAGCGGCTCGACCAGGGCCCGGGCGCCGTCGGAATCGCCGGCCTCGACCCGGTTCATGACCTCGCTGACATAGCCGGGCTTCAGGCGGTCGTCCTCGTCGAGCCGGCCTTCGGGCCGAACGCCCGGCGGGGCTTCGGACAGATCGATTTCGCTTTCGCTCATTCGCCCCTCCTTTGCCCGCAATGGTATCGACGAGGCGCTTCCTAGGCCGGGGCGGCGGGAGTGTCGAGCGGGGCGGGGCTGGCGCGCGGGATGTGGGGCGCTTATGTCCGCCCTAACCCGTCATCCCGGCGCAAGCCGGGACCTCAGGTCGGAAAAGGCGCCGCCCTTCTCCATGAGGTCCCGGCTTGCGCCGGGATGACGACAACCTGATGGAGACGCTTCCAATGGCCGACGAGCTCAACACCCTGGTCCTCAACCTCAGCAGCGGCGGCGACGTCGTCATCAGGCTCCGGCCCGATCTGGCGCCGGGCCATGTCGCGCACATCAAGGGCCTGGTCGAGGAAGGCTTCTACGACGGAGTGGTCTTCCACCGCGTCATCCCCGGCTTCATGGCGCAGGGCGGCGACCCGACCGGTACCGGCATGGGCGGCTCGAAGAAGCCCGATCTCAAGGCCGAGTTCAGCAGCGAGCCCCACGTCCGCGGAACCGCGTCGATGGCGCGTTCGCAGAATCCCAACAGCGCCAACAGCCCGGTCTTCATCTGCTTCGACGACGCCCGCTTCCTCGACAACCAATATACGGTCTGGGGCCAGGTCGTCGAAGGCATGGAGCATGTCGACGCGCTTCCCAAGGGCGAGCCGCCGCGCGAGCCGGGCAAGATCGTCAAGGCCAGTTTGAGGGCCTGACGGTGGCCGGGGGGGTAACGCTGATAACCGGGGCGTCGGCGGGCCTGGGGGTCCATTTCGCCCGCCAGTGCCGCGCGCGGGGCGACGAGCTGGTGCTGGTCGCCCGCCGCAAGGACCGGCTGGAGGCGCTGGCGTCGGAGCTCGGCTCCGCGCATGTGATCGCCGCCGATCTCGCTTCGCCGGGGGCCGCCGGACGGTTGCTCGGGGAGGTGGAGTCCCTCGGCCTCGAGGTCGATACCCTGATCAACAATGCCGGCTTCGGCTCGGCCGGCGCCTTTGTCGAGGCACCGCCGGAGCGGCTGCTCGAGATGATCGACCTCAACGTGCGCTCGCTGACCGAGCTCTGCCGGCTGGCGCTGCCGCCGATGCTGGAGCGCGGCCGCGGCTCAATCCTCAACGTCGCGTCGACGGCGGCCTTCCAGGCGGGGCCCTACAGCGCGGTCTATTACGCGACCAAGGCCTATGTCCTGTCGCTCAGCGAGGCCCTTCACGAAGAAGCCAAGGGGCGGGGAGTGCATGTCTCGGCGCTCTGCCCCGGCCCGACCGCGACCGAATTCTTCGAGGTGGCCGGAAGCCCGAACGGCCGGCTCGCGAAGATGGCGACCGACCCGAAGGCCGTCGTCGCCGCCGGGCTGGCCGGGCTGGCGCGCAACAAGGCCATCGTCATCCCCGGCGCCGCCAACAAAATGGGCGCTTCGGCAAGCCGTTTCCTGCCCAGGGCGACGATGCGCGGCATCGTCGCCCGGCTCAAGGGCTGAGCTCCGGCCGGCCCGGACCGGCCCTCAGGGCAAGGTCACTCCGGCGAAGTGGACGATGTCGGCGACCGTGAATCGTCCGGGCGGGGTCGACGGCAGGGTGGGAAGGAACGGCGTGAAGCCGCCCGACGCGTTGAGGAACGAGTTCGGGTCGCGCTTCAGCATCCGGACGAACGTCTCCGCGACGATCCGCGCTCCGACCGGGCCAAGCTGGTTGCCGCCCTGGAGCACCGCCGCCTCCCGCAGGCAATAATACCACAAGGGAGTCTGGGCGAGCAGAAGGCCGCCGCTCGAATTGAGGATCGCCACTTCGGCGGCGGGAAGGCCGCTGGTGAGCTGCGCCGAGGTCATCGCCGGGATTCCGAAATGGCCGGCCACGCCCTGGCCGCTCGGAAGCCCGAGCGCGAGGCCGCGGCGCAGGTTGCGCGTGGCGAGCGCGGCCATTGCCGGCGGAAAACCCGGAAGGGTGTTGAGGCCGGCCGCGAGAACGCTGTCGATCTTCTTGGCCATGTTGAAGATCGCGACCGGGATGCCCGTCGGAAAAAAGGCGTTCATGTCGACCACCCAGTTCGACAGGACGGGGATCCGCGGGTTGCGCACGAAGTCGAACACGTCCTTCAGCGACGCGTTGATTTGGGCGGCGCTCAGCCAATATTGGTTCCGGATCTGGCTGTGCCCATAGCGGTAGGCTCCGACGGCGAACTCGACCGGCATGCTGAAGGCGCTGTTGGGAGCGGCGACAACGGAGCCGAGGGCCGCGGTCACGGCCGGCGCGCCGCAGACCCGTTCGAGGAAATCGTGCACCACGGCGAACTGGTAATGGTGGGTGACGATCCGCTTCGCCTCGGTGAAGATGTCGCCCGGAAAGGCGGCCGAGACCAGGCTGTCGACCACCCCGTTGTGGAACTTCAGCATCGAATGGTGGAATTGCGCGACGATCAGATTCTCGTCGTTGCGCGGATCGCCGATGATCGCCGTGTTGGTCGACAGCGCCGGGTTGAGCGGATTGATCACCCGGGGCACGTCGAAATCGGTCTGCACCTGCATCCCCGCCGGACCCGCGGGGCCGCCTGGGCCGCCCGGTCCCGCCGGCTGGTTCGATCCGAGCTGCATCCGGATCGCCGAAGGCGGCCCCGAGCTCGGGAAGTTGTAGAGGAAGGTGTCGAGCGCGGGCCCCTGGCCATAAAGGTTGTCGAGCTCGAGCGAGGGCGACCGCATATTGTTGATCGAGGTCGCGTTGGTCGGCGCGTCGAGCGAGGAGGAGATGTCGAAGGTTACGTCGTGGTCCACGAACTGGCCGAAATAGGTGTAGCCGGCGGGGATCGTGGAATCGGGTCCCGCCGCGGCGGCCGGGTTGCCCATCGCCGTCCCGAGCTGGCCGAGCAGGGTCTGGGTGCCCAGGTTGAACGGAAGCTTGGTCGCGGTGCGGACCGCCGTCGGGGTCATATAGCCGAACTTGTCGGCGCAGGGCGAGCGCACCACCGATCCGGGGAAGTAGCTGAGCGGCACCTTGGTGCCGTGGAACCGCTTGAGCGACTCGCGCAGCGCCTCGACGGAAATCTCGCGCTCAGGGGTGAGGCGGGGTATTTCGCGGATCTTGTCGAGGAAGCTCGTGAAGGCCAGCTTCCTGACTTGCGGATCGAGCGCTTTCCTGAACTCTTTGAGGTTCGGGATATCGATCCCGCCACCCACCGTAGGTCCTTTGCCCATGTTTCCTCCCCTTTCATCAGTAGTTTGTGGTAAATTCTCCTGGATACAAGCAATCGACTAGCAGAGAGCTGCCGCGGTTACCGATCATAGCTGAACCATAAGCACAGCTCGCGGCCGATAGGCGACCCGCGACTCGACTCGGCGGAAGAGTGCCATGGTCCTTTAGTTTTACACGAAAGTAAATCGCGGGCGGCTGTTATTGCTGCTCGAGGCCCTGTCTAGCCTACTCGCTCCCCGAAAGGCGTGACGACGGTCACGCCTTCAGCAGCTTGTCGAACAGCCAGTCGTGGAAGATCCTGACCGGCCGCCGCTTCAGCGCGGAGCGGCGGCAGGCGAACCAGTAGCTGTACGGACTCTCGACCTTGTGGTCGAACATCCGGACCAGCCGGTCGTCGCCCGAGCCGTAGAGGTGGCTTTCCAGCATGAACGCGACCCCGAGCCCCTGGGCGGCGGCGTCGAGGATGAGCTGGCCCGAATCGAAATGGTCGATCGCGGCCGGCTGCAGATCGGGAAGGCCGAGCGAGTCGCGCCAGTAAGCGAAGGATTCCGGCATGGCGGTGTGGAGGAAGATGGTCGTTCCGGCGAGCTGGGCCGGCTCGCGGATCGACTCCCGAAGCGCTCTCGAGCCGATGGCGACGACGCAATTATTGTCGATCCGGCGCGAATAAAGCGAAGGGTCGATCTCGGTCGTGATGGCGATCGCGGCGTCGAGGCCCTCGTCGAGGCGGGCGAGGCGGTTGGAGCCGGTGTCGATGTCGATGTGGAGATCGGGATGCAAAGCGCGGAGCCCGGGCAGCTTCGGCATCAGCCGCTGCGAGGCGAAGAGCGACGGCACGGCGAGCCTCAGGCGCATCACCTCGACGGCGCCGGTGGCACGCTCCATCGCTAGAGCCAAAGCGTCGATCGCGGGCCCGATCTCCGCCATCAGACGCTCCCCGTCGGGGTTGAGGTGGACGGCCTGGTGGCGTCGCTCGAACAGGGGATGGCCGGTAAAACGCTCGAGCGACTGGATCCGCCGGGAAAGCGCCGGCGAGGATAGCGACAAAGCTTCGGCGGCGGCTTTGACCGACCCCAGGCGGGCGACCTGGACGAAGGCCTCGATGGACGTCAGCGGTGGCAATCTGCGCATAAGGAGCGCCTCCTCTTGTGCGCTGCACCTAGTATCGTAGACGTAATAATGGCGCGAAACCGGGCAAACCGGAGTGCAACAATTGCATCCGTAGCACACTTGTTCGCACTTGCACAATGACCGGCCGGAGACGAGAAAGGTCATGCCTTTTCAGGCATCCTCTCCTAAAAACTTTCAGGGTCGGTCCTTCGGGGCCGGCCCTTTTTTTCATGTGGCATGGCTGCGGCGCCGCTCCTCTCCCCGTCATTCCGGCGAAGGCCGGGATGACGATCGCAACGCCGTCCTCGTCCCTTTTTTTCCCCTCCCCCGGAACCCTGCGGGGTGCAAGGCCCGTTGTCCTTCCCTATCTGACTGCCCGGAGCAGCGAAGGGACGAGCGACATGGCCGACGAGGAAAAGCAGCCGACGAGGCTTCAGGTCGCGACGATGCGGCCGGAAGACAGTGGCCGCGGCCTCGCCCGGTTGCCGCGGCGGCTGATGGCCGAGCTCCAGCTCGCCGAGGGCGACGTCATCGAGGTCACCGGCAAGCGGGCGACCCCGGCCCGGGCGGTCGGCCCCTATAGCGAGGACGAAGGGCTCGACATCGTCCGCCTCGACGGCCTGCAGCGCGCCAACGCCGAGATCGGCTCGGGGGACTTCGTCACGCTCCGCAAGGCCGAGTCGAAGGCCGCCCAGCGGGTCGTCTTCGCGCCCGCCCAGAAGAATTTGCGGCTGCACGGTTCCGCCCAGGCGCTGAAGCGAAGCTTCGGGATGAAGCCGCTCACCGCCGGCGACGTCGTCGCCACCACCGGACAGCAGCAGATCCAGCGCGGCGATATCCCGCCCGAGCTTCGCCAGATGCTCAACGCCCCGGCCTATGCGCTGCAGGAGATCCGGCTGACGGTGGTGTCGACGGTGCCTAAGGGCATCGTCCATATCGACGCCAATACCGAGGTCGAGCTTCGCCCCGAATATGCCGAGGCCACCGAATCGCGGCGCGCCGACGTCACCTATGACGATCTCGGCGGCATCGGCTCGACCATCGACCAGCTTCGCGAGATGGTCGAGCTGCCGCTCCGCTATCCCGAGATATTCGAGCGCCTCGGGGTGGATCCGCCCAAGGGCGTCCTCCTCTACGGTCCTCCCGGCACCGGCAAGACCCGGCTTGCGCGGGCGGTGGCGAACGAGAGCGACGCCACCTTCTTCCACATCGCCGGGCCCGAAATCATGGGCTCCGCCTACGGCGAGAGCGAGCGCCGGCTTCGCGAGGTGTTCGAGGAGGCGGCCAAGGCCTCGCCGGCGATCATCTTCATCGACGAGATCGATTCGATCGCGCCCAAGCGCGGCCAGGTCCAGGGCGAGACCGAGAAGCGGCTCGTCGCCCAGCTGCTCACCCTTCTCGACGGCCTCGAGCCGCGCCAGAACCTCGTCGTCATCGCCGCCACCAACCGGCCCGAGGCGCTGGACGAGGCGCTCCGCCGCCCCGGCCGCTTCGACCGCGAGATCATCATCGGAGTCCCGGACGAAGGCGGCCGCCGCGAGATCCTCGCCATCCACACGCGCGGAATGCCGCTCGACGGGGGAGTCGACATCAACGAGCTCGCCCGGCGAACCTTCGGCTTCGTCGGCGCCGACCTCGCCGCACTGACCCGCGAGGCGGCGATCGAGGCGGTCCGCCGGATCATGCCGCAGATCAACCTGGAGGACGGCACCATCCCGCCCGAAGTGCTCGACAATCTGTCGGTCAAGGGCAGCGACTTCGAGGAGGCCCTGAAGCGGGTCCAGCCCTCGGCGATGCGCGAGGTGATGGTCCAGGCGCCGACCGTCGGCTGGGCCGATATCGGCGGGGTCGACGAGGCCCGGGAGCGGCTGCGCGAAGGGGTCGAGCTCCCGCTCAGGAGCCCCGAGGCGTTCAAGCGGATGGGCATCCGCCCGGCCAAGGGCTTCCTCCTCTACGGCCCGCCGGGCACCGGCAAGACCCTTCTCGCCAAGGCGACGGCGCGCGAGGCGGAAGCGAACTTCATCGCCACCAAATCCTCGGACCTATTGTCCAAATGGTATGGCGAGAGCGAGCAGCAGATCGCCCGTTTGTTCGCCCGCGCCCGCCAGGTCGCGCCGACCGTCATCTTCATCGACGAGCTGGACAGCCTGGTGCCGGCGCGCGGCGGCGGCCTGGGCGAGCCGCAGGTGACCGAGCGGGTGGTCAACACCATCCTCGCCGAGATGGACGGGCTCGAGGATCTGGGATCGGTGGTCGTGATCGGCGCCACCAACCGGCCCAACCTCATCGACCCGGCTTTGCTTCGCCCCGGCCGCTTCGACGAGCTCATCTACGTCGCGGTCCCGAACGAGGAGGGCCGACGCAAGATCCTCTCGATCCACACCGCCAAGATGCCGCTCGCCGACGACGTCGACCTCGACCGGATCGCCGCCCGCTCGGAGCGGTTCACTGGCGCCGATCTCGAGGACCTCGTCCGCCGCGCCGGCATGTTCGCCCTGCGCAGCTCGATCGACGCGGCGAAGGTCACCGGATCGGATTTCGAAATGGCGATGGAGGAAACCCGGGCCTCGGTGACCCCGGAGATGGAAAAGGATTACGAGAAGATCCAGGAAAGCCTGAAGCAGGACGCGATGGGCAGCGGCGCCGGCGGCATCGGCTTCATCTCGCCGGGAATGCTGACGCCGAGAGGGCCGAAGGGCTAGGAGCCGATCGTCTCCAGGGGGCCGTCCTGGAATGCGCTTCCCGGAATGTTCTCGGCGCTGCCGGCGCGAAGCTGGCTGACGAACGGGCGCGTCCAGGGTTCGCGGGATCCGGCCTGCGACCGCACCGGCTCAATCTGCGTGGGCGATGCTTCAGATTGATCGAGGTTCATTGCCGTCTCCGTCATGCTCGCGATCAACTCTATGGCGAGGCAGACCGAAGGTCAATCGAACGAGTCGCGGAGGCTGAATTGAGGCGGATGAACTCGCCGGCGGCAAGGCCCCTGATCAGGCCCGATCTGTACACGTGGGGCGCCGGCCTGGCGGCCGCGTCGGGCCACTCGGCGAGGAGCCGGTGCATCCCTGGGAGGTCGAGCAGCTCGCGGGCGAGCGGGGTCCCGCCGATCCCGGCCAGAAGCCGGCCCGCCTCCTCGCGCGCTTCGAAAATCATGGCGAGCCAGTGCGGCGCCTGGAGCCCGCGCCGGGTTTCGAGCCGCACCGGGTCGGGAACCCGTCCGGCAAGGGCCGTCCGGGCGAGGGCCCGCGGCATCCCGTTCCGGAAATAGTGGGCCAGCGGAACCTGGAGGCAGAATTCGACGAGCCGCCGATCCATCGTCGGGTCGCGGACGTCGATGTTCCAGCGCAGCAGGATTCCCTTGTTGTAAGTCCCTGGATCCACCCGCCGGATCATGTGCGCCCTGGACCGGGCCGATGCCGCCGAGTCCGGGTCGTCGTAGCGGCCGTGCCTCGCGAGGACTTCGTCCACTCCGGGCACGCCGGGGTTGAGCATTCCGGCGGTCGCGGGGTGGGCCTTCCGATTGCGAAGCGGGCCGAGCGCCTTGATGAGAGCCCCAGGCAGAAGCTGATGGGCGGCGAGGCCGAGCACCGCCCGCGACCGGATACCATGTTTGCGAGCGGCGCCCCATTCGCGGACGAACTCTGCCAGCCGCCCGCCGGCGAGGAGCTCGCCCAGGCGGTCGAGGCCGGCATAGCTCAGGGTGAGGTTGCCGCCCGTCCCGACCAGGAGGACGTTCACGCCTTCGGCCGCGACGGCGTCGTTGATCCGGTTCGCCCAGGCGAGGTTCGGAAGATTGAGGTCCGGCCGCTCGAAAAGCTCGAGCTCCCAGTCCAGGTCCTCGAGCGGAAGCCGCTCCGGGGTTTCGATCAGGCGGTGCTCGACATTGGGGTATAAAGCGGCGGTCCGGGCGGCGAGAGCCCCTTCGCTCCCGAAGCGGCCGCTCGGGAGGGCGGAACGGTCGTGCGGCGGGACCGAGGTGAACGCGAGCACCCTCCCCCCGAACCGAATGGCCGCGGACGACGTCACGGCGGAGCTGTCCAGGCCGGCGCTCAGATGCGTGGCGACCGCCGCCCCCGCGCCTCGAAGCTGGGAATCGACCGCCCCGTCGAGCTTCTCGAGAAGCGCCTCGGCATAGTCCGCGTGCGACTTGAAGCGGATCTCGCCGGTCGGCGCCGTCCAGAAGATCCGCGATGCGCTTGCGCCCCTGCCGAAGATCATCAGCTCGCCGGGCTCGACTCTCTGCACGTCCTTGAAGAACGTCCTGCGCCCCTCGTGGTGGAGACCGGCGAGCGTCTCGAGCAGCCGGGTCTCGTCGACGGCGCGCGGCACGAAGTCGAGCGCATGAAGGCCTTTGGCCATGGACGCGACGGCGACCCCGCGACGACGACCTTCGTGGAAGTGAAGCGGACGCTGCCCGGCAAAGTCGCGCGCCAGCAGCAGCCGCTCCTCCCGCTTGTCCCAGAGCGCGACCGCGAAATCCCCGACGAAACGGGCGATCACCTCGGCTCCCCAGCGCTCGAAGCAGAGCATCATCAGCCGGGCGTCGTCCGACACCGCCTTGTCGGCGCCGCGCAGGCCCAGCGGCGCCAGGAAATCCTCCCGATTGTCGAGGCGGGCGTCGGCGGCGAGGACGAAGGCGCCGCTCGAACCCTCGAGGGCCGAGCCACGGTCCGAAACGGTGGCCTCGCGAGGAGCGGCGCCGAGGGCGATCGAGCGATCCGACCAGAGATTTTCGGACCCGCCGCTCGGACATTGCGCGCGCAGCATAGTGGCGCAGATCGGTCCGGCGGACCTGCCCTCCCGGTGCCACAGGGCCGCGATCACCGTCACGGCGAAACGCGTTCCACCCGCCTCATGCCTGCGGCTTATTGAACGGGCGGTGCCGCGTCCACTGATGCGTTGCCCCGCTTACCGCTCTGTGTCACGCCGCCTCCATGCGTTGGGGTCCCCCTCTTCCGGAACGAGTCGCCCCACCCGCGGCCGTCCGGGCCTTGCTCGAGCAGGCGCTGGCCTCGAGCCCGGACAATCCGCTCCTTCATGCCAAGCTCGGCCACCTGCGGCTGGACCAGAAAGATTATCGTTCGGCCGGCGAGAGCTTCGCGACGGCGCTCCGGCTGGGCGACGACGCCGCCGACACGCCGGGCCTCCTGGCGCGCTGCTTCAACTATCAGGGCCGTCACCAGCAAGCGCTGGACATACTCGCCGCGGTGGCGGCGCCCTCGTTCGAGCGCGGGCGGGCGCTCATGGCGCTTGGCCGGTCCGAGGCGGCCGAACGGGAGTTTCGGGCCGTGCTCGAAGCCCGGCCCGACGATCCGCCGTCCTGCCGGATGCTTTGCCGGCTGCTTCGCGACGGCGGCCGCGTCGCCGATCTCGTCGCCGCCTGCGAGGATCTCGCCGGCCGCGGCGCCGTCAACGCCCAGCTGCTGTACAATTGGGGATGGGCCCTCGCTTTGGCCGGCGACCACGAGCGGGCGCGGCGGCTGATGTTCGAGCCGGAGCGCGTCGCCTTGCTCGAGGTCGAGACGCCGGCCGGATTCGCCGATATCGGCGCCTTCAACGCGGCCCTGGCCGAGGAGATACTGGCGAACCCGAACAAGGTGACGAGCTTCCCCGAGGAGGACGAAGCCAATCGGGGGAGCTGCCGGGTCGACAATCTTTTCGCGGGCCGGCGAACGGAGCTGATCGAGCTGTTGCTCAGATCGATAGAGGCCGCGGTCGCGCACTGGTCCCCCGCCCCCCGGCCGGGATTCGACCCCTGGCCCCGGGCCCGGCCGGCGGCCGCCCGCCTCCGGCCTTGGGGGCTGATCCAGCGCCGGGACGAATATGAGGAAGGCCATATCCATCCCGGCGGCTGGCTGAGCGGAGTCTATTACGTGAAGATTCCGTCGATCGTCTCGGCGGGTGAGCCGGGGCCCGGCTGCATCGAGTTCGGGCCGCCGACGGCGGTCGCGCGCAAGATGCCGGATCTGGCTCCCACCGGTCGCTACGTCCCGAAGGAAGGGGTGCTGATCCTCGCGCCCTCTCACTATCAGCATCGGACGATCCCGAGCGGCGTCGATCAGGACCGGATCAGCGTCGCTTTCGACGTGGTTGCGGAGAGCTGACCAGCAGCCCCGCTTGCTAATTTGTTCTGGTTATGTTCTGGTAGTGGGATGTGCGGACCCTGTCCCCCTGATTCGGCGACCGTCGCGCCGACGCCGGCGTTCGCTCCTGTGCCCGGTCGAGGTCGGAGGGACGGGTGGATCGCGGAGCGTCAGCGTGTCTTCATCGCGGCGCTTGCGCGGACCTGGTGCGTCCGGCGCGCGGCTCGAGCCGCCGGAATGAGCCGGGAGAGCGCCTACCGGCTGCGGCGGCGCTTCGGCGCCGAAAGCTTCGTCGCCGCCTGGGATTCGATCCTCGCCGCCCGGCCGCGGGGAACGACCAGCCCCGCGCTCGTCTGGCACCGGCTCGTGCGCCGGGCGGGTGGGCCGGGCGTCGTGCGGATCGAGGATGCCACTGCCGCGGAGGGGGAGGCGCTTCGGAGTCACGCTCCGGCTTCGGCCGGGGGTTTGCCGGAAGCTCCGAAGGTCACAGTGAAATCCTGCCGGGCTTTTCGTGAACTTCGCTCAGCCAAGTTTCTCGGCGAAGGCCGGGACCCAGGCGTTCCGTCGGTGCCGCTGGGCCCCGGCCTTCGCCGGGGAGCATCAGCCTTTCACCCGCGCCCATACCCAGACGGCCAGCAGCAGCAGCACGGCCGCCACCGCGAGGAACGGCAGCGGCATCCACAGGCCGTAGAGCAGCACGCCGACGGCCGGCGCCGCGATATAGGCCACGCCGTTGACCGAGGTGACCATTCCGGCGACCGCATTCTGCTCCTCGGGCTCGACCGCGAGCGAGGCGCCGCTGGTGAAGCCGGGGCGGAAGAGGCCGAAGCCGACCGAGGAGACGGCGAAGCCGAGGGTGATGCCGTACATCGAGCCGGCGAGGCCGGTCAGCATCGTTCCCGCGGCGGCGATCAGGAGGCCCCAGAAGACGAGCTGGCGCGGCGTGAGGGCGAGGAAAGGGATGAGACCCCATTGGGCAAGCAGGGTGGCGCCGGCGCCCGCCATCAGGACGATCGCGATCGACTGCTGCGCCTCGGCGAGTGGAACCCCGGAGCGGTCGATGATCAGAAAGCCGATGGTCCCCATCAAGGCGGCGTTGCCGTGGCCGCCGACGACTCCGATGATATGCCACGGCAGGACCCGCGGGTCGCGCCAGCGCAGCCGCCCGGAGCCGCCGGCGGGGGAATCCCCGCCGCGCTCCCGGCTTCCGACGAGGAATCCGCCCATCGACGGATAGTCGACCACTTCGCCCCGCGCCGGGGAGCTCGGAGTGTCGTCGGGCAGGCGAAGGACGACGAGCGTGAGGACGGCGGCGCCGATCGCGGCGAAGACGATCAGCGGCCCGGACAGGCCGAGCGGCTCGAAGATGAACAAGGGCGCGATCGCCGGCCCGATGATCGTCCCGAGCCCGAAGGAGGAGGCCAGAGCGGCGAGATAGGCGGTGCGCTGCTCGCCCTCGGTGCGGGCGGCGATATAGGCCTGGACCGCGGGCGGCGAGGCCGATCCCCAGCCGCCGTAAATGCCTCGGCCGAAGACGAAGATGATGAAGACGAGGGTGGGGGCGATCAATCCGTGGAGGCCGGCGGCGAGGATCCCGCCGCAGGTTAGGGACGAGGCGATGAAGCCGTAGAGGCCGAGGCGCATCAGCGCCCGGCGGCCGCGGTGATCGGCGCGGCGCGCCCAATGGGGCGCCATCAGCACCCAGATCACGGCCGACAGCGAGAAGGCGACCGCCACCCACAAATCGGCGACCTTGAGCTCGCGGCCGATCGCCGGCATCAGCGACTGCATCGCGGTATTGCCCGAAGCGGCGACCAGCATCACCGCGAAAAGCAGTGCGAATCGCTCCCGGGAAAGGCTTGCGGCGGCGCTCATTGGGAGCTCATTGGGGGCAAATCCCGGAAATCTGGCGGTTCGTCCCGGATTCGGCCCAAATCGGGCTTCGGGCCGCCTCGCCCTTGCCATCGGCGCGTTGATTTGCCAACGCACCATGCTGACCTCATTACGGAAGTCCCCAATGACCTTTCCCGGCGAACAGGCTCAACGATCCCGCGCTTATGCGCGCCACGGCGCCAAGGGCGGCCCTTGGCTCATGTTCCTCAAGGGATTCGTCAAGCACCCGGTGATGGTCGGCTCGGTCATCCCGTCGTCGAAGATGCTTATCGACAAGATGCTCGCTCCGGTGGACTGGGCCAATTGCAAATTGTTCGTCGAATACGGTCCCGGGGTCGGCACTTTCACGGACCGGATCCTGGAGAAGCTCGCGCCGGACGCGATCCTGCTGACCATCGACACCAATCCCGATTTCACCACCTATTTGACGTCGAAGATTCGCGATTCGCGGCTTCGCGCGGTGACCGGCTCGGCCGCCGACGTTCGCGAGATCATGGGCAATTTCGGCTTCGAGCATGCCGACTACATCCTCTCCGGCCTGCCCTTCTCGACCCTTCCTCCCGGAATCGGCCCGAAGATCGCCGAGCAGACCGCCGAGGCGCTTCGCCCGGGGGGAGCCTTCCTGGTCTATCAATTCTCGCCCAAGGTGCTCGACTTCATCGCCCCTCATTTCGACCGCATCGACCGCGGCTTCGAATGGGTGAACGTGCCGCCGGCGACCCTCTTCTGGGCGTGGCGGGACTAGCGCGTCATTGCGAGGAGCGCAGCGACGCGGCAATCCAGCGGGACTCTGAGGCCGCACTGGATTGCTTCGCTACGCTCGCAATGACGGGATGGCGCGGCTCAAGGCCGAGGCAAGCCGACGTCCCTGAAGTTCAGCCGCCTGGCGATCCGGTAGTCGGCGATGGCGACGATGAAATAGCCCACCGCCCAGCGCAGCCGGTTGAGCAGCGTTCGGTTGCGGCGGTGGGCCTCCAGGGTGATCGGCTGCGACGCCGCGACCTCGCCGTCGACGAAGCGGCGCATCGCCGAGGCGAAGGCGGCGTCGTCGACCCGAAGCATCATCTCCAGGTTGAGGAAGAGGCTTCGCATGTCGAAATTGGCCGAGCCGATGTGGACGACGTCGCCGACTACGAAGAGCTTGGTGTGGAGCTTGGTCGGCCGATATTCGAAGATCTGGACGCCCCGCCTGAGCAGCCACCAATAAGTGTTGCGCGCCGCGGCGATGGTGGCGTTGTTGTCGGACTTCGCCGCGGTGACGATCCGAACCCGGCCGCCGCGGCGGGAGACTCCGGAAAGCCGCCGGAGCATCCCAAGGCTCGGCGCGAAATAGGCGGCGATGAGATCGAGGCGTCGGGCGCTCCTCATGTCGCGGCGGACGGCGCGCGCCCAGGGGCTCAGCCGGCGCGACGGCCCGCCGAACAGCCAGTGGAGCTTGCCCTGGGTGGAGCTGCTCTGCTGGAGCAGCTTGCGGATGTCGCGGACCCGGGCGCCCGGGGTCTGGGTCCATTGGAAAAGACTATCGAAATATCGCGTCAGGTAGGCGACCGACGGGCCCTGCACGTCGAGGCCGATGTCCCGCCAGGCGCCCGATTCGATAGTCCCGAAATAATCGTCCGAGACATTGAAGCCGCCGATGATCACCCGCTCGCCGTCGGCCAGGGCCAGCTTCTGGTGGTTGCGGAGCAGATAGCGGCGGCCGAGCTTCGGACTGAACTGGCAGAACGCGATTCCGGCCGGCTCGAGCGGACGGAAGAAGTCGCGATTGGCGGTGGAGCCGAAGCCGTCGACGAGAAGCGACACTTTGACGCCCCTGCCGGCGGCGGCGATCAGGGCGTCGCGGACCCGGGTGCCGGAGGCGTCGTCCATGAACATGTAATAGAGAATGCGAAGGCTTTCCTTCGCCGTATCGATCAGCTCGAGCAGCGCGCCCAGCCGGGACGGCCCCTCGGCCAGCAGGGTCAGTCGGTTGCCCGCCACTTCGAGCGAAACGCACTGACGCTCGACTTCTGCTTCCGCCATGACGGGGTGCATGTGCCCCCGGCCTGCACAGGGCAAGCCCCCTCGCGCTCATTGACTTTGCCACCCCCCCTCCGTATCTCCCTGCTTTCCCCCCTTATGGTGTAGAGCGGAGCAGCTTTCATGGCGCGCGTTACCGTCGAAGATTGTGTCGACAAGATTCCCAACCGGTTCGACCTGGTGCTGCTCGCGGCCCAGCGGGCCCGGCAGGTCTCGGGGGGCGCGGAGCTCACCATCGATCGTGATCGCGACAAGAATCCGGTCGTCGCCCTTCGCGAGATCGCCGAGGAGACGGTGAAGCCCAGGCAGCTCGAGGAGGCCCTGGTTTCCGGCCTTCAGCGGGTTCAGGTCGACGACGACGAGGCTCCGGACGAGGTCGGCTCGCTTTCCGCTTCGGCCGAGGCGCTCCGCCTCACCGCCGCCGCCCCGCCGCGCAACAACAATGCCGGCGGCGATTACGAATAAGCCTCCGGAGAGCGGCTACGCTCTCTTCGACACGGCGATAGGCCGCTGCGCCCTCGTGTGGCGCGGCGGCCTTGTCGTTGGCGCGGCGCTTCCCGAAGCGTCGGACGATCGGGCGCGCGCCTCGCTGGCCCGCCGCTTTCCCGGAGTCGGAGAGGCCGAGCCGCCGCCTTTCGCCGTTTCGGCCATGGCCGGCATCGTCAGCCTGCTCGGCGGCGGCAGGACCGACCTTGGCGACATCGAGGTCGATCCGGAGGGCTCGGCTTTCGAGCGCAACGTCTGGCAGGCGGCCCGGCGAATCCCCTGCGGCGAGGTTCGAAGCTATAGCGACATCGCCCGCAAGATCGGCGCTCCCGGCGCCGCCCAGGCCGTCGGCCTCGCGCTCGGCCGCAACCCTGTCCCGATCGTAATTCCCTGCCACCGGGTGCTCGCGGCCGACGGCCGGAGCGGAGGCTTTTCGGCCCCCGGCGGAGTCGCGACCAAATTCCGGATTTTGGAGATCGAAGGTGCCCGGCGCTCGGGCGAGCCCGAACTGTTCGAATCGCTGCCGATGAAGGTGAAGCCGAGCTAGGCCGCGTCCGCCTCGCGTTCGAGATCGTCGCGGTCGACCCATTCCATGTCGCGAAGGCTGAGCTCCCGCCCGTCCGCGGACTGAACGATGATCGGAGCGATGGGCTTGCGTGTGTAGCGGTCGACCAGCACCGGATTGCTCGGCATTCCCGAGATCCAGCGTTCGCCCCATTGCCGAAGCGACAGCAGAACGGGCAGCAGGTCCCGTCCCTTCTCGGTCAGCCGGTAGGTGACCTTGCGTCGGTCCGCCGGATCCGGATCGCGGCGCAATATGCCGTGCTCGACGAGCCGGCCGAGGCGGTTGGACAATATGTTGCGGGCAATGCCGAGATTGGTCTGGAATTCCTCGAAATGCCTGAGGCCGTTGAAGGCGCCGCGAAGGATCAGGAACGACCAGCGCTCGCCCACCACCTCGAGCGCGGCAGAGATGCCGCATTCGGTGAACAGGTCCCGCAATTGCTCGGCACGGCTCATCGGAGGACCTTAGCTTTTTTCATGGTCTCAACATAAGGCACAATTTTCCAGTTGCAAACTGAAACTGGTATCCATACTAGGTTGCATATCGCAACTGAAAGGACTTGCCATGACCAGGCTGCTCACCCTCTCGCTGTTGGCTTTCATGCTCACCGCCTTCCTGTTCGGCGGAACGGCCTTCGCGGCCGGCGCCTCGCAATATCGGGCCGAGCTCGCCAAGCCCGCCGCTGCCTCCCGGCTCGTCGCCAGGGATATCATCTGGAGATGCGGAGCGGCCGGCTGCGTCGCCGTCCAGGGCCATAGCCGCCCGGCCGTCGACTGCCCGGCCCTCGCCCAGCAGGTCGGAACGCTGATAAGCTTCACGGTCGGAGGAGTCGCGCTGGCCCCTGCCGAGTTGGAAAAGTGCAACGGCCGGGCTCGCTGAGGACCGATTTGCGTTGCAACGCAGCACCGCACCACCCCATGTTGGCGCGGTGCTGCGGCAATATGAACTTCTCGAGAAGGTCAGGGCCTACGACCCGGACGCCGACGAGGCGATGATCAACCGCGCCTACGTCTTCTCGATGAAGGCGCACGGCTCGCAGAAGCGGGCGTCGGGCGACCCTTATTACAGCCACCCGATCGAAGTGGCCGGCATTCTCACCGATCTCCACCTCGACGACGAGACCATCGTCACCGCCATCCTCCACGACACGATCGAGGATACGGTCGCGACGGCCGAGGAGATCGAGAAGCTGTTCGGGCCCAACGTCGCCCGGCTGGTCGACGGCGTCACCAAGCTTTCCAAGATCGAGGCGCAGAGCGAGAGCCAGCGCGCGGCGGAGAATCTGCGCAAGTTCCTGCTCGCCATGTCGGGCGACATCCGGGTCCTCCTCGTCAAGCTCGCCGACCGGCTGCACAACATGCGCACTCTCCACTTCATCGCCAGCGAGGAGAAGAGGAAGCGGATCGCGCGCGAGACGATGGACATCTACGCCCCGCTCGCGGAGCGAATCGGGATGTACGAGTTCATGCAGGAGATGCAGACCCTCGCCTTCCGCGAGCTCGAGCCCGATGCCTATGCTTCCATCTCCCGCCGCCTCGAGCAGCTCCACAAGGGCGAGGGCGACCTCATCGCCCGGATCGGCCGGGGCCTTCGCGCCCATCTCGAAGCCCATGGGGTCGAAGCCGAGGTCCAGGGGCGCGAGAAGCATCCCTTCTCGATCTGGCGCAAGATGGCGGAACGGCACGTCAGCTTCGAGCAGCTCTCGGACGTGATGGCCTTTCGCGCCGTCGTCGGTACGGTCGACGAATGCTACCGGACCCTCGGCCTCATCCACCAGCGCTGGCCGGTGGTTCCGGGGCGCTTCAAGGACTTCATCTCGACCCCGAAGCGCAACGGCTACAAGTCGCTCCACACCACCGTCATCCATGACGAGCAGATGCGGATCGAAATCCAGATCCGGACAACGGACATGCACGCTTTGGCCGAGCACGGGCTCGCCGCCCACTGGGCCTATAAGGAAGGGGACGAGGAGGACGCAGCCGATCAGCATCCCTGGATCGACGATCTTCTCGAGATACTCGAGCATGCGGCGAGCGCGGAAGAGCTGCTCGAGCATACCCGGATGGCGATGTACCAGGACCGGATCTTCGCCTTCACTCCGAAGGGAGAGCTGATCCAGCTGCCCAAGGGCGCCACCCCGGTCGATTTCGCCTACGCGGTCCATACCGACCTCGGCGACCAGACCGTCGGCGCCAAGATCAACGGCCGGGTCATGCCGCTGCGGACCCCGCTCGAGAATGGCGACCAGGTCGAGATTCTGGTGTCCAAGGCCCAGCACCCGCAGCCGGGCTGGCTGAGCTTCGTCGTCACCGGCAAGGCGCGGGCCAAGATCCGCCGCTTCGTCAAGTCGAAGGAGCGCGAGGAGACGATCCAGCTCGGCCGCAAGATCTTCGACGAGATCGTCCAGCGCCTGTCCCAGCCGCTCGGCTGGGAGGCGATCACCGAGGCCCTGAAGCGGCTTCATTTCCACGACGACGCGGCCTTGATGGAGGCGATCGCGCTCAAGCGGGTTTCCGACGTCGCGGTGATGGAGGCCCTGATCCCCGGCTCGACCGGGAAGGAGGGGGTGAAGCCGCCGCCGCAGCGCACCGCCATCTCGATCAAGGGCCTGACTCCGGGAGTCGCCTTCCAGCTCGCCGAATGCTGTCACCCCATTCCCGGCGACCGCATCGTCGGGCTGAGGCGCGAGGGGACCGAGATCGAGGTCCACGTCATCGGATGCGACAGCCTCGCCGACGGAGTGGACGCCGACTGGCTCGACCTCGCCTGGGGCGACGAATCGGACGGCGGCACGGCGCGGCTCTGCATCGTCATAACCAACGAGCCCGGCTCGCTCGCCGTGATCGCCGGGATCCTCGGCCGCCACGGCGCCAACATCGTCTCGATGGAGCAGGCGAGCCGCGACGGCAGCTTCCACACCTTCCATCTCGACATCGAGGTGCACGACGTGCAGCATCTGATGCGGATCCTGGCGGCGCTTCGGGCCGCGGAGGTAGTCTCGACCGCGGAGCGTTTGTAAATGGAACCTGAAACCATCGACCGGCGGCAAATGGTCGCCCTGATCGGCGGAGCGGCTGCCGCCGCGCTGCTTCCGGCGGCCGCCGAGGCGGCGGCGCCGGCGAGCTTCGTGATGTGGCGCGACCCCGGCTGCGGCTGCTGCCTGGAATGGGCGAAAAGGGTCGAGGCCGCGTTCGGGAGGAAGCTTTCGGTCGTGAACGCTCCCAACATCGCCGCCGTGAAGAAGGCGCAGGGCGTGCCCGCGGCGCTCCAGTCCTGCCACACCGCGCTCATCCAAGGCGTGGTGGTCGAAGGGCATGTGCCGCCCGAAGACATCAAGCGGCTGATCGAGTCCCGCCGAGCGGGCGTCAAAGGCCTCGCGGTTCCCGGAATGCCGGCCGGCGCTCCCGGAATGGACGTCGGCCATAGCGTCCGCGAGCGCTACCAGGTCTTCGCCTTCGATTCGGCCGGCCGCCGGTCGGTCTTCGCGACCCACGGCTGAGGCGCGTGACCGACACGCCGGCCTCGATGACCTATGGCGGCTATCTGTCGCTCGACCAGCTCCTCTCCGCCCAGCATCCGGTCTCGAACCATCATGACGAGATGCTGTTCGTCATCATCCACCAGACCAAGGAGCTGTGGCTCAAGCAGATCATCCACGAGCTCAAGCTGTCGGTCGACATGATCCGCCGGGACCGCCTCATCGAGGTCCACAAGGCCCTTTCCCGGGTCTCGCGGATCCAGGCGGTGATGACCTTGAGCTGGGACGTGCTCGCGACCCTGACCCCGTCCGACTATACCAGCTTCCGGGCCGTGCTCGGCTCGAGCTCGGGCTTCCAGTCGGCCCAGTTCCGCGAGTTCGAATATCGCCTCGGCCTCAAGGACGGCGGCCATCTCAAGTTCCAGGAAGAGGGCAGCGGATCTTATGCGGCCCTGCTCGAAGCGCTTCACCAGCCGAGCCTGTGGGACGAAGCCAATGCCGCGGCCGCCCGGGCGGGGCTCGATCTGCCGGCGGACGTGCTCGAGCGGGACTGGAGCCTGCCTTATCGGCCCAGCGAGGCCGTGGAAGCCGCCTGGGCCCAGGTCTATCGCGAGCCGGAGCGGCACTGGCCGCTCTACCAATTGGCCGAGAAGCTGGTCGACATCGACGATTCGCTCGCCGGCTGGCGGCACAAGCATGTGGTCACGGTCGAACGGATCATCGGCCTGAAACGGGGGACGGGCGGCACGGCCGGGGTCGCCTACCTGCAGTCGACGCTGGGCAAGCGCGCGTTTCCGGAGCTGTGGTCGCTAAGGACCCTGGTCTAGAAATTCCTCCCCGCGATTTCGCGGGGAGGGGGACCAGGCGAAGCCTGGTGGAGGGGTTCTTCGAACGCCGGAAGAACCCCTCCACCGCACTTCGTGCGGTCCCCCTCCGCGGCAAATGCCGGGGAGGATTTAAAGCCCCGCTTTCGCCCGCCTGATCGCCGCTATCTCCTCCGCCGCGATTCGCTCCCTTGCGCCCAGGCTCGGGTGGCTTCGGAACAGCTGCGGGAACCAGTCATATTTACCGAGATAGCGGCGCCAGAAGGGGATTGCGGAGCCGAGGTCGTAATCGGCGGCGGCCATCAGCCTCAGCCCGAAGCGATCGGCGATCTCTTCGCGCTTCCAGATCGCGCTCGCCTTGATGCCGAGGCCGCGCAGGATGCCCTCCTCGCTGCGCACGGCGGGATGGTGGAGGATGTTGTGGGCGAGCTCGTGGCCCAGGACGACGGCAAGCTCGTCGTCGTTCTTCAGGAATCTCAGCATGGCGAGGGTCATGACCACGGTGCGGCCGGTGGCGAAGGCGTTGACCTGGGTGGAACGGGCGAGGCGGACCCGTCCGAGACACGCCGGGATCGAACCGAGGCGGAGCTCGACCTCCCGCCCTTCTCGAAGCACTTGGAGATCGGCGGGCCCGGAGCGGAGCGCCGATTCCAGCTCGGCTTCGGACTCGTCGGCCAGCCGGCGCCAATTTTCCCGCTTCGGCTCGGCCGCGACCGATGCTCCGGTCGGCAGCGGCCGGCCGTTGACTGCGAGCAGGACGTCGCCGGCGATCAGCCCGGCGCGCGCCGCCGGGGTCCCCGCAAGCACGGCGAGGACGCCCGGTCCACGATCGAGGCCGTAGCGCGCGACCATCAGCCCCCGGTCGCCCGGTTCGTATTCGGCGAGATGGTGGAAGAGCATCCCGGTGAGCGGGTAGCGCTCGGTGCACAAAGCGGAGCCGGCGAGGGCCAGGCGATAGGCGACGAGCCCCACTCGCAGATCGTCCTGGCGCAGGGTGGTGGGGGCGGCCGCCTCGACCGCCGGCGGCGGGGGCTGCGCGCCGGCGCCCGGGGCCGGAGCAAAGGCGGCAAGCGCCGGGAGAAAGACGAGGCGGAGCCGGCGGTCGTTCCGTCCACGGCTTTGGCCCACGGCGACGCTTACCGGCTGAGGACAAGAAAATGGCCGGATGAAGGAGCTCTTCATCCGGCCAAAAACTCGAGCGGACCGACGTCCAGCCAACCCTTACGGGCTGTGCGGAAGGTCGTTGTCGTCGCCGCCGCAAACGTCGGTGGCGGCGCAGATGCCGAGGATGATCGCGATGAGCGCGATCAGCGGAATGATGAAGCCGCCACGCAGCTGCTCACCCTGGACCGTCTCGGACGCCGGCGAAACTTCGCGTGCGTTGGAGGCGGAGGCAACCGCGCTCTTCGTCGCCTGAGCCGCAGCCATCGTCGGCGCCGTCATCAAAGCAACCGAGGCGGTCGCAGCAATTAGTCCCTTGAAACGCACGTCAGCTTCTCCCTTCGAAACTCAATTCTGATCTTTTCGGTTTCCGGCTCTACCTAATCAGGGGTTTCGAGACTGTCTACCCTCGAAAATCGACACCCGATCGGAAAACCTTCCACGCTTCCTAGCCTTTGAGGGGTTTACGAAGCCTGACCGAAACGCCGCGGACCCCGCTTGGTTCAGTCGCCCGAGCGATGGAGGGCCACTGTTGCCAAATGGCGACAGTCGGCGTCGAATGTTCGAAATGGCTTTTATCCCAGGCGGGGCGCGACGGCCGCAGGTTCCGGGGCCATGACCTTGCGCCTGCCACCCACGACGGCCCTTCCCCTTCCGGCCTCCGCGCTCCGACTGCGGCGATGCAGGTACGCGAAAGGGCCGGACGAAGAAGACTTCGTCCGGCCCAATTTCGATTAGCGATCAGCCAGCCCGAAGCTTACGGGCTGTGCGGAAGATCGTTGTCGTCGCCGCCGCAAACGTCGGTGGCGGCGCAGAGGCCGAGGATGATCGCGATGAGCGCGATCAGCGGAATGATGAATCCGCCGCGAAGCTGCTCGCCCTGGACCGTCTCGGACGCCGGAGCGACTTCACGGGCGTTCGTGGCGGACGCAACGGCGCTCTTCGTCGCCTGAGCCGAAGCCAGAGTCGGCGTCGTAATCAAGGCCACCGAGGCGGCCGCAGCAATAATTCCCTTGAAAGCCACGTCAGCTTCTCCCTTTGTACCCGAGTCTGATCGTCTCGATTTCAACTTTATCTAGTCGAGAGGCCTCTGCCTGTCTATCCCGAAAGTGACTAACCCAGGAAAGCCAAATTGGTCATGCTGGTCAAAGACTTACGAGGCGGGGCGGGGCGCCGCGCCCGGTATATGGGGAGCAGTGGCCGAACCGGGCCGCCGGCCGTTGCACAAAAGCCACAATCACCAGGATTGCCCGAAATGGCTTTTTGTTTCAGATGGTTCGGCGACCGACCTGGGGAGGAGCCCGGTGATTCCTGAACTGCGCCTGCCGCGCCTGATCGCTTTCCTGACGGCGGCCCTGCTCGCCTTGACGGCGGCGCCGGGATGGGCGGCGGTGTCGATTACCTTCTATTCCAAGGAATTGGGAGCGACCTTCCCCCACGCCTTCGTCATCCTAGAAGGCACGCCGGATCGCGGCGGGACGCGAATCAACGAGGATTACGGCTTCACCGCCAAGACGATCAGCCCCGCCATCTTGTGGGGCAAGGTCGGGGGCGAGGTCGTCACCGACAACAGCGTGAACTACGTCAAGGGCAGCGACCGCCACTTCACCGTTGCCCTGACCGATCCCGAATATGACGCGGTGATGGCGACGATCGCCCGCTGGCGCTCGGCGAAGCAGCCCAGCTACGATCTCGACCGGCACAATTGCGTCCATTTCGTCGCCGACCTCGCCGTCGCCGCCGGAATGACCGCCGACACCCGCAAGCTGATGAAGAAGCCACGCTCGTTCCTGATCGGGCTCACCGAGCGAAACCGCGCCTGGCTGACCCGCCGGGGGGCCGTCTTCCACCGGCTCGCGCCCCTCCCGGCCAAGGTCCCGACCAAAGCCCGAGCTTGACATTTCCGGCCGCGTCGAATGTTAGCCCGGCGCGAACAAGCCTTCCCTTTCCTCCCGAGCAAAGCTGAACCCAAGTGGCATCATCCGACCAGATCGTCGTCGTCGGCCTCGGCTATGTCGGCCTTCCGCTTGCCGTCGCGCTTGCGCGCAGCTTCGACGTCGTCGGTCTCGACATCGACGAAAGGCGAGTCGGCGAGCTTCGGCTCGGCATCGACCGCACCCACGAGGTCGAGAGCGAAAAGCTCAGCGCCTCGTCGCTGAGGCTGACCAGCCGGGCCGCCGACGCTGCCGCCGCCGACATCTATATCGTCACCGTCCCGACCCCGGTCGACGGCGACAACAAACCGGACCTCGGCCCGGTGATCAGCGCCACCCGAAGCGTCGCGACCCTGCTCGATCCCGCCCGCAAGCCGATCATCGTCTATGAGAGCACCGTCTATCCGGGCGTGACCGAAGAGGTGTGCGGGCCCCTGATCGAGGAGATTTCAGGCCTTCACCGGGGCCGCGACTTCTTCCTCGGCTATTCGCCCGAGCGGATCAATCCGGGCGATCGCGAACATAGCGTCGACCGGATCATCAAGGTTATCGCCGGCGAGAACGAGGCGGTGACCGAGCGGCTTGCGGCGATGTACGGAGCGGTGACCAGCGCCGGAGTCTTCCGGGCCGCCTCGATCAGAGCCGCCGAGGCCGCCAAGGTGATCGAGAACGCCCAGCGCGACATCAACATCGCCTTCATGAACGAGATCACCAAGATCTTCTCGAAGCTCGACATATCGATCTGGGACGTGCTCGCCGCCGCCGGCACCAAGTGGAACTTCCTGCCCTTCCAACCCGGCCTGGTCGGCGGCCACTGCATCGGCGTCGACCCTTATTATCTCAGCTTCCGGGCCCAGCAGCTCGGCCTCGATCCGCACGTCATCCTGGCCGGCCGCTCGACCAACGACGGCATGGGCGCCTGGATCGCCGACGAGCTCCACGAGCGGCTCGGCCGCGCCGGAAGGGCGCTCGTCATGGGCCTCTCGTTCAAGGAGAACGTGCCGGACCTCAGGAACAGCCGGGTGATCGACGTCGTCCGGCGCCTTCAGTCCCTCGGCCACGAAGTGACCGTCCACGACCCCCTCGCCGACTCCGGCGAAGCCCGCCACGAATATGGGGTCGACCTCGCCGCCGATGCCTTCGACAGGGACTATGATCTCGTCCTGGTCGCGGTTCCCCACGCCGCTTATTCCGAGCTCGACGATGCCCGGCTGACGGGGCTGGTAGCCCAAGGCGGCCTGCTCGCGGACCTCAAGCATCTCTACAAGGGCCGCGAGCTGGCCGGGGTGGAGCGCTGGACGCTCTAGCAGCCCCGATGGCCGACCGATTCCGCCTGCGCTCCCTCTGGTTCCAGATCCACAAATGGATCGGACTCGCGCTCGCTCTGCTGATCGTCCCGATCTCGCTGACCGGATCGGCCCTGGTCTGGCACGACTGGCTGGACCGGAGGCTCAATCCCCAACGCTCGGCGTCGGCCGCGGCCGGCCTGCCGCCCTCCGCCTACGCGGCGGCGGCGGGACGCTCCGCCCGGCCCGGAGAGCGGCTGGCGAGCCTCGCTTACCCTCGGAAAAGCGGGCCGGTCGTCGCGACGCTCGTCGGGACGGGGCCGGCGGCGGGCCGGCCTCCGGCCCGCATCCTGCTCTATCTCGATCCGGCCACGGCCCGACTGCTCGACCGGGCTGGCCGCGACGACGGCCCGGTGCGCTTCATCCACAATTTCCACGGCACATTGATGATGGCCGCGACCGGGCGGCAGATCGTCGGCGGGATCGGAGTGGCGATGCTCCTCTCCTCGCTGACCGGGCTTTGGCTGTGGTGGCCGCTCAGCGGCCGCTTCACCCGCGGCCTGAAGTGGCGGCGGCGCTCGACGACGCGCGCCAACCTCCACTTCCAGGGCGGCTTCTGGACCGCGCTTCCGCTGGCCCTCTTGTCCTTCACGGGAGCCTGGATCTCCTTCCCCGCCTTCTTCGCCGCGCTGTCGGGCGAGCCGGCCGGCCCGTCCATGTTCGATCGGATGCGGCGCTCGGCGGCCGCGCCGGCGGCCACGACCAATCTCGACGCGGACAAGGCGCTGGCCGCGGCCAGGCCTCTGGCCGGCGGGGCGCTCGTCGGGCTGACCTGGCCGTCGGGCTCCGAAGGCCGATGGAAAGTTTCATTCGATCGGCCGGGCGGCCCGGCCGAAGTGACGGTCGACGATCGCTCCGGCGCGGCGGCTCCGCCCAAGAGCCCGCAACCCGAGACGAAGGCCCGCCTGATGCGTCGGCTCCACGACGGCACCGGGATGGGCGCCCTGTGGCAGTCGATCATCTTCGTCGGAGGGCTCATCCCCACCTTGCTGGCGGTGACCGGAATCCTGATATGGCTTCATGTGCGCCGGGGGAGGTCGCGGGGCCCGGGCCCGGCGGCGGCCGCTCAGACCGAGTGATAGGCCCGATACCATTCGACGAACCTGGGCACCCCTTCGACGATCGAGGTGGTCGGAGCGAAGCCGAGGTCGCGCTCGATCGCGCTGATGTCGGCATAGGTATCGCGGACGTCGCCGGGCTGCATCGGCATCAGCTCGCGCTCCGCCTTGCGGCCGCAGGCCTGCTCGATCAGGTCGATCATCCGGGTCAGCTCCTCGGAGCGGTGATTGCCGATATTGTAGAGGCGGTGCGGCCCGCGGCTTCCCCCGGCCTTTAGCTCGCCGTCGTCCGGAGGGGGATTGTCGAGGCACGCGACGACGCCGGTGACGATATCGTCCACATAGGTGAAGTCGCGCCGCATATTGCCCTCGCCGAAGACGTGGATCGGCTCGCCGGCGAAGATCGCCTTGGTGAACAGCCACATCGCCATGTCGGGCCGCCCCCAGGGCCCGTAGACCGTGAAGAAGCGAAGGCCGGTCTGCGGCAGCCGGTAGAGATGGGCGTAGGTCTCGCTCATCAACTCGTCCGCCTTCTTGGTGGCGGCGTAGAGCGAGAGCGGGTGGTCGACCCGGTCCTCGACCCGGAACGGAAGGGTCTCGTTGCCGCCGTAGACCGAGGAGGACGAGGCGTAGACCAGGTGCGAGAGGCCGCGGTGGCGGGCCAGCTCGATCATGTTGAGGTGGCCGACCAGGTTCGACTGGACATAGGCTCGCGGATTTTCGATCGAGTAGCGGACTCCCGCCTGGGCGCCCAAATGGACGATCCGGTCGAATGCGACCCCTTCGAGAGCCTGCGCGAGCGCCGCCTGGTCGGCGAAATCGACCTCCAGGAGATCGAAGCGGTCATGTTCGCGGCGCAGCTTCGCCACGCGGTCGCGCTTCAGGGCGACGCTGTAATAATCGTTGAAATTGTCGATGCCGATCACTTCGTCGCCGCGGCGCAGGAGCCGGTCGCTGACGTGGTAGCCGATGAACCCGGCCGCGCCGGTAACGAGGATCTTCATGGCCGGGGCCTTACCGGCGGGGCGCCAGCCTGCCAAGCCGCGCGCTCAGGCCGCCGCCGCCGCTCCCGGCTCGCGCGCTTCGATGAACCAGCGCTCCTCCCCCTCGAGGCCGATCGCGGTCAGGGTTCCGGAACGGTAGGCGCCGGTATCGACTGCGATCCGGTTGGGATGTTCCTCGGGCCGCTCGACGATCGTGTGGCCGTGGACGACGACAACGCCATGGTCGCTTCGGTCGTCGAGGAAGCCCTCGCGGATCCACCTCAGGTCGCGGCTGACCTGCTTGTCGAGGGCGACGCCCGGGCGGATCCCGGCATGGACGAACAGATAGTCGCCGAAGCGGAAGCTGTCGTGCATCTCGTCGAGGAATCGCGCGTGGGCCTTCGGCACCTGCTCGACCAGCCGCTCCATGATCGCCGCCGGGGTCGCGTTGAGCATCCAGCCGGTGGTGAGGCCGTAGCTCTGGGCGCATTCGGTGCCGCCGTAAGCGAGCCAGTGCTGGACGCTCGAATCGTCGCCGCCGAGCACCCCGAGGAAGAATTCCTCGTGATTGCCCTTGAGGAAGACGTTGCGGGCGAAGGCGGGCGGGCGCTCGACGAGCAGATCGACGACCCCGCGGCTGTCGGGGCCCCGGTCGACCAGGTCGCCAAGGAAGACGAGCCAGGTCTTTGCCGGCCCGCGCCGGGCGTTGTCCGCTTCGATTCGGGCGAGGAGGTCGACGAGAAGGTCGAGCCGGCCGTGGACGTCGCCGACCGCATAGGCCCGTCCGCCCGGGGGGCCGCTTCGGCCCCGGGACGCCCGGCTCCTCGAAAAAAGGCGATTCAACACTGACGGCAACTCCGGCGACGCTCGCCGCGCCGATATTTGGTGTTTTCCCGCAGTTGCAAGCTTTTAGCCCCGGAAAATGCCGGACTCTGGACGGCGTTGGAGAAATAAGCTAAGCGGCGCAACGAGATAAAGGCAGCTCGCCTTGAGGGGGCGGCGCGGGCACCGTTCCGCAGGGAGGGGTGTGCGCCGAATCGGCGCATGGGCTGTTCCACGGAAGCCATGGATTGTGTAGAGGGCGTGTCGTCCCCGACCGGAGAGAGATGAACATGCGAGCGTTTCGGCATGAAGAGCGTAACTTTTCCTTCAGCGGTCTGATGGCTCGGGCCCTGCTCGTGGTCGCGGCCCTCGCGGCGGCGGGATGCACCGGTCGCGGCGGGTCCGTGCCTTACGATCCCGCGGGCTTCAAGGCCCCGGACGTCGAAGCGCAGCCGGTCGCCAGCGCTTCCCAGCCGATCGGCGCCCTCGATACGATCTCCGTTTCGGTCTTCCAGGTCGAATCGCTTTCCGGCGACTACAAGGTCGATGCGGCGGGCAAGATCGACTATCCGCTGCTGGGCTCCGTCCAGGCCCAGGGCCGGACGACTCAGGAGCTTCGCTCGCAGCTCGCGGCCAGCCTCTCGCAGAAATATCTCCAGTCGCCCAACGTCCAGGTCGCGATCAAGGAGCGGGCGGAGCAGACGATCACCGTCGACGGCTCGGTCAGGAACCCGGGCCAGTTCATCGTCAAGGGCCCGACCACCCTTCTTCAGGCGGTGGCCATGGCCAAGGGGACCAGCGAGGACGCCAACCCGTCGCGGGTCGTCGTCTTCCGCACCATCCGGGGTGAACGCATGGCGGGGGCTTTCGACCTTCAGGACATTCGCCGCGCCAAGGCCCAGGATCCCGTCATCTACGGCAACGACATCGTTATCGTCGACGGCAGCCGCGCCCGGGCGGTCTATCGCGACCTGATGAGCACTCTGCCTCTGGTTAGCATATTGCGCCCCTTCTAAGGGCCGTTCGGACTTGAAAGACAGGATTCGAAGATCATGAACAATCATGGGGGCTATCTCCCGAACCAGGGCGCCGGCGCCGTGCTGCCCTTCGAGGCCAGCGGACGACTGCCGGCCCATACCGGCCTTACCGACGTCGCCTTCGGCCGGCCGGCCAAGTCCGATTCTCGCTTCGACATCAACGAAATCTGGCGGATCGTCGCGAAATGGTGGTGGCTGATCACCGGCATCGCCGTCGCCTGCCTGCTCGCCGCGATCGTCATCTCGCTGATGATCACCCCCCTCTACCGCGCCCAGGCGACGATCGAGGTCAATCCCGAGGGCGTGCAGGTCGTCGGCAAGGAAATAGGCGAGGTCCAGCCCACGGCGGGCAACGACCGCGCGTTCCTCAACACCCAGGTCGGCCTCTTGAAGAGCCGCTCGCTGGCCGAGCGCGTCGCGCGCAGCACCAACCTCGCCAACAACGAGGCGATATTCGACCAGGACGTTCCGCGGCAGGCCCGCGAGGGCGCCGCCGCCGGACTGGTGCAGGGCAGCGTCACCATAGCGCCGCAGCGCGACAGCAGCCTGATCGGAATCGCGATCGAGAGCGCCAATCCGGAGCTCGCCGCTCGCCTTGCCAACGCTTATGCCGACAGCTTCATCCAGTCGAACATGGAGCGTCGCTACGAAGCGACCTCCTACGCGCGCAACTTCCTTCAGCAGCGCATCGCGGCCGTGAAGAGCAAGCTGGAGCAGTCCGAGCGGCAGCTGGTCGCTTACGCCAAGCAGATGGGGATCCTGACGCTCAGCGTCGACACCGGCGGCACCGGCAGCGTCCGTCAGGAGCAGTCCATCGACGCCGCTACCTTGATCCAGACCAACAACGCTCTGTCCGCGGCGAAAAGCGATCGCATCGCCGCCGAGCAGCGCTACCGCCAGTCCGCGGGCGCCCAGTCGCAGGCGGCCGCGATCAGCGACCCGACGGTCCAGGGGCTCGGACAGCAGCGCGCCGCGCTCGAAGCCCAGTATCAGCAGAAGCTTGCGCTCTACAAAGCCGACTTCCCGGAAATGGTACAGCTGCGCAACCAGATCGATTCGCTGAGCAAGGAGATCGCCAGGCAGTCGAGCAGCGTGTCGGGTTCGACTTCGAACAACCTTCGGGCCGATTATCAGGCCGCTCTCGCCCGCGAGAATGCCCTCCAGGCCAAGGTCAACGAAGGCAAGGCCGGGCTGATGGCGCTTCGCGAGCGAAGCATCCAATACACCATCCTGCAGCGCGAGGTGGACACCAACCGCAGCCTCTACGACGCGCTTCTGCAACGCTTCAAGGAAGTCGGCGTGGCGGGCGGCGTCGGCGCCAACGTCGTGTCGGTGGTCGACCGCGCGCAGGTGCCCGGCGGGCCGTTCAAGCCGAACCTGCCGCTCAACATCATGATCGGCCTGTGCATCGGATTGCTGCTCGGCCTCGGCACCGCTTTCTCGATCGAGTGGATCGACGACACGATCAAGACCCCCGACGATCTCGGCTCCAAGCTCGGCCTTTCCTCGCTCGGAGTCATTCCCGGCGTCGGCAAGGGACTTGCGGTGCGCGACCAGCTCGAGGATCCCCGCTCGCAGGTTTCCGAAGCCTATCAGTCGGTCCGAACGGCGCTGCAATTCTCGACGGACCATGGCGTCCCGCGCAGCCTTCTGGTGACCAGCACCCGGGCTTCGGAAGGCAAGTCGAGCACCGCGCTCGCGCTCGCCCAGACGCTGGCCAGCCTCGGAGCCTCGGTGCTCCTGATCGACGCGGACCTCCGCAAGCCGACCTTCCGCGGGCCGACCTCCACCAGCCAGGGCCTGTCGAGCCTTCTGGCCGGATCGGACAAGGTCGCCGAATGCGTCCACCCGACGCAGATGGAGCGCCTGTTCCTGCTTCCGAGCGGCCCGATCCCGCCGAACCCGGCCGAACTGCTCGCGTCCGGCCGCTTCAAGGAGATATTGGACGAAGCGCTTCAGCGCTTCGATCATATCATCATCGACAGCCCGCCCGTGCTCGGCCTCGCCGATGCGCCGATGCTGGCGTCGAGCACCGAGGGCACCTTGATGGTGATCGAGGCCGGCGCCATCCGCCGAGCCGCGGCCCTGAACGCGGTCAATCGCCTCCGGGCCTCCGACGCGAGGCTGATGGGCGCCATCCTGACCAAGTTCAACGCCCTCAAGGTCGGCTATGGTTACGGCTACGGCTATGGCTATGGCGAAGACGCTTATGCCTATCGTGAGGGCGACTCGCCGAAGAAGCAGATCGAACTCCTGAAAGGCTGATCGTGGCTTTCGGAGCAAAGGGGGAGGAGGACGGCGCCGGGCGGCGGATCGCCGCCTGGGCGGCGACCGCCGCGTCGCCGCTGATCGCCTGGCTGATCGTGAAGGCCGCCGCCGCGGCGCTGTCCACCGCGACCGCCGTCGCCCTGGCGCCGCTCCCTCCCCAGAATCCGGCGCCGACGCTCAAGCTCCTCGCAAGCACGGCTCAGCGGCCCACAACCCGGGTGAGCGAGGATATGCGGCGGGCGTCTCGCGACGGGCTCAACCGCCTTCCGCTCGCCTTCGAGCCCTTCTTCGTCGAGGCGCGCGCGGCTGAGCAGAAAGGCGACCTTCGCCGCGCCATCGCCTTGATGGAGGAAGTGCGCCACCGCCGCAGTTCCTATCCGGCCGCGCGAATGCAGCTGATGGTCTATTATATAAAGGCCCAGCGCTTCCAGGAGGCCCTGTCCGAGATCGACGTCGTGCTCCTCCGCAACGACGAGCTGCGGCCCGCTTTGCTACCGGAGCTCACCAAGCTTGTCGCCGACCCCCGCGGGCGGGCCGCGCTGGCGACGATCCTGGCCCGCGAGCCCCTCTGGAGGGAGGACTTTTTCGCCGCGGCCGGGAAGCGAAAACTCTCCACGAGCGACGCGCGCGACCTTTATGAACGCGTCCGGGCATTGAAGCCCGGCGCGGACCTGATGCCCGAGCGCCAGCTCATCCTCGAAACCCAGGCCTCCTCGGGCGATTATGTCGGCGCCCGCCAGACCTGGCTCGCCGGCCTTCCGCAGCAGGAACGCGGTCCGAACCGCTACATGTTCGACGGCGCTTTCCGGGGCGTGCGCGCTCCCGGTCCCTTCGGCTGGACCTTCAGGGACGGCGATGCCGGACGGGCGGAACCCGCCAAGGACGGCCAGCGCACCTATCTCGACATCGCCTATTTCGGCGGTCAGAATGTGAGCCTCGCCGACCAGATGCTGGCGCTTCCGGCAGGGCGCTACGCCTTGCGGCTTACTGCCCGCAGCCCGAACGGCATCAGCTCGGGCCGGCTCTTCTGGAAGGTGAACTGCCTTCCCGGCGGAGCCCAGATCGGAGTCCTCGACATGGCCCAGGCCTCCGCGTCGGAGCGCCGGTTCGGCACGGCCTTCACCGTTCCCGCCTCGGCCTGTTCGGGCCAATCCCTGAGCCTGGTCGCCGAACCGGGCGACGTCGCAACCGTGGTCAACCTCGAGATCGCGCGAATGGAGATCGGGCAATGAAGGGCCGCTTCTGGACCCTGGCGGCGGCGCTCTATCTCGGCGCCTGCCTGCTCCTCGGCGGCGCCAGCGCCGCGGGCGCGGCAGCGAACGCCTTTCTCCAGCTCACCGGCCTGGGCCTGATCGTCGCCCTTCTCTGGCGGCGGGATTTCACTTTGCCCGGCGAAGCGAGAGGGCCGCTCTGGATCGGCTTGGCGCTTCTGCTGGTCGGCCTGCTCAGCCTGGTCCCGCTTCCCGGAGGGCTCGGATCGAGCCTGCCGCTGCGCGGCGAGCTGGTCGAGGCGTTCCGGCTGATCGGGATGGAGCCGCCGTCGCTTTCCGCCTCGCTCGCGCCGCCCTGGACCTTGGCCTCGCTGCTCCATCTGCTTCCGGCGGCGGCGATGTTCCTGCTCGTTCTTCGGCTGGCCAACGACGAAAGGCGGCGACTTCCGACCGTGCTGATGGCGATCGCCGGAATCTCGGTGGTGCTGGGCGCTTTCCAGCTCATGGGTGGGCCGTCGTCGCCGCTTCGCTTCTACGAGGTCACCAACCGCACCTCGCCGGTCGGTTTCTTCTCCAACGCCAACCACGAGGCGACGCTGCTGCTTTGCGCGCTGCCCCTGATCGCGGTGGTCGCCGGGCGGATGGCGACTCGCCGCTCGCGCTCCAAGCGCAGCGGCGGCGCCATCATCAGCCTCTCGATCGCCGTCTTCGTCCTCGCCGGAATCGCGATCAGCGGTTCGAGCGCCGGCTACGGCCTCGCCTTGCCGGTGGCCGTGGCGAGCTTCCTTATCTACCGGCGCACCGTCGCGGGCCGGGTGGCCCCCGGCTGGTGGGCCGCGCTCGCCACTCTTGCGCTGCTCTTCGCCCTCGCCGGGCTTCGCGGGCCGCTCGGGAAAGAGGCGTTCGAGGCGGACATCGCGACCCAGCCGTCAAGCCGGAAGGTATTGGCCGAGACGACGAGCGAGATCATCAAGGACAGCTTCCCGATCGGGACCGGCCTCGGCACCTTCTCGACCGTCTACCGGCGCTACGAAGATCCGGGCCGGGTTACGCGTCAATTCGCCAATCACGCCCATAACGACTATCTGGAGGCCGTGCTCGAACTCGGCGCGCCGGGGCTGCTGCTCATCCTCGGCTTCCTGCTCTGGTGGGGACGACGCTCCTATTTGGCCTGGACGCGCGACCTGGAGGGCGCCGCGCTGGCGCGGGCGGGCTCGGTCATGATCGGGACGGTCCTCGCCCATTCCATCGTCGACTACCCGATTCGGACGGCGGCCATCGTCGCGGTCTTCGCCATGGGCTGCGCCCTGATGGTCCCGCCCGCTCCGAGGCGCAGGGCGGCCGAGCCGGCGGAAGAGGAATCTTCCGAACCGCTTCGCCACATGGAAGCGGTGTGACGCTTCCACGCAAGCCAAAGTTCGAAGAAAGGCCCGGAACGTGCTGATCGAGCAAACCGCTCTCGCCCAATTGCTCGTGCTGACGCCGCGATACTTTCGCGACGAGCGCGGCTTCTTCGTCGAAAGCTACAACAAGCGCGCCTTCTGCGAAGCGGCTTCGGCCGATTTCGAATTCGTGCAGGACAATCAGAGCCGCTCGGCGCGAGGCGTTCTTCGCGGCCTCCATTACCAGCTTCCGCCTCATGCCCAGGGCAAATTGGTGAGGGTTGTCGACGGCGAGATATTCGATGTCGCGGTGGACCTGCGCAGGGCCTCGCCCACCTTCGGCCGATGGTTCGGCACCGTGCTGTCGGCCCAGAAAGGCAATCAGCTGTGGATCCCGCCCGGCTTCGGCCACGGTTTCCTGACGCTCAGCGAGACCGCCGACGTGCTCTACAAGGCCTCCGATTATTACGCTCCGGACTGCGAACGGACGGTCGCCTGGGACGATCCCGCAATCGCCATCGACTGGCCGCTGGACGGGCCTCCGACCCTGTCCGCCAGGGACGCCGCCGCCCCCCTGTTGGCCGAAGCGGAGACCTTCGAATGAGCTCCGAGCCGCTCTATGTGACCCGGCCCTATTTGCCGCCGCTCGAGGAATTCCTGCCCCTGCTCGCCGAGATCTGGGAATCCCGGGTGCTCACCAACCAGGGGCCGTTCCACCAGAGGTTCGAACGGGCCCTGTGCGAGACGCTGGGGGTCGACAACGTGTCCCTCGTCACCAACGGCATGCTCGCGCTCAACGCCGTCATCGAGGCCGCGGACGTCGGCGGCGAGGTGATAACCACCCCTTATTCCTTCGTCGCCACCACCCACGCGGTGCGAATGGGAAGCCTGGAGCCGGTCTTCGTCGACATCCGCCGCTCCGATCTCAACATCGATCCCGACTTGATCGAGGCGGCGATCACGCCGCGAACTTCCGCGATCGTCGCCGTCCATTGCTATGGCAATCCCTGCGACGTCGACGCGATCGAGGCGATCGCCGCCCGGCACGGCCTCGCCGTCATCTACGACGCCGCCCACGCCTTCGGAGTCCGTCTGCGCGGGCGCAGCGTGCTGAGCTACGGCGACTTCGCGACGCTCAGCTTCCACGCCACCAAGGCCTTCAATACGTTCGAAGGCGGCGCCGTCATCGCGGCGAGCGCCGCCGGCAAGCAGGGCGTGGACAGCTTCCGCAACTTCGGAATCGCCAGCGAGGTCAGCATCCCGGTCATCGGCACCAACGCGAAGATGAGCGAGTTCAACGCCGCTTTGGGCCTGCTCCAGCTGGGCCATTTCGAGCAGGTGCGGCAGGGGCGCAAGCGGGTGGACGGCCTCTACCGCGAAGCGCTGGCGGACGTTGCGGGCATCGAATGCCTACCTATTCCGGAGGGCGTCGAGCCCAATCATTCCTATTTCCCGATCTTCGTCACGCCCGAGTTCGGGAGAAGCCGCGACGCCCTCTATGAAAGCCTGAAAGCCCAAGGCATCTACGCCCGTCGTTATTTCTATCCCTTGCTGTCGTCGCTGCCCATGTATGGCTCGCTGCCGTCGGCGGCGCCCGCCAACCTTCCCATCGCAACGGTCGCGGCCGAACAGATATTGTGCCTGCCGATCTTCCCGGACCTTTCCGATTCGGATCTGGAACGGGTAGTCTCGGTGATCCGCGGCGCCGCCTAGAAATTTGCGTTCGCGCCGCTCCGGCCGCGGACGGTAGAAGGCCGCTCGGCCCGAAGAAGAGTTTGCGATGACGAAGCAGAAGGCCGCCAAGGCCGGATTATGGAGCGCGCTCGACATCGGCTTCCGTCAGGGCGTCCAGTTCGTCGTCTCGGTCATCCTTGCGCGCCTGCTCGCGCCGGAGGATTTCGGGGTCATCGCGCTGCTCGCCTTCTTCGCCACCCTGTCGATCGCCTTCGCCCAGTCCGGCCTCACCGCCGGCCTGGTGCAAAGGCAGGACACCAGCCACGACGAGGAAAGCGCGGTTTTCTGGTGGAATCTGGGCGTGGCGGTGATCTTCTCCGTCGCCATGGTCGCGGCCGGGCCGGCGCTTGCCGCCTTCTACGGCATACCGGTGCTGAGCCCGCTGATGTGGGTGGCCGCATTCCAGGTGGTCCTGTCGGCGCTGGGCGCGGTCCACTCCGCCCTCATGACTCGAAGCCTGGAATTCAACCGGCTGACCAAGGTCGGAGTCGTCTCGTCGGTGGCGGCCGGCGCCGCGGGGGTCGGGGTCGCTGTGATGGGCGGGGGCATCTGGGCGCTGGCGGCGCAGATGGCGGCCGCGGCGGCGCTCAATACCGCCGGGCTATGGATGGCGAGCCCGTGGCGGCCCACGCTCCACTGGCGGTTCCGCTCGATCCGCCGGATCGTCGGTTTCGGCACCTGGGTCGGGATCGGCTATTTGCTCGAGGTCCTCTACACTCAAGGATCCTCCCTGCTCATCGGCAAGCTCTACGGAGTGCGCGACCTCGGCTTCTACAACCGGGCGATGAGCACCCAGCTCCTGCCAAGCAGCATCCTGGCCCAGATCGTGGGCCGGATCGCCCTTCCGCTGTTCGCCTCGCGGGCCGAGGATCCGGACGCGCTGAGACGGGGGCTGAAGATGGCCATCGGGTTGGCCATGATGCTCAACCTGCCGGTCATGATCGGGCTCGCCATCCTCGCTCCGGAAGCGGTGGTGGTGCTGTTCGGCCCGAAATGGCTGCCGGCCGCGCCGATCCTGACCATCCTTGCGCTGAGCGGCGTCTTCTTCCCCTTTCATGCCATCAACCTGCAGCTCGTACTCGCCCAGGGCCATACCCGGATATTCCTGCGCAACGAGATCGCGAAGAAGGTGATCGGAGTGGCCTGCATGCTGGTCGGCAGCTTCTTCGGAATCGTCGGCCTGGCCGTCAGCCAAGTCGTCCACAGCCTGCTTGCCGCGGTGGTAAACACCCGCCCCTCCCACGTCAGCCTGGGCTACGGGCTGGCAAGGCAGCTGCGCGACCTGTCCGGGGTCTTCTTCGCTACGGCGGTGATGGCGGCGGGGGTCATCCTTCTGAAGACCTTTCTCCGCATGGAGCCGCTGCCGACCCTGGTCGTCTCCACCGCCTTCGGCGGCCTCCTCTATCTGCTGACGGGATTCCTCGTGCGCTCCGCTTCGTTCATGGACGCGCTCTCCCTCCTTCCCCTGTCACGGTTTCGCAGGCCGGCCGCGGACGGCGGCGGAACATAAGGGTTGTCGCGGCAAAAGCGGCCACTTACAGGGTCCGCTTTCTCGGAAGGTAGAGGTTCATGGCAAGTTCGGCCAGGCTCGGACGGTCTCCATTCGGTCTGGTGAAAGGCGCGGGGAGACGGACGGCCCGAGCGCTCGGCCGGGTTTCGGCGCGCTTGCGCCGGCTGCGCACGCCCGGCCTTCTGAAAGGCTATGACCGGCTTCACCTGGGCAGCGGCGGACGGCTTCTGGAGGGATGGGCCAATGTCGATATCAACGGCCTCGGCAACATCGTCTGGGACCTGACCAAGCCCCTCCCGCTGCCCCCGGGCCAAGTCCGGTTCGTTTATACCGAGCATTTTATCGAGCATATCAGCCTGGCCGACGCCGGGCGATTGTTCGGCCATGCCCGCCGAGTCATGGCTCCGGGTTCGGTGATCCGGGTCTCGACTCCCGATCTCAAGGCGATCGTCACCGATTACCAGTCCGGCCGGCTGGTTCGGATGGACCATGCCCAATGGTATCCGGCGACGCCCTGCCAGATGCTCAACGAGTCGATGCACTTGTGGGGCCATACCTTCGTCTACGACGAGTCGGAGCTGCTTCGGCTGCTTGGCGAATGCGGCTTCACCGACATCCGCCGGGTAGGATGGGGCGAGAGCGAATTTCCCGAGCTGCGCGGCCTCGAAAGCCGCCCCGATTTCGACGACCTGATCGTCGAGGCCAGGGTCTGAAAGGCCCATGGCGCCGTCCATCTCGGTGGCGCTGGCGACCTATAACGGGCGCGCCTATCTCGGCGAGCAGCTGGCCAGCCTGGCCGCCCAGACGCGGCTGCCGGACGAGCTCGTCGTGTGCGACGACGGTTCGACGGACGGCAGCGTCGAGCTGATCGAGGATTTCGCCCGGACCGCGCCCTTCCCCGTCCGGATTCACCGCAACGCGCGCAATCTCGGGGTCCTTCGAAATTTCGAGAAGGCGCTGTCGCTGTGCGAGGGCGATATCGTCTTCCTGTCGGACCAGGACGATTTCTGGCTTCCCGAGAAGATCGGCGAAATCGTCGAAATCTTCGAGAAGACGCCCGGCGCCCTTGCCGTCATCAACGACAAATTGATCGCCGACGAAAATCTCGTGCCGACCGGGGCCACCATGCTCGGCAACATCCGCGGCTTCGGCTCTCCCGACGGCAATTTCGTCGCCGGCTGCTGCTCGGCCTTCCGCCGCGAATGGCTCGGCATCGCCTTGCCCATCCCCGAGGGCGCGATTGCCCACGACACCTGGCTGGTCGGCCTCGCCCACCGGCTCGGAGTCGTCTCGATCAGCGAGAAGCCCCTTCAATATTACCGGCGCCACGGCGCCAACGTCTCACAGAACGCCTATAGCGAGCCGCGCCGGGTGGGCCTTGCGAAACGACTGGCCATCGAGGTCGCCGCTATCGTTCGACGCTCCAAGGGCGACACCGGAGCCTATTGGGGAAGCTTCCTCGAATCGCACGACGCCGAGGCGCGGCGAATCGGAGAGCGGCGGGCCGAATTTGCCCGCCTCGGCCTGACCGGACAGGCGGATGCCGCGGCCGAAACGCTTCGCCGGCAAAGCGGCGCCATGGCCGAGCGCCGGCGGCTGGCGACGGCGGCGCTGCCGCGCCGCGCCGCCGGGGTCTGGAGATTGTGGCGCTCGGGCGGCTATGCCCCTTTCTCCGGCTGGAAAAGCGCCGTGAAGGACCTGCTTCAATAGCGGTCGGGGCCTTGTCCGTCATCCCATCTGCGCGAGGACGAAGGCATAGGCTTCGGCGACTTCGCGCAGGCGTTCCCAGCGGCCGGATTTGCCGCCGTGGCCGGCGCCCATGTTGATCTTGAGAAGCAGGAGATTGTCGTCGGTCCGGGTGGCGCGCAGCTTCGCGGCCCATTTCGCCGGCTCCCAGTAGGTGACGCGGGGATCGTTGAGGCCGCCGGTAATCAGCATCGGCGGATAGGCCTGGGCCCTGACCTGGTCGTAGGGGCTATAGCTTCGGATCAGCTCGAAGGCGGCCTTGTCCAGAATCGGATTGCCCCATTCGGTCCATTCGCCGGGGGTGAGCGGAAGACTTTCGTCAAGCATGGTGTTGAGGACGTCGACGAAGGGAACGTCGGCGACCACCGCGCCCCACAGCTCGGGATCGGTGTTGACCACCACGCCCATCAGCTCGCCGCCGGCCGAGCCGCCCTGAATGGCGATCCTCCCGGGACGGGCGAAGCCGTCCGCGACCAGCCCGCGGGCGGCATCGACGAAGTCGTTGAACGTGTTGACCCGGTTTTCCAGCTTGCCCTGGAGGAACCAGTCGTAGCCGAGGTCGTCGCCGCCGCGGATATGGGCGATGGCATAGGCGTAGCCGCGGTCGAGCAGGCTGATCGCGCTCGCCGAGAAGCTCGGCGGCACGGCATAGCCGTAGGCGCCGTAGGCGTAGAGAAAAAGCTTGCCCTCGCCGTCCTTCCTGAAGCCCTCGCGGTAGACGACCGAGACCGGAACCTGCTTGCCGTCCCGCGACGGCAGCATCAGCCGCTCGCTTCGATAGTGCGAAGGATCGTACCCGGAGGGGATCTCCTGGACCTTCAGGGTCTCCAGCCGCCGCTCCGTGGGATGATAATCGTAGATGGTGGTCGGGGTGACCATCGAGGAATAATGGAGTCGATAGGCTTCGGGCGCGAATTCGGGATTGTTGCCGAAGCCGGCCGAATAGGCCGCCTCGGCGAACGGGATCCGCTCCTCCCGGCCGTCGTAGCTGCGCAGCCTGAGCTGATCGAGGCCGTCGAGCCGCTCGGAGACGGCGAGATGGTCGCGATAGGCGGTGTGGCCGCGAAGATAGACGCGGTCGGAACCCGGAATCACGGTCGTCCACTCGCCGGGAGCGGCAAGATCCGCTGCCGCGATCCGGAAGTTCACATGTTCGTCGTTGGTGAGGATCCAAAGCTTGCCGTGGGCGCAATCGACCGAATAGCGCCGCTTCTCGAGACGCGGCGAGATGAGGGTGAGCGGCGCCGTCGGATCGCCGGCCGGGACGAACCTGACCTCGCTGGTGCTGTTGTCGCCGGTGGCGATGAAGATCAGGCTTTCGTCCTGCGACAAGGCGACCCCGACGCTGAACCCAAGCGCCTCGGTCTCCTCATAGAGGGTGACGTCCTCGGAGGCCAGGGCGCCGAGGCGATGGTAGCGGGCGCGATAGCTTCGCCAATGCTCATTGACCTCGGTGAAGACGATTCCGCCGCTGTCGCTGGTCCAGACCGGATGGCCGATGGCGACGTCGGTGACGGTTTCGATATTCTCGCCGGTGGCGAGATCGCGGATTCGAAGGTCGAACCGCTCCGATCCGCTGTCGTCGACGAGGGTTGCGGCGAGGCGGCCGTCGGGGCTGATCTCGATCGGTCCGCTTCGGAAATATTCCTTGCCTTCGGCTTCGGCCGGCTCGTCGAAGATCACCTGATCCTCGCCGCCCGCCACCGGACGGCGGTACCAGGTGCGATATTGCATTCCGGGCCGGAACGCCCACCAGTAGAGCCAGTCGCGCTCGCGCACCGGGACCGAGGATTCGTCCTCCTTGATCCGGCCTTTCATCTCCTCGAAGAGGGTCTCGACCAGGCCGGAATGCGGCGCCATTGCCGCTTCGAAATAGGCGTTCTCCGCCTTCAGATAGCCGAGCACCTGCTCGTCCTCGACCGTCGGATAGCCGGGGTCCTTCAGCCAGGCATAGGGATCTTCGACCGTGTAGCCGTGGCGTTCGTAGCGGTAGGGGCGCGGTTCGGCGCGGGGCGGGGCTGGAAGGGTCATGCTCTCTTTCGTGCAAAGCCGGGCTGGGCTATCGCAATGGCCCATAGCGACGCCCGAGGATTTTGCCCATGTCGACCTACGAAGCCCGACTCGCCGCCCTTCGCGAGCAGCTCAAGGCGGACCGCCTCGACGGCTTCGTCGTTCCACTTACCGACGAACATATGAGTGAATATGTCGGAAGCTACGCCCAGCGCCTCGCCTGGCTGACCGGCTTCCAGGGCTCGGCCGGATTGGCGGTCGTGCTTCCGCAGGAGGCCGCGATCTTCACCGACGGGCGCTACACGCTCCAGGTCCGCGACCAGGTCGACGGCAAGCATTGGAGCTACCAGTCGGTGCCGGAGACCAGCATCGCCGACTGGCTCAAGGCTCACGCCCCCGACGGCGGCCGGATCGGCTACGATCCCTGGCTCCACACCCGGGATTGGGTGGCCCGGGCCAAGGAGGCGCTGGCCGACAAGGGGGCCGAGCTCGTCGCCGTCCAGCGCAATCCGATCGACGCCGTCTGGGCCGACAAGCCCGAGCCTTCGAAGGCGCGCCTCGCCGTCCACCCGGACGATTTCACCGGCAAGTCCTCCGCCGCCAAGAGGCAGGAGATGGCCGACTGGCTTCACGAGCAGAAAGCCGATGCGGCGGTGCTCTCCGCGCTCGATTCGATCGCCTGGACCTTCAACGTCCGGGGCGAGGACGTCGAGCATACGCCGGTCGCCCTCTCCTTCGCGCTCGTCAACGACGACGGCACGGCCGATCTGTTCGTCGCCTCGGAGAAGGTCGGCGACGACGTCCGCCAGCATCTCGGCAACGGCGTCCGGGTCCATGAGCGCCACGCCTTCGAGCCGCATCTGCGCTCCCTCGCCGGCAAGACCGTGGTCGCCGACCCCGAGCGCGCCGTCCACGCCATCTTCGAGGCCCTGGAGAAAGCCGGCGCCAAGGTCATCCAGAAGCGCGACCCGGCCGTGCTTCCCAAGGCGATCAAGAACCGGGCCGAGATCGACGGCCACCGAGCCGCCCAGGCCCGCGACGGCGCCGCTTTGAGCCGCTTCCTCCACTGGCTTTCGATCGAGGCGCCCAAGGGCAATGTCGACGAGCTCGTCGCGGTCGAGCGGCTCCAGCAATTCCGCCTGGCCTGCGGCGATCTTCGCGACACCAGCTTCGACACCATTTCGGGCGCCGGCCCCAACGGCGCCATCGTCCATTACCGGGCCAGCGAGGAGACCAACCGCAAGCTCGAGATGAACTCGATCTACCTGGTGGATTCAGGCGGCCAATATCCGGACGGCACCACCGACGTGACCCGGACGGTCGCGATCGGCGAGCCGACGGCCGAGATGCGCGACCGCTTCACCCGGGTCCTCAAGGGCCATATCGCGGTCGCCCGGGCGGTCTTTCCGGAAGGCACGAGGGGAAGCCAGCTCGACAGCTTCGCCCGGCAGTTCCTGTGGCAGGCCGGCCTCGACTACGCCCACGGCACCGGCCACGGAGTCGGCGCCTATCTCGCGGTCCACGAAGGACCCCAGCGGATCTCGCCGGCGGGATCGAGCCAGGCCGGCGGCGACGAGCCGCTCAGGGCCGGAATGTTCCTGTCCAACGAGCCCGGCTATTACAAGACCGGCGAATACGGCATCCGGATCGAGAACCTGGTGCTGGTCGAACCGCGCCAGGTTGAGGGTTCGGAGAAGAAGGTCCTGGGTTTCGAAACCCTCACCTTCGCGCCCATCGACCGGAGCCTGATCGACCTTGCCCTGCTCACGCCCGAGGAGCGGCAATGGGTGGACGACTATCACGCCCGAGTGCTGGAGATCGTCGGTCCGCAGCTGGAAGGCGAGGTTCGCGCATGGATCGAGGCGCAATGCGCGCCGCTATGAGCGAGCAGGCGCAGCCCCCGTGCCTGTTCACCCAGCCCATCCATCTCGGGCTGGAAGCCCGCGCGATCCCGCAGCCTGAGTTCACCGGCATGGAATGGTATGGCGCCTACAGCGCCCGCCACGCCGCCGATGGCCGGGAAGGGCGGCTGGTCAGCCTCTATCGCTTCGAGGAAAGCTGGACGAGCTGGGAGATGCACCCGTCGGGAGACGAAGTCGTCCTCTGTCTGGAGGGACGGATCACGCTCCATCAGCAGCTGGCGGACGGCAGCGAGCACAGGCTCGATCTTGGCCCCGGGGAATATGCGATCAACCCGCCGGGCGCGTGGCACACCGCCGATGTCGAGGGCTCGGCGACGGCTCTGTTCATCACCGCCGGCGAAGGGACCGAGCACCGGCCGCGCTGACCCCGTCAATCGGCCGGCGGCTCGCCAGTGTCCGGTTCGGGCCTGGCCCCCTCCCGGGACTGCGCCTTCCTCCGCCGCAGGTTCTCGCGCAGCGCCTCGGCCAGTCTTTTCTCCCGTTCCTGGTCGCGTCCGGCCATGACTTACCTTGACACGAGACCGCGCCCCCGGCCATAGCGCCGCCTCTCCCCGGCCTCGCGAAGTGACGCTTCGATGGGACCCAGCTGGCGAGTAAGCTGCCGTAGCTCAGTGGTAGAGCGCATCCTTGGTAAGGCTGAGGTCGTGAGTTCAATCCTCACCGGCAGCACCACTCGCTTCACGAATAGCGGACGGCCGGACCCGCTCTCGGTCCCGGCCGCCGCGCCGACTGTCTAGAGCAGGAAGTCGCTGCTCGTGATCGGATCGGCCGGGCTGATCACCAGGACGATCTCGAAGTCCGACACGCCGTTGCCGTCGGTATCGCCCTGGACCAGCCAGATCGGCCCGCCCAGCGAGATATTGTCGTAGCGAAGCTCGCCGGCGGTGTGGGTGAAGTCTGAATTGCCGATGAAGTCGAAGGCCTGGTCGCCGGCGACCAGGACGTTGGCGTCGATCCTCGATACGTCGATGATGTCGCCAGCGTTGAAATCCTGGATGCCGTCGCGCTCCGTTGAGTTCGATTCCAGAACGTTGTCGTAGCGGAAGGTGTCGTTGCCCGCGCCGCCGGTCAGCGTGTCGCCGCGAAGACCGCCGAAGATCAGGTCGTTGCCCGAGCCGCCGGTGAGGGTGTCGTTGCCGGCGCCGCCGAACAGCCGGAAGATGCCGTCCGTTTCGCCGGAGCCGTTGAACGCCAGCGATTCCTCGCTGCCGAGCGTGCTGCCGTTGATCGTCATCGACTTGCCCACGGCGAGCAGATCGTCGTCCCAGGTGATGCTGTAATCGAACTC
>JAXDPE010000023.1:0-27914 GCA_034668565.1 Sphingomonadales bacterium | reverse complement strand
AGGTCCGGGCGCCGCCCGCCAGGCTCTCATAGGTCGATTGCTCGTAATCGGCGCCATTGCTGGTGTCGGCGCCCTTGGGGTTGGGCACCGGGAAATAGGTCTTCTCCAGCCGGTCGAGCCCGTCATAATCGTAGGTCGTCTTGTTGCCTTCGCCGTCGGTGACGGTCTTCACCAGGCCGTTGTCCGTGAACGTCCTGGTCACCTCGTTCGCTTCCTCGCCGACGATCCCGAGCGCGGTCTTGACCTGCCAGACCCGGCCGGCGGCGTCGTAGAAATTCTTCGAGATCCGGTCCGGGCCGTCGCCGCCTTGAGCGCCGAGCGCGCAGGCGAGCGGGAGCGAGCCGAACGCGGCGATGTTCATCCGCTGCGCGGTGCATTCGGGCCGGCCAAGCGCGTCGTAGCCGGTCTGGGTGAGGGCATAAGCCGCGGAGCCCGAGAGGAGCGCAATCGTCACCGGGCGGGCGTTGCCGTCGTAGCGGGTCTCCACCGCCGAGGCGGCGCCGAAGGTGGTGAACCCGGTGTCGGCCTGGCTGTCGACATTGCCCTGCTCGACCCGCTCGAGGAGGCCCGTCGCCGAATTGTAGACGTTCCTGACCGCCCGGGGCCTCAGCGGGCCCGTCCCGTCCGGGTCGGGCGAGACCGTCCCCTTCACCTGCCGGGCCGCATTGTAATAGATCAAAGCCGTGTCGTCGGCGTCCAGGAGGGGGCCGTCGACCGATTTCAGGTTGCCGAGCCCGTCGAAGGTCATCGTGCTCGCGGCGACGAGGGTGCCGGTGCCGTTGCCGGACACGGTCCGGTAGAGGTTGCCGTTCGGATCGTAAGCCATCGCCGTCTTCACCTCGTCGGCGGTTCCGGCGCAGGCGCTCGTCGTCCGGCATTGCGAGACGCCGGTCAGCTTATACTCGCCGTTGGTGAGGGTGTAGCTGTAGCGGGTCTCGGGCTGGACGGCGCCGGGGGTCGGCGCCGGCGAGGTGATCCTCGTCACTCCGCCATGGGTCGGATCGTAGTCGTAATGGGTAACGTTGCCGCGCGAGTCGGTGGTCGAGCTGGGGCTGTTGCAGGTGACCGGGTTGGCGCACGTCGGATCGTAGATTGCCGAGGTGACGATCGCCGCCCCGCTGCCGCTTTTGGGGACCGCGACGGTCTGGATGACGTTGCCCCGCGCGTCGTACGTGTTCTCGACATAATTGCCCTCGGGCGCGGTCGTCCGGGTCAGCCGGTCGCTGCCGTCGTAGCTGAAGCTCGTCGAGTGATTGAGGGCATCGGTGACGGAGGTCGGCCGGCCCGAGGTCAGGTTCGAAACGATTGTCGTCGCCTGGCTTAGCGCGTTGGTGACCGTCATCGTCGCTTCGGTGCCGGTGCTGTTAACGAGCCTCGAATAATTGGTCGTCACCCCGTCCTTGACGACCGAGGTGACGACTCCGTTGGGCAAAGCGGCGCTGGTCGTATCGGCCGATGCGCCGGGACGGCGGATCGCGTAGTAGGTCGGAGAGCTCGTCACCCGCCACACCCGGCCGCCCTGGTCGGTGATGTCGGTTACCCCGGTCGACGGATAGGCATAGCCGACGCTGACCGGCGGCGAGAGCGCGACGACGCTGTTGTGGAAGGTCGCCCCGTCGCGCCGATGGAAGCTCGCCGGAGCGGCCCCCGAGCCGGTGCCCGCCGCGGAGCCGTAGACGAAGCGGATCTCATAGCCGAAGCTGTTGGCGACCGAGGCGATCCGAGCGGTATTGGTGCAATTCCTGACGGGGGGAGGATCGCCCTCCCGCGGCTCCACAAAGGGGCCGCCACCGCCCCCCGCCGTCGCGCATGCGCTCCAGAATTCGTAGGTGATGGTCACCACCTTGCCGTCCGGGGAGGTTATCGACGTCGGAAGCAGGGCGCAGGAGGACTGGACGGTGTCGCTGCAATAGGTGGAGTCGCTGCCCGGGCTCGGGTCGGTGAACGCGATGACGGTTCCGTCGGGCGAGCGATATTGATAGAAATCGCCGCTTCCGGAGAGGCTCGCGCCGCGGCTCTCCGCGCCGGGGAATTTGTCCTGCCTCGAGCCGAAGTTCACATAGGTCCCCGACGAGACGATGTTGAACAGGATATGGTCCCACTGGCTCGACCCCGGACTACCGACGTTTCCGGTGGCGCCGAGCATCCGCAGAAGCGCGAGCTCCGCTTCTCCCGACCCGATCGAGCCCTCCGCGAAGCTGGTCAGGAAATCGCCCCTGACCAGATCGACCCCGTTGGAATCGAGGTTGCGGTAGGTCGGGCCCGTCTGCGCCGAGGCCGGGACGGCAAGGCCGCAAAGGGCGGTGCCGGCGAGCAGGGCGCAAGCGAGCGCCTTCGCCCTCAAGGACGTCGTCTTCATCATCTCTTCTCCAAATGGTAGCCCGGCTCCGCGGGAGCCTCTTCATCGCCGCGTCGAAGCCATGGCCTCGACCGATCCCTCAGGGCGGCGGCGGGTTGGCCGACCCGGCCGTCGTCTTGGCGAGCCGGTTGTGCGCCTTGTCGAACGTGTAATTGGTGGCGACCCCGTTATTGATCGTGCCGCTGCGTTCCACCTTCACCAGCCGGCCCTTGGCGTCGTAGCTGTAGGTGATCGTCTCGGCCGCCATCGCCGCCGCCGCCATCGCGGTGCCGACAAGGCCGATCATGATCCTGGTGCTGAGCTTCATCCCGATCCCCCTGTCGGCGCTCCACGAGTCGCCTGAGAACATGAGTAGAACATAGGAAGATGGATTGGGCAAGTCCTATCTTTGATAGGAAAACGCCAATTCAATCTGAAAAATAGCGGAAGTCGACGCGCGATCGTCGCTCCAGCGCCGGGCTTGATCGATTTTCTCGCTCAAACTGAGTGTAATTCCTCGCTTCCGCCGATCAAGCGGAGCGCCTAGCGTCGTCCGCAAACCATGGAGAGGTCAGGATATGGACGCGAAGACTGGTGAGATGGGCGGCTGCCCGGTCGAGAAGCCGACGACGGTTCGCTCGCTGCTCGGCCGCACCAACCGCGACTGGTGGCCGGAGGCGCTTCCGCTCGAAATCCTCAACCAGGGCGGCCTGTCGCCCGATCCGATGGGCGCCGACTTCGATTATGCGGAGGCGTTCAGGAAGCTCGATTACCGGGCGCTGAAAGCCGATCTCGAGACGATGCTGACCGACAGCAAGGACTGGTGGCCGGCCGATTACGGCAATTATGGCGGGCTGATGATCCGGATGGCCTGGCACGCCGCCGGCACCTATCGCACCGCCGACGGGCGCGGCGGCGCCAATAGCGGGCAGCAGCGCTTCGCGCCTTTGAACTCCTGGCCCGACAACGGCAATCTCGACAAGGCGCGGCGCCTGCTCTGGCCGATCAAGCGCAAATACGGCAAGTCGATCAGCTGGGCCGATCTCTTCATCCTCGCCGGCAACGTCGCGATCGAGACGATGGGCGGACCGGTGTTCGGCTTCGGCGGCGGGCGCCGCGACGTGTTCGAGGCGGAGCGCGACATCTATTGGGGCTCCGAGGAGCAGTTCGTCGGCCACCCGGACAACAAGACCCGGATCCTGCCCGAGGAGGAGCTCGAGCTCGAGCATCCGCTCGCCGCGATCCAGATGGGCCTCATCTACGTCAATCCGGAAGGACCGGGCGGAGTGCCCGACCCGCTTCAGTCGGCGCGCGACATCAAGATCACCTTCGAGCGGATGGCGATGAACCACGAGGAGACGGTCGCTCTCACCGCCGGCGGCCACACCTTCGGCAAGGCGCACGGCGCCGGCGATCCGAGCCTCGTCGATTCGGCGCCCGAGGCGGCCGACATCGCGCTCCAGGGCCTGGGCTGGGCGAGCGCCCACGAAAGCGGCTTCGGCGAGCATACCATCACCAGCGGCATCGAGGGCTCCTGGGTGAACACGCCCACCGAATGGTCGGAAAATTATTTCCGGCTCCTGCTCGACTATGAATATGAGCTCGTCCGTTCGCCCGCCGGCGCGCAGCAGTGGCAGCCGATCAACCAGCGCCAGGAGGACATGGCCCCGGCCGCGCACGATCCCTCCAAACGCGTTCCGACGATGATGACGACGGCCGACATGGCGCTGAGGGAAGACCCCGAATTCCGGGCGATTTCGGAGAAGTTCCGCAGCGATCACGAGGCGTTCAAGGACGCTTTCGCCCGCGCCTGGTTCAAGCTCACCCATCGCGACATGGGGCCCAAGGTCCGCTACCTCGGGCCCGAGGTCCCGGCGGAGGACCTGATCTGGCAGGATCCGGTGCCTGCCGGAAGCCCTCCTTCCGACTCTCAAGTCTCTGATTTCAAGGCGAAAATCCTTGGCGCCGACTTAAGCGTCGGCCAGCTCGTCAAGGCGGCCTGGGCCTCGGCCTCGACCTATCGCCGGTCCGACCATCGCGGCGGCGCCAACGGCGCCCGGGTCCGGCTCGAGCCCCAGCGCGGCTGGGCGGTCAACGACCCCGAGGAACTGGGTGTAATACTGGCCCGGATCGACGAGCTTCGCGGCGCCCTGTCCATGGCCGACGCGATCGTCCTCGCCGGAACGGCGGCGGTCGAGAAGGCGGCGAGGGATGCCGGCTTCGACGTCGAGGTGCCGTTCAGCGGCGGCCGCGGCGACGCCAGCGAGGACTGGACGGATGCCGAAAGCTTCGCGGTGATGGAGCTGGTGGCGGACGGCTTCCGCAACTACCTCAAGACGAAGCATTCGGTGAAGACGGAGGAGCTGCTGCTCGACCGCGCCTCGCTGCTCGGCCTGTCGGTGCCCGAGATGACCGTGCTGGTCGGCGGCCTGCGGGTGCTCGGGGCCAATTACCGGGACCGGCCGGAAGGCGTCTTCACCACTCGAAAAGGTCAGCTGACCAACGACTTCTTCGTCAACCTGCTGGACAACGACACCTTCTGGCAAGTCGTCGACGAGAGCGGCGACGAGGAGTTCATCGGCTATGACCGTGGAGGACGTCAGGAAAAGTGGCGGGCGACCCGAACCGACCTCATCTTCGGCGCGAACAGCCAGCTGCGCGCCGTCGCCGAGGTCTATGCCGAGAAGGGCCACGAGGAGAAGTTCGTCCGCGACTTCGTTCAGGCCTGGACCAAGGTCATGAACGCCGACCGCTTCGACCTGCCCCAGAACAAGGACAGCGTCGAGCCGATCGGGATCGCCGAACCGGCCTAGGCCGTCATTGCGAGGACCCCGGCGAAAGCCGGGGGACGAAGCAATCCAGGCTCGGACGCTTGCGCGGCTGGATTGCTTCGCTACGCTCGCAATGACGGTCGGTGGGAGGAGTCCCAATGCGCAGGAGCGAAGTCGACGGCCTCGATCCGGCCCGGACCTACTGGGTCCCGGCCGTCGTCTCCCCGGTCAGGAACTGGCCCGGCTCGCCCGGCTGCCGGAGGGGTGCCAGGTTCCTCGTCGATCGCCGCTATCATCCGGGCCGCGACGAGTTCGAGACGTTCGACAGCGAATTCGCCTGCCTGGGCTGGATCATGCGCCACCGCACCCAGCTCAACCGCAACCTGCACGGCACGAGGGTCAGGGCCGTCCCGCTCGACCGCTGGCTGCTCGGCCTGGACTGAGCTCGCTGATCCGGCTGAGCGCCTCGGCGAGCAGCTGGAACTCGCTCTCGCGCGGGCTTGATCGGCGCCAGACGAGAGCGATCCGGCGGAAGCCGTGATCGGAGCGGAGCGGCTTGGCGTCCACCCGAGTGCCTTCCAATATGCCGGCCTCGATCGCCATCGCGGGAATGAAGGTAACTCCAAGGCCGTTGTCGACCATCTGGACGAGGGTGTGGAGGGACGTCCCCATCATCGCCGCATGAGCGCGCAGATCCGGCCGGTTGCAAGCCGACAAAGCATGGTCCTTGAGGCAGTGGCCGTCCTCGAGCAGAAGCAGCCGGCTCTCGTCGATCGCCTCCACTTCGACCGCGGCGCCGCCGGGCGCCTCGCCGCGCGGGAAGGCGACGAAGAGCGGATCGTCGAACAGGACCGCCGAGGCGATATCGCCGCAGCCATAAGGCAAAGCCAGGAGGACGCAGTCGAGCTGGCCGCGATGGAGCGCCTCGCAGGCGGCCTGGCTTGTTTCCTCACGAAGGTAGAGCTTGAGCTTGGGCCATTCGCCGCGAAGCCGCGGAAGCATCCTGGGCAGGAGGAAAGGGGCGATGGTAGGAATCACGCCCATCCTCAGGTCGCCGGTCAGCGGCTGGCCGGCGGCGCGGGCCATGTCGGCCAGCTCCTCGGCCTCGCGAAGGACTCGCCGCGCTTTCTCGGCGATCCTCGCTCCGAGCGGGGTGAAGCCGACCACCCGGCGGTTGCGCTCGACCAGCGTCACTCCGACCAGCGATTCGAGCTCGCGAAGGCTCGCGGAGAGGGTCGATTGCGTGACGAAGCAGCTTTCGGCCGCCTTGCCGAAATGCCCCGTGTCCTGGAGCGTCACCAGATACTGAAGCTGTTTCAGAGTGGGCAGGTAGACGGTCATCGCTTTTTCCGATCAATTCGATCGTTCTAAATGCCTTGAACGATCTGCGCCAGCCTCCTACATGCTGCATTGCACAAGCGTGTAACCCGCGACAGATTCAGGAGAAAAGAAGCAGCCATGCTCACCGTCGGCGACAAGATTCCCTCCCTCATCGTTCCCGTCCAGCAGGGCAGCGCCCTTCCCGCCGGGGAGACGCTCGACCTCGGCGAGACCGGCGGCAAGTGGAAGATCCTCTTTTACTGGCCGAAGGATTTCACCTTCGTCTGCCCGACCGAGATCATCGGCTATGGCGAGCTCGCTCAGGATTTCGCCGATCGCGACACGCTTCTGATCGGCGCGTCGACCGACACGGATTTCGTCCATCACGCCTGGCGCAAGGCCGACGAACGGCTCGCCGCCGCCGACTTCCCCTGGATCGCGGACAATAAGAAGGAGCTCGCGAATGCGCTCGGGATCATCGCCCAGGACGCCGGAGTCGCGTTCCGCGCCACCTTCATCATCGATCCCGACAACGTCATCCAGCACGTCACGGTGAACGGCCTCAACGTCGGCCGTAACCCGCAGGAGACCCTGCGGATCCTCGACGCGCTCCAGACCGACGAGCTCTGCCCCTGCAACTGGCAGGAAGGCGAGGAGGTTCTGCGCCCGGCGGCCTGATCCCCCCTGGGCCCAAAGGCAGCAGACCTCGCGACGGGGGGCGCGGGAGCGAAGGCTTCCGCGCCCCTTTTCATTTGGAGAAAGTTCATGTCCCTCAAGCAGTTCGCCGACACCCTTCCCGATTATGCGAAGGATCTTCGGCTCAACATCTCGTCCCTGCTCAACGACCAGACGCTCGGCGATCAGCGCAAATACGGGCTGCTGCTGGCCTGCGCCCACGGCACCGGCTATCGCCCGATCGTCGCGGCCGCCGAGGCCGAAGCCGAGGGCAAGCTGAGCGCGGAGGCGGCCAATGCCGCCCGGGCCGCGGCGGCGGTGATGGCGATGAACAACGTCTATTACCGCTTCGTCCACCTCGCCTCGAACCCGGAATATGGAACCCTGCCCGCCCGCCTCCGGATGAATGTCATCGGCGCCCCGGGCATCGAGAAGGAGGATTTCGAGCTGTTCAGCCTCGCTGTCAGCGCGATGAACGGCTGCGGAATGTGCATCGACAGCCACGAGCGGGTGCTCCAGCAGCACAAGGTCAAGGCCGAGACCATCCAGACCGCGGTGCGCGTGGCGGCGGTGGTGAAGGCGGTCGCGACGGTTCACGCCACGCTCTGAACAATTCCTCCCCGCGATTTCGCGGGGAGGGGGACCGGGCAAAGCCCGGTGGAGGGGTTCTTCGGAGTCGGTAAGAACCCCTCCACCAGGCTTCGCCTGGTCCCCCTCCCCGGCAAAGGCCGGGGAGGAATTAGGAAGTCAGTCCCCCTCTTCCTCTTCCTCGAAGGTCACCGCGACGTCGCCATTGGCCGACAGCCGGACCTTGTCGCCCTCGACCTCGGCGACGAGGCCGAGCGAGATATAATGGTGGTGGCCCTTATGCGATCCCTGGCCGCTGTCGGCCTTGGTCAGCTTGATCCTGTCGCCGTCGACATGGTCGACGGTGCCGACATGGACTCCGTCGGCTCCGATCACTTCCATATGCTCCCGAATCGAGTCGCGGTCGGTCATTTCATAATCCTTTCAGTCAGGGTCGGGGAGGAAGCGCCGGACCCAATCGGCGAAGGCGATCAGATAGCGCTCGAGATGCTCGCCGGTTGCAGCGTCGGTAAGCCGGCCATCGGAATCGAACTTCTCGTGCGCCTTGAAAACGAGCAGCTCCGGTTGCGCCATGCACGGCGAATTGGTGAACTCGAAGGCCTGGCGAAGCTGGCTCTGGCCGCGCGCCGTGCCGGTGATCCCGGGCGAGGCGCCGATGATCCCGACCGGCTTGCCGCCCAGCACCGCTTCGCGCGGGGGCGGCGACGCCCAGTCTACCGCATTCTTCATCACGCCGGCCACGCCGTGATTATATTCCGGAGTGGCCATGAGCACCCCGTCCGCGGCGCGGATCGCCTGCTTGAACCGGGCGACGCCTTCGGGATCGCCCTGCGCCTCGACGTCGCCATTGTAGAGCGGGATTGGGGCGAGGTCGAAAATCTCGACGCTCATCCCGGCCGGCGCCCGATCCGCCGCCGCCCGGAGCAGAGCGCGGTTCAGCGAACCTTGGCGAAGGCTTCCGGCGATGCCGAGGATATGAACGGTCATGCCGGGTCTCCCGCAAGGTAGCTATGCAAGGCCGCGACGACCTGGGCGCCGTCGCCGACCGCCGAGGCGACCCGCTTGACCGAGCCGGCGCGCACATCCCCGACGGCGAAGACACCGGGCCGGCTGGTCTCGAGCGGGAGGCCGCCGGATCGCGCTTCCGGCCCGGTGACCACGAAGCCGCGCTCGTCCAGCCCGAGGCCGGAGCCGGACAGCCAGTCGGTGTTCGGATCGGCGCCGATGAACAGGAAGAGGTGGCGGGCGTGGCGGCGGGTCTCGGCCTGCGCGCCGCGCGTCGTCCAGCGGATCGCCGAGAGCGCATCGCCTTCGCCTTCGAGCGCCGCGATCTGGGCGCCGGTCACGACTTCGACGTTGGCGAGGCCCTCGATCCGCTCGACCAGATAGGCCGACATCGTCTCCACAAGCGGCCGCCGGGCGATCATCGTCACCCGGGCGGCGTGGGCGGCGAGGAACACCACGCCCTGGCCCGCGCTGTTGCCGCCGCCGACCAGTGCCACCTCCTCGCCGGCGACCAGCCTCGCCTCCAGCGGCGAGGCCCAATAATGGATCGAGGCGCCTTCGAACTGGTGCAGGTTGCGGACGTCGAGGCGGCGGTAGCGGGCGCCGGTGGCGATCACGACGGCGCGCGCCCGGATGTGCTCGTCGGTGGCGAGGCCGATCCGCCGGACCGCCCCGTCGTCGCATTCCAGCTTCACCACTTCGTCCGGGATCGCCATCTCCACGCCGAACTTGCGGGCCTGGTTGAAGGCCCGGCCCATCAAAGCGATCCCGGAGATTCCGGTCGGAAAGCCGAGATAATTCTCGATCCTCGACGAGGCGCCGGCTTGGCCGCCGAAGGCCCGGCAGTCGAGCACCAGCACGGAAAGGCCCTCCGAGGCGGCGTAGACGGCGGTGGCGAGGCCGGCCGGGCCGGCGCCGATGACGGCGACGTCGAAGACCCGGTCGGGATCGATCGGCCCGACCATTCCAAGGCAGCGGGCGAGCGCATTCTCGGTCGGGTTGCGAAGCAGCTGGCCGCTTGGGCACAGAACGATCGGAAGCGCCTCGGGCGCGACGTGGAATCGCTCGATCAGAGCCGCGGCGGCGGCGTCGCCCTCCGGATCGAGCCGCTGGTGGGGATGGCCGTTGCGGGCGAGGAAGCCTTCGAGGCGGAGCACGTCGGGCTCGCCTTCGCGGCCGACGATCACCGGTCCGCCGAGGCCGACCTCGAGCAGCCCGACCCGCCTCAGGATGAGCGCGCGCATGATCCGCTCGCCGATCTCGGCCTCGCCGACGAGGAGCGCCCGAAGCCGGTCGGGCGGGACGGCCAGGGCCTCCACCTCGGCGACGGCCTGGGCGTCGACCAGGGCCGGCGCGCCCGACAGCTGGGCAAGCTCGCCCAGAAAGGCTCCAGGCCGATGAGTGACGATCAGCTGCGCTTCGCCGCCCTCGACCTTCTGGGAGACGTCGACCTCGCCGGTGAGGACGAGGACGAGGCCGTGACCGCTCTCGCCGGTGCGTGCCAGCATCTCGCCGGGCGAAAAATGACGGGGCGTGCCGAAGCGGCGGACCCGCTCGATATCGGCCGCGGACAGCAACGGATACATTTGCGCGCGTCGCGCGTCGCGCATCGGGGAAGTGATCTCGGCCCTGGGGGGCGGCTTGGCCATGGCAGGCCCCTAGACCAGGGGCCCCGCCATGGCGAGCGCCTTCCCCGCCTTCGGGGGATCGTCGGCTTTTGCGTAAAAAATTCAGGCTAGTCCGCCGCCGTTCGGACCGAGCCCGCCGAAACCAAAACCGGGACAGCATACCTTTTTCGACTGTGAGCTAGGCGCTTCCCGGTGCCGGAAAAGGTATGCTGTCCCGGTTTTTAAGGCGTCCTGGTTTTTCAGGGCCTGGCCGCCAGCGCAGCCCCCACCTGGGCGTGCTTCTCGCGACCCAGCGGCCAGCGCGCGGCGACCCAGGCGGCGGCGAGCATCAGGGCGACGGGCGCGAGCACGAACATCAGGGTCATTCCGAGGATGGCGCCGTCGCTGTTGTGATGGCCCGGCTTCGGGTCGAACCCGATCAGGCCCAGGATCGGGTAGATGATCGCCACCGGGATCGCATAGCTGATCTTCTGGGTGGTGGTGAGAAGCGCCTGCAGCAAGGCGTTGCGGTCGAGGCCGGTCTCGAGCCGGTCGACGTCGGCGGCGTCGTTCAGCATCGCCCTGAGCAGGGAAGGGGCCGCGATATAGGGCAGCCCGACGATCGCCATGGCGGGGACGGCGCCCGCCATTCCGAGCGACGGCGGCAGCAGGCTGAGGCCGAGCTGGAACGCGGCGTAGCTCAGCGCCGCCGCCGTCAGCGCCTTGTGCTTGCCGATCCGCCGCGCGAGCGCGATCCAGAGCGGCGCCGCGGCGAAGCCGGCGACGAAATAGATGAGCAGGAGAAGGCTCGCCTCGCGCGCCGCGAAGCCGAGCCGGTGCTCGAAATAGAAAAGGAACATCGCCCCGGTTATGCCGGGCGCGACGCTGGTCAATATGTCGAGCAGGACGAGGCGCCCGAGGAGCGGGTTCCGGGCCAAAGCGCGGATCTCCGCGAGTCCGGCGCGCGGCCGATCGCCGACCCGCTCGCGCTCCTTCAAGGCCACGGCCATCGCCAGCACGGTAAGCGGCGAGGTGACGATCACGAACCAGCCCATGGCGTGGATCCCTCCGGCCGCGCCGCCACCGACCATCGGCGGCAACAGCAGGACGAGGATCATCCCGAGGACCTGGGCCGCCATCCACCAGGAGAAGAGCCGCGAACGCTGATGATAATCGCCCGTAAGGGTCGAGCCCCAGCCGAGCTGGGCGACCGCGGTCAGGGAATAGCCGAGATAGAGGACCATCAAAAACGCGAAGGCCGCGAAGGCGCTGAGCCCCGGCTTCGCCATGAAGACCAGCCAGACCCCGGCGGCGAGGACGAGGCCGCCGGCGAGCAGCCACGGCCTGTAGCGTCCGAAGCGCCCGGCCGTCCGGTCCATCCAGTGGCCCAGCAGGGGGTCGAGCGGAAGGTCGATCGCCCGAACGAGGAAGAAGACGAGACCGACGGCGGCGAGGTCGAGGCCCAGAGTCCCGGCATAATAAGGCGGCAGATAGACGATCATCGGAAGCCCGACCGCGCCGATCGGAAGGCCGGGGCCGGCGAAGGCCGCCAATGTCCTGCGCTTCAGCAATGCCTTCTGGCCCCTTTCTCGCTCCAACGCGAGACTATGGGCTGGAATCCGCGCTGTCGAACCAAAAGCCGGCCGTCATTCCGGCGAAGGCCGGAAGCCATGAACACCGCCGCGCGAAACCTCATGCGGCAGTGTTCATGGATCCCGGATCAAGTCCGGGATGACGAACCATCATCGGCGCCTGCGAGGCAATTGAACTCGCGTGACCCCCTGTGTTAGCGCGCCCACTCCCGGCGGCATTCGCCGGGGGGCAGGAGCGTGGGGCCGTGTCGCAACCGGAAGTCGAGGGCGACGGCGCCGAAGCGGCCCTGAGGGCCAGCGAGGAGCGGCTTCGGGTCGCCCAGGCCGCGGGCGGAGTCGGCACGTTCGAATATGTCCCGGAGGGCGAGCGGATGCTCGTTTCCCCCGAATTCTGCAGGATCTGGGGTGTGGACGTCGTGGAGGAGGCCACGATGGGCTTCTTCATGGGGCTGATCCATCCCGACGACCGAAGCCGGGTCGATTCCACCCATGACGATCGCGCCCGCAATGCCCTCGATCCCATCGAATACCGGATCGTCCGACCCGATTCCGGCGAGACCCGCTGGCTGGCCCGTCGCGGCGAACCGATTCGCGATCCGGCGACCGGAGCCATCCGCTGGTACGGCGTCGTCTACGACATCAGCGACCGCAAGGCCGCCGAGGAAGCGCTCAAGGAACGCGAGGAGCAGCTTTCCGCCTTCATCGACCAGGCTACTGCGGGCTTCGCCCAGGTCGACCTTTCCGGCCGATTCACCCTCGTCAACGATCGCTTCTGCGAGATTGCCGGACGCTCGCGCGATGAGCTGCTGAGCCTCTGCCTGCACGACATCACCCACCCCGACGATCTCCCGGCCAACATCGATAAATTCGAACGGGCCGTGGCCGACGGGACGCCTTATGCCCACGAAAAGCGCTACGTCCGCCCCGACGGCTCCATCGTCTGGGTCAACAATTCCGTGTCCGTCATCCGGCGTCCCTCGGGCGAGCCTTACGGCGTCCTCGCCGTCACCATCGACGTCACCGAACGGCGGATCGCCGAGGCGGCCGTTCGCGAGAGCGAAGCGCGGCTGCGGGCCCTTGCCGACAATTTGCCCGGCGGAATGGTCTATCAGCTTTCCATCGGACCCGGCGGCGAGCGGCGCTTTTTGTTCGTATCGCACGGCTGCGAGAAACTGACCGGCTACCCGGCCGAAGCGGTCATGGCCGACGCATCGATTTCCTATGCGATGGTCGTGCCGGAGGACCGCGCCGCCCTCGCCGCCGCGAGCGGCGAGGCGATCAGGACCGGCACGCAGTTCGACGTGCAGTGCCGTTTCCACCGCGCCGACGGGGAATTGCGGTGGGCGCGGGTCATCTCGGCTCCCCGCGAGGGCCCGGACGGCAACACCATCTGGGACGGCATCCAGATCGACGTCACCGACCAGAAGCGGGCCGAGGAGATGCTTCGCGACCTCAACGAGACTCTCGAGCAGCGCGTGGCAGAGCGCGCCGAGGAGCTGGCCGTCGCCCAGGAGGCGCTTCGCCAGGCGCAGAAGATGGAGGCGATGGGCCAGTTGACCGGCGGGGTCGCCCACGATTTCAACAATCTCCTCACCCCGATCCTGGGCAGCCTCGATCTTCTCCACCGCAAGGCGCTGGGCGGCGAGCGCGAGCAGAGGCTGGTCGAGGGCGCGCTCCAGTCGGCGGAGCGGGCCAAGACTTTGGTCCAGCGCCTGCTCGCCTTCGCCCGCCGCCAGCCGCTGCAGCCGGGCCCCGTCGACCTGGCCGAGCTGGTCGCCGGGATGGTGGAGCTGGTCGCGAGCACCTCGGGTCCCCAGGTCCGGATCGAGACCCGGATGGACCCGCCGCTGCCTTATGCGCGCGCCGATTCCAATCAGCTCGAACTGGCGATCCTCAACCTCGTCGTGAACGCCCGCGACGCCATGCCGAACGGCGGGACGCTCACCATCGGGGCGACGGCCGAGACCGTGGCAACGGGCGCGGGCGCCGGCCTCGCTCCCGGCCGCTACATCAGGCTGACGGTCGCCGACACCGGCGCCGGCATGGACGAGGCCACCCTCGCCCGGGCCGTGGAGCCTTTCTTTTCGACCAAGGGGATTGGCCGGGGAACGGGCCTTGGCCTGTCCATGGTCCACGGCCTCGCCGCGCAGCTGGGCGGCGCTTTGACCCTCGACAGCCGGCTAGGGGAGGGGACGGTGGCGGCCTTGTGGCTGCCGGTCTCCGAAGAGGTTCCGACCGCCGACGAGGTCCGGCCGGACGCCGAAGCGGCGCCGGGGATCCGGTCCGGCACCGTTCTGCTCGTCGACGATGAGCCGCTCGTCCGGGCGAGCACCGCCGACATGCTCGCCGAGATGGGCTATGAGGTGGTCGAGGCGAATTCGGGCGCCGACGCCCTCGCTCTGATCGAATTGCGGGTGCCGGATCTGGTCATCACCGATCATTTGATGCCCGGCCTCTCGGGCACCGACCTCGCCTTGATCCTCGCCGCCGAGCGGCCCGGTCTGCCCGTGCTGATCGTTTCGGGCTATGCCGACCTTGACGGCCTTCCGCCGGATCTTCCCCGCCTCACCAAGCCCTTCCGCCAGGCCGACCTCGCCGACTGCGTCGCGAGACTGCGCGAGACTCGGCGCTGATACATTTTGCGACAATAAAAGGGTTGGGAGGGGATGAAGGCGCGACAAGGACCGGCGACTGGAGGAGGGACGCCCGAAGCGGCGCGCACACAGGAGATCGCAATGACCAGCAAGATGAAGATCGGCCTCGCCGCCGCCGCCGGAGTCGCCGCTTTGACCGCGGGCGGCGCGGCCCTCTACGCCCAGGCCGAGGGGCTGCATGGCCCGATGGCCATGTTCGACGCCGACGCCAACGGCGCGGTCACCCTCGCCGAGGCCCGGGCCGGCGCCGCGAAGATGTTCGCCGGAGCGGATTCGGACAAGGACGGACGGGTCACCGGGCAAGAGATGATGGCCTTTCACGATCGGATGGGCGGCCATCGCCACGGCGGCGGCCATATGCGCGGTCCCGGCGGGCCGGAGGGCAGGGGCCCCGGTCCGGATCGGCGTCCGGGCGGCGGCCCGATGCACCTCGATGCGGACGGCGACGGCGCCGTCACCCTCGCCGAGGCCGATGCCGGCATCCAGCGCCATTTCGGCGAGATCGATTCCAACCGCGACGGATCGATCACCGCCGCCGAAATGGAAGCGGCGCACCGGGCGCACCACGGCGAGCGTCCCTAGGATGATCGCCACGACGAGCAGCGGAGAGCCCCATATCCTGCTCGTCGACGATGAAAGGTCGATCCGCGATCCGCTCGCCCAATATCTGGGACGGAGCGGATTGCGGATCACCAAGGCGAAGGACGTCGCCGAGGCGCGCCAGGCGCTCGCGGCTTATGCCGTCGACCTCATCCTCCTCGACATCATGATGCCCGGCGAGGACGGCCTCGCTTTGTGCGCCCAGGTCCGCGCGACGAGCGGGATTCCGGTCATCCTGCTCACCGCCCGGGCCGAAGAGACGGACCGGATCGTCGGCCTCGAGATCGGCGCCGACGATTATGTCACCAAGCCCTTCAGCCCACGCGAACTCCTCGCCCGCATAAAGTCGGTGCTTCGGCGGGCCGGCGAGCGGCCGTCGCGGCTTCGCGCCGCCGACGCTTTGGCTTATGCCTTCGGGCCCTGGGTGCTTCGCACCGGCGAGCGCGAGCTGATCGATGCCGAAGGCGTCGCCGTTCCGCTTTCGACCGGCGAGTATAATCTGCTCCTCGCACTGGTCACCCACGCCCGCCGGGTCCTCACCCGCGACCAGCTGCTCGACCTCGCCGCGGGCCGAGAGCTCGCCGCCTTCGAGCGAAGCGTCGACAACATGGTCAGCCGGGTGAGGCGCAAGATCGAGCCGGATCCGAAGAACCCCGTCTTGCTCAAGACCGTGCGTGGCGGCGGCTACATGCTGGCCGCCGACGTTCGCCGGCCATAAAGGTGGCGCCGGCCATGAAGCGGCTGCTTCCCTCCAGCCTGCTCGGCCAGATGCTGCTGCTGATCGGCGCCGCCTTGCTCGTCGCTCAGGCGGTCAATTTTGCCTTCATCCTCAACGAGCAGCAGAAACTGAGCCTGGCCCGCAACGAAGGGCCCGTGATCGGACGCTTCACCCAGGCGGCGGCGGTGATCTCGGCCATGGCTCCGGAAGGCCGGCCGGCTTTGCTCGCCGCGCATCGGGCCGGGCCAGCCGTGGTCTATCGCCTGGTTCCGCAAAGCGCGATCGACCGTGATCACCTCGGCCGCAATGCCGAGATCGAGGGGCGGCTCGGCGCGACCCTGATCGAGGCTCGGGTGCCGGTGCGCGCGGTTCGGGCGGCTTCGCCACTGGCCGTCGGGAGCCTCCACGCTTTGCCGGGCCACAGCCATCATGAGGCGCGCAGGATCCTTCTCCTCGCCGCCCAGCTCGACGACGGAAATTGGCTCGACGCCCGCTTCGACGCCCCGGGCGTGGACCGCTGGCTGATCCACCGGCTCCTGTTGGCGACCGCCATGCTGTTCTTCCTGGTGTTCGGGGCGGCCTGGTGGATCGCCCGGCGGCTGGCGCGGCCGCTTCGCGATCTCACCCGGGCGGCGGAGGACTTTCGCGGCCAGGCTCCGGCTGATCCGGTGACTCCGGGCGGTCCGGCCGACCTTCGCCGGGCGGTCGAGGCGTTCAACGCGATGAACCGGCGCACCCTCGCCTTGCTCGACGAGAAGGACCGGATGCTGGGAGCGATCGGCCACGATCTGCGCACCCCGCTCGCCTCGCTCCGGATCCGGGCCGAGAATATGGGGCCGGAGGAGGAGCGCGAGCGGCTGGCGGCGACCATCGAGGAGATGGCGGCGACGCTCGAGGACATCCTCACTCTGGCTCGGACCGGGCGGGCCCGGGAGCCGGTTCGGCCGGTCGATCTCGCCGCGCTCGCCGACGCGGTGGTGGAGGAGTTTCGCGACCTTGGCCGGCCCGCCGTCTTCGCCGAATCGCCTCGGGCGGTGCTCGCCGTGCAGCCCAATCTGCTGCGCCGGGCGCTTCGCAATCTGATCGACAACGCCGTGAGCTATGGGGGCGGCGCGGCCGTCGCCGTCGAAGATCGCGCCGACGCGGTCGAGATCCGGATCGAGGACGAGGGCCCGGGCATCCCCGCGGATCGCCTGGAAGACGTGCTCGATCCCTTCCGCCGCCTCGAAACCTCCCGCAACCGCGAGCGCGGCGGCGCCGGCCTCGGCCTCGCCATCGCGAACGCGGTAGCCCAGGCCCACGGCGGAAGGCTGGTGCTGACGAACCGCGGCGAGGGCGGCTTGCGGGCGAGCCTGATGCTGCCGAAACTCGCGACTAGAGCGTGATCATGTCCGCTCCAGCATTACTGATGCCAGCGAAAATTCGGTGTCAGACATCGAATTTCAAGCGGCTGAGCCTGCACGATTTTCAGAAAAATTCGGTGTCAGACACCGATTTATAAGTCGTTGATATTGGGCGCTTTCGATTCAGAATAATTCGGTGTCCGACACCGATTTATAAGTCGTTGATATCAGGCGCTTTCGATAGACAGGAAGCGCTCGGGCGGGCGGTGCTCGCGGATGAAGTCGATGAAGGCGCGGAGCTTGGGAAGCATCTGGGTCCGGCTCGGATAATAAAGATAGGCTCCGGGCGACCAGGCGGCGCAATCCTCCAGCACGAGCTCGAGCCGGCCGGCGGCGACATGCTCGGCGACCAGAGGCTCGGCGAGAAAGGCGAGGCCGACGCCGCGAAGCGCGGCCGCCTTGCTGACGTCGAGGTCGTTGACGATCAGCGGGCCCTGCACCGCGATTTCGAGAGGCTGGCCGGCGACGTCGAAATGCCAGCGGAAGATCGCCCCGGTGGTCGGCGCCCGGGCGCGGATGCAGCGGTGGCGGCGAAGGTCGGCCGGGACGGACGGGCGCCCATGCTCGGCGAAATATTCCGGGGATCCGACGACGACGAGGCGGAAGGGCGGGGTCAGCCGGATGCCGATCATGTCGGCTTCCAGGTAATCGCCCATGCGGATGCCCGCGTCGAACCCGCGCTCGACCAGGTCGATCAGCTCGTCCTCGCCGCAAATCTCCACTTCCACGTCGGGGAAAGCGGCGGCGAAGCCCTGGATCACCGGCTCGATCAGGAAGGGGATGGCGGCGCGCGGCACGTTGAGGCGCAGGAGACCGGCCGGGCGCTCGCCGAAGCTTCTCGCGGCCTCGAAGGCGGCGGTGAGGCCGGTAAAGGCGGGCAGAGCGTGTTCGAGGAAACGCTCGCCGGCTTCGGTGAGGCCGACGCTGCGCGTGGTCCGGGTGAGCAGGGGGACGCCGACCCGGGCCTCGAGCGCCCGGATCGTCTGGCTGATCGAGGACGGGGAAAGGCCGAGATCGTCGGCCGCGGCCCGGAAGCTGCGCCGCTCGGCGACGCGCAGGAAAGCTTCGACCCCGTCGAGCTGGTTGCGCGCTATTATGTATTCCTGCTTCATGGCCCATAGACATTATAGCGGATTATAATAGAAATCCAGAAGGCTTATTCCGGTCCCACACTCAGGGAAGGAATATATCATGCGCAACGTCGTCGCCATCCTCGCCGGTCTCGCTGTCGCCGGCACGCTCGCTTTCACCGGCGCCCCCGCTTTCGCCGCCGATCATCGCTGCGAGGCCATGCCCCAGCAGATCCGCGGCGCCCTCGCCGGCGCCGAGGCCTCCGTCGCCCAGAACGCCGCCCGCCGCCTGCGCCTCGGCGAGGCCCTGTGCCGCGCCGACAACCAGCGCGCCGCGGCCAAGGAGTTCCAGGTCGCCCTCAAGCTGCTCGGAGTCACCGGCGCCGGAGCGACACTGGCCGGGAAGTAGATCCTCCCCATCGCCAGATGAGGAGGGAGACCAGGCGAAGCCTGGTGGAGGGATAGCTGGTAGAAGCCTCGCTAAGTTACCCCTCCACCACTCTTCGGGTGGTCCCCCTCCCCACGGCCTCGCCGCGGGGAGGATGCTGGAGCGTCCCAATCCGGGAAGGATGACCCCTTAGCGCGCCGCTTGGGCCATGCTATCGACGGTGCTCATGCTGCTGCGATTGCTCCCTTATTGCGCCTTGCTCCTGCAGCTCGCGGCCTGCGAGCGGGCTTCCGCTCCCGTCGCGCCGCCGGCGCCCGCGGTCGCCGCCGGCCCGCTCAAGCCGGTACGGCTTTCCGCCGACATCGCCGCTTTCTACCGCGAGCGCGGAAACCGGCCGCTCTGGGTGGACCGGCGGGGCCCGCGTCCGGAGGCGCTCCGCCTGGCCGGGGAGATCGCACAAGCGGGCGACCATGGTCTCGACCCGGCCCGCTACGGTTCGGCGGAAATCGCCGCGGCCCTCGAAGCCGCCCGCGCGGACGATCCTACCGCTCAGGCGCGCGTGGATCTGCTGCTCTCACGCGCTTACCCCGCCTTCGTCCGCGACCTTCGGATCCCCGCAAATGGCGGAGCGGGCGTGACCTGGGTCGATTCCGAGCTCGCTCCGAAGCCGCCCGAGGCGCGGGCCTTGCTCGAGGCCGCCGCCGCCGCTCCCGACCTCGGCCGGCACCTCGACCGGGCGATGGCGACGAACCCGCTCTACGCCGCGCTGAGCCGCGGCTACGCCCGCCGCCGGGCCGTCGGGCCCCGCCTGTCGGCTGCGGAGGAGAGAGCGATCCGCGCCAATCTCGACCGGGCCCGCCTGATCCCGGCGCTGACCGGCCGTTACGTCATCGTCGACGCGGCCTCGGCCCGGCTGTGGATGATCGACGGCGGCAAGGTCGAGGGCCCGATGCGGGTCATCGTCGGCAAGCCCGGCATGCAGACCCCAATGATGGCGGGCTTCATCCGCTACGCGACCCTCAACCCGTGGTGGAACGTCCCGCCCGACCTCGCCCGTCAGCGCGCCAAAAAGGTGCTCAAGTCGGGCCCGGCGCTGCTGCGCCGCGAGAATATGGAATTGCTGTCCGACTGGAGCGACCGGGCGCGGGTGATTTCCGCTTCCGAGGTTGACTGGAAGGCGGTGGCGAGCGGCAGGACCAGCCTTCGCATGCGCCAGCGGCCGGGAGGCGCCAATGTGATGGGGGCGATGAAGTTCATGCTTCCCAACCGGCTCGGCATCTACCTCCACGATTTCCCGGACAAGAGCCTGTTCGCCCGGGCCGACCGCCGGATCAGCTCGGGGTGCGTCCGGCTCCAGGACGCACCCCGCCTGGCTCGCTTCCTGTTCCGAGGCGCGGCGCCGCGCCCGTCCGGCTCCGCGCCGGAGCAGAATGTCGATCTGCCCGAGCCGGTGCCGGTCTATATCACCTATTTGACGGCCCTGCCCGACCGGGCCCGAGGGATCGCCTTGCAACGCGACGTCTATGCCCGCGACGAGCGGCGCTCGGCCACCGGTCCTGGCGCCCGCAAGGCGTGAGCGACGGGCTTCACCGGCTGGCCCGCTTGGGCTATCGCGCATCGAGGCGGCGAGGGAGAACCGTGAAGTGCGTAGTAATTCCGGTTTAGCTCTGCTGACGCTCGGACTGCTGGCTCCCGGCCTGCTCGGCGGCTGCGCGGGCTATGCGGCCGATTATTGGAAGCCCAAGAACAGCCTGATTGCCGCCCAGCTGCCGCGCTACGGAATCACGGCCGGGCAAAGCACCTGCGTCGGCGAGCGGCTGACCAAGAACCTCAACGTCTGGCAGCTTCGCCAGCTCGCCGACATCGCCCGGCGGCTCGAGCCCAAGGCCGGCAATCCGCTCAGCCCCCGCGACCTCTCTTATGTCGCGGGCCTGGTCCAGGATCCGAAGGTCGGCACGGAGGTCAAGGCCACGCTCGACGCCTGCGGCGCCGCGGCGGCTCCGGCCACGGTTCCCGGTCCGGCCATTGCCATGCAAAGCCGCGCCGCCCAGGCGCCCGGCGCGCTTCCGGCCCTGGAGCCCGGCGCGGCGCCCCCCCAGGCCCTGCGCTGGGTCGATCTGGGCGCGGCCGGCACCGGCCAGCGCATCGCCATCGACATCACTTCGGTGGTCATGACGGCCGACAAGCGCGAAGGGTGGTTCCGGCTGTCCAATCCGGGCGAGACCGCGCCCAGCCTCGACGCCTATCGGCTGAGGGTGGATTGTCCCGGCCGGACCATCACTCCCACCGCCGCCCGCAAATACGACGCCGAGGGCAAGGTCGCCCAGCATGAGGATTATACCGCGGCGTGGCAGCAGCCTTTGACGATCGAGGCCGGCACCGTCATGGAGATTGCGTGGAAGCGCCTGTGCGAATGAGCGGCCCCTCGCTATGTCCGAACCGGTCTGCTAGAGCGGGCGCATCACCTGAACGTGCCCGCAAGCATCGCGTGACGGGGAGACTTCGGAGCTCCCGCTTGCAGCGCGGAGCTCAATCCATGGAACAGTTCAATTGCCTCGGCCAAAGCGCGCGCGCCCGGCTCGAGGCCGATTCAGGGAGCCGTTGAAATGGCCAGCGATCGTGAGCGTCCCACCACCGTCGAACGCGCCTTCGAGCTCGCCCGCTCGGGCCAGTGCGACAACCTTCCCGCCATCGTCGCGGCCCTGAAGGGCGAGCGTCACGAATCGGTCGACGCGCATCTCGCCGGCCCCTCGATCCGCAAGGATTTGCGCAAGGTGTGGGAAGCCCAGGGCAAAGCCGCGCCGAGCGGGGGCGACGAAGCCTAGCCCGTCTCGAAAGGTAGGCCATGATCACAGTCACCGCCTTCAAATGGGTGCCGCCTTTCGTCCAGGGGCTGGTCCGCGACCTGAGGGTGCGCTGGGCGCTCGAGGAAGCCGGCCTTCGCTACGAGGTGAAGCTGCTCGCCGACGGCGAGAAGGAGGGGCCGGAGTACCGCGCCTGGCAGCCGTTCGGGCAGGTGCCGGCCTATGAGGAGAACGGCCTCAAATTGTTCGAATCGGGCGCGATCGTCCTTCGCATCGCCGAGCGCAGCGAGAACCTCCTGCCCGGCGATCCGGCGGCCCGCGCGCGGGCCATCGAATGGCTCTTCGCGGCCCTCAACACGATCGAGCCGCCGCTCCAGAACCTCGCCGGCATCGACCTGTTCTATTCGGATCAGGAATGGGCGAAGCTGAGGCGCCCCGACGCCGAGGCCGCGGTCGGGAAGCGGCTCGCCGAACTACGCACCGTGCTCGGCGAAAAAGCGTTCCTCGACGGACCCCGATTCACCGCCGGGGACCTTATGATGGCGACAGTGCTGCGCCTCCTGCGGCACACCGCGCTGCTGAGCGAGTCCGGCCTCGGCGACTATCTCGCCCGCTGCGAATCCCGGCCGGCCTTCCAGCGCGCGCTGGCGGGGCAGATGGCGGCGTTCAGCTGTGGAGGCAATAAAGTTAGCTGAGCCGTTAGCGAGTCTTTTCCCTCTCGCCGCTTGGCTCGATCAGCCGCCTCCATAAAAGTTAGCTGAATCTCAGGACCGCTTGTAACCGCAGCGCCATCACGCCTGGTATAAAGTTGATCGAGTTGCCGCTCGCGAACCTCAAGCGCCTCCTCGGGCGCGACCGTCTGCAATGCGAGGACCACATGGCGACCGTGACCAGTTCCTCAACGCCGCACTGCACAGGATGTCAGCAAGTTGGTCAGGCTGATCCCAATGACGGCGCCTCCGACGGCGGGGTGACGGGCGGCAGCCCCGTCACTCGCCGCCGTCACCCATACCGCACGGCACCCACCGCAATTCGAAAATCCTCTCTTTCCGTATAAATTGCGTGACGGCTCAAGGTTTTTCGTGCAAAGAGACTCATGCCTCGGAGCGCCCGTCTCACTGTCCGAAGTCTACCCCACCACTTCACGCATCGCGGTAGTCGCCGTCAGCACCGACTTGTTCAAGACCATTACCCAGTAACGGACATTCTCCGTGGCAGCCATAGGTCGCCCGCAAGCGCTAGAGGCACCATGCTCGAAAAGCCTAATCGAGGTTAAGCCGTTGATATGCCTCCGTTTTGGACGCAATTCCGATTGCAGGGGACTTTGGACCGGAGCAAAGTACTCCTGTATTCGCGATCGGCGAGTGCGAACAAAGGAAGAGGAATATAATCATGATCAAGTTTGGAGTGGCAGCTTCGGCTCTCATCGCGCTTTCGGCTCCGGTTTGCGCTAGCGTCATCAAGACGACCGAGATTGTTCGTCATGCCGTCTGCGTAACGATTGAGGTTACCAACCCGGACGGCAGCGGTTCTTCGGATACGCACTGCGAAACCAATTCTGCGGGCAAGAAGTAACATTCGTGATAGGGTTTGCGGGCGATCTGGATTTGTAGGTCGCCCGCGATCTTGTAAAACAATGAAGCCTACAGGAGAGGACCGAGTGAGTATTCAAAGAGCGATAATTTTAGGGATGGCTTTCATTGGCGGAGCCTCATCGGTATCGGCAGCTACCCCTCCTGCAGCGCATGCCGTGGTTTCTGCTGAAGAAGAGCGTATTTTTGAAGGCGATTGGCAGGGAGCTTTTGGGCAGGGGTCGCTCAAGTTTCGCTTTGAATTCGCAAACGGTTCATGGCGCGGATGGTTCGTTTCGCAAAAGGACGGTTCGCTATATCCGTTGAAGGATGTCGCGATCGGCAAGGGCGAAGTGAGCTTTACACACTTGTCTAAACCCAATCTCGTTTTCCATCTTAAGCTGGATGCGAGCAAAAGAACGCTTTCTGGAATTTATACACTGCCGGACGGGATGGCCTTGCCTCATTCACTGAGGCGACTGTAGCTCATATTATGGCACTGTCCTCTCATGCGTTCGCTTTGCTTTTTATTGCGGGATCCTTTTCCGGCGGGGCGACGGATGTTGCTGCGTACAAGAAGGTTAAAACGGGTTTCGGCTACGTTTCAGTAGCACCCGAAGACGTTCCTGCAGCAATCAACGAGGGTTACGCCGCGCAATTGGCCGCCGAAAAAATATTCATGCTTAAAAACGTGACCTTTGCGGTCGTCGAAGAGGGCAGCGGCAATTTCCGATGGGGCGGAACCAAGGATGCATTCAAAACCTATACCTGGACGTTTCCGAACGGCCCGCGGCGCTTCAAGCCGCGCCCGGCCATCACCCTGCTTCGACATGAAATAGCTCACGACCTGTTTGACGGTCTCGTCCCTACGACAAGCGGCGACCAATATGGAACGGACGCGCCCGACTGGCTCGACGAGATGGCGGCCGTCGCGTTCGAAGGCGTTGTCCAGCGCTCGTCCAGAAGACGCGACGCGAAAAGCAAGGGGCTGCTGACGCTCACGACCTTGCTGCGGATGACCCACCCCGAGCTTGGCGCGCCGGTCGCCAGGGAAGCGGGCCAGACTTTCGCGGGCGGGCCTGCATCGTCGGATCAAACCATACCCTTCTACGCGACGGTGAGCTGCTTCTATGATTTTCTCAGCGAAAAGACCGGTCATGAAGGCATTGTCGCCGAACTGGCGGCCGCCTTCAGGCGAGGAGAGAATTTGGAGTTCTGGCTCCTGGATCGTTTGGGTTACGACAGGCGAAAAGGCTCGCTCGAACAGATGAACGCGGATTTTCTACGCTGGTTCGCTGGCAAACCGGGGCCCGCGACATGAAAATCTCTTTAGCATGCGTTTTTTCGATAGACCGTCGCTTCCGCTACGATCTCGTCTGATTTGTCCGACCATGGCAGGCTGACGAGCTAAAATGATACCGCCCACTCTCGCAATTGCCGAGCTTGTGTTCTGCGCAGCTTCCGTTGGCTTGAATGTGCCAGGAGCTGGATCGGTAGATGGGCAACCGCCGTCTGCGTCAGGTTCGGCCGCGGGAGAAGCACCGGCGACACACGAAAAACCGCAAGCCTCGCAATCGGATGCCAGCCTGCCGGCCTCACCTCCGGCCGCTCCCGGCAAAGAGATCGTTGTGACCGGGGCTCGCGAGCGTGGATCGGTGGTCGGCCGAATCCCGCCGGAGAGAACTTTAACGCCGTTTGAAATCGATACTTACGGGGCGACGGACGTCGGAACGCTCATTCAGAATCTTGGCCCGCTCGCGACTAGTATAAGGGGTAGCGCGGATGGCCCGCCCATCGTTCTGTTGAACGGGCAGCGGATTGCGAGCTCTGCCGATATTGCCCGTATTCCCACCGAAGCGATCCAGCGAATGGAGGTGTTTCCAGAAGCTTTGGCGCTTGCTTATGGATTTCGCCCTGATCAAAAGGTGATCAACATTGTCACTTTCCAGCGGTTTTCCAAACGGAATGTAGAGATCGATTCTGTCGTCCCCACTGAAGGGGGTCGTGCAGATAATCAATTCTCGACAAGCTTGCTTCGGATCAGAAACGACACTCGCCTCAATTTCGATGCCAGCTATCGTAAAACGGGAGCGTTGCTTGAAAGCGAACGGGATTTGGTCGCGCTCGAACCGACCCTCGGGCTAGGAGAATTTCGTACCATTTTGCCGGAGAGCGAGCGGATTGTCCTCAACGGGACGCTATCGAGGCCCTTGTCCCGCAATTTTTCGGCAACGCTGAACGCCCGGTTCGTAACCGAGACGGATGTTTTCCTGCTTGGTCTGCAGTCCGATGAGCCGCTATCACGTGAAATCGAAAGTAATACGTTTCACGTCGGGGCCGCGTTAAACGGACGAAGAGACAAATGGATTTGGTCTCTTACGGCAAACGTCGATCGGACCGATACCCGCATTACCACCAAGATTGACGGCACGCCATCGCCGGATGATCAAACGGATTCGTCCAATACCTTCGCGGAAGCTGTATTCGTTTTGGGTGGCCCGCTTGCCGATTTGCCCGCAGGCCCGGCGACCGTTTCGCTTCGAGCCGAGTTGGGAATGCTTGATTTCGTTGGGACGTCGACGTTGAGCGGGACAGAGCAGCAGACCAAACTCGCCCGAAACAGAATTGCCGCTCAGGGAAGCCTCGACGTTCCAATCACCAGCTCCAGCACCGGCCCCTCGTGGTTGGGAATTGTCTCGGCGAACGTAAACGTCGCAATTGAAGATCTTTCGGACATCGGGTTTCTGAAAACCTATGGCATCGGGCTGAACTGGTCGCCGATCCCGGCACTTAAGTTATACGGTTCATTGAACAACGAAGAACGCGAACCCTCGGTCGAGCAGTTGGGGGCGCCGCAGCTGTCAACCCCGAACATTCGCATCTTCGACTCCCCGCGAGGGGAGACGGTCGATATCACCCGGATATACGGCGGCAACCCTTTGCTCCGTTCGGAAAACCGAAGTGAGTTCAGTCTCGGGGTGTACATCCAACCGTTTTCAAAGACCGACCTGACCTTGAGCTCAAACTATGTCGACACGAAAATCGACTTTCCCATCGCAGATACGTTCGAGAACAGCGAAATCGAATTCATCTTTCCTGAGAGGGTCGTGCGCGACGCACAAGGCAAATTGCTGCGGATCGATGCGCGCCCTCTCAATTTCAGCAGCGCCAGGCAACGGAATCTTCGTTCAGGTATCAGTTTCAGCAAACAATTGACGAAAGGCCCACCGCTACCCTCGGGATCTTTTTATAGAAAAGTACAAGTCTTCCCGAACGAGGCGGCGATGCGCGCGGGGTTGCCACCTGGCACGGTGGTTGTCGAAGCCGCACCAGGAAGTGTCGATGCTCAACGGATCGAAAGCCTGAGCAGCCGCTTCACGTTGGCTTTGTATCACACCTGGCGGCTTACGGACGAGATCACGCCACAGGCGGGCGGGCCGACCTTTGATCTTCTGGACGGTTTCGCGACCGACGTCCGCGGGCTTTCGCCGCGACATGAGCTTAGTTTTCAGGCTGGGGCCTTTCAAAGCTGGTTTGGCGCTCGATTGACAGCCGACTGGCGCAGCAAAGCTAGGACGCGCAGTCTCTCTTCGACTCCGATCAGCACGGATCGCCGACTCACATTATCCAATTACACGACCGTGGATTTCAGCGTCTTCGCAAATCCCGCCGAGCGGCTTGGCGGAAAAAATGCCCCCGGCTGGATAAAGGGGACCAGGGTTACGCTGAGCATCACCAACCTATTGAATACTCGCCCCCGGGTCGTCGATGAAAACGGCGTGACGCCGATCATTTATCAACCAGTCTATCTCAATCCTCTCGGTCGGACCTTTAGCTTGAGTTTACGAAAGGTTTTCTGAAGCCCGCTGGCAGCAGCCCAACTCATCTAACCTATTGCGGCTACGGCGGGTCACCTCAGATCCTTATTGTCGCTCAACACGACGACGACGATTGCGGTGCCCCGAGGCTCTCACTCCACCGTGACGCTCTTCGCCAGGTTCCTCGGCTGGTCGACGTCCGTCCCCTTCACCACCGCCACGTGATAGGCGAGGAGCTGGACCGGGATGGCGTAGACCAAAGGCGCGATCAGCGGATGCACCCTGGGCATCTCGATCGTCGCCAGCAGGCGGTCGTCGGCCGCCGCCTTCAGTCCTTGGGCGTCGGAGATGAGGACGACCTTGCCGCCGCGGGCCTGGACTTCCTGCATGTTGGAGACGGTCTTCTCGAACAGCGGCCCGGAGGGGGCGAGGACGATGACGGGGACGCTGTCGTCGATCAGAGCGATCGGGCCGTGCTTCATCTCGCCGGCGGCATAGCCTTCGGCGTGGATGTAGCTGATCTCCTTCAGCTTGAGGGCGCCTTCCATGGCGAGCGGGTAATCGGCGCCGCGGCCGAGATAGAGGACGTCGCGGGCCTGAGCGATCAGCGGCGCCATCGCCGCGATCTCCTCGTCATGGCCGAGCGCCGCGTTCATCGCCGCCGGCGCTTCCGAGAGATGGTCGACGATCTCGCGCTCCTCTTCTTCGCTCATCCGGCCCTTGTCGCGGGCGAACTTGGCGGCGAGCGCGGCGAGGACGGCGAGCTGGCAGGTGAAGGCCTTGGTCGAGGCGACCCCGATCTCGGGGCCGGCATGGGTGGGGAGGAGGAGGTCGGCCTCGCGCGCCATCGAGCTCGTCGGAACGTTGACGACGACGGCGATCCGCTGGCCTTCGGCGCGGGCGTGGCGGAGCGCGGCGAGGGTGTCGGCCGTCTCGCCCGACTGGGAGATGAAGAGTGCGAGCCCGCCCGGCTCGAGCACAGGCTCGCGGTA
>JAXDPE010000022.1:0-4982 GCA_034668565.1 Sphingomonadales bacterium | reverse complement strand
GATCCATGAACACCGCGGCCGGGAGATGCCCACCCGCGGTGTTCATGGATTCCGGCCTTCGCCGGAATGACGGCTCCTTGTTGAAAAAGCCTTCTTTTCCCCCTATCTCCGCGCCATCCACTCCGCGCCTTTCGAGACCACGGTCGGGGCACGCGAGGCTGAACTTGGCAAACCAGGGGACGGCCGGCCTGAGGGCTGCGTCTCCGATCCGGGAGTGGCATCATGAACGCACCCAATCAGAGCCTCAGGGGGCTCGACCTCGCCGTCGAGATCGACCGGCTGCGCAAGGAGCGCAACGCCGTCATCCTCGCCCATTATTACCAGGCTCCACAGATCCAGGACCTCGCCGATTTCGTCGGCGACAGCCTCGATCTGTCGCGCAAGGCGGCGTCGACCACCGCCGACGTCATCGCCTTTTGCGGGGTCCGCTTCATGGCCGAGACGGCCAAGATCCTCTCACCCGAGAAGATCGTGATCCTGCCCGACATGAATGCCGGCTGCAGCCTCGAGGACAGCTGCCCGCCCGACCAGTTCAAGGCGTTCCGCGAGGCCCATCCGGACCATATCGCCTTGACCTACATAAATTGCTCGGCGGCGGTGAAGGCGCTGAGCGACATTATCGTCACCAGTTCGTCGGCCGAGATCATCCTGTCGCAGATCCCGAAGGAGCAGAAGATCATCTTCGGGCCGGACAAGAATCTGGGCGGCTACCTCGCCCGCAAGACCGGCCGCGACATGCTGCTCTGGCCCGGCGTGTGCATCGTCCACGAGGCTTTCTCGGAAACCGAGTTGCTCAAGCTCAAGGCCCAGCATTCGAACGCGCCGGTGCTCGCGCATCCCGAATGCCCGCCGCATATCCTCGACCATGCCGATCTGGTCGGCTCGACCAGGGCGATCCTCGATTTCGCTTTGGCCTCGCCGTCCGAGGTGATGATCGTCGCCACCGAGCCGCACATCATCCACCAGATGGAGAAAGCGGCCCCGCACAAGACCTTCATCGGAGCGCCCGGCGCTGACGGCAACTGCAACTGCAACATGTGCCCGTACATGGCGCTCAACACGATGGAGAAGCTCTACGTCGCGCTGCGCGACCTCGAGCCGCGGATCGAGATGGAGGAAGGGCTGCGCCTCGCCGCGAAGAAATCGCTCGACCGGATGTTGGAGATGGCGGGGCGGACGGTCGGGCAGGGCGATGTCGGGCGGCCGGTGATCAGGGGCGATTGAGCCGTCGCTCCAGCGGAGGCTGGGGCCCCGGCGGGTGAAGAACTCGGCGCCTTTCACCCGCTGGGGTGCCAGCCTTCGCTGGCATGACGGAGTGGCGCGCGCTAATCGCGCAGCAGATCGAATCCGGAGACCGCCTTTGCACCGCTTCCTCCTCCCCGCCGCCTCGCTCCTCTTCCTCGCCGCCGCGGCGCCCGCCGCGGGCGACGATCCCTATCTCTGGCTCGAGGAAGTGGAGGGGAAGCGCGCGCTTACCCAGGTGAAGGAATGGAATGCGGCGAGCGAAGCTTTGCTCACCCAGGACCCGAAGTTCGAAAGCTACCGCAGCCGCGCCCTCGATATTCTCGACGACGAGGAGCAGATCGCCACTCCCGACCGGATTCTCGGCGACAAGGTCGCCAATCTGTGGCGCGACGCGAAGAACCCGCGCGGCCTGTGGCGGATCTCGCCGCTCGCCCCCTATCGCTCCGGCAAGCCCCAGTGGCGCACCGCGATCGACGTCGACGCGCTCGGCAAGGCGGAGGGCAAGCGCTGGGTCTGGCACGGCGCCGACTGCCTCGCGCCGGAATATCGTCGCTGCCTGGTCTCGCTCAGCCCGGGCGGCACCGACGCCGACGTGGTTCGCGAATATGATCTGGGCACCGGTCGCTTCGTCGACGGCGGATTCACCATCCCCGAAGCCAAGACGTCGGTCGCCTGGGTGGATGCCGACACTTTGCTGGTCGGCACCGATTTCGGCAAAGGCTCGCTGACCGAGTCCGGCTATGGGCGGATCCTCAAGCTGTGGAAGCGGGGCACGCCGCTGGCTTCAGCGCGCACCCTGTTCGAGGGGGAGCCCGGCGACGTCGCCACCAACCCGCTCGCCATCCAGGGCAAGAGCCGGCGCTGGGTCTTCGTCGACCGCGGCAGGACCTTCTGGACCAACGAGCGGCACCTTCTCACGCCCAGCGGCGGCCTGGTGCCGGTGCCCCTGCCCGCCGATGCGGAGATGGAGGACGTGGTCGGCGACCAGCTGATCGCCAAGCTGCAGAGCCCGCTCGGACGCTTCCGCGCCGGCGCTCTCGTCGCCTATTCGCTCAGCGACATAGCGGCGCGCGGCCATGCCGAGCCGACCTTGGTGATGGCGCCGACGGCGAAGCAGGCGATCGAGGAGGTTTCGGCGTCCGACAACGTCCTGTGGGTCAAGGCGCTCGACGACGTCTCCGGCAAATTGTTCGCGCTGACGCCCAGGAAGAACGGAGGCTGGGCCTCGCGCCCGATCGCTCTTCCGGCCAAGGCCACGATCCACCTGCTCGCCGCGGGCGGAACGCCCGACCTCGCCTTTGCGACGGTCGAGGGCATGCTTACCCCGCCGGCGCTCTACGCCGTCCAGAGCGGCGGCCGGCCGGCTCTGGTCCAGCGTCTCCCGGCCAAGTTCGACGCCTCGACCCGGACGGTCGAGCAACGCTTCGCCACCTCGAAGGACGGGACCAAAGTCCCGTATTTCCTGGTTCGGTGGAAGGGCGCCCAAGGACCTGTGCCGACCCTGATCCACGCCTATGGCGGCTTCCGCGCGGCCCAGACGCCCGGCTATCTGACCGGCCAGCCCTATCGCGCCGGGCCGCTTGCCATGTTCTGGACCGAGGAAGGCAATGCCTATGTGCTGGCCAACATCCGCGGCGGCGGGGAATATGGCCCCGACTGGCACAAGGCGGCGCTTCGCGAAAACCGGCAGCGGAGCTTCGACGATCTCCACGCCGTCGCCGAGGATCTGATCCGCACCGGCGTGACGGCGAAGGGCAGGATCGGCATTTCCGGACGCTCCAACGGCGGCGTGCTGGTCGGGGCGGCGATGACCCAGCGGCCCGATCTCTACTCGGCGGTGATCGCCGGCTCGCCCCTGCTCGACATGAAGCGCTATTCGCACCTGCTCGCCGGAGCCTCGTGGGTCGACGAATATGGCGATCCCGACAAGCCGGAGGACTGGGCCTTCCTGTCGAAATATTCGCCCTATCAGAACCTCAGGAAGGGCGTCCGCTACCCGGCCGTCTTCTTCTACAGCTCGACCAAGGACGACCGGGTCCATCCAGGCCACGCCCGCAAGATGGCGGCTCGGCTCGAGGAATATGGCAATCGCTTCTACTTTCACGAATATCTCGAAGGGGGCCATTCGGTCGGCGCCGACAATGCCGAGGACGCGAAGCGGGCGGCCCTGCTCATGGCCTATCTGAAGCGGGAGCTGGTGCGATAATCCCGGGTTTCGACATCGATCGCTTCGTCCGCGAGACCCTGGCGGAGGATCTCGGGGACGCGGGCGATATCACGTCCGCGGCCGTGATCCCCGCCGACGCGCGCTTCACCGGCGTGATGGACAGCCGCGAGGGAATCGTCGTCGCCGGCCTGCCGATCGCGGAAGCCTTTTTCCGGGCGCTCGATCCCGAGGTCGAGATCGAAGCCTTGGCCGAGGACGGCACGAGCGTTCAGGCCGGCACCGATCTGCTTCGCCTGCGCGGCAAGGCGCGGGCGATGCTGACCGCCGAGCGCTCGGCGCTCAACATCGTCCAGCATCTGTCGGGTATCGCGACCCTCACGAGGCGCTATGTCGACGCCATCGCCGGCACCGGCGCGATCCTGCTCGACACCCGCAAGACCATCCCCGGCCTCCGCCTGCTGGAGAAATATGCGACTCGAATGGGCGGAGCGCAAAATCACCGGATGGGCCTGTGGGATTCGGCGATGATCAAGGACAATCATGTCGCCGTCGCGGGCGGCGTGGGCGAGGCGGTCCGGCGGGCGGTGGCGGCGGGAATCGAGCGGATCATCGTCGAGGTCGACCGGCTCGAGCAGATCGAGGCGGCGCTCGAGGCCGGAGCTACCCACCTCCTGCTCGACAATATGGGAGCGCCGGAGCTGCGGGAGGCGGTCGCTCGCGTCGCCGGCCGGGTCCCGACCGAGGCGAGCGGCGGAGTTACTCTCGACTCGATCCGAGCCAAGGCGGAAACCGGAGTCACCTACGTTTCGGTGGGCCGGATCACTCAGTCCGCGCCGGCGGCGGACATCGGTCTGGATTTCGGGACGGCTTGAAGCGCTTTTCGAGCTTCGCGGCGAGGCAAGATGGCATTAGATGGTTGGGTCAAAGCAGGGGAGACGGGCTATGCGGCCGCCATCGATCGTCAATTTCACGCGCGTGGTTCTGATTTCGCTCGCGATCGGGATCCTCGCCAGCTGGCTGTCCTGGGACAAGGTGCAGGCGGCCGTGGCCGCCACCGGATCGGGGATGGGCGCCGGAACGATCCTGGGCATTCAGGTCGTCACGATCGCCCTCTATCTCCTGCTGATCTGGTTCATCAGCGCCCATGGCAGCCCGGTCGCGAAATGGATCTACGTCGTGCTGTGCGCCCTCGGCCTGGTCTTCGGCCTGATCGGATTTCGCCAGACGCTCGCTTACGGGACCGTCCCGGCCCTCCTCGCCGCGATCCAATATCTGCTGTCGATAGCGTCTTTGTGGCTGCTGTTCCGGCCGGACGCCAAGGCCTGGTTCTCGGAAGGGCGCGGGGACCCGGGCACGATCCACTAAGGGCTCAGCGCCGAGCCACCACTTCCCCTTCGATCGTCATCGTCTCGGGATGGTGCTTGTCGAGCCAGCGCTTGACGATCCTCATGTTGCGGCTGTTGGAGCGGAAGAAGAAATCGGGGATCGCGCCGATCCAGGGAATGGCGCCAAGCAGGAAGTCGACCCCGACATTGCCGCTCATCCGAGCGATATGCCATTTCGGCATTCC
>JAXDPE010000021.1:0-45518 GCA_034668565.1 Sphingomonadales bacterium | reverse complement strand
CAAGACCGCCGGCCGCGGCCAGAAGGGCGCCAAGTCGCGCTCGGGCGTGTCGGTGTTCGGCTTCGAGGGCGGCCAGATGCCGCTCCACATGCGGCTGCCGAAGCGCGGCTTCAACAACATCTTCGCCCGCGATTATGCCGAGGTGAACGTCGGCATGATCCAGAAGGCGATCGATGCCGGCACGCTGTCGGCCGAAGGCACGATCGACCAGGAGGCGCTCCGCGCCGCCGGCCTGTCGCGCGGCGGCAAGCACGGCATCCGACTGCTCGGCAAGGGCAGCCTGACCGCGAAGCTCGCTTTCCGGGTCGCCGGCATTTCCGCCGGAGCCCGCAAGGCGGTCGAGGATGCCGGCGGCTCGGTCGAGCTGATCGAGGTCGTCACGGCTGCAGAAAAGGCCGCCGCGAAGAAGAACAGCGTCAAGAAGCGCAAGGACGCATAATCTGGTCATTGCGAGTGAAGCGAAGCAATCCAGTGCTGCGTTGGCGCCCACTGGATTGCTTCGTCCCCCGGATCGAGTCCGGGGTCCTCGCAATGACGGGCTAGGGTCCTATATGACCGAAAGCTTCTAGAGGATCGAACCAATATGGCATCCGCAGCCGAACAGATGGCTTCCAATATCAGCCTGGCGAGCTTCGCCAAGGCGACGGACCTCAAGAAGCGCCTGTGGTTCACGCTCGGAGCGCTCATCGTGTTCCGACTGCTGAGCTTCGTTCCGCTGCCCGGAATCGATCCCCGGGCGCTCGCCAACCTGTTCGACACCACCCGCGGCGGAGTGCTCGATTTCTTCAACATGTTCTCGGGCGGCAGCCTCGAGCGGATGAGCCTGATCGCGCTCGGCGTCATGCCCTACATCACCGCCTCGATCGTCGTTCAGCTCGCCACCTCGATGTCGCCGGCCCTCGCCGGGCTCAAGAAGGAGGGCGAGAGCGGCCGCAAGAAGATCAACCAATATACGCGCTACGGCACCGTCTTCCTGTGCGCGATCCAGGGCTACTTCATCGCCGTCGGTCTCGAAGGCTGGGGCCAGGGGGCAAGCGGCTCGGCCGTGCTCGATCCGGGCATGATGTTTAGGATCACCACCGTCATCACCCTCGTCGGCGGGACCATGTTCCTGATGTGGCTCGGCGAGCAGATCACCAGCCGCGGAATCGGCAACGGCGTCTCGCTGATCATCATGGCCGGGATCGTCGCCCAGCTGCCCAAGACGCTCGCCCGGGTGTTCGAAAGCGGCCGGAGCGGCACCATCTCCCCGCTCGCCATCCTCGCGATCATTGCCCTCGTCGTCGTCCTCATCCTCTTCATCTGCTTCATGGAGCGGGCCCAACGCCGAGTGCTGATCCAATATCCCAAGCGCCAGACCGCGCGGGGCCAGATGCAGGCGGAGAAGTCGCATCTGCCGCTCAAGATCAACACCTCGGGCGTGATCCCGCCGATCTTCGCCTCGTCGCTGCTCCTGATGCCGCTGACCATCGCCCAGTTCGCGGGCAACCGCACGTCGGGCGAAAGCGCCTGGGGCGATGTCCTCATCACCATCACCACCGCGCTCCAGCACGGCGCCCCCCTGTACATGGCGCTCTACGCGGCCGGGATCATCTTCTTCTGCTTCTTCTACACCGCCGTGGTGTTCAACCCGGAGGAGACGGCCGAGAATCTGAAGCGCTACGGCGGCTTCATCCCCGGCATCCGTCCCGGCAAGCGCACCGAGGAATATCTCGACTACGTGCTCACCCGGATCACCGTCATCGGCGCCGCCTACCTGACCCTGATCTGCCTCCTTCCCGAATTCGTCATCGCGAAGATGGGCATCGGCTTCTATCTCGGCGGCACCAGCCTGCTGATCGTCGTCAACGTGACGATGGACACGGTGACCCAGATCCAGAGCCACCTCATTGCCCACCAATATGGCGACCTCATCAAGAAGGCGAAGCTGAAGGGCGGGCGCGGACGATGATGTCGGCGTTCGCGGCAAGCGCTCACTCGTGAACATCATCCTTCTCGGGCCCCCGGGCGCGGGGAAGGGCACCCAGGCCGGCCGCCTGATCGCCGAGCGCGGCCTCGTCCAGCTCTCCACGGGCGACATGCTTCGCGAGGCGATCAAGGCCGGAAGCCCGATCGGCCTTCGCGCCAAGGCGATCATGGAGGCGGGCGAGCTCGTCCCCGACGAGGTCGTCAACGAGCTGATCGCCAACCGCCTCGATCTTCCGGAGCGCTATTCGGGCACCGGCTTCATCTTCGACGGCTATCCGCGCACCGAGGCCCAGGCCGTCTCGCTCGACGCTTTGCTTGGCGAGCGCGGAATGAAGCTCGACCACGTCATCGAATTGCTGGTCGACGCCGACGCTTTGGTCGATCGGATTACCGGCCGCTTCTCCTGCGCGAAGTGCGGGGAGGGCTATCACGACCGCTACAAGCTGCCCAAGGTCGACAGCCTGTGCGACGTCTGCGGCTCGGGCCAGTTCAAGCGCCGTCCCGACGACAATGAGGAGACGGTGAGGACCCGCCTCGCCGAATATCGGGCCAAGACCGCGCCGATCCTCCCTTATTACGACGCCCGCGGCCTCGTCCGCCGGGTCGACGGCATGGCGCCGATCGAAGACGTCGAGCGCGACATCGAGGCGATACTGGGCGGCGTCTGATCGTCCTTCCAATCGCCGCTTTTCTTTCGACGTGCCGCCCCTAGACTGGCCCGCCTGCGCGGCGTCAGGGGAGAGCGGAAGATGAGGTCGAGCGGAACGCCGCGAGACGGCGAGCATGTCGACCTCGAAGGCTTCATGGAGGGCGTCAAGCGCCGCAATCCGGGCCAGCCGGAATTCGTCCAGGCGGTCTACGAAGTCGCCCAGGACATCTTCGAGTTCACCAAGGGCAAGAGCGAATATCACGAGGCCCAGATCCTGCGCCGGATGGCGGAGCCCGACCGGGTCGTGTCCTTTCGCGTCTGCTGGGAGGACGACAAGAACAATATCCGGGTCCAGCGCGGCTACCGGGTCCAGAACAACAATGCGATCGGGCCCTATAAGGGCGGGATCCGGTTCCACCCGTCGGTCAACGAATCGATCCTCAAGTTCCTCGCCTTCGAGCAGACGTTCAAGAACGCCTTGACCGGCCTGCCGATGGGCGGCGGCAAGGGCGGGGCGAACTTCAATCCCAAGGGCAAGAGCGTCAACGAGATCATGCGCTTCTGCCAGAGCTTCATGACCGAGCTGTTCCGCCACATCGGCGCCAACGTCGACGTCCCCGCCGGCGACATCGGCGTCGGCGCGCGCGAGATCGGTTACATGTTCGGACAGTACAAAAGAATCACCAACAGCTGGGAAGGCGTTCTGACCGGCAAGGGCCTCGAATATGGCGGCTCGCTGATCCGGACCGAGGCGACCGGCTACGGCGCCGTCTATTTCCTGGAGAATATGCTGAGGACTCGCGGCGAGGATTTGGCCGGCAAGCGCGCCGTCATCTCCGGCTCCGGCAACGTCGCCACCCACGCCGCCGAAAAGATCGTCCAGCTTGGCGGCAAGGTGCTCACCCTCTCCGATTCGGAGGGCTTCGTCCACGATCCCGACGGCATCACCCAGGAGAAGATCGACTGGGTGAAGGCGCACAAGACCAGGCGGCGCGGCCGGATCTGCGAATATGCCGAGGAATATAAGGGCTCGACCTTCCACGCCGGCGGCCGTCCCTGGGCGGTGGATTGCGACGTCGCACTGCCCTGCGCGACCCAGAACGAGCTGCTCGGCGACGATGCCCGAACTTTAGTCAAGAACGGCTGCATCGCGGTCTCCGAAGGCGCCAACATGCCGACCGACCTCGCCGGCGTTCATATCTTCAAGGAAGCGCAGATCCTCTACGCCCCGGGCAAGGCGGCCAATGCCGGCGGAGTCGCCGTCTCGGGCCTGGAGATGAGTCAGAACAGCGCCCGCATCAGCTGGAAGGAGGAGGAATTGCAGCGCCTCCTCAAGGACATCATGAACGGCATCCACGACCGCTGCATCGAATATGGCCGCGTGTCCGACACCCATGTCGATTATGTGAAAGGCGCCAACATCGCCGGCTTCAAGAAGGTGGCGGACGCGATGCTGGCGTTCGGAGTGGTGTAGCGGAATCCGGCTTGCGTCTCCGGAAAACGCGGTTCACGGCACGATTCGTGACCGAAACGAGCACTCCCGAGTCCCGTGCCTGACCTCAGAATCTTCCTGGCCGGGGGTGGCAATATGGGAGCGATGATCCGCGCCCGGGACTGGTCCGGGACCGAATTCGGCCCAATTGCCGACTGGCCGCAATCGCTGCGCTCCGCCTTGTCGATCGCGCTTCGGTCGCCGGGAGGCGCCGCTATTTTCTGGGGTCCCGACCACCGCTTCCTCTACAATGACTCCTGGGCCGCTTTGCTTGGCCAGCGCCATCCGTGGGCGCTCGGCCGCCGAGCCGATGAGGTTCTCGTCGACATCTGGCCGGGGCTGGAAAAGCAATTCCAACATGCCTTCGGGGACGGCGAAGCGGTGAACATGGTGGATACGCTGCTCGAGCGCAATCTGGGTGGGGTCAGATTCGCGAGCTGGTGGAGCTATTCGCTGCTGCCGATCGCCGGCGAGGACGGGCGGATCGGCGGAGTCCTCGGCCAGGCGCGTGAGACGACCGACAGCGTGCTGCGACGTCAGCGGGATGCGCTGATGGTGCGGCTGGGCGATCGGTTGCGGCTGCTTGACGAGCCGGGCGACATGCTCGCCGCCGCGCTCGACTTGCTGGCCGCCGAGATGGGCGTCGCGCGGCTCGGCTACGGCGAGATCGATGAGGAGGGCCGCACGATCGACATCCTCGCTTGCGCCTGCAGCGGATCCGGCGGGCTGGACGATATCAGTGGGCGCTATTCCGTCGAGATGGCGGGCAACGATTTCCATGCCGTGCTCGGGCGCGGCGAGACGATCCGGATCGACGACGTCGCCGCGGACTCGATCATGAGCGCGGACGGCCTCGCCGAGCGCTATCGGGGCCTGGGCATCGTCGCCGCGCTGGTCGTGCCGGTGATCAGCGCTGAACGCTACCGGGCAATGCTGTTCGCCCACGAATCCCACCCGCGGCGCTGGCAGGATGGGGAGCAGGCGCTGTTGCGCGCCGCCACTGACCAGCTGTGGCGCGAGATGAGCCGGGCCCGTGCCCAGCGGGCGCTGACGCACAGCGAGGAGCGGTATCGCCGCATCTTCGAACAGGCGAACGACGTCATCCTCACCGCGGACCTCGACCAGGTGATTACCGACGTCAATCCGGCGGCTGCGTCCCTGATTGAAGCGGCGCGAGAATCAATAGTCGGGCGGTCGATGCACGAATTCTTGACGCCTCACAGTTCCGACCAGGCGCGCCAGATGCTCCGCCAGAAGCTCGACCATGGCGGAACCACCCATCACGAGCTACGCCTTCGTTCCAGCTCCGGGCGGCTGATGACCTGGGAGATCAACTCGACGCTCACTCTCGACGATCGCGGCGAGCCGGTCGGGCTCCACGCGATCGCCCGGGACGTCACCGAGCGTCGCGTGGCGGAGGAGCGGCAGCGTCTCCTCGTCAATGAGCTCAACCATCGGGTGAAGAACACGCTCGCCGTCGTCCAGGGGCTGGCGCTGCAGAGCTTCGCCGACGGGCGCGATCCCGCGGAGTCGCGCACGGCCTTTCAACAGCGTCTGGCCGCCCTCGCCGCCGCTCACGACCTCCTGACTCGGGAGAGCTGGGAAGGCGCGACGCTCTCCGAGCTCATCCGCGAAGCGGTCGGGCACCTCAATGCCCAGGAGGAAAGGCTGACGATCGAGGGGCCTGACGCGACGCTCGGACCCAAGGCCGCCGTGTCGCTGGTGATGGCGCTGCACGAGCTCGCCACCAACGCCGCCAAATACGGCGCTCTTTCCCGCACCGGCGGCAAGGTCGAGATTCACTGGCGAATCGACGCGGAGCGGCTCCGGTTCGAGTGGCGGGAGCGCGACGGGCCACCGGTGGCTCGGCCGGAGCGGCGCGGCTTCGGCCTGAGGATGATCGAACGGGCGCTGGCTGCGGATTTGGGTGGAACCGTCGCCATCGATTTCGCGCCCGCAGGCTTCGCCTGTCGGATCGACGCTCGGCTCACCGGCAGTGGCGGGGGGCTGAAGGAATGAGCCTTGCCGGCGTTCGAGTGCTTTTGGTCGAGGACGAGGCGATCATCGCCATGACTGCCGAGGACATGCTTGACGAACTCGGCTGCACCACCGTGGCCACCTCCTCGAACCTGGCTGACGCGATGGCAGCGACGGAGGCCAGCGACTTCGACATCGCCCTACTCGACATCAATCTGAACGGTCTCGACAGCCTGCCCGTTGCCGACCGGTTGCGTGAGGCGGGCCTGCCCTTCGTTTTCACGACCGGCTACGGCGCCGCCGGCCGAAGCCACGCGCACGCCGAAGCCCCCTTGATTGCCAAGCCGTACCAGCTCCACGACCTCGAAAAGGCGATACGCGAGGCGCTGGGTCGCTAACCGGTATCGACATCAGCGCTGAGCGACTCGCTGCTTTCCCAACACCCCCATAGCCCCCGTCACCATCGCCTCGATGCCCGTCTCGATCACGGTCTCCGCCTCGGGCGCCCAATAGGGGCTGTGGAGCGAAGGGAGCTTCGAGGCGTCGCCGCCGGCGGCGTCCCATTTCGCCTGGGGCACGCCGCCGACCCAGAAGATCAGGCTCTCGATCGTCTCGTCGGCGAGGTGGTAGCGGCCGAAATCCTCGCCGACCATCGGCGGCGGCACCATCCGCACCCGGTCGTTTCCGAAGCGGGTCCGGAAGAGGGCGGCGGTCGAGGCGCTGAGTTTCTCCGTATTGATCGCGGCCGGCGTGAACTCGCCTTCCCGGATCGTCACCACAGGCATCTTGTCCTCGGGCACGCCCGCCGCGATCGCTTCGCCGCGGGCGATGCGCTGGATCCCGTCGAGCAAGGCGCGCCGGGTCTTCTGGTTGTAGCTGCGCACGGTGAGCAGCAGGATCGCCTGGTCGGAGATGATGTTGTGCTTGGTGCCGCTCTGGAAGCTGCCCACCGTCACCACCGCCGCGTCCTGCGGGTCGAGCTCGCGGCTGACCAGGGTCTGGAGGGTGCCGACGATCCGGCTGGCCAGAACGATCGGGTCGCGCGTGTTCTGGGGCACGGCGCCGTGGCCGCCGACGCCCCTCACCTGGATATCGACGCTGTCGACGTTGGCGAAGGCCGGCCCGATCGTGATGCCGAGCACCCCCGCCGGAAGCGAGGCGCTGTCGTGCCAGGCCAAGGCATGGGTGGGCTTGGGGAAGCGGGTGTAGAGGCCGTCGTCGAGCATCGCCTTGGCGCCCTCGCCGGTTTCCTCGGCGGGCTGGAGGATCATAACCAGGGTGCCCGACCATTGCCCCTTCATCGCCGCCAGCCGCCGCGCGGTGCCGATCCAGCCGGTCATGTGGGTGTCGTGGCCGCACGCGTGCATGACTCCGCTCTCGGTGCCGGAGACGCTGATCGCCCTGACCTTGCTGGCGAAGGGAAGGCCGGTCTGCTCGACGACCGGGAGAGCGTCCATGTCGGAGCGCATCAGCAGCACCGGCCCCGGACCGTTCCTCATCACCGCGACGACGCCCGTCCTGCCGACCCCGGTCGTCACCTCGAAGCCCAGCTTCCGCGCTTCGGCGGCGAGCCTGGCGGAGGTCTTCACCTCCTGCATCGACAATTCGGGACTAGCGTGGAGCTCGCGATAAAGGCTCATCAGCGAGGGCAGGTCCTGCTTCACCTGGTCGGCGAGCGGATCGGCGGCGGCGGGCGGGGCGAAAGCGAGCAGGGGCAGGAGCAGGAGCCGTTTCATGCGCTTCATTCCTTGGGCACGAGCTCGAGCACGTCGAGCGTGGATTCGAAAGCGGGATAGGGGAAGGCCAGCCGCCAGCGGCGCTCGCCGATCCGTTCGAGAAGGCCGACCATGTCGCGCTGGCGGTCGTGGCCGTAGCGGAGCACGCCCTGCTCGTCGCCGAGCTGGAGCGTTCCGAGGAAGATCTGCCGCCGCTCGCCGTCGGGGAACAGCCGCCCGACCGGCCGCTGCGAGCCCGTAACCTTGACGAAGTCCATCGCCCCGGCGCCCGCCGAGATCCGGCAGTCGAAGGCGGGGTAGGCGACATAATCGAGCAGCCCCTCGCTTTTCGCGCCCACTTTCACCACCCGGCAGCGATAATCGCCGGCCGGCGGAGCGGCTCCGCGAAGCCCGGCGTCGGGCTCGAGCAGAACGCCTTCCGCGGCGATCTCGGCCGAGTGGCCGCCGGCCCTCGCCTTGGCGAGCGCCTGGACCCAGGCGGTCCGCCATTTGCGGACCCGCTCGCGGTCGGGCTCCCTCGCGATCGAGCGCCAGCCGGCCACCGCCGAAACCGATGCCGCCGGAACCGCCGCCGCCGGTCCGCTTTCGTCGGCCGCGCAGGCGGGGAGGAGGAAAGGTGCGAGGAGGAGGGGAAGGGAGCGCTTCATCCGCCGACCATAGGAGGGCTTTGGCCCTTCGATCAATGCGGCCTGAGGATCGTCATCCCGGCGAAAGCCGGGACTCGGCGAGGCGAGGGCTCCGCGACCTTCACTCCACGAGATCCCGGCCTTCGCCGGGATGACGGCCCCCGTCCGGCAATTTGCACAGATCCACCCAGCGCTCGCCGACCAGCTCGAACAGCCGCTCGGGCTTCACCTCGATCGAGCTGTTGAGCGATCCCGCGGCCGGATAGACCCGGTTGAAATCCCTGAGCGAGACGTCGCAATAAACCGGCAGCGGCATCGCCAGTCCGAACGGACAGACCCCCCCGACCGGATGGCCGGTCAGGGCCAGCGTCTCCTCCGGCCCGAGCATCCGAGGCCGGGCGCCGAGCTCCGCCTTGCACTTCTGGTTGTCGAGTCGCGCATCGCCCCGCGCGACGAGCAGGAAGACGGTGTCGCCGGCCCTCACCGCCAGCGTCTTGGCGATCCGCCTGGGCTCGACTCCCAGCGCCCGCGCCGCGGCCTCGACCGTGGCGGTGCTCTCCGTCACCTCGATCAGCGGCAGGTCCGGGGCGTGCTTGGCGAGCCAGGCGCGGACCGATTCGAGGCTCATTCGCCCACCAGATGAAGCGCGACGCTTCGCCGGTGCGGCCCCCGCCGGTGCTCGAACAGGTAGAGGCCCTGCCAGGTGCCCAGCGCCAGGCGGCCGTCGAGCAGGGGGATGGAAAGCTGCACCTGGGTAAGGATGGTCCTGAGGTGGGCGGGCATGTCGTCCGGCCCCTCGTCGCCATGGGCGTAGGCGGTGGGATCCTCGGGCGCGAGACGGGCCACCCAGGCCTCGATGTCGCTTCGCACCTCCGGCGCCGCATTTTCCTGGATGATCAGCGAGGCGGAGGTGTGGCGGCAGAAGAGGGTGAGCAGGCCTTCGGCCATGCCCTGGGCGGAGGTCCAGGCGACGACGTCGCGGGTGATCCGGAGCAGACCCTGGCGGGTGGTGTGGAACTCGAGGGTGCCGGTAGCCTGGCGCATGGCGGGGGATTAGCGGTGGAGGCCGCGGCGAGCAAATTCCTCCCCCGGCTTTCCGGGGGAGGGGGACCATGCGAAGCATGGTGGAGGGGTTTATCAGAGGCCGAAGAACCCCTCCACCGCGCTTCGCGCGGTCCCCCTCCCCGGCAAATGCCGGGGAGGAATTCCATCCCGACCAGCTTTGCCCTATCGCCGCCGAGAGGAGACAAGCCATCGCCGACGACAAGCCCGGCAGCAACCTGATGTGGGGCGGCCGCTTCGCCGGCGGGCCGGCGGCCCTGATGCGCGAGATCAACGCCTCGATCGGCTTCGACAAAAGGCTTTGGCGCGAGGACATCGCCGCCTCGCTCGCCCATGTCGCCATGCTCGAGACCCAGGGGATCGTCTCCGAGGCCGACGCCTCGGCCATCGCCGAAGGGCTGGAGCGGATCGAGGACGAATATGCCCGGCTCGGAGTCCGCGAGGACCCGGCCCTCGAGGACATCCACATGCACGTCGAGGCGCGGCTAGCCGAATTGATCGGGCCCGCCGCCGGCCGCCTCCACACCGCCCGCTCGCGCAATGACCAGGTCGCCACCGACTTCCGCCTCTGGGTTCGGGGCGCGATCGACGAGACCGCCGCCGCGCTCGCCGCTTTCCAGCAAGTCCTCGTCGCCCGCGCCGGCGAGCATGCCGCGACGGTGATGCCGGGCTTCACTCATCTCCAGTCGGCCCAGCCGGTCACCCTGGGCCACCATTTCATGGCCTATTACGAAATGCTCGCCCGGGACCGCGGCCGCTTTGCCGCCGCCCGCGAGCGGCTCAACCAATGCCCGCTCGGCGCCGCCGCTCTGGCCGGCACCGGCTTCCCGATCGACCGAGATTCCACCGCCGCCGCTCTGGGCTTCGACCGTCCGACCGCCAACTCGCTCGACTCCGTCTCGGACCGCGACTTCGCGCTCGATTATCTGATGGCCGCCACCCAATGCGCCCTCCACCTCTCCCGTCTCGCCGAGGAGCTGATCATCTGGGCGAGCCAGCCCTTCGGCTTCGCGATCCTTCCCGATGCCTTCAGCACCGGCTCCTCGATCATGCCGCAAAAGCGCAATCCCGACGCCGCCGAGCTCGTCCGAGGCCATTGCGGCCGGATCGCCGGCGCGATGGTCGCGCTCGTCATGACCATGAAGGGCCTTCCACTGGCCTATTCCAAGGACATGCAGGACGACAAGCCGCCGGTCTTCGAAGCCCACGATCTGCTCCTGCTGTCGCTCCAGGCCCTCGCCGCGATGGTCGAGGCGACCCGCTTCGACGAGGCCCGGATGCGCCGCGCCGCCGAAGCCGGCTTCGCCACCGCCACCGACCTCGCCGACTGGCTGGTGCGCGAGACCGGCGTTCCCTTCCGCGAGGCGCACCACATCGTCGGGAGGGCGGTCCAGTCCGCCGAGGAACGCGGCGTCGGCCTCGCCGATCTGGATATCGAAGCTTTGAAGGCGATCGACGAACGGATCGACGAGCGCGTCTACTCCGTCCTCACCGTCGACGCCTCCGTCGCCAGCCGAACCAGCTACGGCGGCACCGCCCCGGTAAGGGTCAGGGAGCAGATCGAACGGGCGAAGCGGGTGTTGGAGGACTGATTCGTCATCCCGGCGAAAGCCGGGATCCCAGGACGAGAAGTCTCGGCGCGTCTCCCCGAGGTCCCGGCTTTCGCCGGGATGACGGGCCCTACATCGGCACCAGCCTCGACAGAGTCTGCCCGCTCGGCATCAGCAGATATTGGGTCGCCTTGGTCCGGATGAAGTCGGGCAGGCCGGTCACCGTTCCGCCGCCCGCCGGCCCCTTCGGCACCCGGAACTCCCGAGTCGCCCCCGGCACCGAGCGATTGCCGATCAGCACGTCCTGGTCGCGCCCATGCGCCGGGAAGGCGTTGCTGAAATTGTTGCGCTGGCCCCAGGCGGCGAGGCGCATGAACTGCTCGCGGATCGAGGCGCAGACGAACAGGCCCAATATGCCGCGGTCGACGCCGTCGTCCTCCTCGCCCTGAAGCTCGGGCCCGTACGGCATTCCGCGGCGGATGATCTGCGGAACGCCGGTCGCCGCCGCCATCCCGGAAAGCTCCTGATCGCGCGGGTTCATCACGCGGACGTGCGACGAGACCGGGCAGGCCGTCCCCTGCAGGTCCTCGGCGAAGGCGAAGCCTTCCTCGCAGCGGTCCGGGGACGGAGCGTCGGGCGACAGGCAGAGCGGGGTGCCGTCGCGCCAGCGGCCCATAATCTTGGCGGCGAGCAGCTCGCGGGCCTGTGTCGGTGGCAGAGCGGGGAAGAGGGGCGGTCCCTTGGCGGTGAGGAAGCGCTCGAAGGTGGCGACGTCCTGATAGATCCAGCGGAACACCAGATAGGAGGAATCGCGAAGCAGAGTCGCCGCCGGCTCCCGGGCCGGGGCGCAGGGGAAGCGGTCGTCATAATGGCCGATGACGACCGATCGATAGTCGACCGGCCGCTCCGGGCTCGGCGCCTCGTTCCAGGCGACCTTGCTTCGGGAAAGCCCGTCGACATAGCCGAAATGGACGCGGGCGCCCTTTCCGGCCGGCCCGAAGCCCAGGAAGGCGCCGTCGAGCCGGCCGCCCGACGCTCGCGGGATCTTCTCGGTGAGCCCGGCCGCCGCCGCTTCCTCCAATATCTCCGCCGTCGCCGCCGAGAGCTGCTTGTCGCCGACGGCGTGGAGATGGACGAAGCAGCTCACCTCGGCGCTCCGAAAACGGCCCTCCCACCATTGGTCGGGAGCGCTCGCGCCGACGTCGCCGATCCGCTCGGCGTCGGGCGGCGACCGGAAGGCGCTCTCCAGCTTGGCGTAGATATCCGGCGGCAGCAGCTGCGCCATCGCCGGCGCGGCGAAGCTGATATTGGCGACCCAGCCGTGCGCCGTCGTTGGCTGATTGGTGCCGAACAGGATGAACGGCCGGATCGAATCGACGAAGCGCCGCAGCGAACCGGCGTCCGGCGCGGAGAAGATGAGGTGCCGGACCAGCCGGTAGCCGGCGATGTTGCCGAGCACCATGCCCTGGAGATCATTGGTGTCGACCGTCATGTGCCCCCCCACTAAATTCCTCCCCGGCATTTGCCGGGGAGGGGGACCGCGCGAAGCGCGGTGGAGGGGTTCTTCTGAGTCAGCAAGGCCCCTCCACCAGGCTTCGCCTGGTCCCCCTCCCCCGGGAATCCGGGGGAGGAATTATAAGTCACCGCTCGCTCTTCGGCCCGGCCCCGCCCGCCGCCTCGGTGAAGACCGCCGCCGCTGCGGTCAACGCCGCCGCGGCGGCCCGAAGCAGCGTCGACTTCGCCCGCGCGGGCGGCTGCTCGCCCGCCGGCTTGTCGCCGCCGCTTGGCTGATCCCCGCCTGCCGGCGCCGGGCTTTCGCTCTGCCCTCCGCCGGCCAGCGATTCCTCGATCTCCCGCACCGTCTTAGGGAAATAGGTGAACAGCCAGCCCTGCTCCTCGCGCCCGCTTTCGTCCCGGCCCAGCGCCTTGACGTTGAGATGCTTGGAGGCCTGGAAGAAGGTGTCCTGGTCGTTCAGCTCGTCCCAGGGCGGAGCGCCTTCGGCGAGCTCAAAGATCGGCTTGAACACGTGCGGAAGCTCGCGGCGGAAGAATTCCGTATATTCCTCCGGATCCCCGTCGAACTCGGTGATCACCTGGAGGAACCGGTCGTGGATGACGAGCACCCGGGCGAAATGGACGATTCCGGACTTGCGCAGGGCCCGGTCGATCTCGGGCTGGATATGGTCGGCGAACACAGCCTTGAGCTGCTGCAGCTTCGCCAGCGACTCGGGATCCTGCTTCAACGGCACGGTCATGTTCAACGCGGTGATCATTGGACGCTCCTTCTCTCGCCGAGCGGAGGGCCCGGAGGCTTCGGACGCCCGGGCGACGCTGGCTCGGTGATTTCGCCGATTCCCTTCGGCGCGGCACTCGGCCACGCCCCCACGGCTCCGGAATTCCACCGGCGGAAAGCGAAGTCAATATGGGCGGGTGCCCCGTCATCCCGGCGAAGGCCGGGACCTCGGGTCGAGAAGGCTCAGCGGGTCTCCCCGAGGCCCCGGCTTTCGCCGGAGTGACGGCTACTCGCCGCCTTGCGAGCCCGCTTCGCCGCGATCCTCAGCCTCAAAGCGTTGAGCTTGATGAACCCGGCCGCATCGCGCTGGCTGTAGCTCGACGAGCCTTCCTCGAAGGTGACGAGGTCCTGATCGTAGAGGGCGAGCGCGCTCTCCCGTCCGATCACCGTGGCATTGCCCTTGTAGAGCTTCATCCTCACCTTGCCGGTGACGAATTCCTGGCTCTTGTCGATCAAAGCCTGGAGCATCTCGCGCTCGGGGCTGAACCAGAAGCCGTTGTAGATGAGGCTGGCGTAGCGCGGCATGATCTCGTCCTTGAGATGCGCCGCTCCGCCGTCGAGCGTGATCGATTCGATGCCGCGATGGGCGGCGAGCAGGATCGTTCCCCCGGGGGTCTCGTAGACCCCGCGCGACTTCATCCCGACATAGCGATTCTCGACGAGGTCGAGCCGGCCGATGCCGTTGTCGTGGCCGAGCCGGTTAAGCCGGGTGAGGAGCTCGGCGGGCGACAGCGTCTCGCCGTCGATCGAGACGGGATCGCCGGCCTCGAAGCCGATCTCGATCACGGTCGGCTTGTCGGGCGCATCCTCAGGCGAGATCGTGCGCTGGTGGACATATTCGGGCGCCTCGACCGCCGGATCCTCGAGCACTTTCCCCTCGGACGAGGAATGAAGCAAATTGGCGTCGATCGAGAAGGGGGATCCGCCCCTTTTGTCCTTCGAGATCGGGATCTGGTGCTTCTCGGCGAAGTCGATCAACTGCTCGCGGCTGGCATAATCCCATTCCCGCCAAGGCGCGATCACCCTTATGTCGGGCTCGAGCGCGTAATAGCCGAGCTCGAAGCGGACCTGGTCGTTGCCCTTGCCGGTGGCGCCGTGGCAGACCGCGTCGGCGCCGACCGCCCGGGCGATCTCGATCTGGCGCTTGGCGATGAGCGGCCTCGCGATCGAGGTGCCGAGCAGATACTGGCCCTCATAGACCGTGTTCGCCCGGAACATCGGGAAGACGTAGTCGGCCACGAACTCCTCCCTCAAATCCTCGATGAAGATGTTCTCCGGCCGGATTCCGAGCAGCTCCGCTTTGGCCCGGGCCGGCTCGACCTCCTCGCCCTGGCCAAGATCGGCGGTGAAGGTAACGACCTCCGCGCGATATTCGGTCTGCAGCCATTTGAGGATGATCGACGTGTCGAGCCCGCCCGAATAAGCGAGCACGACCTTCTTGGGGGCCGGGAGGGTCATGACGATTCCTTGGAAAGCTTGCGGAAGTGGTTTGCGAGATAGTCGGGTTCGACGCCGTCGCTCACCGCCACGAACAAGGTGTCGTCGCCGCAGATCGTCCCCGCCACCGTGTCGAGCCGGGCCTGGTCGAGGGCGAGCCCGACCAGATGCGCCGAGCCCGGCGGGGTCTTGAGGACGATCAGATTGCCGGCCGCCTCGATCGAGATTACCCATTCCTTGAAGATGCGCCGAAGCCGGGTCGCGGCCCAGTCGTTGTCGCCGATCTGGTCGGGCAAAGCGTAGCTGAGCGCCCCGCCCCGCTTCACCTTGACCGCGCCCATCTGGTCGAGGTCGCGCGACACCGTCGCCTGGGTGACCGAGAATCCGAGTCCCCCGAGCCGCGCCGTCACCTCCTCCTGGCTGCCGAGCGGCTCGGCCCGGATCAGGTCGGCGATCGCCTTCTGGCGGCGGGTCCGCGATTCGCTCATGACGGATCCGTCGCCCCAGCGAAGGCTGGGGCCCCGGGGGGTGAAAAACACGGGCGCCTTTCACCCGCTGGGATCCCAGCCTTCGCTGGGATGACGGGCCGAGTCACGGCCTCACCCCCATCAGCCAGGCGAGCGCCCCGCGCGCCGTGTGCATCCGGTTCTCCGCCTGGAGCCAGACGGCGCTTCGCGGCCCGTCGATCACGCCGGGGCTGACCTCCTCGCCGCGGCGCGCCGGCAGGCAGTGGAGGAAGCGCGCCTTGGGGCAGCGCTCCATCAGCGCCTCGTCGACTCGATAAGGGGCGAGGGCCTTGCCGCGCTTTTCCATTTCGGATTCCTGGCCCATCGACACCCAGACGTCGGTATAGACGATGTCCGCGCCCGCGACGGCCTCGCCCGGATCGGCGAGCTGGATCACCTTGTCGGGCAGCGAGTCGAGGCCATAGCCTTCGGGGCTGGCGATTCGAAGCTCGACCCCGAGCAGCGAGCAGGCTTCAGCGAGCGAGCGGCAGACATTGTTGTCGCCGTCGCCGACATAGGCGATGCGGGCGTTCTCCAGCCCGCCGAGCAGCTGCCTGACGGTCAGCAGGTCCGCAAGCGCCTGCAGCGGATGGGCGCGATCCGACAGCATGTTGAGCAACGGCTTGCCGGTCGCGCCCGCCATCGCCTCGAGGTCCTTATGATCCATCACCCGGGCCGCGATCACGGCGTGGTAGCAGGCCAGGGTTCGGGCCACGTCCTCGGCGCTCTCGCGGGTGCCGAGGCCGACCTCGTCCTTCTGGATATAGACCGGGTGGCCACCGAGTTGGATGGTGGCGATCTCCATCGAGTTGCGGGTGCGCGCCGAAGGCTTCTGGAAGACGAGCGCCACGCCCTTGCCGGCCAGCGGCAGACCGAGGTCGGGAAGCTCCGACAGAGCGAGGATCTCGCTCAGCCCCTCCCGCCCAAGCTCGGCGACGGTAAGCAGCCGGGTCACCAGCTCTTCTCCCGCTTGACCATGGTTCCGATCCCTTCGTCGGTGAGGAGCTCGATCAGAAGCGCGTGCGGCACCCGGCCGTCGATGATGTGCGCCGTGCCGACCCCGGCGTCGACCGCGTCGGCGCACGCTCGGAGCTTCGGGATCATGCCCGCGGATACGCTGTCATGCTCGATCCGCCCGCGAAGCTCGGCCGAGGTCAGCCGCGGCACCAGGCTGGATTCGTCCCTGACGTCCTCGAGCAGGCCCGGCGCGGCGGTCAGGTAGACGATCTTCTCTGCCGCCATCGCCACCGCGATCGCCCGCGCCGCCTCGTCGGCGTTGACGTTGTAGGGCTGGCCGGTCTCGTCGGCGCCGATCGTCGAGACGACCGGGCTCAGCCCCTCGTCCAGAAGCCGCTCCAGAACCGAGGCCCGGACATGGCTGACGTCGCCGACGAATCCCAGCGAGGAATCGCGCGGCGTGACGGTAAGCAGGCCGGCATCCTCGCCCGAGACTCCGACGGCGACCGGCTCCTCGAGCGCCTCGCGGTTGATCGTCCCGACGAGGTCGCGGTTGATCTTGCCGACGAGGACCATCCGAACGATCTCGAGCGTCTCGGCGTCCGTCACCCTCAGGCCGTCGCGAAACTCCGGCTCCTTGCCGACCCGGCGCATCATCGCGTCGACCTGCGGCCCGCCGCCATGGACGAGCACGCAGCGCACGCCGACGCTCCTGAGCAAAAGCACGTCCTGGGCCAGGGCCCGGTCGAGCGCCTTGTCGATCGCCGCCCCGCCCAGCTTCACGACCACCGAGCGGCCGTGGAAGCGGCGGATATAGGGCAGGGCCTCGACCAGGATCGAGGCGGTCTCGGTGGCGGACCTCATGACGTCCTCGAATTCTCTTTGATGTAGCCGGGGCCGAGGTCGATCCCGATCACCTGCGCCCGGCCCGTGCCGAGGCCCAAGGCGACCTCGATCTCGATCCGCTCCTGCTTCATGTGAGCGGCCACCGCCTCGACGTCATGATCGGCATTGGCGCCCGCTCGCGAGACGATGGTCCCGCCATAAGCGACGGTCGCTTTCTCCGCGTCGAAGGCGATCCCGGCCGAACCCGCCGCCGCCAGCAGCCGGCCCCAATAAGGGTCGCCGCCATACCAGCTGCACTTGACGAGGTTGTTCTCGGCGATCCTCTTGGCGGCGATCCGGGCCTCCGCATCGGACAGGGCGCCGGTGACCGAAAGCGCGACCATCTTGGTCATCCCTTCGGCGTCGCGCGCCATCTGCAGGGTGAGCGCTTCGCAGGCCCGATGCACCGCGTCGGCGAACTCGCCCATGTCCGGCCGCCCGCGCCGGGCCGAGGCGAGCAGCATCGCCGTGTCGTTGGTCGAGGTGGCCCCGTCGACGTTCAGCGTGTTGAAGGTCCGGTCCGACGCGTCGCGCAATATCGCCGTCATCTCCTCGGCCGAAACGTCGGCGTCGGTGGTCAAGAAGGCCAGCATCGTCGCCATGTCGGGGGCGATCATCCCGCAGCCCTTGGCCATTCCACCCAGGGTGAAGGTCGAGCCTTCGACCAGCACCTCCTTCGCCTGGTGGTCGGTGGTCAGGATCCCGCGCGCCGCGTCGTGGGCGCCGCCGACCGAGAGCTTCTTCGCGATCCTGGGCGTGGCGCTCAGGATGACGTCCATCGGCAGGCGCGCGCCGATGATCCCCGTGGAGCAGACCAGAACCTGGTCGACCGCAACGCCCAGCGCCGCGGCCGTCGCCGCCGCCATGGCCTCGGCGTCGGCAAGGCCGGCGGCGCCGGTGCCGGCATTGGCGTTGCCGCTGTTGACGACGATCGCCGAGGCGCGGCCGCCATTTTCGGCGAGGCGCCGGCGCGACAGGACGACCGGAGGCGCGACGAACTTGTTGCGGGTGAACACCGCGGCCGCGGCCACCGGCTTGCGGTCCGCGGTCGCGACCATGGCCATGTCGAACCGCCGCCGCTTGATCCCGGCATGGCAGCCCGCGGCGACGAACCCTTTGGCGGCGGTCACGCTCATGCTGAATTCCTCCCCTGCTTTTGCAGGGGAGGGGCATGGCGGCCGATCCATTGGGGAGGAATTTTGATTGTGACGCTCATGGATAAACTCCCGCGACCGGTAGGCCCGCCGTCTCCTCGAGGCCGAGCATCAGATTGGCGCACTGGATCATCTGGCCGGCGGCCCCTTTCACGAGATTGTCGAGCGCCGCGATCGCCAGCACCCGGCCCGTGCGCTCGTCGTAGCGGGCGGTGAGGTGGACGGCGTTGCAGCCCAAGGTCCACTTCGTCGCCGGCGGCCTTTCCGAGACATGGATGAACGGCTCGTCCGCATAGGCCTCGCGAAGCGCGGCCAGGGGGTCGAACGGTCCTTTGGCGATCCCGTAGCAGGTGGCGAGGATGCCCCGGTTCATCGGCGCGAGATGCGGCGTGAACAGCACCTTGCCGCCCAGCGCCATCTCCATTTCCGCGGTGTGGCGGTGGGTGAGCAGGCCGTAGGCGGAGACGCTTTCGTCGACGCTGTTGAAATGCGTTTCCTCCTTGAGGCCCTTCCCGGCCCCGCTTACGCCGGAGGCGGCGTCGACGACGACGCTTCCGGGCTCGACCAGGGCCATGAGCGGTTTCAGCGCCAGGATCGCGGCTGTGGCGTAGCAGCCGGCTGCGGCGACCGTGGCCGAGCCGGCGATGGCGCCGCGATTGAGCTCGGGGATGCCGTAGACGAACCGGTCGAGAAGCTCCGGGGCTCGGTGCGGCTCTCGGTACCAGAGCGAATAATCGGCGGCGGAATCGAGGCGGAAGTCGGCGCCGAGGTCGACGAAGGGGATGCCGCGTCCGATCACCTCCGGCGCCACCGACTGCGACTGGCCGTGCGGCAAGGCGGCGAAGACCAGATCGACACCGTCGTCGAGGGTCTCCGGTGCATAACTATTCACGGCGGCGTTCGGATAGGCCAGCGCCAGATGGGGATGGACGGCCTCCAGCTTCTGTCCCGCCTGGCTGCTCCCGAACAATTTCGACGGGCGCAGACGAGGGTGCTGGGCGCAGAGCCGAAGCAACTCGGAACCGACGAAGCCCGAGGCTCCAAGGATGGCGACGCGAATCATGGGAGGCGGGGCATGGGCCCTAATGCATAATTATGCAATAACTTGTGTTTTATGCATCGATCCCGGGTTCCGCTTTCGCGGCTTCGGCCTTGAAGAGGTCGATCTTGGGTCGTCGGGAGTGCCTTTTGTGGCGTCTTCGGCGGCGCGCCGCCGGGCGCAGAAGGATAAGAGCGCTGGCGCCGCCGGCGATGACCAGGCAGGCCAGCAGGATCGCCAAAGCGTCGGCCAGCGTATCGTGCATCTTGTCGCCTCCCGACCGGAACCTAGATCAAGTCCTCAGCCCTTGCCAGCCCGAAGCCTCCAGATCGCGACCGCGCCGTCTTCGCCGGAGGCGACCAGCCAGCGGCCGTCGGGGCTGAAGCCGATGGCGGCGACGTCGTCGGCCATCTTCAGCGCTTCGACCAGGGCCCCGTCCGCGACCCGCCAGATCCGGACCGCGTCGCCCCCGGCGCCGGCGCCGGTCAGGCCGTGCCAGAAGGTTCCGACGCCGCCCCGGGCCCGCCCGCCGCTGACCAGCCAGCGGCTGTCCGGGCTGAAATCGACTTTGTAGACGTGGTTGCCGACATCGAGCCGGCGGACCGCCTTGCCATCCGAAGCCCGGCGCAGGAGGATGGTGGAATCGTCGCCGCAGGTGGCGAGCAGCCGGCCGTCGCGGCTCCAGGCGAGGCCGACCACGGCTTCCTTATGATCGGTGAGCGTCGCCAGCGCCGCGCCGGTCGCGGAATGCCATAGCCGGGCGGTGGCGTCGAAGCTGCCGCTGGCGAGGCGGCGGCCGTCGGGGCTGAAGCGCGCTTCCCAGACGTTGCGACCGTGCCCGGACAAGGTGAGGAGCAGCCGCCCGTCGGCCGGGCTCCAGATGCGCACTTTCGAATCTTCTCCCGCCGCGGCGAGCCGGTCCCCCACCGGCGCGTAATCGAGGGCCCACACGGTGCCGGCCGCGCTTTCGAGCTTGCGAATCAGGCGCCCGCCGGCCGCCTCCCACACATAGATCGCGCCGTCATAGCCCGAAGTCGCCAGTCGCCGGCCGTCGGGCGCGAAGGCGATCGTGGTGGCGCCGCCGGGATGATGGAGCCGGCGGACGATCTTGAGGTCCGGCATGTGGCGGATGACCACCAGTCCCGAGGCGCTGGTCGTCGCGAGCCATCGGCCGTCCGCGCTGAACGCGGATTCGCGGCCGGGCGAGCCGTCGTCGCGGAAGCGGGCGGCCGGCTCGGCGTGGAGGAGGGGCCCCGTGGCGACGGGCTCGGGGCCGCTTCCACAGGCGGCGAGCAGGAGCGCGACCGGGAAAGCGAGACGTTTCACGAGTCCGCTGATAGCAGAGCCTCAGCCCTGCGCCGAGCCGATCGACGGGTCGAGGATGAACGCCCCGGCCTCGACCGGCGCGCCGCTTTCTGGCGGCGCGCCGGTGGCCGCCCCCGCGGCAAGCAGAAAGAGGGCAACGAGCAGAAACAGCAATGCGCCGATCATTCCGCGCGACAAAGACAGGTTCAGCCTGGGCGTTTCGCCCCGCGCCCTGCACCTTCCGAAGCCCGTAACCGTCGCCATCACCCCGTTCCCACTCTCCAAGTTGACTCAGATTAGGCCGCCGCGCCGGCGCCGCGCCACCAGCAGTAAAGCCAAGTTTCGGCACAGTCGGCGCCGCCCGGACGGCTGGCCTTGGGCGCGGCGTACGGATATGTGCGGATTTGTGCGCAAGCCGAGGAGGATCGAGGATCCCGATGCCGACTCCCCGATGAAACAGGGCCCGATTCGGGTCGGTGTCGGCGGCTGGGATTACGATCCCTGGCGGGAGACCTTCTATCCGTCGAAGCTGCCCAAGGCGAAGCAGCTCGGACATTTGGCGGCGCGGCTGACGGCCGTCGAGATCAACGCCACTTACTACAAGCTCCAGAAGCCCGAGCTGTTCGAGCGCTGGGCGAAAGCGACGCCCGAAAACTTCCGGTTCGCGATCAAGGGTTCGCGCTTCTGCTCGAACCGCAAGGTGCTCGGCGAGGCCGGAGAGGCGGTGGAGCGCTTCTTCGGGCAGGGGCTGGCGGAGCTTGGCGACAGGCTCGGGCCGATCCTTTGGCAGTTCATGGCCACCAAGAAATTCGAGCCCGACGATTTTCGGGCCTTCCTGGCGCTTCTTCCCCGCGCAACGGCCGGAATTCCGCTTCGCCACGTCGTCGAGCCGAGGCACGAAAGCTTCCGGGATCCGGCCTTCGTCGAAATGGCGCGGGAGGCCGGGGTAGGTATCGCGTTCGCCGATTCCGACGACTTTCCGTGCATCGCCGATCTGTCCGGCGACCTGGTTTATGCCCGGCTCCAGCGCAGCCGCGAGGAGGTCGCGACCGGCTATCCGCTTCCCGAGATCGACCGCTGGGCGCAGGCGTCCAGGGCTTGGGCGCGGGGCGAGAGCCCGGACGGATTTTGCTATGCCGCCAAGGCCCCCGAACCGAGGGCGAAAGAGACCTACGTCTTCTTCATCGCCGGCGCCAAGGCGCGCAACCCGGCGGCGGCCGAAGCTTTGATCGCGAGGCTCTAGTCCGTCTCGACATTCGGTTCGCCGCCGGGCTCCGCGCGGGCGCTTGGAAATAAGCTGCGTTCGTGCTATGTTCCCAGGGCTCTTTGACAGCGTGAACAGATTACGGACTCACCGCAGCCGCGCCGAGCGCCAAGTTCACGAAAAAGGCGCCCCACCCAATGAACTTCGTGAACTTACCCTCTGCCCGATGGTCGCCCGGGCGCCCGACCGCACGGCCCTTCCCCGGCCTTCCCCGAAGCGAGAGCGGTTGAGCAAGGGAATGTCGATTACGCCCTAATTGCCTCCCCATCTGCGAAGGGGAGGATTAGGGCGGAGCCATGAACCCGCTGTTCGCGAACCTGCCGACGACCATCTTCACCCGAATGTCGGCGCTCGCCGTCGAGCATGACGCGGTCAATCTCGGCCAGGGCTTTCCGGATTTCGGCTGGCCGCACGACGTCGTCGCCAAGGCGGCGGAGGCGTTGATTTCGGGGTCCAACCAATATGCGCCGATGCCGGGCCTGCCCGAGCTTCGCCGGGCGATCGCGGACCATTACGGCGCGCATCAGGGGCTCGAGGCCGAGCCCGACGGCATCGTCGTCACTTCGGGCGCGACCGAGGCGCTCGCCGCCTCCCTGATGGCGTTGATCGAGCCCAGCGACGAGGTGCTGCTCTTCCAGCCGCTCTACGACGCCTATCTGCCGCTGGTGCTCCGCGCCGGAGGCGTGCCGCGCTTCGTCCGGCTGACGCCGCCCGACTGGCGGATCGACAAGGACGTTTTAGCCGAGGCCTTTACCGCGAAGACGAAGCTGGTCGTCTTCAACAACCCCCACAATCCGTCGTCGCGGGTGTTCGGCGCGGACGAGCTGGCGGATTTGGCCGAAGCTTGCGTCCGGCATGACGCTGTCGTCCTCAGCGACGAGGTCTGGGAGCATGTGGTCTTCGACGGCCGGGCCCACGTGGCGCTGTCGAGCCTGCCCGGAATGGCGGAGCGGACGGTGAAGGTCGGCTCGGCGGGCAAGATCTTCTCGCTGACCGGCTGGAAGGTCGGCTGGATCGTCGCTCCGCCGGCGCTGGCCGGTCCGATCTCGAAGGCCCATCAGTTCCTCACCTTCGCCACCGCGCCCAACCTGCAGTCGGGGGTGGCTTATGGGCTGGGCAAGGAGGCCGCCTGGTTCGAAGGGATGCGGCGGACCTTCGCGCAGGCGCGCGACACGCTCGTCGCCGGGCTTGAGCGGGAAGGGTTCGCCCTCCTCGCTGCCGAGGGCACCTATTTCGTCGGAATCGACCTCCCCGCCTCTGGGATCGACGCCGACGATTCGACCTTCTGCGAGCGCGCGGTGCGCGAGGCCGGGGTCGCGGCCATTCCGCTTTCCGCTTTCTACGCCGAAGCGCCGGTGACCAGCGTGGCCCGCCTCTGCTTCGCCAAGCGGAAGGAGACGCTTGTGGCCGGGGTGGAGCGGCTGGCCAAAGCGCGCCGGATGTTCGGCGGATAAAGCCAAAGCCCCGACCTTCTCGGGGGGGGAGGTCGCGGCTTCCTCCGTTTCGGCACTTAATCCGCTTGAGCGGCGCCTTGCTTCCTGTAGTCTCGCTCCGGGGAAAAGGGGGGCACGAACATGGCGCGGGCAAAGCAGGCGGCGGCGGACTCGAAGATCGTCAGGGCGGCGATCCATCCGGGGATCGGGGTCGCCCGGATCGGCAACAGCCCGGACGAATATTATATCGGCCCGGAGACGGTCACGCCTGGCGAGCGCGAAGTCGGCTTCTACCGCGACAAGAAGGGCGCTCTGAAGCGGGAAGGCGCCCGCTTCCGGGTCTACGGCTTCAACGCGGCGGGCGAAGTGGTGCGGGAGATCGGCCCGGCCGCCGGCGACCAGGTCGAATGGACCGTCCACGTCGCCAACCGCAAGGGCGACTGGTACCGCTTCATCGCCGCGCTCGACATTCCGGACGCCGTCGACCTTCAGACGGTCCTGCGCAACAAGAGCGTCGCCCCGGCCGATCGCGGCAGCCTGGTCATCGATCCCGGCCCGCGCACCGTTTCCGGAGTCTCGAAGCGCGGCGGCAGGAAGCTTCGGCTCGACAGCGGTAAGTTCATGGGCAAGACCGTCGATCTCGGCGAAATCCTAACCGACGAGGCGGGCCGGCTGATCTTCCTCGGCGGCACCGGCGAGGCAGGCTCTCCGAACAACGTCCCGCTCTTCGATCCGAGCGATCCCGACAGCTACAACAATGCCGACGGATGGTATGACGACACTTCGGACGGCCCGGTCTCGGCCCGGGTCACCGTCGGCGGGGTCGTGATGGAAGCGGATTCGGCCTGGGTGATCGTCGCTCCGCCCAATTACGCTCCGGACATGATCGGCTGGCGGTCGATGTACGACCTGCAGCGCGCCGTGTTCACGACTTCCGGGCAGCTCGATCTGCCCGATCCGGTGCTGTTCACCCGCGACGTCCTGCCCCAGCTTCGGCGCCTTTCCGAGCTGCAATGGGTGAACAAGGGAATCAGCGGCATGTTCGGCGCGGGTGGACCCGTCGATTTCGAAGATCCCGAGCTGATCGAGCGGCTCGCCATGGTCCCCTCCGATCCGGACACCGATCCCTGGGTGGAGCTGCGCCGAACGATCTACAATAGCTTCCGGCCGGAAAATCTGAACGCGGACGCGCCAGGCCTGTGGCCCTATCAATATGGCGACGCGTTCGGCTCGTTCAGCGAGACTTCGCCGCGCAACAATCTGGCGCTGCCGAGCTACCAAGCCTCGCTCCTGCGCCAGTGGGTGAAGGGAGCGTTCGTCGACGATCGCGCCACCGCCCGGGCGATCCCGGCGGACATCGCCGACCTGCCGGTCGCCGAGCAGCCCGCGATGCTCGACCAGGCTTCGCTCAGCTATTGTCTCGCCGACGCCTTCCATCCGGGCTGCGAGATGACCTGGCCGATGCGGCATGCGACGCTCTATTCCGCGCCGTTCCGGATCCGCCGGCGGCCCGAGGGAAAGGAGGAGCCGGATTACGGCCCCAAGCTCAACCAGGAGATCGCGCTCGGCCTTGAAGGGCCGCTCTACGCGCAGGGGCCCGGCACCATCACCCGCTACATGGCGCTGCCCTGGCACGGGGACACCGCCACCTGCCGTTCGGGCTACGATCCCGATTACGACCCGTATCTGTCCACCTTCTGGCCCGCGCGGGTTCCCAACCAGGTGCTCGACGAAGCCGATTACGAGAAGGCGATGGACGAGAGCCTGCCGCGCGCCGAACGGCTCGCCGCCTTCCACCGACGGGTGGACTGGGAGTTCTCGGTGCTCGGACCGCTTCATTATCCCGCGGTCGCGGAGAGCATGCTCGAAAACTTTGCGCAGATGGGGATCGTCCAGAAGCGGCCGGGGCCGAAGAACGACCCCGACATGCCGGCGGCGATCTACGTCTCGAAGGCCATGGCCAAGCCGAAGGCGCGGCTGATGACCGCGGTCCACAAGCAGGTCGCGCAGGCGGGTGAGGCTGAGGCTTCGGGCACCCTGGCCGAAGCCGGCTGGGTCAGCGAAGAGCAGCGCCGTTCCTTCGAGTTCGTTCGCTTCCGCAACCGCCGCTGACCCGAGGTTCCGTGCGAGTCGACGTCGCGATCGCAGGCGGTGGGCCCGCCGGCCTTGTCGCGGCGGTGCTGCTTGCGCGCGGTGGAGCGCGGGTGGCGGTGATGCGCGCTCCGCCCTCCCGCCCGCCGCGGCCCGGCGAGACCCTGCCCGGCGCCGGCCTTCGTCTGCTGCGGAGCCTCGACCTGCCGGTCCCCGACGCGGCAGGACCGCACCGAAGGCTGACCGGAATCGCGTCCGCCTGGGGCGGCCGGCTCGTCGAGACCGACTATCTCAGCTCCGCCGACGGCCCGGCCTGGCTGATCGACCGGGCCGCCTTCGACGCCAGGCTGGCCGAGGCCGCGGCGGTCGCCGGGGCGCACTTCGTCGAGCGGCGCTGGCGGGTGGGCGACGGGATCGAGGCCGACTTCCTGGTCGATTGCACCGGCCGCTCCGCGGCTCTCGCCCGCCGCCTCGGCGCGCGGACCCGGATCGAGCACGACCTCGTCGCCTTGTGGTCTGTGGCGGAGGGCAAGGCGCCCCTCCGGCTCGACCGGCCCCTGATCGAACGGACGGGGGAGGGTTGGTGGTATGCGGTCCGCCTCTGCGAGCGCCGCACCTATGCCGCTTTCCACGTCCCGGCGGCGGCGGCGGCGCAGGGGCGGAGCCCGGAAGGGTGGGCGCAGCGGCTGCGATCGACCGGGTACCTCGCCCCTCTCCTGGCGGGCGCCGGCGATTTCCGGCCGCCGCTCGGCACCCCCGCCGGGGGCTCGCGCCTGGAGCCTTGCCGGGGCGAGGGCTGGGCGGCCTGCGGCGATTCCGCCATGGTCTTCGATCCGCTTTCGTCGCAGGGCCTGCTCGGGGCGATGGCGGGGGGCCATATGCTGGCCCGGGCGCTGCTCGCCGATGACCGCGAAAGCGGGCTTGCGAACTACGAGACCCGCCTGGGCGAGATATGGCGGCTCTATCGCGACCGGCGGGAGGGTTTTTACGGTGCCTCGACAGGCGGCTCGGGAGGCTGATAGGGCGCGCCCAGCGAGAGGGAGCCCAATTGACGACGTTCGACTCTTCGGCCGAAGCGAAAAGCGTGTTTGCGCGCCTCGGCGTCGCGCTGCCCCAAGGTGACATGGAATCGCGCTCCCCGATCGACGGCCGGGTCATCGGCTCGGTTCCCGCCGCCTCGGCCGCGCAGGTCGGCGCCGCCGTCGAGCGGGCCGAGCAGGCCTTCCTCGCCTGGCGGACCGTTCCGCCGCCGCGCCGGGGGGAGCTCGTCCGGCTGTTCGGCGAGGTTCTTCGCGAGGAGAAGTCGGCGCTCGGGCGGCTGGTCAGCCTCGAGGCGGGCAAGATCCTCCAGGAGGGGCTCGGCGAAGTCCAGGAGATGATCGACATTTGTGACTTCGCGGTCGGGCTGTCGCGCCAGCTTTACGGGCTCACCATCGCCACGGAGCGGCCCGGGCACCGGATGATGGAGACCTGGCACCCGCTGGGCGTGGTCGGGGTGATCTCCGCCTTCAACTTCCCGGTGGCGGTATGGGCCTGGAACGCCTGCCTGGCCTTCGTCTGTGGCGATGCCGTCGTGTGGAAACCGTCGGAGAAGACTCCGCTGGCCGCGGTCGCGGTGCAGGCCCTGTTCGAGCGCGCCGCCGATCGGTTCGGCGATGCCCCGCCGGGTCTGAGCCAGCTGGTCCAGGGCCGGAGCGAGACGGGCGCGGCGCTGGTCGACCATCCGCGGGTCGCCCTCCTCTCTGCCACCGGCTCGACCCGGATGGGACGGGAGGTCGCGCCGCGAGTGGCGGCGCGCTTCGGCCGGACCCTGCTCGAGCTCGGCGGCAATAACGGCATGGTGGTCGCGCCCTCGGCGGACCTGGCGCTGGCCGAGCGGGCGATCGCCTTCGCCGCCGTCGGAACGGCCGGCCAACGCTGCACGACGCTCCGGCGTCTGTTCGTCCACGGAGACGTGTATGAAAGCCTGGTCCCGCGCCTTCAGCAGATCTGGGCCAGCGTTCCGGTCGGCAATCCGCTCGAAGACGGGACTCTGGTCGGGCCGCTGATCGACGAAGCCGCGGTCGAGGCGATGGCGGCGGCGCTGGAGCGGGCGCGGGCCGAGGGCGGCAACGTCCACGGCGGGGAAAGGCTGGAGGGCCTCTACGTCCGGCCCGCCATCGTCCGGATGCCGGGGCAAACTCCGATCACCCTGACCGAAACCTTCGCTCCGATCCTCTACGTGATGCGCTACGCGGCGCTGGACGAGGCGATCGCCGCGCATAACGAGGCGCCTCAGGGCCTCGCCTCCTCGATCTTCACGAACGACATCCGGGAGGCGGAGACCTTCCTCTCCGCCGCCGGCTCCGACTGCGGGATCGTCAATGTCAATATCGGCCCGTCGGGCGCCGAGATCGGCGGCGCCTTCGGCGGCGAGAAGGAGACGGGCGGCGGCCGCGAGAGCGGCTCCGACGCCTGGCGCAACTACATGCGAAGGGCGACCAACACGATCAATTACAGCCGTGAGCTGCCGCTGGCGCAGGGCATCAACTTCAACATGCCATGAGCGGACGGGTCGCCATCCTCACGCCGGATCCCGCCAGCGCCGGATACAGCACGCGCTGGCCGGACGTGCTCGAGCGCAATTCGGCGCCGCTCCGCCAGGCGGGGCTGGAGGTCGAGGCCCGGGACTGGGCGAATTCGGCGGACCTCGCCGGCTTCGATCTCGTCCTGCCGCTGCTCGTCTGGGGCTACCCCTTCGCTCCGCGCCAATGGGCCGAGGCGATCGGACGCTGGGAGGTCGAGGGCGCTCGGCTTCAAAACCCGCTTTCGGTGCTGCGCTGGAACGCCGACAAAATCTATCTGGAGCGGCTGGCGGAGCGAGGCGCGCCGGTCGTTCCTACCCGCCATTACACCCAGTTGAGCGAGGACTGCCTCGAGGAAGCGGCTCGAGCTTTCGGGACCGACCGGCTGGTCGCCAAGCCGCAAATCTCCTCGACGGCCTGGCAGACGATCCGCTGGTCGCCCGGAGCGCCGCTGACCGGCGGGCCCGAGGGCGCGGCGATGGTCCAGCCCTATCTGCCGGAGATCGAGCGCTCCGGCGAAGTCTCGATGATCTTCTTCGGCGGCGCCTTCAGCCACGCCGTCGCCAAACGCCCGCAGCCCGGCGACTTTCGGGTGCAGCCCGAGTTCGAAGGCATCATCGTGGCGCATAGTCCCGACGCCGCGGAGCACGAGGCGGCGAAGCTTATCCTCGCCGCGGTCGACGAGCCTTTGCTCTACGCCCGGATCGACCTCGTTCGCGGGCTGGACGGGACTCCGCAGCTGATCGAGCTGGAACTGATCGAGCCGGATTTGTACCTCGGATATGACGAGGGCGCGGGCGCCAAGTTCGCGGCGGCGGTGATGGAGGCACTCTAATCCTCCCCCGGCACTTGCCGGGGAGGATTTATCGGCTGGAACCGATCCTTCCTCGATTCCAAACCCGGCTGGTTACCGGGGCTTCATTACGGTAAGAAGGAAAAGGTGTACGCGTAAAAAAACATAATGAACCCAAGGGAGTTGGATCCATGAATACGCGGACTTTCGCGCTCATCTTCGGAATCGTCTTTCTCGTCATCGGCGCCGGCGGCTTCATTCCCGGAATGACCGACATGACGGCCATGCCCGATCCGGGCCTCACCATGCGCAGCGGCTTCGGGCACGAGCTCGGCCTGTTCCCGATCAACATGCTTCACAATATCGTCCATATCATATTCGGCATCTGGGGCCTTCTCGCCTATAAGAGCTATGGCGGCGCCCGCTCCTATTTCCGGGTCGTGGCGGTGGTTTACGCGCTTCTCATGGTCCTCGGCCTGCTCGAGCCGACGCGCACGACCTTCGGCTTCATCCCGATCTACGGCAACGACGTCTGGCTTCACGCCTTGCTCGCCATCGTCGCGGCCTATTTCGGCTGGATGAATCGCGACACCGCGGGCGACCGCGCCTAAGCGTCGGCGAAAGATGGGACGGTCCGGCTTCGCGCCGGGCCGTTTCCCTTATTCTTTCCATAGCTTGGACAGGCCTTGCCCGTCCGTTCAGCGAGCTTTAATAGGCTATCACAGGATAATGGCGCACGCCCTGCGGAGTTGTTTTCGCGGCCGCCATTGACGGGGATAGACCATGTTCAGCCGCAGCTTACTCGCCCTCCTCGCCCTCGGCGCGGCTTTGCCCGCCGTGACTCCGGCGTCCGCCCAGAACGCGTCCGACCCGGTCGATCCCCAGGCGGCGGCGCCGATTCCGGTCCCGGCTCCGGCGCCCGCCATCGCCGCCGACTGGTCGCGCAAGGGCGCCGAGCAGCTGCTCGCCTACGTGCAGGGCATCGACGAGGAGGGGCTCGACCCCGGCGATTACAATCCGGCCGCCCTGCGCGACGCGATCGAGAGCAAGAGCGACGCTCTGGACGGCGTCGCCACCTCGACCTTCCTGAAGGTCGCCGGCGACCTCATGTTCGGCCATGTCCGCGGCGACAGCCGGGTCGAATGGTATGTCAAGGACGACAGCTGGAACGTCTACGACCAGCAGGCGCTGCTCGACCGGGCGGCCAAGGGCGATGTCGCCGATACGCTGGACTCGCTGCTTCCGACCCATCCGCAATATGCGGCGCTCAAGGGGCTTCTCGACGATAAATCGGTCGATCAGAAGACCCGCGACCGGATCCGGATCAACCTCGACCGCTGGCGCTGGCTGCCGCGCGAGCTCGGCTCCAAATATGTGATCGTCAACGTGCCCGCCTATACGGTCGCCCTGGTCGAGAACGGCCAGACCCTCAACCGCCGGCGGGCGGTGGCCGGCGCGATCAAGACCCCGACGCCGCAGCTTTCCGCGGTGATCACCGGGGCGATCTTCAACCCCTGGTGGGAAGTTCCGTCGAGCATCGCCGCCTCGGTGGCCGGTAAGAAGGGCTATGTTTCGGTCCCCAACGGCAAAAGCGTGCGCTGGCGCCAGCCGCCGGGGCCGGGCAATGCGCTGGGCCGGGTCAAGCTGGTGATGGGCAATCCCTACGCCATCTACCTGCACGACACGAACGCCAAGAACCTCTTCAACAAGCAGGCCCGCGCCTACAGCCACGGCTGCATCCGGACCGAGAATGCGGTCGGCTTCGCCGAAACCCTGCTCGAGGGCACCGAGTGGACCCATGCCAAGGTCAGCCAGACGGTCGCGTCCGGCAAGTCGGTGCAGGCCAGCCTCGCGGCGCCGGTGCCCGTCTACATCGTCTACTTCACCGTCGCCGCGACCAGCGACGGGCCGCCGATGAACTATGCCGACATGTACGGCCGCGACGGCAAGGTGCTTGCGGCGCTTTCCGGCCGAAGCGGAACGGCGCTGGCTTCGGGGAAGTAGGAACTCCTACCCCTCTCCCTGAAGGGGAGAGGAGGGGCCCGCCGCGAAGCGGTGGGAGGTGAGGGCCTTGCAGACTTCACGGTAGGCCCTCACCCACCCGCTTCGCGGGCCCCTCCCACTCCCCAGCACGGAGAGGGGGTACGCGGGGCTTCCCGCCCGCATAGAACACCTCACATGGACGCTTTCTCCGCCCTTTTCCGGCTGCTTTCGCCCGCTCGAAGGCGGCAGCTCGCCTTGACCCTGGCGCTGATGCTGGTCGGGGCGGCGGCGGAGATGGTGACGATCGGCGCCGCCTTGCCGTTCCTCGCTCTGGTCGCCGATCCGCACAGCGCCCTCATTCCGCCGCGGCTGCTGTCCTTCCTCGGCGCCATCGGAAATTCGCCGGTGATCGGCGCCGCCTTCCTGCTCATCGCCGCCGCCTTGGGCGCGGCGGCGGTCCGCCTCGCGCTGACCTGGGGCAGCCAGCGCTTCGTCATGGCGACGGGCCACGACATGGCCGCTGCCGTGTTCGGGCGGATGCTCCGCCAGCCTTATGCCGAGCAGGTGCGGCGCAATTCCAGCTCGACCCTGGCCGCCATCGAGAAGGTGCAGGGGGTCGTCTTCGGCCTGCTTCAGCCGGCGATGCAGGGATTGATCGGAGCGTTCATCGCGCTCTGCGTCTTCGCCTTGCTGCTTCGGATCGACGCCCGGGCCGCCGGCCTCGCCGCCCTCGCGGTGGGGCTGGCCTATGTCGCGGTGAGCCTGCTCGTCCGGCCGCGGCTGAGGCGCAATTCCGAAGCCCTGGCCGGGACGATGGTCGAGCGGACGCGCACCGTCCAGGAGGGGCTCGGCGGAATCCGCGACATCATCCTCGACCGCTCCGAGCCCTTGTTCGAGGCCAAGTTCCGGGATCTCGACAGCCGCTACCGCCGGGCGCAGGCGGCGACCCAGTTCGTCGCGGGGGCCCCGCGCTACGTCGTCGAGGCGGCGGGACTGGTGGCGATCGCGCTCGTCACCCTGGCGATGAGCCTTGAGCCCGGAGGGGTGGTCAAGGCCATTCCGGTGCTCGGCGCGCTGGCGCTCGGGGCGCAGCGGCTGCTTCCGCTGCTCCAGCAGGCTTATTACGGCTGGAGCCTGGCGAGCGGCAATTACCGCGCCTTCCGCGACGTCATCGACATGATGGAGGCGCCGATTCCCGAGCCTCAGCCGGAGGCGCCGCCGCTCGGCATCGAGCGCGAGCTGGCCTTCGAGGGCGTCGGCTTCCGCTATCGGGAAGGACGCTTCGGCCTGGCCGACGTCAACCTGCGCATCCGGGCGGGGGAGCATGTCGGGATCGCCGGGGCGACCGGTGGCGGCAAATCGACCCTCCTCGACCTTCTGATGGGCCTGCTCGAGCCCGACGAAGGGTCCATCCTGGTCGACGGCCGGCCGCTCGACGCCGCGACCCGCCCGGCCTGGCAGGCGGGCCTCGCCCATGTCCCCCAGGCAATCTACCTCGCCGACGACACCATCGCCGCCAATATCGCCTTTCCGCGCGACGCGAAGGGGATGGACCCGGAGCGGCTCGAGGCGGCGGTCCGAGCCGCCCAGCTCGAGACCTTTCTTGCCGGGCTCCCGGAAGGCCTGCAGACTTATGTCGGCGAGCGCGGCGTGCGGCTGTCCGGCGGCCAGCGCCAGCGCATCGGCCTCGCCCGGGCCCTGTACCGGCAACCGCGGCTATTGATCCTGGACGAGGCGACCAGCGCGCTCGACGAGGGCACCGAGCGGGCGGTGCTTGCGGCGCTTCAGGGACTACGGGCCGGCATGACCCTGGTGACGGTGGCGCACCGCGCGACGACGCTCGCGGCCTGCGACCGGCTAATCAAGGTCGACGGGGGGCGAGTCAGCGAGGCGTAAATTCCTCCCCGCGTTTTCGCGGGGAGGGGGACCGCGTGCAACGCGGTGGAGGGGTTCTTTTCGGAGTCGGCAAGGCCCCTCCACCACCCTTCGGGCGGTCCCCCTCCCCTGCGAAGGCAGGGGAGGAATTTGGATTACGCGTTTTTTGGATGGGCCTGGGTAACTGCTAGCTTCGCGGGATGTCCGTCGCTCGTGCCCGCCGCCTACGCCGGGAAATGTCCCTGCCCGAGGGCCTGCTCTGGCGGCAATTGCGTGGGAGGCCGGGAGGCTTCAAGTTTCGGCACCAGCATCCGATGGGCCCTTATACGCTGGACTTCTTCTGTCACGAGGCCGGGCTGGCGATCGAGGTGGACGGAATCTCGCACGGAATGGGCGACAATCCGGCGCAAGACGAGCGGCGGGATCTGTGGGTGGCGGAGCAAGGCGTGATGACCTTGCGCGTGACCGCGGCGGACGTGCTTGGGGACATGGAAGCCGTCGTTCGGCTCGTGGTTCACCAATGCCGGCAGCGTTCGCCTTAATTCCTCCCCCGGATTTCCGGGGGAGGGGGACCGCGTGAAACGCGGTGGAGGGGTTCTTTCGGAGTCGGCAAGGCCCCTCCACCATGCTTCGCATGGTCCCCCTCCCCTGCGAAGGCAGGGGAGGAATTTTAGGCGAGCTTGTCCGCGTAGAGGAAGCGGCCGGGGCCCAAGCGGGCGAGGACCTGCTGGAGGCTGTTGTAGGGGAGGGCGAAGCAGCCCTCCGAGCGGCCGAGCTTGCCGTAGGCGGCGAGCTGATCCGGTTCGGCATACCAGGCGGAGTGGACGACGATGGCCCGGCCCTCGGCGTTGGAATTGCTCGGATCGAGGCCGGAGAGGCGGAGCGAGCGGCCGTATTTGCCCTGGTAATAATCGCCGGTGCGGTAGCCGCCCTGCGACGAAGCTTCCGAGCCGAACGCGTTGGAGAAATGCTCGACGAAGCCGCTATGGTCGGGATCGGAGCCGCGGCCGTGGGCGACGAGGTGGTTGCTGACCCGGCCCGAGGCCGTGTCGAGAAGGAAGAAGCGGTGGTCGTGCGACGGGCGGCTGAAATCGGCGATCCCGACGACGTCGGTGTGCGACAGGCTCGAGCGATGGCGGTCGAAGGCGGCGCGGGCGCGGGCGAGGAGGCGCGGATCGATGACGCCGTCGACGGCGATCCGCGGCTGGGCCGGGACGACCGACTGCATGAGGGGGCGAACCGGAAGCGGCTTCGGCGCGGGATCCTTGAGACCGGCGACGATCTCGGCCAGGGTCTGCCCCTGGGCCGCGGTGGCGAGAAAACCGGCCGAAAGACCGGCACCAAGCAATTGCCTGCGCGAGTAGATCAAGATTTTCCCCTCAGCTCTGATATCCTAGTTATAGCTTTTGTCCTTAAGTTCCAGTGAACTGCGGCCGCTTCATCCCGTTCATGCCGCGACTCATCGCATGATTACGGCTCCGATTGGTTACCGGGCCGTAACGGGATCGGCGAAGCGTGCCGGGAACCCGGCAGGCCGTGGAAGCGTCTTCCCCGCCGAGATGGCAGAGTTTGAGCGCCTTATGTTGAAGCCGGGGCTTGCGCCGATGGAGGCGAAGCTCGTCGACGCGCTGCCGGACGGCGAGGGCTGGCAGTACGAGCCCAAATGGGACGGCTTCCGCTGCCTCGTCTTCCGGGATGGGCCGGAGGTGGCGATGATGTCCAAGTCCGGAAAGCCGCTCGGACGCTATTTCCCCGAGGTCGTGGAGACGGTGCTCGGGATGGAGGCGGACCGCTTCGTTCTCGACGGGGAGCTTATCATTCCGGTGGACGGCGCGCTCTCCTTCGACGCCCTCCAGCTTCGCCTCCACCCCGCGGAGAGCCGGGTCAACCGGCTGGCCGCCGAGACTCCGGCGCAGCTGATGCTGTTCGACCTGCTCTTCTCCAAGGAGACGAGCTATGTCGACGCTCCGCTCGAGCTCAGGCGCCGGTCGCTTGAGATCATCTACTCGGCCGAGCAGCATGACGATCTTTTGCTCTCGCCCAGCACGACCGACATCGACGTCGCCCGCGCCTGGCTCGACCAGGTCGGTGCGGCGCTCGACGGAGTGGTCGCCAAGCGGCTGGACGGCCGCTACGAATCGGGCGAACGGGCGATGCTGAAGATCAAGGCGATGCGCACCGCCGACTGCGTCGTCGGCGGCTTCCGTTACGGGACCAAGAGCAAGGAGGTCGCCTCGCTGCTGCTCGGCCTCTACGACGAAGATGGGCTTCTCCACCATGTCGGCTTCACCTCGGTCATCCCGGCCGAGGAGAAAGCGGCGCTGACGGAGCGGCTCGAGGCGCTGGTCGAAGCCCCCGGCTTCACCGGCGACGCCCCGGGCGGGCCGAGCCGCTGGTCGACCGAGCGCACCGGGGAGTGGCAGCCGCTGAGGCCCGAGCTGATCGCCGAGGTTCGCTACGACCATGTCACCGGCCGCCGCTTCCGGCACGGCACCAAATTCCTGCGCTGGAGGCCCGACAAGTCCGCGGCCCAGTGCCGGATGGACCAGCTCCAGCCGGAGGCCGCCGCCGATACGCTGGCGGGAAAGCTCAAGGGGGCGTCATGAAGCCGGAACGGATCGCCCTGGGGGTGAGGCTGAGCAACCCCGACAAGGTGCTTTATCCCGAGCAGGGCATCACCAAGGGCCAGCTCGCCGATTATTATGTCGCGGTCGCCGGCCGCATCCTTCCCCACTTGGCCTTCCGCCCGGTGACGATGGTCCGCTGCCCGGTCGGGCAGGGGACGAAATGCTTCTACCAGCGCCACGCCGGGTCGGGCGTTCCCGAGCAGCTCCACGAGGTGACCATCCCCGGCTTCGACGAGCCCTATCTCTATATCGCCGATGCGCCCGGCCTGGTCGCGATGGTGCAGATGGGGGTGCTGGAAATGCATCCCTGGGGGGTGAAGGTGGAAGCGCCGGACCGCGCCGACCGGATCGTCTTCGACCTCGACCCGGCCGAGGGCCTCGGCTTCGAGGCGGTGATCGAGGCGGCGCTGGAGGTGCGGGAGCGGCTGAAGGCGCTGGGGCTGACCAGCTTCGTCAAGACGACCGGCGGCAAGGGGCTTCACGTCGTCGTCCCGGTCGACGCGACGGCGCCGTGGAAGGAAGTGAAGAGCTTCGCCAAGGGCGTGTCGGCTGAGATGGCGGCGGATTCGCCGGACAAATATCTGACCACCGCCGGCAAGGCCGATCGGGTCGGCCGGATCTTCATCGACTATCTGAGGAACGACCCGACCTCGACGGCGGTCGCCGCTTATTCCACTCGGTCCCGCAACGGCGCTCCGGTAGCAATGCCGATCCGGTGGGACGAGGTGAAGCCCGGGCTCGACCCCTGCGACTATACGGTGGAGACGGTACCGGCCCTGCTCGCCAGGCAGCGCGCCGATCCCTGGGCGGGAATGCTGGAGGTGAGGCAGGTCCTGCCCGAGGGGCCGCGCGGCTAATCGGGCTTTCGAACGTCGACCGAGACCGGAACCGGAGGAGCGCGGCATTCACCAATGAAGCGGCTCGCCGTTTCGACCTTCATCCGGATCACGGTCCCCTCGAGCGAGAGCTCCACCGCCTGACGGCCGGTTACCGCCTCGGCCGAATAAAGGCCCTCGCCGACGGAATGGCTGACGGCGCCCGGTCCAAGCCTGCAGCTGGTCGACAAGGCCCATCGGCCCTCGCCGCCTTCGATCCGGCTGAACGCGCAATCATTCTCGAGCAGCATGCCGGGCAACAAGACGGTGCTGGACGCGGGGTCGGTGCATTCGTCGATACCCTCGCCGGTGACGGCCTTGGCTTCGATCTGGGCCCTCAGGTCCGACGCGACGGCCGGATCCGTCCCCGGGGGCGTTTGGATGTCGAGCGCCGTCACCTTGACGTCCGTATGCCAGCCGCCCTTCTTCAATCCGAGCGCGCCGGCGAGCTCCGCCATCGAGTGGAAGGTGACGGGCGCAGCCGCGACGGCCAGCGGGGCGAGAAGGACGAGCGCAAGCGCGAGGGCCGGACGGGTCATGGGCCCCAGCCTACACGCGCATCGAGGCGATGCCATGCCTTTTCGCCTTGCCCTCGCCGGCCGCCATCCTATCTCGTCAGCGAAGGAGTGACGACATGGGCGAAGAGCAGGCGATCCTGGCGGGCGGGTGCTTCTGGTGCACCGAGGCGGTGTTCAACGACGTCATCGGCGTGACCAGGGTCGAGAGCGGCTATATCGGCGGCCATGTCGCCAACCCGACCTACAAGGCGGTGTGCGGCGGCGGCACCGGCCATGCCGAGGCGATCCGGCTGACCTTCGATCCGGACGTCATATCCTATGACGAGATACTCGATCTCTTCTTCGCGACCCACGATCCGACCCAGCTCAACCGTCAGGGCAACGATGTCGGCACCCAGTACCGCTCGGCCGTCTTTCCGCTCTCGCCCGAGCAGGAGGCGGCGGTCCACCGCGCCATCGAGCGGGCCCGGGCCGACTGGCCGGCGCCGATCGTCACGACGATCGAGCCCGCGTCCGACTGGTATTCGGCCGAGGATTATCACCAGGATTATTGGGCGGGCGAAGGCCAGCGCAACCCCTATTGCCTCGCAATCATCCCGCCCAAGCTCAAGAAGCTGCGCAAGAGCTTCGCCAGCCGGGTGAAGAGCGAAGCGGCCGGCGCGGGCTGAGGGCGGTGCGGGAGCGGTGCGTTCGCCGCTGGAATATTCCGATACTGCTAGTGGAAAGCAGAATGGATATATCTCGCAATAAAATATGCGAAAAACGATTGCTGCCCAAGGGCTTCTGTGCGACCCAGCGTGATCGGCGGCGGGGACCGCCGATTCTGAGGGGGATATATCTTGAAACGCTATTTTGCCATTTGCGGCCTTGCGGCCGTTTCCATGCTGCTGCCTGCCTGCGCCACCGTCACTCGCGGAACGTCGCAGAAATATGTGATCCAATCGACGCCGGCTCAGGCCCAGGTGGTTCTTTCCACCGGCCAGAAGTGCACGACTCCGTGCAAGCTCAAGCTGAAGCGCAAGCACAGCTTCACCGCCAACTTCACCAAGCCCGGCTACCAGCCGCTGACGGCCCAGGTTAAGAGCAAGTTCTCGGGCGGCGGCGCGGCCGCCGGCGCCGGCAACCTGCTGATGGGCGGGATAATCGGTGGAGCGATCGACGGTTCGAACGGCGCCATGAACAATTTGACGCCCAATCCGCTGAAGGTGACGCTCGTCGCCGAAGGCGACACCGAGCATGTCGGCAATGCCGGCGACGCTCCGGTCGTCGAAACGACCCAGCCGAACCCGTAATTCTGTTATTCGGTTCGACGATATTGGAGAAGGGGCGGCCTCGGCCGCCCCTTTTTCGTTCAGCCGCCGAGCTTCGAGAGGAGGAAGGCGGCGAGGAAGCCGGTGACGGCGATGAGTCCGGCATAATCCTGGGTGCCCTCGAACGCCTCGGGCACCATGGTGTCGACGATCATCGCCAGGATCGCCCCGGCGGCGACGGCCTGGACCGCCGCCACGGCGGCCGGATCGGCGCCGTCGAAGGCGAGATAGCCGCCCAGCGCCGCGGCGCCGGAGGCGAGCGCGATCGCGGCCCAGAGCAGGAAGACGAAGGCCGCGCTCTTGCCCTCGGCCTTCATGCCCGCCGAGCTGGCGAGGCCTTCGGGCAGGTTGGAGAGGAAGACGGCGACGACCGCGACGAAGCCGATCGCTCCGCCCTCGAGCAGGCTGACGCCGATGACGATCGATTCCGGGATTCCGTCGATCAGGGCGCCGAGCGCGAGGGCGCCGCCATTGTTCTGCTCGGGAGCCTTGCGAAGCTCGGGATCGCTGCGCTTGCGGTGGCGGGCGCCCCAGGCGGCGAGCAGCTGGTTGCACAAGGTGAAGAAGGCGGCGCCGCCGAAGAAGCCGGCGGCGACCGGCCAGATGCCGCCGCGGCCCCAGGCTTCGTCCATCAGGTCGAACGACAGGGCCGAGATCAGCACGCCCGCCCCGAACGCCATGATCGCCGCAACCAGCCGGCGCGGCATCGGGACGAACCAGCCTAGGAACGCGCCGATCACCAGCGCGGAGCCGCTGAGCAGCCCCCAGAATCCGGCCTGAAGAGCCAATGGCATCAGCTTTCTCCCTTGGGCGCCGCCGCCCGGCGGAGGCGGTCGTTGATGGCGATTCCGATTCCTTCATCGGGGATGCGGGCGACCGCGATCCTCGGGCGGTCCTGCGCGTCGGCGCGGTGGAGCGCTTCGAACAGGATCATGGCGGCTTCTTCCAGGATTGCGGACCCACTGAGATTATCGTCGCACGCCATCGCGCCGAAACCGATCAGCCATTCGTCGGTTGCGGCCGCCTCGGCATCGATGCGCAACGGCTTGGCCGGCGAATAATGACTGGCGAGCTGGCCCGGAGCCTCGATCTTCCCGTTCGTCGATCGTTGCGCGGAAAGTCGGAACCCGGCGACCGCCTCGATCTCCTCGAGGCTTATCGGCCCCGGCCTGAGCAGTCGAACGCCGCTCTCATCGACGGCGACGATGGTGGATTCCAGGCCGCGCTCGGTCGGGCCGCCGTCGAGGATCAGGCCGATCCGCCCGCCGAGGCTGGCGAGGACGTGCTCCGCCCGGGTCGGGCTGAGGCCGCCGCTGGCATTGGCGCTGGGCGCGGCGAGCGGCCGGGACGTCGCGGCGAGCAGCGCCTGCATCGCGGGATGAGCCGGGCAGCGCAGGGCGACCGTGGGCAGGCCCGCCGTGACGGCCGCGGCGAGGCCGGCGCCGGGGCGAAGCGGCAGGACCAGGGTCAGCGCTCCCGGCCAGAAGGCCGAAGCGAGCGCGCGCGCCGGCTTTGAGAAAACCGCATAATGCTCGGCCTGCTCGACGCCCGGCACGTGGACGATGAGCGGGTTGAACGAGGGCCGGCCCTTGGCGGCATAGATCCGGGCGACCGCGTCTTCGTCGGTCGCGTCGGCGGCGAGGCCGTAGACCGTCTCCGTCGGAACCGCCACCGGCTCGCCGGCCAGGACGAGGCGCGCGGCTTTGGCGATCGAATCGCGGTCGCAGGCCAGGACGGAGGTGTTTTGCGCCTTCACCGCCCCGCGCTATAGCCCCCGTTCAAGCGGCGCAACGGCCCGCGAGGAGCCTCGATGACCTATACGCCCCCCATCGCCGACCAGCGCTTCGTTCTGAACCATATCGTCCGGATCGACGAGCTTGCCGGACAGGGCGCCTTCGCGGAGGCGACGCCCGATCTGGTCGACGCCATATTGGAGGGCGCGGGCGGCTTCGCCGCGGGCGAGTTCGCGCCCCTGAACCGCGACGGCGACCGGATCGGGGCGAGATGGTCGCCCGACGGCGTGACCCTGCCGCCCGGCTTTCGCGAGGCCTATAAAGCCTATGTGGAGGGCGGCTGGGGCACCCTGGCGGGGCCGCCGGAGGAAGGCGGGCAGGGCCTGCCCCTGGTCCTCGCCACGGTGGTGATGGAGGATCTCGGCTCGGCCAACATGGCCTTCTCGCTGGTGACGATGCTGAGCGCCGGAGCGGTCGAGGCGCTTCGCCATCATGGCTCGCCCGACATGCGGGCCCGGTGGCTGCCCAGGCTGATCAGCGGCGAATGGACCGGGACGATGAACCTGACCGAGCCTCAGGCCGGCTCTGACGTCGGGGCGCTCAAGAGCCGGGCGGAACCGGTCGGCGACGGCAGCTGGCGGGTAAGCGGGCAGAAGATCTTCATCACCTTCGGCGATCACGACCTGGCCGACAACATCGTCCACCTCGTCCTCGCGCGGACCCCCGGCGCTCCGCCGGGGACGAAGGGGATTTCGCTGTTCCTGGTGCCCAAGGTCCTGCCCGACGGGACCGCGAACGACGTCCGGTGCGTGTCGATCGAGCACAAGCTCGGGATCCACGCCTCGCCGACCTGCGTGATGGCGTTCGGCGACGAAGGCGACTGCCGGGGCTGGCTGATCGGCGATGAAAATGCGGGGATGCGGGCGATGTTCACGATGATGAACAACGCCCGGTTGAACGTCGGCCTCCAGGGCGTGTCGATCGGCGAGCGGGCGACCCAGGCGGCTCTCGCCTACGCCCGGCAGCGGGTCCAGGGCGTCCGCGAGGGGCGGCCGGCGGCGATCGCCGACCATCCCGATGTCCGACGGATGCTTTTGAGGATGACGTCGCTGACCCAGGCGGCCCGGGCGCTTTGTTATTATGCCGCCGGGCAGACCGACCGCGGGACTCTCGGCGACGCGGCGGCGCAGGCCCGGGCGGACCTGCTGACTCCGCTGGTCAAGGCCTATGGCACCGACATCGGCTGCGAGGTGGCGAGCCTGGGGGTGCAGGTCCATGGCGGGATGGGATTCATCGAGGAAACGGGGGCCGCCCAGCATTACCGGGATATCCGGATCGCCCCCATTTACGAGGGGACGAACGGGATCCAGGCGGCGGACCTGGTCGGGCGCAAGCTCGGGCTCGAGGGCGGCGAGACGATGCGCCGGCTTCTGGCCGAAATCCGAAGCGAGGCCGAGGGGCCGCTTCGCAGCCTGTCGGAAGTGGTGGAAGTCGTCGTGGAAAAGCTGGTCGCAATGGGCCCCCAGGACCGGCTGGCCGGATCCTATCCGTTCCTGACGATGCTCTCCACCCTGGTGTGCGGGTGGCTGATGAAGCGGCAGCTGGCGGTGGTGGAAGGTGGCGGAATCGCCGAAGATCGCCACTTCCTGGCGACGAAGCGGGCCGCCTGCCTTTACTATCTGGAGCATGTCGTCCCCGAGGCGGCGGGGCTGGCGGCGCAGGCGGCGGCGGGCTCGGCGCTATTTTACTCGGACGAGGCGCTGTTCGCGGCTTGAAGCGGCCCGGCATTTGAGCCGCTGGCCGCCGGATCACGGTCGGCCAGCATCATCCTTGCGAAAGTCGCCGGGCCACTCCCGGCCAGCTTGACGATGCTGATCCCGAAGAGCGCCCCCGCCCCCGGGCGCGGCTTGGACCGCCGGACTGCGCCGGAATTTGTGTCGACCCCGCAAAACATTGCGCCACAGTGATTTTCTTGCGATAGCGAGTGCGTCTCCAGGGGGGAGACAGCTTCATCACCCGACGACAGCCCGGCGCTCGAACAGCTCTGCCGAGCCCCGACGGCGCGCAAGGACGAACAATGGCCCAGATTTACACCCGCGCCGGCGGAGAAATGCTCCTCAACACGACCATTGCCGGAAATCAGCGCGACAGCGTCCTCGGCGCTCTTTCCGACGGCGGCTTCGTCGCCGCCTGGACGGTGTTCGGCTTCGGGGAGCCCCTGCGAGGCCAGCGTTTCGACGCCACCGGCGCGAAGCAAGGGGTCGATTTCTCGATTGCCATTCCCTCGGGCGCGATCATCGACTCGGCCTCGGTCGTCGGCCTCGCCGGCGGAGGTTTCGTGGTCGCCTGGGGCGTGTTCGGCGATACCACCGATCCGAGCCAATACAACGTCAAGGCGCAACTCTTCGACCCGGCCGGCACCAAGGTGGGCGGCGAGCTGGTGCTGAGCCTGTCCAGCGAGAATGGACAGATGTTGCCGGACCTGAGCCCGCTTCCCGGCGGCGGCTTCCTCGCGACGTGGATGGATTATGTCGGCGACAATGATCGCTCATGCATCAAGGGACAGCTGTTCGACGCCCAGGGCGCGAGAGTCGGGGCCGAATTCGTCGTCAACACCACGACGGCCGGCCAGCAATTGTCGCCGAGCGTCGCGATGCTGACCGACGGTTTCGTAGTCACCTGGCAGGACAGCATCCCGGACGGCACCCACAACGGGGTCGCAATCCGCGCCCAGCGCTTCAGCCTCGATGGGACGAAGGTCGGAGCCGAGCTGCTGGTCAGCACGCCCGGCGGCGCCCAGGTGGAGCCGGAGGTGGCAGGCCTGTCGGGCGGCGGCTTCGTCGTGGTCTGGGAGCACCGCGGCACAAGCACGATCCAGGGACAGCTCTACGATTCGGCGGGGGCTCCGGTGGGCGGCCAGTTCCAGGCCAATACCAACATTCTCAACGAGCAGTCGCAACCGGCGGTCGCGGCCCTGCCCGATGGCGGCTTCGTCGTCAGCTGGACCGACTTCAGCATGCAGGCGGGCGATTCCAGTGGCGCCGTCCGCGCCCAGCTATTCGACTCCTCCGGAGCGAGGTCGGGGACCGAATTCCTCGTCAACCTCGTCACCGCAGGGGATCAGCAGGAGCCGGATCTGACCGTTCTCCAGTCGGGCGACTTCGTCGTCAGCTGGACCGGCAGGGCGGCGTTTGGAGGTAGCGGAGACGGATCCGGCGACGGCATCAAGGCGCAAATCTTCACGGCGGGCGGCCCCGGCCTCGGGACGATCGATTATTCCGACGACGTCGGACCGGTCGCGGTGAACCTCACGGCGAACCTGTTCCTCTTCCCCGCCGGCCACCCTTATGCGACCCGTTCGCTCGGGCCCGGCGAGGCTCTCGACGGATCGGGCAGTTACGAGATGGTCGGCGGGATCCAGAATTTCATACTCACCGGCGGCAACGACCGTCTGATCGGAAGCGATGGCGCGAACCGGATCGAGGCGGGCGCCGGCAACGACAATATCAACGGGGCCGGCGGCAACGACCTGCTGCTGGGCGATGACGGGGACGATGTGCTGATCGGCGGCGACGGCGACGATTCTCTATACGGTGGCGCGGGCAACGACAGGCTGGAGGTGTCGGGCACCGGCACGGACGTGGCTGAAGGCGGCAGCGGCACCGATACCCTGGTCGTGGCCTGGGGCGACGCGGTCACCGCGATCACGATGAGCGCTCCGCTCAGCGACGCGGGCGGCGGCTATGCCGGGACGATCGGCGACGGCGGCGCCCGGAGCCTTACCTATTCGAGCATCGAGATCTTCAACGTCGCCACCGGCACCGGCGCAGACAATATCGTCACCGGCGACGGCAATGACGAGATCCGGACCGGCGGCGGCAACGACATCGCCAACAGCGGCGCCGGCAACGACTTCATCGACGGCGGCAGCGGCGACGACAGCATGACCGGCGGGACCGGCGACGATACCTATGTGGTGAGCAGCGCCGGCGACGTCGTCACCGAGAATGTCGGCGAAGGTACGGACGAGGTCCGCACCGCGCTCGCCACCTACGTCCTCGCGGCCAACGTCGAGAACCTCAGTGCGTCGTCGGATTCGACCCACGTCTTCCTTGGCAACAGCGCGCACAACGTCGTCACCGGCGGCGGCGGCATCGACAATATCGATGGGTCGGGCGGCAACGACCTGCTGCTGGGCAATGCCGGGGACGACGTCCTGATCGGCGGCAGCGGCAACGATTCTGTATACGGTGGCGCGGGCAACGACAGGCTGGAGGTCTCGGGCACCGGCACGGAAGTGGCCGAGGGCGGCCTCGACACCGATACCCTGGTCGTCGCCTGGGGCGACGCGGTCACCGCGATCACGATGAGCGTTCCGGTCAGCGATCCGGGAGGCGGATTCGCCGGAACGATGGGCGACGGCGGCGACCGGAGCCTCACCTATTCGTCCATCGAAATCTTCAACGTCACCACTGGCTCCGGCAACGACGTCGTGTGCGGCGGCGCTAATTTCAGCGCATTCCTCACCAATTACTACAATCTCGGTGGCGGCAACGATCTGTTCTACGGCTTGGGCGGGAACGATTCGGTCGATGCCGGAGACGGTGTGGACGGATTTTCGGGAACGTTCGGCGCGAGCGGCGGCGCATTTTTCTGGTCGCTTGAACCCACCGCCATTCCGGGCCTCCAGAACACTTATCGAGACTTCGAATATTTCCTCTCGCTGACCACCGGCAGCGGGCAGGACAATATCACGACGGCCAACCTCAATCTCGACGACAATATCACGCTCGGGGCGAACGGGGATTCCGTCATCCTGTGGAACGGCCACGATACGGTCAACGGCGGCGCCGCCGGGGCGGGCGGGGTCGACAGCGGCCTCGACACCCTGGTCCTCAATTACGGTGCGGCCACCGGATCGGTCCATCTTGTCGGCGCCCTGGCGAGCAACGCCGCCGGCTATTCGGGCCAGTTCACCGACGACGCCACCCGGTCGGCCACCTTCGAGGCGATCGACCGCTTCCTGATCGCGACCGGTTCCGGGGCCGACACCATCGTCACCGGCAACGGCAACGACCAGATCCGCACCGGCGCCAACAACGACGTCGTCGAAAGCGGCGGCGGCAACGATTTCATCGACGGCGGCAGCGGCGAGGACATGATGACGGGCGGCACGGGCAACGACGTCTATGTCGTGAGCAGCGTCGGCGACGCGGTCATTGAAAATGCCGGGGAAGGCGTCGACGAGGTTCGAACCGTGCTGGCCGCCTACGTCCTCGCGGCGAACGTCGAGAACCTCACCGCCACCTCCGACATCGCCCACGACCTGCGCGGCAATAGCGGCGCCAACGTCGTCACCGGCGGCGGCGGAGCGGATCTGCTTCGCCTCTACGACGGCGGCGACGATACGGTGCTTGCGGGCACCGGCAACGACAATATCTTCTTCGGTGCGGCCCTGACGGCGGCCGACATCATCAACGGCGGCGAAGGCACCGATACGCTCGTCCTCCAGGGACCCTACGGATCGCTGACCCTGACCTCGAACATCACCCAGATCGAGAACATCTCATTGCTGGGCGGCGGCAACACCAATTTCGGGGATCCCGGCACCAACCTCTACGATTACGTCCTGACCACCAACGACGCGAACTTCGCGGCGGGGGTGCAGGCGCGGATCAACGGGGCGGCCTTGCTGGTGGGCGAGGATTTCACCTTCAACGGATCGGCGGAGACCGACGCCAAGTTCGTCGTCTACGGCGGCAAGGGCCAGGACACGCTGATCGGCGGCTTCGGCGCCGACATCTTCATCTTCGCCG
>JAXDPE010000020.1:0-15594 GCA_034668565.1 Sphingomonadales bacterium | reverse complement strand
TGAAGGCGACGAAGCGGGGACGGGTGTCGACCAGAAGGTTGTCGACCACTTTGCCGCTCGCCGCGTCGACGACATGGGCCACGCTCGCGCTCTCGCTGGTCTGGACGATCGTCCGGCCGTCCGGGCTGACCGCGGTGCCCTCCGGCTCGCCGCCGACCCCGACTTCGCGGACGATCCGTCGGGCGGCGACGTCGATGAAGGAGAGGAGGCTGTCGTCCTCGTTGGCGACGTAGAGCCTCTTCCCGTCGGGCGAGACCATTATCGTCTCCGGATCGGGCCCCGAGGGCAGGTGGCCCGTGATGGCGCCGGTCGCAACGTCGAGCGCGGCGATCCGATCGTCGTCGCTGACCGCGACGTAGAGCGTCCGCCCGTCCGGCGACATCGCCATCCCGCGGGGGCGCCTGCCGATCTCGATCCGGCGCCTCTCCTTGAGCGAGTGGGAATCGACGACGTGGATCACGTTCGATTGCTCGTTGGAAACGAAGATGGCCGGGGCTTGGGGGCCGGAGCAGGCGGCGCAGGCCGAGAGCAACAGCCAGAAGGCCGGCCTCATGACTGCATGTAGAGGAAGGCCGAAATGTCGCTCGCGGCTTGCGGCCGAACTCCGAGGCGCGGCATGGCGGTGCCCGGGGTGATCGCCTGCGGATCCATGATCCAGCGCTTCAGATTGTCGGGATTGTTCTCCAGCTTGCCCGCGATCACCGCCCGGCTGCCGACGCCGTTGAGCGGCGGGCCGACCAGTCCGGAAGCACCGCCGACTCCGGGGATGGCGTGACAGGCGCCGCAGCCGTAAGCGGAGAAAGCCTGGCGGCCGCGCTCGACATTGCCCCCAGTCATCGCCTCCACCTTGTGCCGAAGCTGGCGAAGCTCGGAAACATGGTGGAGATAGCCCCCAAGCCCGCCGACCAGGATCACGGCGCCGAGCGCTCCCGCGACGAGGATGCCGGGCTTATTCCGCGGCGACGGCATGGCTCACCTCGCTGGCTTTCAGCCACTTGTAGAGGAAGAACAAGGCGGCGCCGGCGTGGACCAGGCCGCCCGGGATCCACATCAAAAGCCCCGCCAGATGCTGGTCCTCGGCCGGATCGAGGCCGAGGGGAGTCATGGCCATCGCGGCATAGCCCCGGTACCAGGGGCTCGCCGAGACGCTCATCAGAGCGCCCAGCATCCCGCCGACGAGGGAGGTCGCGAACAGGCACAGAGCGGCAAGACCGTAGCCGGTGCCACGCCCGTTCGCCATCGCCCACCAGAAGAGCAGGGCGCTGCCAAGGAAGCAGAGGTGCTGGCCGACGTGCCAGGCTTCGCTACCCAGCGCCCGGTCGAACAAAGCCGGCATGTGCCAGGCCACGAGCATGAGCGCCTGCACGATCGTCGCAACCACCGGATCGGTGAGGAAGCGCCAGGGCGCGGACAGCCAGGAGGCGGTGCCCAGCGCTCCGACCCGGCCTCGCATCTCGTGCGGAAGCGCCCAGAGGAAGACCGGCAGCGGCCGCGAGGCCGCGAGCAGCCAGGCGGCCGCGAGCATGACCAGCTCATGCTCGATCATGTGGAGGGTGAAGCTTTGCTCGCCGCCCTCGTGGAGCGGCGAGGTGAGAGCGAGCGCGAGGACCAGCCAGCCCGAAGCGAAGAGCGTGGCACCCTTGGCGCGCTCGCCGCGGCCGAGCCGGGAGCGGCGGCGAAGACGCCACGCGCCGATGCCGTAAAGCAAGGCGGTCAGGAAGAGCGGGATCGCAACCTGGGGAGCAAGCGTCCAGCCGATCGGCCCGCTTTCCGCGCCATGGGCCAGAGCCGGGCTGGCGGCCAGCAGCGGGAGCAAGGCGAGGCGGCTCAGGCGAAGCATTGGGGGATGATGAACGAGGAGATGGTCTGGAAGACGAGGGCCACGGCGAACAAGGCGCACATCCCCGAACCAACCAAGCCGAGGAACCGCCGGGCCGGAGTCTCGGAATCGCCCCGCTTCCAGACGCCGTGCGAGAGGAGGCCGCCGACGAGCAGGATCGACAGGCCGGCGAGGCCCAGCAACGCCATCGGCACAGGATCGGCGGCGGCGCATTTGTCGAAAGCGGAATTGGACCCGATCTGGTGGATCAGCGCCCAGCCGAGCAGAACCGCGATCAGGCCGGACCAGGGACGGAGATGCTCCCGCGCGCCCGGCCTCTTTTCCTCCCGGCTCCGGTTCATGCCACCCACCTCGGGACCCAGTAGATGAGCAGATAGATGGGCAGCCAGACGAGCCACACGAACCGCCAGTAAAGGCTGTTCTCGCTGACGTCCGCGAAGCGCCGGCCGCTCTCCCCGTGGCGGGTGAACATCAGCGCGGTCAGGGTCGCGGTGTCGACCCAATCGGTGAGGATGTGGCTCGTGTGGAGGACGAGCAGCATCCAGATCACCGAGCCGTAGGGATTGTCGGTCCAGCTTACGTTGAGCGAGGCGAACTCGAAGGCGCGGATGACGAAGAGGACGATTCCGATCAGCGTCATGACGACCAGCCCGATGCGAACAGGCCCTGTCTCCAGCTTCTCGGCCGCCTTCTTGATCATCGTGTTGGGGATTTCGCTGGCCAGCATGACCAGGGTGAAGAGGATCCCGGCGAGCAGGTTCGGCGGGAGCACCGGTTGCGGCGGCCAATGGTCCTGGTGGTTCATCAGGAAGAAATAGGCCGCGATCGCCATCGCGAACGCCACGCCCTCGATCACCATGAAGGCCATCACGCCCCACCAGGTGAGGCTGCGGTGGCCGAAGGCATAATCAGGGAGGCCGGAAAGATCGGTGGTGAAGCGGGGCTCGGCCATCATCCTCTCCCCGCTTCCAGGGCGCCGCCGGGCTTCGGCCAGAACCAGGCGATCAACGTCGCCGCCGTCGGGATCGACAGCCACACCAGGGCCCAGGGCGTGAAGATCGAGGCAATGAAGAGGGCCGTGGTCGAGATAGCGGCGATGAACGGCCAGGGGCTCGGGTCCACCGAGGGCTCGCGGACGTCGGGCACGGCGTCCAGCACGCTTGTCAGGAGGAGCTCGCGATGCTCGACCGCGAGCCCGGTCGCCACCGGCATCCCGGAGGGGGCGTCCCACAGCGGAGTTCGGCTCGAAATCACCGGAATATGAGCGAAATTATAGGCCGGCGGGGGCGAGCTCACGGCCCATTCGAGGCTCGATCCTCCCCACGGGTCGGCGCCCGCGACCCGGCCGCGCTTCAGCGAGACGAGGGCGTTGAGGACGAAGAGGAGAACGGCGGCGGCGGTGATGAAGGCGCCGACCGTCGCGATCATGTTGAGCTGGTCCCAACCCATGCCCGCGGGATAGGTGTAGACCCGCCTCGGCATGCCCATCATCCCCAGGAAGTGCATCGGGAAGAAGGCGATGTTGAAGCCGGCGAAGAGCAGCCCCAGGCTCCACTTGCCGATCGGATCCGACATCATCCGCCCGGTGATCTTGGGGAACCAGTAGGTGAAGGCGCCGAGCAGCGGGAATACCGCTCCGCCGATCAGCACGTAGTGGAAATGCGCGACGACGAAATAGCTGTCGTGGAGCTGGAGATCGAGCGGAACGCTCGCCACCATCACCCCGGAAAGGCCGCCGACGACGAAGGTGACCACGAACGCGACGACGTAGAGCAACGGCGTCTGGTAACGCGGGCGGCCGAGCCAGATCGTCGCGATCCAGCAGAAGATCTGGATCCCGCTCGGAATCGCCACGGCCATGCTCGCCGCGGTGTAGAAGCTGTAGCCGACCCTCGGCAGTCCGGTGGCGAACATGTGGTGGACCCAGAGGCCGAAGGCGAGCAGCCCGATCGACACCAATGCCAGCACCATCACCGGATATCCGAACACCGGACGCCGGCAGAATGTCTCCGTGATCTGGCTGACGAAACCCAGTGCGGGGATGAAGATGATGTAGACTTCCGGATGGCCGAAAAACCAGAAAAGGTGCTGCCAGAGCAAGGGGTCGCCGCCTTCGACCGGGTTGAAGAATTGGGTGCCGACGAGCCGGTCGCCGATCAGCATCGAGGAGGTCAAAGCGATGGAGGGCATGGAAAAGATGACCATCAAGGCGGTCACCAATACGCCCCAGACGAAGAGCGGCATCCGCGCCAGGCTCATGCCCGGCGCGCGCTGCTTGAGGATCGTCGAAACCAGCTCGACCGCGACCGCGAGCGCGGCGACCTCGGTGAAGGTGACCATCTGGGCCCAGAAATCGACCCTCTTGCCCGGCGAGAATTCGGGGCCGGCCAGCGGCACGTAGGAGAACCACCCCGCGTCGGGCCCGACGTTGAGGAGGAAGGCCACCCACACCATCACCCCTCCGGCGAGATAGACGAAATAGCTGAAGGCGTTGAGGCGGGGGAAGGAGATGTTACGGGTGCCGAGCATCAGCGGCACCAGGTAGATGGCCATCGCCTCCATCACCGGCACGGCGAACAGGAACATCATCGTCGTCCCATGCATGGTGAAGATCTGATTGTAGCGATCGGCCGTGATCAGCCCGCTGTCCGGCTTCGCCAGCTGGGTCCGGATCAGCAGCCCGAGGATCCCGGCCAAGGCGAAGAAGATCATCGCCGTGACCATGTAGCGCCGCCCGATCTCCTTATGGTCGACGGTGGTGAACCAGCCGATGAGGCCGGGCCTTCGGCTCCAGGTGCCGGCGAGACGGTCGTGAAGCGCCTCGCCGGTGAGGTTCGGACCGTCGCGGAGCTCTCGGGTGCGTTCGTCGCTCATTTCAGCGACTCCAGATAGGCGACGACGGCATGAAGCTCGGCAGGCTCGAGGCCGATATAGGGCATGTTGTTCCCCGGCTTGGGTCCCTGCGGGTCGGCGACCCAGCCGTAGAGATGGCCGCGGGTCATCGGCAGGGTGCCCGCGGCGATCGTCTTGCGGCTGGCGAGGTGAGTCAGGTCCGGAGCGACCTGGGCGTTGGCGGAAGTCCCGGTGATGTTGTGGCAGGCGCTGCACTCGCGGCCCATGAAATAATTGTAGCCCGCCTGCTGGAGCGGGGTCGTCGGCGGCCTGGCGGGGAGAAGCTGGGCGGCCCGCCAGCGCAGGAAGTCCGAGCGCGATTCGACCTTCACGTCGAGCGCCATATGGGCGTGCTGGACGCCGCAATATTCGGCGCACTGGCCCCGATATTCGCCGACATGGCTCGGAGTCAGGGTGGCGTCGAGCACCCGGCCCGGGATCATGTCCTGCTTGCCGGCGAGGTTGGGGATCCAGAAGCTGTGGATGACGTCGTTCGAGACGAGGATGATGTGGGCCGGAACCCCGACCGGCAGATGGAGCTCGTTGGCCGTCCTGACCGTCGCCTGGGGGGTGGCGCCGACATATTCGACGTCCCACCACCATTGGTTGGCGGTCACCTTGATCTCAAGAGCGGGGTTCGCCGCCGCCCGCGCCGCGCCGCGATCGGCGAAATAGCTGCCGAGCGTGAGGATGGTGAGGCCGAGCGCGATGAGGCCGATCCAGCCGACCAGCGTCCGGGAGACCCCGCCTTCGTCCGGCGCTTCGCTTTCGCCCGGGCCGTCCCGCCCTTCGCCGCGCCTGCGCAGCATTGCGGCGGCGAGGAAGGCAAGGACCAGGACATAAGCGATCCCGGTCACGATCATGAACAGGGTGAAGAGGCTGTTGAAGCGCTCGCCATGCCAGCCGTCGCCGCCGGTCGTCGACTGGATGCCGTCGCAGGCGGCAAGCGCGAGGGGGGCGAGGAGGGCGAGGGCTCGACCGACAGGCCGCATACCCCTTCTAATTCCTCCCCTGCATTTGCAGGGGAGGGGGACCGTCCGAAGGACGGTGGAGGGGTCCTGCGGACTCAGAAAGGCCCCTCCACCATGCTTCGCATGGTCCCCCTCCCCGCGAAATCGCGGGGAGGAATTGAAGGGGGCCGAGGCTTGCCGCCGCTTCATCTCGGCTTGGCCTGGTCGGATTCGGGGGTCGTCTTCAGGATCGGCTCCTGCTCCGAAAGGCTCAGCGGCTCGCGATTGCTCATCTCGTCGCCCCGGCTTGGAAGTGCGTCCCGGCGCGGCTGCGCGGACATTGAGCGGACGAAGGCGGCGAGCTGCCAGGCCTGCGCCTCGGTGATCCGACCCTTGAACGAAGGCATGCCGTTGGGCCGGCCTTCCAGGATCGTGTCGACGATCTGCCGCATCGATCCGCCGTAGCGCCAGTCGGAATCCATCAGCGGAGGTCCGATTCCGCCGCCGCCGTGGAAGTGGCAGCCGGAGCAGTTCATCCAGGCGTAGTAACGCTGGCCCTGGGCGATCTGGAAGGCGTTGCCTTCATAAGCCGCCGGGCGCGGATCCAGCCGGTCGGCGGAGGGGCCGGTTTCGGGCAGCGGCGTGCCGCGTGAATCGCGGGTCTCGCGGTCGCAGCCGGCGAGGCCTGCCGCGAGCGCCAGGACGAGCAGGGCCTCAGCCGTGCGGAAGGGCGAAGACATAGAGCCTCCCTTCCGCTTTGGTGCGCAGAGGCAGATCCCGCATCGCGTTGACGAAGCCGAGCGCGCCGGTCGGGTCGCGGGCGTCGAGGCCGGCCGCGACGAGGGCCCCGGACCAGCCGCCCACTCCCGACAGGACCGCGATATATTGGCGGCCGTCGGGGCCCCGGTAGCTGACCGGCTGGCTGATGATCCCGCTTGCCAGCCTGACCTGCCAGAGCAATTTGCCGTCGGCCGCGTCGACCGCCTTGAACCAGCCGTCCATCGTTCCGTAGAAAAGGAGATCGCCGGCCGTCGCCAGCGCTCCACTCCACAGCGGCAGGTCCTCCTTAATCTCCCAGGCCGCCTTGCGCCGGACCGGATCCCAGGCAGTGAGCACCCCGCGATTGCCGCCCGGCCCGGCGTACATCTTCACGTCCATGCCGACATAGGGGGTGCCCGCGATATAGTTCGCGTCCATCGCGCCTTCGTCCATGCACAAATTGAGATGTGGCACGTAGAGAAGACCCGTGCGCGGGCTGTAAGCGGAGGGATTCCAGTCCTTGGCCCCGGGCGCTGCGGGGCAGATGCCGCGCACCACATAGCCTTCCTTCGGCTCCTTGGAGGCGACGGGGACGAGCCGGCCGGTCTTGAGGTCGACCCCGCTGGCGCTGTTGATATAGCCGTAGGGGTCGGCCGAATAGACCTGGCCGGTGATCCGGTCGATCACGTACATGAAGCCGTTGCGGCTCGGCCTCACCAGTACCGGGCGGGTGCGGCCGCCGATCGGCAGATCGAGCAGGATCGACTCGTTGATGTCGTCATGGTCGTACAGGTCGTGCGGGTTGGACTGGTAGAACCAGCGCGCCTGACCAGTCGAGACGTCGCGGGCGAAGACCCCGGTGGTCCACTTATTGTCGCCGGGCCGCTGTTGGGGGTTCCAGGGCCCCGGATTGCCGGTGCCGTAATAGACCATCTTGAGCTTGGGATCGTAGCTGATCCAGCCCCAGACGGTGCCGCCGCCGATCTTCCACTGCTCTCCGGGCCAGCTGGCGACCCCGAGGTCCTTGCCCTGGTCCATCGCGTAGAAAGGTTTGAAGCCGGGGCCGATCAGGACGTCCTTGTCCGGGCCGGTGCTGTACGCCTTCCAGACCAGGGCGCCCGAGCCGGCGTCGAGGGCGGCAAGCCAGCCGCGAACCCCGAACTCGCCGCCCGAATTGCCGACCAGCACCTTTCCGTCGGCGACGAGCGGCGCCATGGTGATGGTCTCGCCCTTGTTGATGTCGGCGAGCTGGGCGCGCCAGACCTGCCGGCCGCTGCCCGCGTCGAGGGCGATGGTCTGGCCGTCCAGCGTGTTGAAGAACAGGCGCCCGTCGGCATAGACGCCGCCCCGGTTGACGACGTCGCAGCAGGCGACCCCTTGCGAGGTCGGCCGCGGCTTGGGCGAGAAGCGCCATTTGACCGGCGCGCCGGGTTTCGTGAGGTCGAGAGCGTAGACGTCGTTTGGAAACGGCGTGACGATGTACATCGTCGAGCCGACCACCAGCGGCGCCGCCTCGTGGCCGCGCAGATTGCCGGTACCGACGTTCACGACCGCCTGAAGCCCCTTCACCGACTGGCGATTTATCTCGGCAAGGCCGCTGTAGCGCGTGCTGGCATAGTCTTTCGACGGCATCGTCCACTGGCCGTCTTCCGCCGGCGGAGGGGCGAGGGCTGCGGGAGGCGGGGCCGGCTGAGGCGCATCCGGTCGCTGCAGGGCAAGGGCCGGGATGACAATCAGGGCGGCGGCCAGCGCGACCGCCGCGAGCGCGATCTTTCCTTTTCCCTGAGCCGCGACGTGTCGCAAGCGGTCGCCCCTGAAAGCCGCGATTAAGCGAGCTGGAAAACTCAGTTTTTAAGATGACGGTTCCGGTTGCGTCACGACAAAATTGTGTAACCTGGGTTGTTAATCTGGGTCGGCAAATTCCTCTCTAAAAATGTGCCTGGACGGTCAGGCCAAAGGTCCGCGGATCGCCCGGCTGGCCGACGATCAGGCCGGTGCTCCCCGATTGGGTGGCGAGCACGTCGTAATATTCGGCGTCGAAGGCGTTTCGAACCCAGGCAAAGGCGTTCCAGCCACCGTCGGTGCGGAAGCCGACCCGGAAGCTGGCGAGCGAATAGCCCTCTATATCGGTGTAAGCGGAGCGGGACGGGTTGGACGAGAAGCGCGATCGCGTGCTGCCATCGACTCCGACATAGGCTTCGCCGGATCGCCCGAACAGCGTGGCCGGCAGATTATATTCGCCGCCGTAGGAGAAGGCCCATTTCGAAATGCCGGGCAGCCACTGGCCGGAAATGTCGCAATTGGCCGGGCTGAAGCCGCCGGGAGTCCCCGGGGCGCTGGCCGGGTTGGCGGCGGTCGCGGCGGCGCCGCCGGCGAGCTCGGGCGGGCAGGGGGCGTCGACGAACTTCACATATTCGTGATCGGTGAAGGCGCCGCTGGCGTAGAGGTTGAGCCTCTTGCTCGGCCTGAACGAGAAATCCGCCTCGACGCCCCGCACCCGGACTTTGTCGGCATTGGCGAGATAGCCGCGAAGCACTCCGAGCTGGCCGTTGGTGACGGTCGCCTGGTAATCCTTGATGCTCGTCCAGAAGGCCGCGAGGTTGAGGGTGGCCCGGTGATCGAGGAACTGGGTCTTCAGGCCCAGCTCGAAATGGTCGACCTTCTCCGGCTTCACCGTCGCCGCGCCCAGGATGGGGTTGTTCGAGGCGTCGAGGGGAAGGCCGGCCAGGTTGATGCCGCCCGATTTGAAGCTCTTGGCGTAGGTCGCGTAGGCGAGCACGTCCGGGGTGATGTCGTAGGCGGCGGTGAAATCGCCCGATACGTTCCAGTCGCTGAACTTCGCCTCGTAGCTTTGCGGCGCCAATATCCCGCGCTGGTCGCTGTTGAGCGTGGTGCTGCCGGCGCCGGTGGTGACGACGGCGACGTAGGAACCGTCCTTCTTGTCGTAATTCACCCGGAGGCCCGGCTGGAGCCGGAGGCGGTCCGTCACCCGCCAGCTGAGCTGGCCGAAAGCGGCGAGGCTGGTCGAGGAGAGCCGGATGTCGTTCTCCGACCGAAGGCCGTTCAGGACCGCCGGGTTGTTGGCGTTGGCGCTCGTCGGGTTGAGCAGCCAGCGGCTCGCCGCTGGGCCCTGCTCCTGGGCGCCGGTCGTATGCTGCTTCTGCCGGTAGGCGAACAGGCCGGCGACATAATCGAGGCTCCCGCTCGAGCCCGCATAGCGAAGCTCCTGCGAATATTGGTCCTGCTTGGAAGGGTTGGCCGAGACGGTGGTGATCGGAAGCCCGGTGAAGTCGCGGTCGTTCGACGGCCCCCAGTTCCAGAACCGCCAGGCGGTGACGGAGGTGAGCGTGCCCGGCCCGACGTCCCATTTCGCCCGAAGCGCGACGCCGCCGATCTCCTGGAAGGCGTCAAGCGGGGTGTCGAGGTCGGTGAGCCGGTCGAACGCATTCGTGCTCGGCGGCGCGTAGTGGAAGGCCGCGGCGAGCGCCGCATATTGGCGGCTGAGCGGGCGTTGGGTGGCGCCAGTGCGAACGTAGATCTGGGCGCAGCATTCCGGGTTCTGGCGATTATAGTCGCCCGACAAAGTAACATCGAGGTCGGCGCTCGGGCGCCAGAGCAGCTGGCCGCGAAGGCCGAGATTGTCCTGCTCGTTCACCCAGCGGTCGCTGGCGACGTTGAAGATCGTGCCCCGCCGCCGGCTCTTCGACGCGGCCAGCCGCACCGCGAGCTTGTCGCCGACGATCGGCCCGGAGATCGAGGCCTTGGCGGCGATATAGTCGAGATTGCCCAGCGACAGCTCGAGCCGGCCCTCGGGCTGGAACGTGGGGGCCTTGGTGACGATGTTGATCGCGCCGGCCGTCGTGTTCTTGCCGTAGAGGGTTCCCTGCGGGCCTCGGAGCACCTCGACCCGCTCGACGTCGAGGAAGTCGAACGTCGCGACCGCGATCCGGCTGTAATAGACCTCGTCGATATAGATTCCGACGCCCTGCTCGATACCGTCGTTGGTGAGGCCGAACGGCGCCCCGAGGCCGCGAATGTTGGCCGCCGAGTTGCGCGGGTTGGTGCTGAAGAATTGCACCGATGGCTGGATTTGGGAGAGCCGGGCGACGTTGATGCTGCCCGTCTTGTCGAGCTGGGCGCCGCCCAGCACCGAAATGGCCAGCGGCACGTCCTGAAGCTGCTCGTCCCGGCGGCGCGCCGTGACGACGATGTCGTCGCCTTGGGCGGCAGGGGCGGCCTCGGTCTCGGCGACCTTGGCGGCAGGCGGGGCGGAATCCGGCTCGGGCGACTGGGCGCAAGCGGGGGCAGCGGCCAGCGCGGCGCTGGCCAGGAGTAGATATCGCATTGGGTCCTCCGTTGAACGTCGGGAGCCCCGGGGGAGCCGGAGCCCGGTCGGTGCGCCTGTCAGCGCTTCGCGGTTTTGAAAATTCGGTCGAACTCCCCGCCGTCGGCGAAATGGGTTTTCTGAGCTTTGGCCCAGCCGCCGAAATCCTTGTCGATGGTCAGCATCGGGACGTCGGGGAATTGCGCCTTGTGGCGGGCGGCGACGGTGGGGTCGCGCGGCCGGTAATAATTCCGGGCGATGAGCTCCTGCGCCTCGGGCGTGTAGAGATATTTGAGATAAGCCTCGGCCGCCGCCCTCGTGCCCTTGCGGTCGACGACCTTGTCGACCACGGCGACGGGCGGTTCGGCGAGGATGGAGAGGGAGGGGACGACGATCTCGAACTGGCCCTTGCCGAGCTTGTTGACGGCGAGGAAGGCCTCGTTCTCCCACGAAAGGAGGACGTCGCCCTGGGCCCTTTCGACGAAGGTCGTGGTCGCGCCCCGGGCGCCGCTGTCGAGCACGGGGACGTTGCGGAACAGCCGGGTCATATATTCGCGGGCGCGGTCGGGAGAGCCGTATTTGCGCTGCGCATATCCCCAGGCCGCCAGATAATTCCAGCGCGCGCCGCCGCTGGTCTTGGGGTTGGGGGTGATGACCTTGACGCCGGGGCGCACGAGATCGTTCCAGTCGGTGATATGCTTGGGATTGCCCTTGCGAACGAGGAAGACGATCGTCGAGGTGTAGGGGCTGCTATTGTCGGGCAGGCGGGTCTGCCAGTTCGTGGGCAGAAGCTTGGCGCGCTGGGCGATCTCGTCGATATCGTAGGCGAGGGCCAGGGTGACGACGTCCGCCCCGAGGCCGTCGATCACCGAACGGGCCTGCTTGCCGGAGCCGCCGTGGCTCTGGCGGATCTCGAGATCCTGGCCGGTCTCGGCCTTCCACTTGCGGGCGAAGCTCTCGTTGACGTCGCGGTAGAGCTCGCGCGTCGGATCGTAGGAGACATTGAGCAATTCGCGGCGCTGCTGCTCCGGTTTCCCGCCGCAGCCCGAGAGGAGCAAGGCTGCGGCGAGGGCGGCGGTCAAGGCTCGAACGGATCTCATGGCGGGTATCCCTTTCTGCAACTTGATTAAATTAGTAGACAATCGATTGGTCCTTTACCGAGCGGCTGGCCGCCGAATTGATTTCCCTGTTCAGATGATCGGGCTGATCCGCCCCGGAATTTGCTGCTCGCTCGCCAGGTAGGAAATCCGCTCGACGAAATCGCCGAGCCGTTCGTCCGGTTCCCGCTCGCCGGCGTAGCGGCCGAGCAGGTCTTCGAGCACGCTCAGTATCTCCGCCTCGCCGATATTCTCGCGAACCATCCGGGCTAGCCTTTGGCCGTGGAAGCCGCCGCCGAGGTAGAGATTGTACTTGCCCGGCGCCCGGCCGGTCAGTGCGATCTCGGCGACATAGGGACGGGAGCAGCCGTTGGGGCAGCCGCTGATCCGGAAGGTGATCGGTGCTTCGGCGAGGCCGTGCCGCGCGAGGATCGCTTCGATCCGGCCGAGGATGTCGGGCAGGTAGCGCTCGGCCTCCGCCATGGCGAGACCGCAGGTCGGAAGGGCGACGCAGGCGATCGAGTTGCGCCGGATCGCGCTCTCCCGGCCGCCGTCGGCGAGGCCGTGCTCGGCGAGCAGGGCCTCGATCGCCGGCCGGTCCCCGGGCGCGACGCCTGCTATGATGAGATTCTGGTTGGGCGTGACCCGGAATGTGCCGCCAAGGACGGAGGCGATCGCCCGCAAGCCGTCCAGCCAGGAGCGGCCGGGTCGATTGGAGAGCCGGCCGCTCTCGACATAGAGCGTGCAGTTGGAGCGGCCGTTCGCCGTCTCGCGCCAGCCGAAAACGTCGCCGTTGGCGATGAAGTGGAAGGGCCTCGCCGGCTCGAGCGGGGCGCCCAGGCGCGATTCGATCTCCGCCTTGATCCAGCCCAGCCCCTTGTCGTCGATCGTATATTTGAAGCGGGCGCGGTTGCGCTCGGCGCGATTGCCGTAATCGCGCTGGACCGCCATCACCGCTCCGGTGGTCGCGACCAGCCGGTCTTTGGCGATATAGCCGATCACGTCGGCGAGCCGCGGATAGGTCCGCGGCTCGTTCTCGGTCCGGCCCATGCCGCCGCCGATGGCGACGTTGAAGCCTTCCAGTCCGCCGGGGCCCTGGATGGCGATAAAGCCGAGATCCTGTGTGTAGACGTCGATGTCGTTGGACGGCGGGACGACGAAGCCGATCTTGAACTTCCTGGGCAAATAGGTGGCGCCGTAGAAAGGCTCCTCTTCGGCGTCGGAGCCGGCGACCTTGTCCTCGCCATACCAGATTTCGTGATAGGCGCGCGTCCTCGGCAGATATTCGTCGCTGACCGTCCGGGCAGCCGCGACGACCTCCGCGTGAAGCGCCGAATCCTCGGGATCGGCGGCGCACATGACGTTGCGCGAAACGTCGCCGCAGGCCGCGACGGTGTCGAGCAGGGCTTCGTGAAGGCCCTGGATGGTCGAGCGGACGTCTTCCTTGAGCACCCAGTGGAACTGGAAGGTCTGGCGGGTGGTCAGCCGAAGCTGATCCCCGCCATGCGTCCGGGCAAGGGCGTCGAGCTTCAGCCATTGCTCCGGGGTGCAGACCCCGCCCGGGAGCCTGACCCGGATCATGAAGCGATAGGCGGGCTCCAGCTTCTGGCGCCGCCTTTCGTCGCGCAGGTCGCGGTCGTCCTGCTGGTACATGCCGTGGATCTTCATCAGCCGGGTGTCGTCGGCGGCGACGGCGCCCGTGATCCGGTCGAGAAGCCCGGTCGCGATCGTTCCGCGCAGATAGTTGCTGTCGCGCTTCAGGGTCTCGTCGGCGCTGAGCCGGTCGAGCCGCTGCGAGAGGTCCCTGCTCCGGTCCACCAGGGTCGCTGAATCGGCCATGTCAGTAGACGTCCCTCTGGTAGCGATGGCTGCGCTGGAGGGCCCGGACATATTCCTCGGCGCCCTCGCGCTGGAGGCGGCCCTCCTCGGCGACGATCGAGATCAGGGTCTCGTGGACGTCGGGCGCCATCCGGGCCGCGTCTCCGCACAGATAGAGATGGGCGCCGTCCTCGAGCCAGGCGAAGAGATCGCCGGCGCGCTCGACCATCCGGTCCTGAACGTAGCTTCTGCCGGCGCGGTCGCGCGAGAAGGCGACGTCCATCCGGCCGAGCAGGCCGTCCTTCAGCCAGCCCTGCCATTCCGCCTGGTAGAGGAAGTCGCTCCTGAAATTGCGCTCGCCGAAGAACAGCCATGATTTTCCGGTCGAGCCCCGGGCCTCGCGCTCCTGGAGGAAGGCGCGATAGGGGGCGATGCCGGTGCCGGCGCCGATCATGATGATCGCCTTGTCATCTTCCGGAAGCCGGAATTGCTCGTTCGCCTGGATATAGACGGGGAGGGTATCGCCGACTGCGCCCCGGTCGGCGAGATGGGCGGAGGCGACGCCGTGGCGGGCTTCGCCGTGGAGCTCGTAGCGGACCGGGGCGAGCGTGATATGGGCTTCGTCGGGCATCGCCGAGAGGCTGGACGAAATCGAGTAGAGCCGCGGCTGGAGCGGCCTGAGCCCCGCCACGAACGTGGAGGAATCGACATTTTTCGCCGGGAATCGCCTCACTATGTCGACGATGTGGTGGGCGCGAAGCCAGGATTGGCGCTCGGCCTTGCCTTCGTCTCCGCTCAGCCGCCGAAGCTCCGCCGAACCCGTCACGGCGGCCCAATGATCGAGGAACCGGGGCGGCGTGATCGCGATCTCGAAATGGCTTTCGAGCGCCTCGGCCAGCCTGACGGTTTCGCTTTTGATCGTCAGCGGTTCGTCACCCGAAAGGCCAGTCGCGTCGAGCAGCGCCCCGACGACGGACGGATCGTTGCGGGCGACAACTCCGAGCGCGTCGCCGGGCTCGTAGACGAGGCCCGAGCCCGCGATGTCGAGCTCGACATGGCGGGTCTCCTTGGTCGAATCGCGGCCGACGATGGTCAGCTTGTCGATGATCCGCGCCCGGAAGGGATTGCGCTTGTCGTGGGCGGTCGGCGCCGGAAATGCGGGGTCAGCCGGGGCGGACACCTCGCAGCCCGCCCCGGCCTGGGCAACAAGCAGGGCCAGCGCCTCGGCGCGCCACTGTGCTGCCGTCTCGTCATAATCGACGTCGCATTCGGCCCGCTCCGAAAGCCGGGCCGCTCCGAGCGCTTCCAGGCGCCGGTCGAGGCGCCGTCCGGCCTCGCAATAATGTTCGTAGGTGGAATCGCCGAGCGCGAGCACAGAATAGCGAAGCTCGGGAAGCTTCGGCGCCTTGGGCCCCTCGACATATTCGAAGAAGTCGAGCGCCGGCTGCGGCGGATCGCCTTCGCCATGGGTGCTGACGATGACGAGCAGGTCCTGCTCCTCGCGCAGCCGCCGCGGCTTGTAGCGGGCCATGTCCTCGACCTGAGCGACGAGGCCCTGGTCCGCGGCCGCGGCCGCGAAGGCCCGGGCGAGGCCCGCCGAGTTGCCGGTCTCGCCGCCGTGAAGGACCGTGAGGGTCCGGACCGCGGCCGCGGCGCCGGCGGGAAGCGCGCCGTCGCCGGCGAGCCGGGCGATTCCGGCTTCGAGCCCGGCGAAATAGCCGCTGATCCAGCGCGCCTGCTCGGGCGTGACCGAGCCGCTCAGGGCCTCGACCTGGCGGCGCTGGTCGGCGCTGAGCGTGTCGGCCGGGAAAAGGGCGCGGGCGGTCATGGGCGATACCCCTCAATTCCTCCCCTGCATTTGCAGGGGAGGGGGACCAGGCGAAGCCAGGTGGAGGGGCACTTCGAACTCCGAAG
>JAXDPE010000019.1:0-2661 GCA_034668565.1 Sphingomonadales bacterium | reverse complement strand
ATCGCCAACGACGTCATGGTCTTTATCCGGGCGCAGGGAACGGTGAGCGCGAAGCGGGAAGGTCGGGTGCAGATCCGCTGAATGCCGAGGCCTGCGCGGCGGGCTATTCTCGTCAATTACAAGCCAGGGGGGAAATAATGAAGGCGGACGAAGCAGCCGAGTTCATGGATAAAGACCGCGAGACGGACCGGTTCAAACAGCGGACCGCCATCGTGATTGCCGTCTTTGCGATGCTGCTCGCGATCACCGGGCTGGGCGGACAGAATGCGGCCAAAGAAGCGCTGAGTTCGAACATCCAGGCTTCGAACATCTACTCGTTCTATCAGGCCAAGAGCATACGCCAGACAAGCTTCGTGTTGGCGGCGGATTCATTCGAAATCGCCTTCGCCAACGACCCGAGCCTGCCTGAGGCGGCGAGAGAGGCCGTCAGGGCCAAGATGGAAACCTACAGAAAGACGGCCGCCCGATACGAATCCGAGCCGGACACGCGGGAGGGGAAGAAGGAGCTCCTCGCCCGCGCGCAGGCCGAAGAGGCCAAACGCGATCATGCCCTCAAGCAGGATCCGTACTTCGACTATGCCGAAGCGCTGCTGCAGATTGCCATCGTCCTGATCTCCGTCTCGATCGTTGCGGAGCTGGGCTGGCTCGCTTTCCTGGGTGGCGTGGTCGGCCTGCTTGGCGCGCTCCTGATGATCAACGGCTTCTTCCTCCTGATAGAGGTGCCGTTTCTGACCTGAGCCCCGAACGACCCGGCGTTAGCCGCCGCTCAGCCCGCTTGCGTGGCGAGTTCGCGGCCGATGATCTTGCGCAGCTCGGGCACGCAGGAGCCGCAATTGGTGCCGGCGCGGAGCGCGGCGCCGATCGCCTCCGGCGTCGTGGCGCCCTGGGTGAGGATCGCGTCCTGGATCGTGCGCAGGCCCACGCCGAAGCAAGCGCAGATCAAGGGGCCTGAATCGAGCCCGTCCGTCGCCAAGCCGGAGAGGGCGAGCCGCGGCGAGGTCGCGGCGTCCTCGCCCGCGAACAGGCTCTTCACCGCGTCCCAATGCGGCCGCGCCGCGACCGGGGCGACGAAGATCGCGCCCTCCAGTTTCCCATCCGCGAAGGCCGCGCATCGATAGATGTCGGCCGCGGCATCCGCGTATTCGGCGAGCTCGGCCTCGGGAAAAAGGACGGGTGCCCAGCCCGCCACCTCGCGCGAGGAGAGTTCGGTCGCAAACAGGGTACCGGTGCCGCCGGTCAAGGCCACCTTCGCCCACCACGTCCCAGCCGGCAGCGCGGCCGCCTTGCGCGACAGGACGAAGCCCCGCAGCCGAACCGGGGCGGCCGTGATCTGGGCCGGGGTCGCCTTCAGCTCGGGCTGGCCGGAGAACGGGTCGACGATCGGCTGGGCGAGCGCGCCGACGCGGCCGCTGGACGAGGTCTCGCAGCTCCAATGGATCGGGGCGAACAACGAGCCCGGCTGCTGCCCCTCGCTTACCACGACCTCCAGGACGGCTTCGCCGAGACCCGTCGTGACGCGGGCAAGGTCGCCGGATTGCAGGCCCGATCGGGCCGCATCCTCGGGATGAATCTCGACGAAGGGGGCCGGGGTGTGGGAGCCGAGCCGCGGGCTTTTACCGGTCCGCGTCATCGTGTGCCACTGGTCGCGCACGCGGCCGGTATTGAGCCGGAACGGAAAGCCTTCGCTGATCGGGGAGGCGAGCGATGGCCGCTCGGGCGCGATGAAGCGGGCCTTGCGATCCGGCGTGAAAAAGCCGCCCGTTGCGAAGAGCCTCGGTCGGCCCTCGGTGGCGGCCTTCGGCAGCGGCCACTGCACCGGCGGCATCACGTTGTAGTCTTGGGTGTCCAGTTCGGAGAAGCCGCTAAGGTCGAAGTCGCGTGCGCCGTCGTTCTCGAAGGCGGAGAGCGCTGCGTGCTCCCGGAAGATGTCGGCGGCCGAGCGGTACGGGAAGGCCTCTGCGAAGCCCATGCGGCGGCCAACCTCGCTGACGATCCACCAATCCGGCTTCGCCTCGCCGGGGAGCCGCAGGAAGGGGCGCTGGCGCGTGATGCGCCGTTCCGAGTTCGTGACCGTGCCGTCCTTCTCGCCCCAGGCGGCGGCGGGCAGCAGGATGTGCGCCTTGGCCGTTATCGTGTCCGCCGGAATGACGTTCTCCGAGACGACGAGCAGGTCGAGCTTGTCCAGCGCCTCGCGGGCGCCGTCGGCGTCGGGCATAGACACCGCGGGATTGGTCGCCATGATCCAGAGCGCCTTGATGCGCCCGGTTTTGATGGCCTCGAAGATGCCGACAGCCTTCAGCCCCTCGTGATGGACGATGCGGGGCGCCTTCCAGAAGCGGCGCACCCGGTCCACCTCCGGTCCCGTAAAGCCCATGTGGGCGGCAAGCATGTTGGCGAGGCCGCCGACCTCGCGCCCACCCATGGCGTTGGGCTGCCCTGTCAGCGAGAACGGCCCCATCCCGGGCCGGCCGATCCGCCCCGTCGCCAGGTGGCAATTGATGATCGCGTTGACCTTGTCGGTGCCTTGCGCCGACTGGTTGACCCCCTGCGAGTAGCAGGCGACGACCTTGGTGGTTGCGGTGAACAGGGCAAAGAACCGGGAAATCTCTGCCGCGACGAGGCCGGTTTGTCGCGCGATCTCGTCGATTCCAGGCGCAATGT